>JADLDB010000096.1 GCA_020846875.1 Myxococcales bacterium | reverse complement strand
CCGGAGGTCGAGAAGCGAGGAGGGAGCGGGCTGGTGGGCCCGTGACCGACGAGCGACGACGAGATCCGGGCAAGGGACCAGCGAGGCGTGCTCTGCTCAGGCGATCTCCGGGGTTAGAGACGCGCAGGAAGAAAAGAAAAACCCGGCGGGGCCTTTGACGGCTCCACCGGGCTTTCCTCACAAAAGGACGGCCAGGACACACGCGGGGTGACGCTACCGTTGCTTCCTTCCGGACCTGGCGGGGTTCACGGCCCCGCGTTGCCCTGACCAGAATTCATTCTACGAGCGGAGAGGGTGGGATTCGAACCCACGGTACCCTTTCAGATACACACGCTTTCCAGGCGTGCGCCTTCAGCCACTCGGCCACCTCTCCCGAACTAAGACTCTCGAGCGGAGAGAGTAGGATTCGAACCTACGATACCGTTACCGGTATGCCTGATTTCGAGTCAGGTGCCTTCGACCACTCGGCCATCTCTCCCAAAGGACTTGTCGTCGCCTTCACTTCCGGGCGCGCAGGCCCTGGAAGAAGGCCTTGAGGCGCTCGCGCGAGGCCTCGGCCAGCACGCCGCCCGTCACCTCCACCCGGTGGTTGTGCCGGGGATCGGTCGCGAGATCGTACAGGCTGCCCACCGCGCCCGCCTTCGGATCCACCGCGCCGAACACCAGGCGGCTGAGCCGCGACTGCACCAGCGCGCCGGCGCACATCGCGCAGGGCTCCAGCGTCACGTAGACGGTGACGCCCGACAGCCGCCACGCGCCCACCGCCTTCGCCGCCTCCCGCATCGCCAGCAGCTCGGCGTGGGAGAAGGGATCGCGATCGATCTCCCGCCGGTTGTAGCCGCGGCCCACCACCTGTCCGTCCCGCACCGCCACCGCGCCCACCGGCACCTCGCCCAGCGCCGCGGCCTCGTCGGCCAGCGCCAGCGCCTGCCGCATGAAGGCCTCGTCGGCTTCCCGCTGCGCTGCCTCGTCGCTCATCGGCGGGTTGCGCTCCCTGGAGGATTCGAACCTCCGGCCTTTGGATTCGTAGTCCAACGCTCTATCCAGCTGAGCTAAGGGAGCATGAGTCCGACCGCTGCTCTTCTTTGCGGAGAGAGAGGGATTCGAACCCTCGATACCCTTGCGAGTATACAGGTTTAGCAAACCTGCGCCTTCAGCCACTCGGCCATCTCCCCACAACGACTTGCGACTTCACACCACGACGGAAGACGGCTGGGGGTCCGTCTCCGCCCATCCACGCTGTCAAAGACCAACTGCACGGAGCAGGTAGGATTCGAACCTACGGATGCCTTTCGACATCTGCGGTTTTCAAGACCGCTGCCTTCAGCCGCTCGGCCACTGCTCCAGACCGCTTGTGACCGACGCCCCTGACGCCCGACTTCAGACGTAAGAGGGCGCCCACCTACAGCACCCCTTCGAGGACTGCAACCGTGATGTGGCTGGCCTCCCGGGGGCTTAGAGAGGCAGCAGCTCGGTGAGGCCGCCCATGTACGGGTGCAGGACTTTGGGGAGCGCCACCGTGCCGTCCTCGCGCTGGTAGTTCTCCAGGATCGCCACCACGGTGCGGCCGACCGCCAGCCCCGAGCCGTTCAACGTGTGGACCAGCCGCGGCTTGTCGCCGGCCTTCTCGCGGAAGCGGATCTTCGCCCGCCGGGCCTGGAAGTCGGTGAAGCAGCTGCAGCTCGAGATCTCCCGGAAGGCGTTCTGCCCGGGCAGCCACACCTCGAGATCGTACGTCTTGGCCGAGGCGAACCCCATGTCGCCGGTGCACAGGAGCATCACCCGGTGGTGCAGCCCCAGCTTCTCGAGGATCGACGCCGCGTCCCGGGTGAGCGCCTCCAGTTCTTCGAAGGACCTGTCCGGGTGGGCGAACTTGACCAGCTCCACCTTGTGGAACTGGTGCATGCGGATGAGGCCGCGGGTGTCCTTGCCCGCGCTGCCCGCCTCGGCGCGGAAGCAGGGGGACGCCGCCACGTACCTCACCGGCAGCGGCTGCTCGAGGATCTCGTCCGCGTGGAAGTTGGTGACCGGGACCTCCGCGGTGGGGATGAGGAAGAGCTCCCGCTCGCCGGCCGTCTTGAAGGCGTCGGCCTCGAACTTGGGCAACTGCCCGGTGCCGGTCATCGACGCCCTCGTGACGAGGTAGGGCGGCAGCAGCTCCAGGTAGCCCTGCCTGGTGTGCTCGTCGATCATGAAGGCGGTCAGCGCGCGCTCCAGCCGGGCCAGGGCCCCCTTGGAGAAGGCGAAGCGGGTGCCCGACACCTTCACCGCGCGCTCGAAGTCCAGCAGCCCCAGCTTCTCGCCCAACTCGAAGTGCTGCTTCGGGGTGAAGAGCAGGTTGGGCTTCTCGCCCCAGGTGCGCACGCACTGGTTGCCGTGCTCGTCCTGCCCCTTCGGCACCGACTCGTGCGGCACGTTGGGCACGTTCAGGATCAGCTCGTTGAGCTGGTCTTCGAGCGCCTTGAGCCGGCCCTCCGCGTCCTTGATCTCCTGGCCCAGCGCCTTCATCTGGGCGCCGACCGTCTTGCGGGTCTCGTTGTCCGCGGACTTCAGGGTGTCCTGCACCTTGTTCCGCGTCGCCTGCTTCGCCTCCAGCTCGATGTTGAGCTGCCTGCGCTCGCCGAAGAGGGCGGAAAAGCGGCTCAAGTCCAGCGCGCCGCCCCGGTCATTGAGCCGGGCCACCACGGCGTCGAAGTTCTTCGCGATCTCCTTCAGGTCCAACACGGCGGCTCGCCCGTCCCTTCAGTCCTTGGTGAGGAAGTGGATCTCGTCGTCGATCTCCTTCTTGTTCTCTGCTTCCGGCTTGAGCTCGAGGTAGCGGGTGAAGGAGGTGATCGCTTCCTTGGCCCTCTTGGTGTCCTTGTACAGCCAGCCCAGCCGCAGCCAGGCGTCCGCGTCCTCCGGGTTCTGCTTGATGGCCTTCTTGTAGTTGTCGATGGCCTTGGGGAACTGACGGGACTCCTCGTAGGCCTGCCCCAGCTTGAAGTACCCGCCCTTCATGTCGGGATCCGCCTCGAGCACCCGCTGGTAGGTGGAGATGGCGCCTTTCCAGTCCTCCATCTTCATCTGGGCGTCGCCGATCGCCGCGCGCGCCTCGAGGCGGGCCGGATCGGCGGCCAGGGCCTGCTCGTAGTAGCCGATGGAGCGCTTGAAGTCGTTGCGCTCCAGGTACACCGCGCCGAGCGCCTGCAGGGCGTCGGCGTACTTGGGGTCCACCTCCAGGGCCAGCTTCCACTCGGCGATCGCGTCGTCCGTCTTGCGCGCATCGGCGTACACCCGGCCCATCCAGTAGCGGTACAGCGGGTTCTTCCCGTTCATCTCCAGCGCGCGCTTCATCGCCTCGATCGCCTGGGTGTGCTCCTGCCGGGAGTTCTTGAGGCGCGCCAGGTAGAAGTTCGCGTCGGCGTGGCTGGGCTCGGCGATCAGCGCCGAGTTGAGGTGGGTGGACGCGGAGTTGAGATCGCCCTTTTCGAACTCCACCGCGCCCAAGGTGACGATCAACTGGGTGTTGCGGGGCTCGTCGGCCTGGGCCTGCTCCAATTCCTTGATCGCCTCGTCCAGGCGGCTGAGCTTCCACAGGGCCATGCCCCGCTGCAGCCGGCCGCCGACGATCCGCGGGTTGAGCTCCAGCGCCTTCTCCACCTGCGCGGCGGCGAGCTCATACTTGCCGCGCTCCAGGCTGACCCGGGACAGGCCGAGGTGCGCGTCGGCCGAGTTGGGGTTGAGCTCGATGGCCTTCTTGAACTCCGTCTCCGCACGGGACAGGTCGCGCTCGTGGAAGGCGAGCTCACCCATGCCCACCCGCAGCGCGGGATCATCGGGCGCCTTCTTCAGGCCGGCCTCCAGCTGGGGGCGGGCCTCCTGGAAGCGCCGGAAGCGCACGTACAGGCGGGAGAGGTAGAGGTACGCGTCGGGAATGTTCCCGTCCGCGGCGATCGCGCCCTTGTAGGCCTCTTCGGCTTCCTTCGGGTTGTCCAGCGCGTCGGACACGCGCCCGGACAGGTAGCTGAGCATCGCGTTGCCCGGGAAGCGCGCCGTGGCGGCCTGCACCACCCGGGTGGCCTCGTCCATCTTCCCCACGAGGATCAACGCCGAGAGGTAGCCCTCGGTGTAGTCCAGCGACTCCGGCACCGACTGCACGGCCTTCTGGAAGAGCGGCACGGCCTTCTCCGGCAGGTGCAGCTCGAGCAGCGCGCGCGCCAGGCGGGCCTGGGCGAAGGCGTTGTCCGGGTCCACCTTGAGCGCCTCTTCGAAGGGGCTCACCGCCTCGGCCAGCTTGCCTTCCAGCACCTTGAGCTCGGCCCGCAAGGCCAGGGCCTTGCCCGTCTCGGCGGCGGACAGGTTGCCCTTCACGTCGTCGGCCAGCGCCTTGTCGAGCAGCTCCGCGCCGCGCGCGCCGTCCTTGCGCTTCAAGATGGCGATCTCCGCCAGCTCCACCGCGGACGAGACGTGGGCGGGGGCCACCTCCAGCGCCTCGGCGAACTTGCCCGCCGCGCCGTCCGTCTCGCCCTGAGAAGCCAACAAGGCCCCCAG
This sequence comes from Myxococcales bacterium, assembly GCA_020846875.1. Lineage (GTDB taxonomy): Bacteria > Myxococcota > Myxococcia > Myxococcales > Myxococcaceae > JADLDB01. The sequence continues at coordinate 2,034 of JADLDB010000096.1, read as the reverse complement.
GGCATGCAGCGCGCGCGCTCTCTTGGGATCCTTCTTCAGGATCGCCTCGTACTCGGCCTTCGCCTGCGCGGCCTGCTTCTTCAGCAGGTACGCCTCGGCGCGCAGGAAGTGGGCTTCGGAGTCGTTGTCGTCGCGCGCCACCGCGTCCGAGATGAAGCCCATTGCCTCCTCTGCCTGCTTCTTCTGCAGGGCGGCGCCGGCCATGGCCTTGAGGACCTCGGGGTGCTTCTCGCTGAGCAGCACGATGTTGACCAGTTCGCCGTGGGCCTGCGCCAGCTCGCCGGGCGCCGCCTTGTGGTACCTGCGCTCCAGGTAGAAGACGGCCTGGCACCACACCGCGCGCGCCTCCGGGTACTCCTTCACCGCCAGCGCCTGCTCGGCCGACGTCTTCGCCGCCTGGTAGGACTTCCAGGTGTCGGTGAGGAAGGCCGCGCGCGCCTCCTGCAGGTAGCCGAACTCGCGGGAGCCGGCCTTCACCTTGGCGGGGAAGAGCAGCTTCAAGGCGAAGAAGCCGTAGGGGGTGGTGCCCAGCACCAGGCCCGCCACCAGCACCGACGCCAGCAGTACGCCCGCGATGATGTACGGCACCCGCTTCTTGAAGGGGACCGGCTCCTTGCCCTGCACGACGGCCACCGCCGCCATGCGCCCCTCGTAGAGCTGCTTCAGGCGATCCATCGAGGGGCCCTTGGGCTTGTCCTCGACGCTGGGCAGCCCCTGGGCGGTGGCGGTCCGCGCGGGCGCCTCCATCAGCTTGGCGATGATCGCCTGGAAGGTGGGCTCCGAGCCGATCGGCTGCCAATTCTCGGCGTCCAGCGAGACCTCTTCGTTGCCGAGCAACTGGCCGTCCTCCAGCATCTTGACGATCACGGCCTCCTCGAAGGGGCCGAACGTCTTGCCGCTGCGCCGCTTGACGTGGAAGCGGCGCACCGACGTGGCGGCCTCCGCCTGGGCGCCGGCGTCGCGGGCCGTGTCGTCGATGAAGGACAACATCTCCAGGCCGTCCGCGGGTCCGCCCGGGGCCCTCGACGGGCTGCTGGGGATGGGGGCGCTCAAGTCGGCCTCGAGCTCCTCCCCACCGGCTTTGGGGGAGGCTGTCGGGTCGAACTCGAGATCTCCCGACGCGCCGCTTTGGCCGCCGCCGCCGAAGTCCACTTCACCGAAGCCCAGGTTGGCCGCGGCGGCGGGCGCGGCCGGGGGGGGCGCGCCGAAGTCGAAGGCCCCCGAGCCCGCGGACGCGGGCGCTGGCGCGGCGGGAGCCGGCGGCCCCCCGAAGTCGAAGGCGCCGGAAGCGCTCGCCGGGGGCGGAGGCGCGGAGAAGTCGAAGGCGCCCGAGCCGGACGAAAGCGCGGGCGCAGGCGCGGAGCCGAAGTCGAAGGCGCCAGGCGCGGCGGCAGGCGCGGGCGCCGAGTCGAAGTCGAACGCGCCGCCGGCCGGCGCCGCGGGAGGATCGAAGCCGAAGTCCCGCGCCGGGGCGACCGCCGCCGGGGCCTGGCCGAGGTCGTCGCCGCCGAAGCCGCCGCTGCCGGGCAACGCCACCGCGTCGGTCGCTCCTCCGAGATCGACCTCCAGATCGTCGCCGGAGCCCGGCAGGGGCACCTCGGCGCCGAAGGAGGCGGCCGGTGCCCCGCGCCCGCCAGGGAGTGGGATGCCACCGCCCGTGGGTGCCCTCGCCCCACCGCCGCCTCCGGGCAACGGGATGGAGCTGGACGAAGCCGGCTTCTTCGGCAACGGAGGAGGCGCAGCTGCATCGGCGCCTCCGGGGAGGGGAATGGATCCTCCGGGACTGGAGCGCGGCACGAAGGCCGGCACCGCTGCGGTCGCCTCCTGATCCGAGGTGGGGCCCGCCGCGCCGGGGAGGCTGATCGCCGGCTCGAGGCTGGTGGCGCCCTGATCGAAGCCGAGCGCGGGCGCCTTGCCGGTGGGCGGCGCGTCGAAGCTGCCGAAGTCGATGTCCGTGGCCGGAGGCGCTTCCGAGCCGCCCGGCAGCGGCACGTCCCCCACGCGGGTGGCTTCGTCTTCCCACGCCTGGCGCTG
>JADLDB010000095.1 GCA_020846875.1 Myxococcales bacterium | reverse complement strand
CTGAACTCGAGCGGTCGTGCCGCGCCTGGGAAGCTCAGGTCCGTTTGCGACAAGGTGAAGGCACCGCTCGCAAGCTCGATGGGATCAGCGCCCTCGGCCGGATTGTGCTCGACAGGCTTTTCCGGCGACGCGGGTGTGTTGGCATTGGGGTTCGAGTTGCTGGCCGGCGGCGGAGGAGGCGGAGGGGGAGTGGGCACCGGCGGCGGAGGAGAAGGGGGCGTGACGGGAGGATCGGTCTGGCTGGAGTCGGCCGCTCGCGACGGGTCGTTCGAGCCGCCGCCCGAGCTTCCTCCAGCTGCAGGACAAGCGCCGGAACCAGTGCTCTCTCCGCAGGTATTCTGAGCAACCGGACTCGAGGTGCGCTTGATGACCTTCCGGCACGACTTCCCTTCGCAACGAGTGCACACCTGAACGCCTCGCGAGGTCGGCGGGGTGCACCCATCCGTCCTGGGTGGATCGCCGGGATTCCAATTGATGCTGGCGCGGAGCGCGGCCTGGTTGAGGAGCACCTCGTTCCCCGTGGCGTCGCACACGCCTCCCCCTACCGCCGCGGGAAGACCGAATTGTGAGGCTGGCCGAGCGATGTCGCACTGGCGCGGGCGAAAGTTCTCATCGGTCCAAGCGTTGTTGTCCTCGCAGGCGTAGCAGTGGCCGTCGCACTCCGGGCGCCGGCCGCCGCCTCCGGCTGCGCCTCCTTTGATCGTGCCACTGGGCGCCGCTCCGCAGCCCGCCCCCTTGCAATTCACGCCGCCGGCGTAGAGACACTGTGGCGGCGGAACTCGCCCCGACACGGGGCGCTCACCGGCACTGCACGACGCGTTGTTGAGCGGAAGCGCGGCTTCCCACGACTGGCCCCAGGCGGCACCGAACCCGCCTTCGCTGCACATTTGGTTCACGTTGAAGCACCCGGGAATCACCCGGGGGTGGCAGTACCCCAGGCCCGGAGCCCCGCTGTCGAACCAGGTCACACCGCGCTTGTCGAAACCGGCCTGGTTCCGCGCATCGCTCGCGCCCGTGGGCTGGTGCACGAGCAGTCCATCACCGCAGTAGCCCTCCTCGGGACACGTTGGCGGCATCGGTCCTGCGGCCTCGCAGGCCCTCAACGGCCCGCAGCACCGCCCAGTGCCGACGGAAGACATTTCCATCGTGAAGAACACGTTGGTCGCCGCCCAGGTGGGAGTGAAGCTCAGGGGCAACGGCACCAGCGTGAACTGCGTTCCGAGAACCCGGCCATCGAAGTCCACCGCGTCGTTGACGACCAGCCAGAGAGAACTCTCGACGGTCTGCCCTTCGACGACGTCCGCCGAGAATACGCCACTGGTCCAGGGATCGTTCGCGACTTCTGCCGCGGCAAAGGCCGCGTTGAGTGCGTCCAGATCCTCACTGCTTCGGTCCCCCACCTCAGCGAAGAACTCGGAAGCCGGGACCATGATCCAGCCGCTGCCCAGCGGCTGTTGCGCAATCGCCCGGGTGAGATTGTTGTCCGACGGCGCCTTCGGGAGATCCAATCTCTGCTCGATCGTCGAGCGTCGGTCGAGGTCGGAAACGACGCCTTCGCAACTCGCCAGCAGAAGGGCGGCCAGCAGCCCTCCCCGCGCACACGTCAAACCACCACTGAGCCGCTTCATCGACCCTCCCTTGCTGAAGCGCGAGAGGGTATTTCGTGCGAATCAGAACCGTCAAGCATCACGCACGCTACGCAGAAGAAAAACCCGCAACATCACCGAATAAATCCGTTCACCTTGGACTCGGGCGAAGCCCATCGGCAGCCAACTGGTGACGGCGCTGGACGAGGCGAAGGGCAACCGCAGCGAGGCGGCGCGGTTGCTGCGCATCGGGCGGGCCACGCTGCACGGCAAGCTGAAGAAGTACCGGCTGGCGGCGGGCGACGACCATGACGCGGGCTGAGCTTCGTCAGGGCCTGGCCGCGACTGTTTCCACAGTTCCAACCGCCCACGTCCTTTTTGGGGAAGCAGTCGCCCGCGCCGACGGTGCCGGACGGCAGCCGGCGTCGTAGCGTTGCCGCCGTGGACTTCCTCACCGCAGGCACGCTGTGGCACCGGGCGCGTACGACGTGGCAGCGCGCCCTCGCGTCGGGAGCGCTGGAGCCACTCGTCACCGAGGTGGAAGAGGTGGAGGAAGGGGGCGCCCGCTTTCAGGTGCGCGTCGTCTCCAGCCTGCTGGCGAAGGCGACGGCGGGCGCGGCGCCGCTGAAGAAGGACCCCTTCGCGCTGCCGTGGGAGGCGGACCTGGTGGTGGGCGACGTGTCGGCGACGCACGGGTGTCTGCTCAACAAGTTCCCCGTCTTCCAGCACCACCTGCTGCTGGTGACGCGCGCCTTCGAGCCGCAGGAGGCGTGGCTCACTCGAGCCGACGGTGAGGCGCTGCGCTTCTGTCTGGGCGAGGGCGGCGACGCGCTGGGCTTCTTCAACGGCGGGGCGGGGGCGGGGGCCAGCCAGCCGCACAAGCACCTGCAGGTGGTGCCGATGAAGGCGCCGCTGGAGCCGCTCCTCCGCTCGGGGAGGCTGCCGGTGCGCCACCGCCTCGTCGACACGCCGAAGGACGGCGCCTCGCTCGCGGTGGAGGTGACGAAGGCGCTCACCGACCTGCGCGTCGCGCCGGGGGCGCCGTGGAATCTTCTCGCCACGCGGGACTGGCTCTTGGTGGTGCCGCGCCGCGCCGAGGCCTGGGCAGACCTGTCCGTCAACGCGCTGGGCTTCGCCGGGAGCCTGCTGGTGAAGACGCGCGGGCAACTGGAGCGGGTGCGCGACGTGGGGCCGATGAAGGTCCTGCGCGCCGTGGGTCAGCCGGGCGCGGAGGCCTCCTGACGCTACTGGCAGGAGCAGCGCCCGCCCGAGCAGCGCCCGAGCTCCTCGAGGGACTTGCCTGCAACGCACGCGGGGCACGCGCTCTCTACGAAGGTGCCGGCGTCGGTGAAGTCGGACCAGTAGCAGCCGATGAGGCGGCCGTCGTAGTTGCACGTGCCGTACGTGGCGGCGAAGCGCGGGCAGGGGGCGCCGACCTGCGCGCCCTTCCAGTCGCACGTCTGGCCGGAGCAACCCGGACAGGGGTGGCCCACCCACTGGCCGCCCTCGCAGGTCAGCACCGTCGTCGAGCCGGCGCACTCGATGGCGCTGGGCGTCGAGCAGCGAGCGCCCGCGCCGGGGCCACAGGCGGAGGTCAGCGCCAGCGTGGTGAGCAGCAGCGCCGTTCGCATCCTCACACCGCGTGGGCCATGGCCGTCACCGGCTTGAGGCGCGCCGCGATGTACGAAGGCACGAAGGAGATGACCGTCACCACCGCGGTGATGAAGAGGAGCGTCGCCACCGCCCACTGGGCAGTCGGCACCACCTGGAGCTGGTCGCTCAACAGGACGAACTGCATGCCGATGGGCAGCGGCAGCTTCGCGGCGTCGAGCCCCAGCCCCAGCCCCAGCCCGGCCAGGATGCCCGCGGTGGTGGAGATGAGCCCCAGCAGGAAGCCCTCGGTGAGGAACATCACCAGCACGCTGCGCCGCTGCATGCCGATGGCCCGCAGGGTGCCGATTTCGCGCGTCCGCTCGCGAATGGAGATCCACATCACGATCATGATCCCCACGCCGATGACCTGCAGCAGCACGAAGCCCAGCCCGAAGGCCAGCGCGTTCATCAGATCCACCGTCCACGCGGCGAAGCTGACCTCGTCGTGCCAGTTGGTGAGGTCCAGCTTCTGGCCCGTCCAGGCCTCGCGGTTGGCGTTCTCGAACTTGAACCAGAAGGCCCGCGGGTCGTCGTCCATCAGCGCGAAGCCGGCCCGCTGCAGGCTGTCCCGCAGCCGGGCCTGAATGCGCTTGACGTACTCCAGGTCGGCCGTGGGCAGGTACACCTGCACCACCCCGGTGGTGTCGTCGTTCAACTGGTAGAGCCGCTGCAGCACCCGCTCCTCCACGAAGCAGCTGAACTGGCTCATCAGCCCCATGCCCTTGGCGATCGCCACCACCGTCACGTCGGCGGTGTTGGTGGTGCCGCGCGGGGTGGGCGCCGAGATGGTGAGCGCGTCGCCCACGCGCACCTCCAGCTCCGCCGCCTGCTCCTCGAAGAGCAGCACCGAGTTGGGCCTGGCCAGGTCCTCCAGGCGGCCCTCCTTGATGCGCAGGATTTCCTTGAGGCCCTTCTCTTCCGCCACCCGGACGCCGGTGAGGCCCAGCAGCATGGCGCCGGTGTCGCTCACTACCCGCGCGAAGCCGCGGCCGCGGCTGGCCAGGTAGACGGCCTCGGGCACCTCCTGGCGCACCACCTCCGTCACCGCCTTGGCGTGCGTCAGCACCGGGGCGGTCTGGCCGGCGGTGGGCTTGAAGAAGCCGGCCACGTTGACGTGCCCGCTCATCAGCGTGGTGGAGGACTCGATGAGGGACCGGTTCATCCCCTCGGCCACGCCCAGCATCACCAGCATCAGCGCGGTGACGAAGGCGATGGCGGCGCCCAGCACCAGGGTGCGCCTGCGGTGCTGCCACAGGGACAGGAAGGCGATGCGCAGGAGGATCATCACGCCGTCTCCTGCATGGCCGTCACCGGCGCCACGCGCGTCGCGAGGATGGTGGGGAAGATGACGGCCAGCACGCTCACCACCAGCGTCACCACCAGCGCCAGCACGAAGCCGCCGGCCGTCAGCTCGGGCCGCAGCACCGGGCCGGAGAAGAAGAAGTACAGCTCGTCGCGGAAGGCGGGGATGCCCGAGGCGTGCAGCCACTCCACCACCCCCGCGCCGATGAGCGCGCCCAGCAGGCCAAAGACGAGCGCCAGCACCGCCGTCTCGGTCAGCACCATGCCCATCACGAAGGTGCGCTGCGCCCCGATGGCCCGCATGGTGCCGATGGTCTGCGTGCGCTGCAGGGTGGCGATGGTCATCCCGATGGTGACGACGAGGAGCGCGATGAAGGCGAAGGTGGCCACCACCCCCACCAGCAGCATGCGGAAGAAGTCGATGAACTTGCCCAGAAAGCCGGCGGCGCTGCTCCAGCCCACCACCCACACCTTCGGCCGCGCGGAGTCGAGCAGCCGCTTCACCACGTCCACGTCGGCGGGCTCCAGAGCCGCGCGCTCCGCCTTGAGCGCCGCCTGCAGGTCCAGCAGCGCCGAGGTGGTGGCCGGCGCCTCGCCCTTGGCCCGCGCTTCCTCCTTCTCCACCACGCTGCCCAGCGCCCAGGACAGCCCGCCGCCCACCCGGCCGGAGGACAGCAGCGCCTTCGCGTCGGCGATGGCCTTCGGGTCCGGCGGGGCCTTGTCCTGCGCCAGCACCTTCTCGATGGCGTCCTGCGTCCGCAGTTGCTCCAGCGGGGAGCCGTCGGCCAGGACGATGGCGGCGTTGAGCACCACCCCGTCGTCCACGGCGGCGGGGTCGAAGGTCTCGCTGCGGCGGCGGGCGCGCTCCTTCGCGCTGTCCTCGCCGCCCAGCTTCTCCACGTCGGCCACCTTCGCGGCCTGGGCGAAGGCCTTGTCGTCGACGGACGCCACCAGCTCGGTGTCGCCCCCGAAGAGCGCGGCCTCGGCGTCCTCCCGCGCCACCTCCGTCGCGTGGGCGCTGGCCTTCATCGCTTCCAGCTCGGCCTTCTTCTCGGGGGTGAGGAAGCCGTAGAGGTCACGGAAGGTGACGATGTCCACCATCGCGTTGACGCCCGCCAGCGGCGACTTCTCCAGGCCGCTGTACTCGAAGATGCCGTAGAGGCGCACCGCGGTGGCTTCCATGCCGCCCGAGCGCCCGATGCTCTTCAGGGTGACGAGGTCGCCGATGCGCGCCCGGTACAGCGTCAGCATGGGCGCCACTTCCTTGTAGAACCAGTCGTAGCGCGCCTGGAAGTTCTCGTCGGTGACGGCGAAGAAGGCGTGGAGCAACCTCGCCGGGTCGCGCTCCGTCGAGGCGAGCAGGCCCTGCAGCTTCCCCACCAGCTCGGCGGTGCGCAGGCCGTCGAGCTGGAGGAGGATTTCCCGCGGCTGCGACTGGTTCTCCCGCACGAAGCGCTGCAGCTCCTTGTCCTCCGTGTCGGCCAGCGTGCGGCCGGTGGCCAGCGCGTCGCGGATCTTGTCCAGCCGGCGCGCGTTCTTGAGCTTCAGCCACTCCTCCCGGAAGAAGCGGGGCAACAGCAGCCCGCGGTGGCCGGTGGGCACCTTCCCGCCTTCGACGATGACCATCCGGTCGAAGGTGGACTGGTACGCGTCGAGGTCCGTGCCCACGTAGCGCAGGAAGAGCATGTCGCCCTCGGTGGCCAGCGGGGCGATGCCGTTCTCGAGCAGCTCGAGGCGGGCGAAGGGATCCTCGTCGAAGGTGTCCCAGAAGGCCGGCCGCGACGTCTCGGCCAGCGCCTGCTCCTCGCCAGGCTCCAGCGTGGCGCTGGACAACTCCTTGGCGCGCTGCAGGTCCTCGGTCAGCACCTCGACGATGTTGCGGACGTGCTGCTGCGCGTTCCGCACCTGGCTGTCGAACTCGTCCTTCGGCAGCGCGGTCTTCGGGTCCTGCTGGTTGCGGTACAGCGCGCGCAGCTTCTCCAGCACCACATCCACGGTGTTGCCGGGCGTGAGGATGGCGGTGGCGGCGCCCATCGGCACCACCTGCTTCACGTTGGGCACCGCGAGCAGCTTCGCCTTGAGGGACTTGAAGTCCTCGATGGCCGAGAGGTTGGAGTCGCTGCCGTCCACCTTGCCGTAGATCTCCAGCGGGTCCTTGGACTTCGCCCCATACACCTGCAGGTGCCCGGTGATGCTGTCCACGATGGACCTGGACAGCGCCCCGTCGAGGGTGCCGAAGATGGAGCCGACGATGACCAGCAGCGCGGCGCCGAAGAGCAGCACCAGGCCCACGAAGACGTTGAGCGCGCTGCTGAGGATGTTGGCGAAGGCGATGCGCGCCAGCACCAGGGGGCGGGTCAGCATGGCGCGCACCGTAACGCCCACCCTGTGCCCGGGCGAGGGATTCCGGGCCAGTGCAGCCTCCTTGAAGGTATACCTGCCCGGCCGCGTGTCCCACCGGGCCAGCCCGGGGTGTCCAAGCGAGCGGCAGGGAGTGATGGATGGGGCCCAGAGCGCCCCGCGCGGCGATGTCCGGCGGACTCACCCGGGAAGAGGTGCAGGCGCTGTACGCGCGCTTCTCGCCGGTGGTGTACCGGCGGGCGCGGGTGTTGTTGGGCCGTGACGCGGACGCGTGGGACGCGGTGCAGGAGGTCTTCGAGAAGATGTTGTCGCAGGGCGCCACCTTCCGCGGCGAGGCGAGGCCGATGACGTGGGTGTACCGCGTCACCACCAACGTGGCGCTCAACCTGCTGCGCTCCCGCCGCGTGCGCGAGCCGGCCCTGGCGGTGGTGTCCGACGAGCCGGGCGTGGGCCCCGAGGCGGTGGAGGCGCGCATGCTGCTGGCGAAGTGGCTCGCCCACCTCACGGAGCGGGAAGTGGAGGTGGCTGCGCTGCTGTACCTCGACGGCCTCACCCAGCAGGAGGTGGCGGACGTGCTGGGCCTGTCGCGGAAGACCATCGTGCGCGAGGCGGAAGAGCTGCGGCAGAAGCTGGAGGCGTTGAGCGCGCTCCCCGGAGGTGGGCCGTGAGCGAGCACCTCTCGGCGCTGGTGCTGGACGAGGCGGCGGCGGGGCTGGCCGTGCCGGCGGAGGCGAGCGCGCACCTCTCCTCGTGCGAGGCGTGCCGCGCGCGGCTGGGGGAGCTCCAGGCCTCCCGCGCGGCGGTGGCGGGCAGTCCGGCGGCGGCGCGCACGCTGGACAAGCTGCTGGCGAAGGCCGAAGCCCCGACGGCGAAGCGGGGCTTGAGGTTGGTGCACGTGGCGGCGGTGGCGCTGCCTCTGGCCGCGGCGCTGGCGCTGTTAGTGTTCAACCCCATCCGCCCGGGAGGCGACGACACGCGGCTCAAGGGCGCGGCGACGGTGGAGCTGCTGGACGCGCAGGGCCGGGCGGTGACGAAGGCGAAGCCGGGCGAGACGTTGACGCTGGCGGTGGGCGGCGCGGGGTACTCGCACGCGGTGGTGGTGGCCATCGACGCGCAGGGGGTGACGACGCTGTGGCCGAAGACGGGCGGTGAGCTGGGGCGCATCGAGCCAGGCGCGCGGGTGCGGCTGGACACGCTGACGGTGACGCCCGGCGACGTGCGGGTGGTGGCGCTGTTCGCCTCGAAGCCGTTGTTGCTGGGGAAGGTGACGACGCCGCTGGTGAGTCAGGTGGTGAAGCGCGCGCAGGCGCGGCAGTCCCCGTTGGACGTGGACCTCCCGCCGGGCCTCGCGGAGGCCAGCGCCTCGGTGCGCCTCGAGGTGGTGCCGTGACGACGGCCTCGCTCCCGGAGGGGCGCAAGCGCGTCGCCCTCTTGGGGAGCCAGGCGAGCGCCGGCGGTGCGCCTGCTCGGTGCTCGACCGTCTCGCGCAAGCCGCAGAGGCGCCGGTCTCGCGTCGGGTGGAGGACGCGGTCGCCAGCGTCACCGAGTCGTCTGGGCGCCTCCCTTCGGACCGGCGGAGGCCTGCGAGGGCTGGCGGTGGCCTTCGTCGCGCTGGTGCTCCTCGCCGGCGGCAGCGCCTGGGCCGACGGGCGCCGCTTCGCGCTGGTCATCGGAGAGAACCGCGGGCTGCTCACCGAAGAGCACCTGCGCTTCGCCGAGTCCGACGCGCAGCGCTTCCGCGACGCGCTGGTGGAGGTGGGCGGCGTGGCCCCCCAGGACGTGGTGCTCCTCACCGGCGCGACGGCCCCCCAGGTGCGCGAGGCCCTCACCGCGCTCTCGTCGAGGATGGCGGGCGGCCCCTACGAGCGGCTGACCGTCTTCTTCTCGTCCCACGCGGGCGACGGGGTGCTGCACCTCGCCGGCACGGAGCTGCCGCTGCAGGAGCTGGTGGACTTCGTGAAGGCCGCGCCGGTGCGGGTGGGCCTCTTGGTGGTGGACGCCTGCCAGTCCGGCTCGGTGACGCGGCTGAAGGGACTCAGGCCGTCGGAGCTCCCGCCCACCCGCCTCGAGGCCACCGGCGTGGAGGGCCGCGTCTTCATCTCCGCCTCGGGCGCGGACGAGTACGCGCAGGAGTCCGACTCGCTGGGCGGCAGCTACTTCACCCACTTCCTCGTCGCCGGGCTGCGCGGCGCGGCGGACACCTCGAAGGACGGCCGGGTGACGCTGGAGGAGGCGTACGCCTGGGCCTGGGCGCGCACCATCGAGGCCACCTTCGCCACCCGCGGCGGCGTGCAGCGGCCCGCCTTCTCGGTGGACCTCCGCGGGCAGGGGCAGCTCGTCCTGTCGGAGCCAGGCGCGGCGAAGGCCCGACTGACGCTGGCGGTGGAGGCCCCGGGGCGCTGGCTGGTGGTGGCGGAGGACTCGGGCGCGGTGCTGGCCGACGTGGACAAGCCGTCGGGGCCGCTGACGCTGGCGCTCCCGCCGGGGGGCTACCGCCTCAAGCTGCGGACGAAGGACGGGCTCTTGGAGCGCGGGGTGACGGTGCCGGCGGCGGGCGGCGCGGTGGTGCGGGGCGAGGACCTGGAGCGCGCCTCGCTGGTGCAGGTGGCGGCGAAGGGCGGGCCGGAGTCGCTGCTGGTGTTCTCCCTGGGCGGCGGCGTCTCGTCTGGCCTGGTGAGCGGCCTGTCGGTGCAGCCGGGCGTGGAGCTGCGCTTCCGCCGTGACGCTTACCTCCTCGGGCCCCTCAACCAGTGGGCGCTCGCGCTCGCCTGGCGCACCGGGACGTCGATGGACGCGACGCCCTTCACCCAGCACGAGTTCGAGCTGCGCGTGGGCACCGGCCACCGCTTTGCCTGGCGGCGGGGCAGCGTGGCGGTGGGCGTGGAGGTGGGGCCGCTGCTGGTGCTGCAGTCGCTGCCCAACGACACCGCCCGCACCAGCCTGGGCGTCACCGGCGCGCTGGACCTCGAAGGGCGCCTCAAGGTGGGCGGACCGGTGGAGCTCTTCCTGCTCGGCACCGGCGGCGCGGCGGTGGTGAAGAAGTCGTCGGGCGTGGCGGTGGTGCCGCGGCTCGGCGCGACGGCGGGCGTGGCCGTCTCCTTCTGAGTTGACGGCGGAGCAGCGCCGCTGCTGCCCAGCTCCCTGCCGCTGAGTCCCCTCGTCGCGCCGCTGTTCGTCGAACACCTCCGCACCCGGGGAGTCCCGCTGACGCCGGTCCACCCGTGAGGGCCGTCACGTCCGGGCCTGCGGTGCGGTGACCTCCTGCAGCTTCGCCCACAGGCCCTGGGAGAACTGCTCGTCCCGCGCGCCCTTCGGCGCCTCGCGCAGCGTGCCCTCGTAGTAGTAGCCCGCCGGCTCCACCGGCTCGGTGCCTACCTTGAGGTAGCGCTGCTGCGCCGTCTCCAGGCTGACGCCGATGTTGAAGAGCTTCGAGAAGAAGGGGCCGATGGTGGTGAAGGGGTTGAAGCCCGTCATCGTCTGCCCGAAGCGGGTGTTGGTGATGATGCCCGGGTGGAGGGCCACGAAGGTGACGCTCCGGTCCCCGTGCCGGCGCTGCTGCTCCCGCGTCAGCGAGATGAGGGCCATCTTGTTCTTCACGTACGACATCATCCCGCCCTTCGCCTTCGGGCCCACCACCTCGTCCAGCGGCGCCTTGAAGCCTTTGGCGATGCCGGTGGCGACGTTGACGACGCGGCCCTTCGCCGCCGCGAGGTTGTCCAGCAGCGCCTCCGTCAACACGTACGGCGCCGCGACGTTGAGCTCGAAGGTGCGCTCCAGGCCGTCGGCCGTCAGCGGGCCCTTGCTGAAGACGCCGCCTGCGTTGTTGATGAGCAGGTCCAGCCTCGGCGCGCGCTGCTTGATGTCAGCGGCCAACCGGCGCACGTCCTCCAGCGAGAAGAGGTCCGCCTTGAGGAACTCCGCCCGGGGGCCCGCCTTCCCCGCCACCTCCGCGCCGCGCTGCGCGTCCCGCCCCACCACCAGCACCCGCCAGCCCGCCTGCGCCAGCGCCATCACCGCCGCCTCACCCAGCCCCGAAGTGCCACCCGTCACCACTGCCGTCTTCGTCGAGTCCGCCATGTCAGTCACTCCTGGTGTGACGCGCGGGAGTGCGCGTCGTGTGGGGTAACAGTGCGCTCGCAACCGCAAGGAAACAACGCGCGCCTGGGCAACTCTCTGTTAACCTATTGTTGAGAAACGCATGGAGCTGGAGACGTTTCGCGGGGTCGTGCCCTTCGTGGCGGTGGCCGAGGAGGGCAATTTTCGCCGGGCGGCGACGCGCCTGGGGGTGACGCCGGCGGCCGTGTCCAAGGCGGTGGCGGCCCTGGAGGTGGACCTGGGTCACGCGCTCTTCCAGCGGACCACGCGAGCGGTGAGCCTGACCCGGCAGGGGCAGCTCTTCTTCGAGCGCTGCCGGCAGGCGCTGGCGTCGGTGCGCGGGGCGAGGGAAGCGCTGGCCGGGACGCGGGCCGAGCCGTCGGGCGCGCTGGTGGTGTCGGTGCCCTTCGTGGTGGTGCCGCTGCTGGTGCCGGCGCTGGCGTTGTTGTCCTCGCGCTTCCCGAAGTTGACCTTCGACGTGCGGGTGACGGACGCGCTGTCGCGCTTCGCGGAGGAGTCCATCGACGTGGCGGTGCGCGTGGGCGCGCTGGCGGAGTCCTCGCTGGTGGCGCGGCGCTTGAGGCGCACCTCGCTCGTCACCGTGGCCTCCCCGGCGTACCTGGCCCGGCACGGCACGCCCACGCGGCCCGCGCACCTGAAGGAGCACCGCTGCCTGGTGCTGCGGGCGCCCAACAACAAGCCGTGGCCCTTTCTCCTCGCGGGAGGCCCGCTGCCGCTGGAAGGCGGGCTGCTGGTGGACAACGGGCCGGCGCTCCTGGAGTGCGCGCTGGTGGGCCTCGGCGTCACCCAGGCCTTCGACTTCATGGTGGCTGAGCCGCTGCGCGAAGGGCGGCTGGTGGAGCTGTTCCCCTCCTCGCGCGCGGAGGGGCCGGACATTCACGCGGTGTGCGCCCCGGGGCGGCGAGCGTCGGCCAACGTGCGGGCGGCCTTCGGCGCGCTGGCCGAGGCCTTCTCCCGCTCGGGCCCGTGACGTGCGAGTGTCCCATGCGGCCGGGCTGGCGTGTCTGAAGGCGTGACGTGATGCGAAGAAGCCAGGGAGTCAGCGTGGGGCACCTCGTGCGCGCGGCGCTGGTGGGGGCGGTGTTCGGCCTCGCGGCGCAGGGCTGCTTCGATCCGCTCTACGAGTCCGGGCAGCCCCTGGCGGACACCTGGGTGGTGTGCTGCGAAGGCAGCCTGCTCAGCACCTGCCTCTGTGAGGAGACGGCCACCTGCCAGCAGGTCTTCGTGGCGTGCGCGGGCGGCTCGTGCAGCCGCGGGGCGTCCTGTGGAGTCGGTGGCGGCGCGGGCGGAGGCGCTGGCACCGGCGGCGGCGCGGCCGGTGGAACGGGTGGCGCCGGCGGGGGCAGCGGCGGTGGGGGAGGAGGCGGGGCGGGCGGTGGTGGAACGGCCGGCGGCGCGGGTGGCGGTGGAGGCGTCCTCGACGCGGGCCTCGGCGGCGGCGCGGGCGGCGGCGCGGGCGGTGGTGCGGGTGGTGGTGCGGGTGGCGGCACCGGGGGAGGCGCGCCGCCTCGCTACGAGCCTTGCTGCATGAGTGGTTTCGTCACGAGCTGCCAGTGTCCGGCGTCGGGCTGCACGGGGGCGTCGTTCAAGCCGTGCTCGGCCGGACGCTGCGTCGCGGTCGGTGCGTCCTGCACCTGAAGGCAGCCTCAAGCCGCCTGATGGGAGGCGAGTGGGCGTGCTCGACTCGACGAGCCCCTCGGCGCCGCGGGAGGAAGCGCACGTGGCGAGAGTGCCCCCGGGGGCGAGGGGTTCTCGGCGCCCCACACCTCGCCCAGCGCAGCACCTTCGATGCTCCCTCGTTGAGACCTTCGCGTGGAGCCGCGGCCTCTTCCGCACGGTGTCACTTCTTTGCTGCGCGCGCGCGGCCACCTTCAACTATGACGCGCCCGCAGCATGTCCCTGGACTGGAACGCCATCTACGCCGGGCCCTTCCACCACCCGGGCCTCGCCTTCGCCTTCTGCCTGGCGTTGCTGCTGCGGCTGGTGATGCGCTTCCCGCCCTCGGCGATGCGGCGGGTGATGCTGCTTCTCCTGGCCAACACCGCGGTGGACGCCTTCCTCACCGGGGCGCTGACTCCGCTGAGCGGCACCGTGGCGCGCGTCTTCGCCATCGCCTTCGTCATCACCGGGGACTTCCGCTTCTGGGTGCTGGTGGAGCGCTTCCGCACCCCGGACGCCACCTGGAAGGGCGCCTTCCTGCGCGCGGTGCCGCTGTCCTTCGTCGTCCCGGTGGTCACCGCCATCGCCATCCTCGCCCGGCCGGACGTCTTCTCGGGGCCCGACGGCTACCAGCTCAAGCCCATCTTCCTCGCCTACGAGTCCCTCTTCTCCGCCTTCGCCTCCGTCCTCCTCCTCACCCGCTACGTGTCGCGCCGCGCGGCGCCGGCGTTCGGCTGGTACCTCACCCGGCTGTTGCTGTTGTGGCTGGCGATGTACGGGCTGTGGGTGGGGTGCGACGTGCTGCTCCTCTTCGGCCACGGCTGGGCGCTGGGCCTGCGCATCGTCCCCAACGTCCTCTACTACGGCGTCTTCCTCTACGCGGCGACGTACTTCGCGCCCAGGGAGGCCTGGACGTGAGGCGGCTGGCGCTGCTGTTGCTGCTCTCGGCCTGTCCGAAGCTGGTGCCGGCTGCGGGCGATGACGCGGCGGTGCTGGCCTTCTCGAAGCCCGGCGGCGCCCCGGTGACGCGCACGCTGGCCGAGCTGAAGGCCCGCGTCCCCCAGGAGACGTGGACGGCCTTCGACCCGTACTACCAACGCCCCAAGACGTGGCACGCGCTGCCCCTGGACGCGGTGCTGAAGGACGCCTTCCCCGGGGAGGACCTCACCGCCGTCGACTTCGTGCTGACCGCCTCCGACGGCTACACCGTGCCCATCTCCGGCGCGCGCCTGCTGGGAGGCGGCGCGTCCCTCGCCTTCGCCGACGCGGACGGCGCCTGGCAGCCCATCGGGCCGAAGGCAGCCTGGCCCGGGCCCTGGTACCTGGTGTGGAAGGGCGCGGCGCAGCAGGACCTCACCACCCACCCGCGGCCCTGGGCGCTGGCGCGCATCTCCATCGAGCGCTTCGAAGACGTCTTCCCCAGAGTCGTCCCGCCTGCCGGCGACGCGCGGGTGCAGCGCGGCTTCCAGTTGTTCCGCGCCCACTGCTTCCAGTGCCACGCCATCAACCGCCAGGGCGGCACCGTCGGCCCCGAGTTGAACGTGCCGAAGTCCGTCACCGAGTACCGCGACGAGGCCTTCTTGAAGGCGTGGATTCGCAACCCCTTCACCTACCGCGTCTCGGTGATGCCGCCGTCTCCGCAGCTCTCCGAGGACGACCTGGACGCGCTGCTTGAGTACCTTCGGGCCATGGCCACCGTGAAGGTGCCGGTGGGGGCGCCGGCCGGACACTGAGAGGGACGTATGCACCCCACCGTCCTCGAGCTCGAGCGCCGGCTGCTGGCGCTGCCCGCCGTGCTGTCGCGGGTGGTGGCCGCGCCGCTGCCGGCAGGGCCGGGGCTGGGTACCCAGGGCCGCGTCCTCCTCACCGGGGTGGGGATGAGCGAGTGCGTCGCCCGCTTCGCCGAGGTGGCGTTGCGCTACGAGCGCGGCCTCGACGTCGGCTGCCTCCCGTTGTCCTCCTTCGCCTCCGAGGAGGTGGCGCGCCAGGGCCGGACGCTGGTGGTGCTGTCCCAGGGCCTCTCGCCCAACGCGCGGATCGCCCTGTCCCGCGCCGGCGAGTTCTCCCGCGCGCTGCTGGTGACGGCGCACCCGGCGGGTGACGAGCGCCTGGCCAGCTTCGTCCGCGCCGGCGGAGAGGTGTGGACGCTGCCGCTGGACGAGGAGTCCGGCTTCCTCACCCGCGTCCAGGGCCCGCTGGCCACCGCGCTGGCGCTGCTGCGGCTGGGGTATGGAGGCGCAGCGCCCGCCACCCTCGTGGAGCTCCCCGCTCGGGTGGAGGCGGCTGTCCACACCGGGCTGGCGCTCGCGCGTGACTGGCCGCTGACGGTGCGACGGGCGCCGCTGCTCGCCACCGGTTGGTACTCGCGCTGCCTCGACCTCCTCCCCTGGATTTGGATGGAGACGTGGTGGGTCGAGCCGCCGCCCGTCTGGGACGTGCTGCAGACGGCGCACGGGCCCTGGCAGCAGCTCTCCACGCGCGCCGAGACGCTGCTGGCGCTCGAGCGCCCTGACGACGTGCCGGAGCTCTGGCCCCGCTTCGCGAAGATGCTGTCGCCCGCGCACCGCCTGGTGCCGCTGGCCGCGACGTCGAGCGCGCCGTGGGCCTGGTTCGAGCACGCCGCGCTGGTGATGGGGCTGTTGGTGGGCGTCTTGAAGCGCGCGCCGGTGGACCTCGCCGCCTGGCCCGGGCGCGACGGCGACCACCCCCTCTACGAGTTGGGCGCCGTCACCACCACGCCCTTCACCGAGAGCCAGTGCCACCGCTGCGCGCACCTCGAGCGGGTGGACGGCGCGCGCTCGTCTTTCCTCCGCTGCGCCGAGGGCCGCCCGGCGAAGTACCCCAGGCAGCCGGTGCAGGCCTGTCTCTTCTTTCAGGCGGCGCCGACTTGAGTCGTCGTCACTGGCGGACGAGCGACACCTCGAGCGCCTCGGGGTTCTCCGTCACCGTCACCTCGGCCCGCCACGACGTGTAGCCCGCGCGCTTGAGCGCCACCTGGTAGATGCCGGGCTTGAGGGGCAGCTTGCCGTTCTCCGTCTCCAGGTGGGCCACCGGGCCGTAGCTGGTGCCGTCGATGATCAACTCGGCGTCGGCCGGCTGCACCAGCAGCACCAGCCCGGGCCCAGACGGCGGCTTCTGCTTCGGCGCCACGGGCGGCGCCATGCTGGCCCCGGCGTCGGGGACTGACTCATCGGGCGCAGGCAGCTGCTTCGGACAGGCGCTCACCAGCAGTCCCACCCCGAGAATCAGGCCGCCCCAAAGCCGATTTCGCACGGCAGGTCAGATAGCATGGGCCTGCCCATGACGGCACCTGAACAGCGCGTCCTGCGGATGAAGCTGGCCTGCAAGGACCAGATCCAGTTCGCCCTCGAGTTCGCGCCGAAGATGAAGGCGAAGGTCTTCGTGCCCATCGACGACCCACCGCCGGTGGGCGCCATGGTGACGCTGCACATCCGCTTCGCGGACGGCGTGGTGCACGTGAAGGGCACCGCCGAGGTGCTGAAGGTGGTGACGGCGCCCAGCCCCGGCGTGCACGCGCGCTACGTCTCGCTGGATCCAGACTCCTTCCAGTTCCCCCTCGCGAAGCCGACGCTGACGATGCACAAGGGCTCGACGGAGCAGACGACGAGCGGCGAGGTGTACGTCCCGCCCGCCAGTGCCACCGGTGAGTTCAAGGCGCTCCCGCCGGAGCAGCTCGCCGGGGCGCCGCCGCAGGCCGTAGTCCCCCTGCCTGGCGTGTCGCCCGGTGCGCCGTCGGCCCTCGACGCGCTCTCGCTCCCGCCCACCTCCCCGGGCGTGCCGCTTCCGGGACCGAAGCCCTCCGCGCCGGCTGCGGCCACCGGGAGTGGAAGTGTTCCGCTCCCAGGCGCCACGTCGGGCAGAGCCGTCCCGCCGCCCGGCTCCAGCGCCACACCAGGAGGAGCCATTCCTCTGCCCGGCTCCAGCACTGCGGTGCGTGGAGATGCCCCGCCACCTGGTGCCGGCGCCACCTCGGGAGGAGGTATTCCGCTGCTCGGCTCCAGTGCTGCGGAGGTGGGTGGAGGCATTCTGCTGCCCGGCTCCAGCGCTGCGGTGGTGGGCGGAGGCGTCGCGCTGCCCGGCTCCGGCGCCGCGCCAGGCGGAGGCGTTCCGCTGCCGGGCCCGAGCGGCGCCTCGAGTGGAGGTGTCCCGCTGGCTGCGTCGTCCTCCGCTGCGGGAGCCGTTCCCCGGCCTCCCTTCGGCAGCGCCTCGTCGGGCCCACATCCTTCCGCGCCCACCGGCGTCGCCACCCAAACGGGCACGACGCCCGGCTCGCTGCCCCCGGCGCGCCCGCCCGAGAAGGAAGGCCAGAGGCCGTCATTCTTCGACGAGGTGACGCGCCCGGGCGTGCCGATTCCCACCCGGCCGCCCGTCGATGAGGCCACGCGGCCGGGCGTTCCGCCCAGGCCCTCTGCGCTGTCCCCGACGGAGGCGAACAAGGCCAGCGCCGCGCCAGCCGAGGAGACCACCCGCCCGGGAGTCCCGTTGCCCGCGCCGCCGAAGCCGGCGGAAGCGCAAAAGCCGCTGCCACTGCCGCGCCCGTCCGCGCCGTCGCCGGAGGCGGGCAAGGCGAGCGCCGCGCCGCTGGCCCGTCCCTCCGCGCCGGGGGCGCCCGGCGCGCTGGCGAAGCCTCGGCCGTCTGCTCCGAGTCCGGCGAACGAGGCCGTCACGAAGCCTGGCGCGCCGCGCCCGTCCGCCCCCGCGCCGCAGCCCGAGGCGGTGACAAAGCCGGGAGCGCCGCGTCCCTCCGCGCCGCGCGTCCCCGACGCTGCCAACCCCGGCGGGTCGGTGGCCCCGGCCAACGAGCCCGCGCCAGCAGCCAGGCCTTCGTCCCCTCCCGCCCCCAGGCCGGTGACGTCACCTCCCCCCGCGGCCGCGTCCCAGAAGGCGCCTTCCCCAGGGCCCGCCGGCCCGCCGGTGGCCACCACCGAGTCGTCCCGCCCGGACGCTGCGTCGCCGCCGGCGCGCGTGGCCTCGGTGCTGAATCCGCCGACGGTCGCGCCGCCCCCCGAGTCCTTCGAGCTCGGCGGCGAGCAACCGGTGACGGCGACGCGGCCGGCGGCGGTGGTGGGCTTCCCCTCGAAGGGCACCACCGGCACCAACCGGGCGCGCCCTCCGCCGCTCGACCCACCGCCCGCGCCGCGCGCCGCCGAGCCCACCCGCGTCGAGCGCGCGCCCGCGCCATCTGCAGCGGCCGAGGCCCCCCGGGCCCTTGAAGCCACGGAGTCCTACACGCCGCCGGGCCGCTCGCGTTGGCCCCTCGCCCTGACCGCCGGACTCGTGCTGACGCTGGCCGGCGGTGGCGCCGTCCTCTTCCTGCGCCCACCCGCGGCGAGCGCCGGCCCCCAGGCCAGCGACCCCGCGCTGCTCGAGCTGCTCCAGAAGGCCGACGCGCGCATGTCCGCCCACGTCTACGCCGCGCCCGGGGGCGACTCGGCGCTCGACCACGTGCGGGTCGCGGTGCGCGCCGCGCCGCAGCACCCGGAGGTCCTCAAGCGGCAGAAGGCCCTGGGCGACCTCTTCGAGGCCGAGGCGAAGAAGGCCGAGGACGCGGGCAACTTCGCCGACGCCGCCGTGCAGTTGACCGCCCTCTCGCTGGTCGACCCCAGGCGCCCTGGTGTACAGGAGCGGCTCGCGAAGGCCGAGGGGCGCGTCCTCAACCAGGCGAAGCCGTAGCGGCTACTGCCACTTGATGGCGTTGGGCGCCTGCACCCTGGGCTTGGGCATCAACTTCACCGTCAGCTTGCGCGGCTCGAGGAAGATGGGCGTCATCCCCGGCCGCACGTACACGCCCCAGGTGTACTCGCCCGCCCCCAGCTTGCTGACGTCCACCCGCTGCCCCGCCGTCGTCTCCTGCACCACCGGCGCGCGCAGAGGGTCGCCGGACTTCGAGACGGACAGCCGGTACGACGCCGCGCCGGCCGCCGCCTGCCACTGGAAGGTGATGGTGGGCGGCTTGGTGGCGTAGCCCACCGCCTCGCCGCTCTCCGGAGTCAGGAGCAGCTCCCGCGGCGCCTCCGCCTCGAAGTAGATGCGGCGGGCGAAGCCGTATTCGCTCAGCATGCCGGAGGCGGCCTTCGTGGCCACCCGCCACACCAACAGTCCGCGCCCGTCGGGCTCCACCTCGTACCGCGTGCCCGTCACGTCCAGGCTCTTCACGTCCACACTGAAGTTCAAGTCGCGCGCCACCTGCACCCGGTAGCCCGCGGCCTTCGGCACCGCCTTCCAGGTGAGGAAGAGGGGCGTACGCAGGGGGTAGACGGCCCGCGCGTCGATGCCGGGGGCCACGCTGACGGGGAAGTCCGGCACCTCCTCCGGAGCGCTCAGCGTCTCGGTGGCCACCGTGGCCGTGCCCGCCGAGAGGGCCACGCGCTTGCCTTCCTGCTCCACGGTGGCGCTGCCCTCGGTGACCGCGATTTCGGTGCCGCGCTCGGTGGCCCGCACCCGGAAGCCCACCTTCTTCTGCCCCGCCTGCGCCACCAGCCGCTGCGTCTTGCCGCCAGCGCGCAGCAGCACCGGGGCGGGAGGTGCCTCTGATTCCTCGTCTCCGGCCACGCCGCGCACCGCGCCCTGGCTCACCGCTACCGCCGGCGCGGGGGCTTCGTCCTTCGGTTGCTCGGCGGGGAGCTCCACCACCACCAGCGCCCGCTCGTCCACCTCCAGCTTCGCGCCGTTGGTGAAGGCGAGCTGCGCGCCGCCTCCCGGGCCGGTGCGCACCCAGTCGCCCACCCGCACGGTGGCGTCCTTCTCCAGCTTCTCCCAGTACGGCGCGTGGGCGCGGCGCAGCTCGGCCGGCTCCGTCACCTCCCGGTAGGCGCCGACGGGGTCGTTCAGCTTGAGGGGCTCGAGCGGCAGCAGCTTCACCGACGCCGACGCGTCCCCCTGCGAGGAGCACCCGGCGACGGCCAGCGCGCACAGGATGACAGCGAGGCGAGCCCCCACGCCGGGCATCATCCCTCGGGGCGGGCATGGCGTCATCAGTACGACTCCCGCCCGCCGTAATCCGGCCCCGCGCCCAGGAAGTTGCCGGGCGCCCCGGGCAGGAGCGGCAGGCCCAGGTCCAGCGCGGTGTCGATGGCCGGGCTGCCGAAGGTGAGGCGGTAGTCGAAGGACGCCGGCAGCGCGTACAGCGGATTCACGGTGAGGACGTTGGGGTCGCCGCCCAGGTTGCAGCAGCAAGCTCCCCAGGCGCCCCCAGAGGAGGCTTCATTGGCCGCGTTGCCGAAAAAGAGGTGGTGGCTGCGGGTGGTGAAGGCGGCGTTGGGGCAGTCGGTGACGGCCGCCGTGGTGTGGTTGGTGAAGACGTTGTTCACCAGGACGTGCCCGGTGCCGCCCGGACTGCTGAAGTCGATGCCCACCCCGTTCCCGTCGAAGGAGTTGTTCCTCAGGTTGAAGCTGCTGGGGCAGTTGCCGTTGATGCCCCACTGCAGGCCGGTGAAGACGGTGCCGAAGACGGTGAGCCACGCGGCCCCGGCGCTGCAGCCGGTCACCTGAATGCCGTTGGTCGCCGCCCGGAGGTGCGAATAGCGCACGGTGGTGGGGCCCCGCGCCTCGAGGCAGGACGTATTCGTGCAGTTGGCCATCGTCACCTTGTCCAGCACCAGCGTGCCGTCGTTGACGATGCCGTCGAGGTTGTGCAGGTAGCTGTCCCAGACTTCCAGCGTCGCCCCCGCTGCGACGGTGATGTCCCGGTTCTGCCCTGAGAGCTCAAGCCCGAACCACCGCACCGCGGCCCCCGACTGCGTCACCCGGGGTACCCAACCCACCACCTGCACGCCGCTGGGCGCGATGACGTCGGAGGAGGACGTGAAGTCGAGGAAGGAGAAGCCCGAGCCGGTGATGGTCCTGGCCATGTCGAAGCTGATGGTCTGCGTGCCGGCCATCGAGTTGGATAGCCGCACCGCCTCCCGCAGCGACAGGCGGCCGTCCAGGCCCTTGCTGCTGCAACTGCTCGCCCCGTCGTCGGTGTTGCTGCTGGTGTCCACGACGCAGAGGTTGGTGGCGTTGGACAGCACCTGCACCCAGCCCGTCGCGTAGCCGATGTCGCCGTCCGCGTCCCGCACCGCCAGCCGCACCGTCTTGAGGCCCGCGGCGGCGAAGCTGTTGGTGGCCGTCTTGGTGGTGGTCCACGCGCTCCAGGGCGGTGGGCCGGCGGCCACCCCGGTGAAGTCCCACGACACCTGCAGCGCCGCGGTGGGCGTCTGCAGGTCCGACGAGGACGAAGCGTCGAAGGTGACGTTCTGCCCCGTCGTCACCACCCGCGGCGTCACCGCGAAGCGCGCGATGGGCGGCGTGCGGTTGGCGGAGGCCACGTCGAAGGCGCCCGAGCTGCCGGTGACGGCCCCCTGGGTGGCGGTCAACACGCGCGCGGCGCCCGAGGAGCCCCCGAGGCTGACGGTGCCCGTCCACACCCCCGCGGTGAAGACGTCGGTGACGGACGCGCTGGTGCAGGGCGCCACGCAGGTGACGGTGGTGGCCACCGGAGAGATGGTCAACGTCGCCGTCCCGACGAAGGAGGTGGCCGTGTTGCCGAAGGCGTCGCGGGCGCGCACGGTGACGGAGAAGGGCACGCCCAGCGTCCGCGGCGAGGCGACGGGGTCCCACGCGAAGCTGGTGGCGGCGCCCGGGTTGATGGTTTCGTTCTGGTTGGCCGAGGTGAAGCCCGTCGCCGCCGCCGTGGCCTGCACCACGCCCGAGGACGTGCCGCGGAAGAAGACGTTCACCTGCGAGGCCCCCGCGCCCAGGGTGACGGAGGCGGTGGCGGTGCCGCAGCCCGCGGCGGTGAAGAAGCCGAAGCCGGTGGCCGGCGTGGCCGACAGGTTGACGGTGGTAGCGGCGCTCACCGGCGAGGCGTTGCCGAAGGCGTCCCTGGCCTGCACCGTGGCCATCGCGCTGCAGGTGCCGGCCGCCAGCGCCTGGGGCGCGGTGGTGAAGACGAGGGTGTTGGGCGCGGCCGGCGTCACCGTCTCCACCTGCGAGGCGGGCGTGAGGCCCGTCGCCGTCGCCGTCACCGTCGCGCCGCCCGCCGCCGTGCCGCGGAAGGTGAAGCTGGCGGTGCTGCCGCCCATCGGCACCGTCACCTGCGTCACCGCCGTCGCGCAGGCGCCCGCGTACAGCGTCACCGCCACGCCGGTGGTGGACAGGTTGACGGGCAGCGGCGAGGCCAGCGTCACCGCGTTGTCGAAGGTGTCCCGCACCTGCACGGTGGCCACCGCGGAACAGCCGCCCGCCACCGCGGACAGGGGCGCGTTGGTGAAGGCCAGCTTCGCGGGCGCGCCCGCGGTGACGGTGAGGCCCTGGGTGGCCGGGGTGAGGCCCGCCGCGGTGGCGGTGAGGGTGGGACTGCCGGCCAGCGTGCCCCGCACGTAGAAGCTCTGCTGGGTGGCGGCCGCGCCCAGCGTCACCTGCGCCACCGCCGTGCCGCAGGCCGCGTCGCTGTAGAAGGTGACGCCCGCGCCCGACGTGAGGGTGATGGTGGTGGCGCTGCCGGGGGCGGAGGCGTTGCCCAGCGGGTCGCGGCTCTCCACGGTGAGGATGGCGGTGCAGCCCCCCGCGGCCACGGTGCGCGCCGGGGTGACGAAGGCGAGGCGGGCCGGTGGCGCTGCATTGACCGTCACGGCCTGACTCGCGGGATTCAGCCCCGCCGCGGTGGCCGTCGCCTGGGGGGCGCCCGCCGTACCCCCGCGCACGTAGAAGGACACGGTGTTGGTGCCGGCCAGCAGCGTCACCGAGGTGGCCGGCGTGGCGCAGGCGGCGTCGGAGAAGAAGGTGACGCCCGCGGCGGGCACGGCGCCCAGGTTGACGGCGGTGTTGGACGCCACCGCCCGCGGGTTGTCGAAGCTGTCGCGGCTCTGCACCGAGAGGACGGCGCTGCACTGGCCCGCCACCACCGTGCGCGGCGGGGTGGTGAAGGCCAGCTTGGACGGCGTGGCGGCCGCGGTGACGGCGACGGACTGCGTGGCGCCGGTGACGCCGGTGGACTGGGCCGTCACCGTGACGCTGCCGGCCCCGGTGCCGCGCACGTAGAAGGCCGCGGAGGACGCCCCCGCGCCGACGGCGACGCTGGTGGTGGCCGAGCCACAGGCGGCGTCCGAATAGAAGGTGAAGCCCGCCGCGGGGGCCGCCGAGAGGTTGACGGCGCGCGCCGCCCCCTGCGGCACCGGGTTTCCGAAGGTGTCGCGCACCTGCACGTCGAGGTTGGCCGAGCACCCGCCGGCCGTCACCGAGCGCGCCGGGGTGGTGAAGACGAGGGCCGCGGCCGTCGCGGGAGAGATGGTGTGGGTCTGCTGGGCGCTCAGGAGCCCCGCGGA
Organism: Myxococcales bacterium; assembly: GCA_020846875.1. Taxonomy (GTDB): domain Bacteria; phylum Myxococcota; class Myxococcia; order Myxococcales; family Myxococcaceae; genus JADLDB01. The sequence goes on along the minus strand of JADLDB010000095.1, from coordinate 28,186 downwards.
CGACGCGGTGACGGCCACCGGGCCCGCGACCGTGCCCCGGAAGTAGAAGGACGCGGTGGCCCCGCCCATCGGCACGCTGACGCCGGTGATGGCCGTGGTGCAGCCGGCGTCCGAGTAGAAGGTGAAGCCCGTGGCGGGCGCGGCCGAGAGTCCTACCACCGTGGCGGAGGCCACCGGGCTGGCGTTGCCCAGCGCGTCACGCACATCCACCGTGCCCACGGCGGAGCAGGCGCCCGCGGTGCGCGTCTGGGCGGTGGTGGTGAAGGCCAGCGCGGCGACGGCCCCCGCGACGACGGTGGCTTGCTGCTGCGCCGGGGTGAGGCCCGCGGACGCGGCCGTCAGCGCCAGCGTCCCCACCGGGGTGGCGCGGAAGAAGAAGCTGGCCTGGGGGGCGCCCGCCGGCAGGGCCACGCTGCCCGCCGCGGTGGTGCAGCCCGGGTCGGAGAAGAAGGTGACGCCCGCGGGCGGCGCAGCGGACAGCGCCAGGGTGCGGGCCCCGGCGCCCGGCGCGGGGTTGCCGAAGGCGTCGCGGGCCTCCACGGTGGCCACGGCGCTGCAGGCGCCGGCGCCCACCGTCTGAGGCGGCGTGACGAAGACCAACTGCGCCGGCGGGCCCGCCGTCACCACCTCCACCTGCTGCGCGGGCGTGAGGCCGGGCGCCTGCGCGTCCACTGTCACCACCCCCACCGCCGTGCCCCGGTAGTACAGCCGCGCGGCGCCGGTGCCCGCAGCCAGCATCACCTGGGTGACGGCGCTGGTGCAGGCCGCGTCGTCGTACAGCGTGAAGCCCGCGGCCGGGTTGGCGGCGAGGCTGAGGGTGGTGGGCGCCGTGACGGTGGTGGAGAAGCCGGCCGCGTCGCGCACCTCCACCAGGACGTCGGCCGAGCAGCCGCCGGCAGGCGCGCTGCGGGGCGGCGTGGCGAAGGCCAGTTGCGTAGCCGGCCCGGGGAGGATGGTCTGCACCTGCGAGTCGCCCATCAGCCCGGTGCTGGACACCTGCGCGGTGATGGCGCCCGGCTGCTGCCCGCGGAAGTAGACGAGGGCGGTGCTGGTGCCGGCCCCCACCAGCACCTGCGTGGCGGGCGTGGTGCACGTCGAGTCCGCGAAGTAGGCCAGCGCGCCCGCGGGCGCCGAGTCGACGTTGAGCGTCACCGGGGTGGGGCTGGACACCGCGTTGCCCAGCGAGTCCTGCGTCTGCGCGGCCAGGGGGCCGGAGCAGAGGGCCACCTCCAGCGTCTGCGGCGCAGAGACGATGACGACGCGCGAAGGGAAGCCCTCCGGAGTAATCCGCACCTGCTGGGTGGCGTCGGGCAGCCCGGCGGTGGAGGCCGTCACCGTCACCAGGCCCGCCGCCGTGCCCTGGAGCGAGAGGTGCACGCGCGCCGCGCCGCCTGGCACCGTCACCTGGGTGGCCGCCGCCCCGCAGCCGGGCCCGTCGAAGAAGGTGAAGCCCGCGGACGGGGAGGCGGACAGCGCCACCGTGCGCGGCGCGCTGCCGGGCGCGTCGTTGCCGAAGGCGTCGCGCACCGCCAGCGTCACCGGGTTGGAGCAGGCCCCAGCCGTCACCGTGGGGGACGGCGTCACGAAGCCCAGCGACGTCGGTGGGCCGGGCGTCACCGTCTGCACCTGCGAGGCGCCCACCAGGCCCGCGGCCGAGGCGTTGAGGCGGACGGGCCCGGCGCGGGTGGCCTTCAGGAAGAGGGTGGCGGTGCCGCTGCCGGTCGCCAGCGTGGGCGAGGTGAGGGCGGCGGTGCAGGCCGCGTCCGAGAAGAGAGAGAGGCCCGTGGGCGGCGTGGCGGTGAGCGCGAGGGCCAGGGCCGAGGGCAGCAGCACCGGCGCGCCGGTGGCGTCCACCACCTCCACGGAGACGGCCTGCGAGCACTGGCCGGCCACGGTGGTGCGGGGGGGCGTCTGGAAGCGCAGGGCGGCGCCCGAGCCGGGGCCCACCGCGAAGTCGTTGCTGGCGCCGCTGCGGCCGGCGGCGTCGGACACGGAGAGGGCGTCGGCGGCGGACGGCGCGCGTACCTCGACGCGGCCCGTCCAGACGCCGGAGTGAAAGGGCCCCACGGCGCGCGGCACTACGGTGCCGGTGCGGTCGGCGAGGGCGGCGACGCCGGCGAAGCCGTCCACCACCTGGCCCAACTCGTCCCGCGCGGTGACGGTGACGTCGAAGGGCACGCCCACTCGCTGCGGGGCGATGGCCTCCACGCGGTACGCGCTGACGAGCGCGTCCAGGTTGTCCGCCGACACCACGCGGAAGGCGTCCGCGAGGGAGAGGTCCCGGCCCGCCGGCGTCACCACGAAGAGGGTGTAGAGGCCGGGCGTCAGGCCCGCGGGCACCACCGCGTGCAGCCCGTCCTCTGCCAGCGCCACCTGCTCCAGCGGGACTCGGCCGAGGCGGGCGCTCCAGGCGCCGCGCAGCGCGCTGCCGCTCTTCTTCGAGAAGTCGGTGAAGAGGTGGGGCCTCAAGCGCTCGCCGGTGATGACGACGGCCACCGGGCGATCCGCAGGGCCGCGATCCGGCGCGATGCCCGTCAGCACCGGCGGCTCCGCCGGGCGCGAGCAGCCCGAGGACAAGGCGATTGCGAGCGCGAAGCCAAGCACTGCGCCGGGCCCACGCGCCGCGCGGGAAGGCTTCCGTCTGAAGGCCCGTTCGTCACCCCCAGCCCGCTCGAGAAGGTGGCGCCCGGGAGTCGGCCGGGCGGCAGCCCGGCACCTGCGCTCTTCGGCCGGGCCGCTGGGGCCGCGCGGAGGCACCGACGGGGCGAGGAGTCGGCGCGCGAGGGAGTCGCTCGGGCAGCGCGAAGGCGAGGCTCCTCCGGGGCGGCGCGTCACGGCGCCACCTCCACGTCCAGCGAGGCGGGAGCCAGCGGCGCGCCGCCGTCCCCGTCGGACACCAGCGCCTCCACCCGCAGCACGCCCGCGTCCGCCGCCAGGAGGTACACCCGGGCCGTCGCGCGCGAGGAGTCCAGCACCAGCGGCCCCAGCGCCGTCGTGCACGTGGCGTCGATGAAGAGCGCCGCGCCGGAGGCGGGGGTGACGCTGACGGTGAGGGAGGTGGTGGCGGCCGGCGGCGCCGCGTTGCCGAAGGAGTCCTCGGACGTGAGGTCCACCGGCGGAGAGCAGACGGCGGCGCGCACCGGCACCGGCGGCGCGGAGAAGGTGAGGGACGCGGCTGGCCCGGGCGCCACCAGCACCACCTGGTCCACCGTCGGGAAGGTGGCCGGCACCGCGCGCACCGTCACCGGCCCGGCCAGCGTGCCCCGCGCGTACACCTCCGCCTGCCGCGCGCCGCCGCCCAGCGTCACCTGCGTCACCGCCGCCGTGCAGGCCGGCTCGCTGAAGAAGCCGAGCGCCCCCGCTGGAAGGGACGACAGCGCCACCGCCTCGTCGGCCGGCGCCGGCACCGCGAAGCCGAGCTGGTCGACGAGCTCCAGCCGGAAGGGGCCGCCGCACACGTCCGCCTGCACCCCGGGCGCGGGCTGGGCGAAGGCGAGCCGCGCGGCCGGGCCGGGCACCACGTCGAAGGGCGTCGAGGCCCCGGTGTGGCCCAGCGCGTCGGTGGCGTGCACCACGTCGCCCCGGGCCAGCCGGGCGACGGTGACGAAGGCCAGGAGCCGGCCCCGCACGAAGGCGCCGGGGGCGGTGGGCGCCAGCGTGCCGGTGTCGTCGGACAAGGTGAGGGTGCCGTCGAAGCTGTCCACCAGCGTCCCGGCCGCGTCCACCGCCAACAGCCGCACCGCGAAGGGCACGCCGGGCGACTGAGAGGAGAGGGGCTCCACCGTGAAGGACGCGACGCTCTCTGCCGGCGTCACGACGGAGTACCCGCCGGGCAACGTCGCCTCGGCGCCGCGCGCGTCCACCACCTTCACGTCGTACAGCCCCCGCGGCACCGTGGCGGGCACCCGCGCGCGGACGGTGTGCACGTCCACCAGCACCACGTCCTCGAGGGCCAGCGCGTCCCCGGCCTCCGACACGAGGGACACCGTCACGGCGCCGTCCACCGTCGAGCGCGAGGGAGAGCGGAAGTCGGTGACGATGGCCGCCAGGAAGCCCTCGCCCGTCACCACCACGTCCACCGCCTGCCCTTCGCCGCCCTGCGCGGGGGAGATGGACGAGACCTTCGGCGCGGGCGCGCCGGTGCCGCAGCCGAGGACGAATACCGCCGACAGCAGGGTGGAGCGGGCCGCGCGCATGGCGTCGTCAGAGGACTCCGAGGCGGTAGCCGAGCGCGGCGCCGAGGCCGCCCGTCTCCGCCGCAAAGCCCGGCCCGGCCACCGGCGCCCAAGAGTAGCCGGCCTCGAGGAAGAAGTGCCCCGGCCCCACCGAGAGGGTGGCGGCCGCGAAGCCGCCCACGTTGGGGCCCCAGGAGGACGACGTCTCTGCGGTGAGAGAGGTGCTGTACCGCGCCCAGGTGGCGCCGCCGCCCGCGCCCAGCTGCACCGCGAAGCGCCGCGAGGCCCACACCTCCGCCGCCACCCGCGCGGTGAGGGGCACGAAGAGGAGGTCGCTCTGCGTGGACAGTTGCCCGGAGCCGTCCGTCAGCGTCTGCGAGGCGAAGCCCACCTGGCCCACCACCGAGAGCCACAGCAGCACCGGGCCGGCGCGCACCGGCACGGACAGGTCTGCGCCGAAGCGCGGCCCCAGCAACTCGGACAGGCTGTGCACCAGGCCCGCCCGCGCGCCGATGAGGAAGCGGCGGGGGTCCTCGCGCATCGGCACCACCACCCGCTGCTCGAAGCCCCCGGTGGCGTCCACCACGCGGATGAGCGCCTCCCCGTCGGGGATGTCGTCGGGCGCGGTGTAGCTGGCGCGGTACTTTCCTCCCCCTTGCTCCTCCAGCGGGCCCAGGGTGCCGTGGCTGGCCACCGCCACCAGCTTGGCGCCCGTCAGCGGCAGGCCCGCCTCGTCGCGCACGTCCAGCGTGAGCTGCCCCTTCGTGCGCCCGTCCGCGGGAATGGGCGCGGGCACCACCTGGGCCACCGCCTCCTTCGGCAGCGCGGTGGCGGACAGCAGGTAGTTGGCCACGCCCTCCAGCTTCTCTTCACCCACCTTCACGCTGGCGGAAAGCTGCACCAGGCCGCCGGGCGGGAAGTCGGACGGCGCGACGTACTCCGCCTCGTAGACGCCGTGGCCGCGGTAGGTGAGGCCCGGCAGCGCAGCGCCGTTGGCGGTCAGCGACACCTGCTGGTCCGGCAGGCCGAGGCCTTCGTTGTCCAGCACCACCACCTGCAGCGGGGCCCTCGAGGCGCCGTCGGCCTGCAGCGGCCTGGGCGGAGGCCGCACCACCACGCGGGCCGGAGCCGGCAGCCCCAGCCGCAGCTGCGCCGAGGCGCTGGCGGCCCTGTCCCCTTCCACCTCCACGGTGAAGTCCACCTGCGCGGCGCTGGCGTTGGTGGGCGGGACGTACCAGTAGACGAAGCGGCCCGCGTCGGCGCGCTCGAAGGTGACGCTGCCCACCGACGCCTTCACCTTCACGCGCCCCGGGGCCACGGTGGCCTTCGTGTCGTAGAAGATGTCGAGGCGGGCCTTGTCCTTCCCGTCCGCGACGATGGCGTGCGGCACCAGCGCGGCCGTCACCTTGTTGTAGGCCGGCACGTTGATGGGCAGCTTCTTCGTCAGGGAGTTGCCGTTGCGCTCGCGCACCTTCAAGTCGGCGTCGCGCTCTCCAGGCGGCACCACGATGGGCACCTCGATGTGGCGATCCGCGTCCACCACCATCGGGCCGAAGGTGTCGTCCCCCACCACCACCGACACCCTGGAGCCCTTCTTCGCGCCCACCGGCAGGGTGGTGGAGCCGTAGAGGGGGATGCGGAGGAACTCGATGGGGGCGTCGGCGCCCGTCTCGCGCCACACCGCCACCAGCGCCACCTGGGGAAAGCGCGTGCCGGGGGGCGTGTACACCGCCCTGTACCTGCCGCGCGCGAGCCGCTGCACCGCGCCGAAGCCGCCGACGTTCACCGCCAGGCGCAGGGGGCGCAGCTCCGCGCCTTCCGGCTCGTCAATCTGAATGACGACGGCCACCGACTCCGTCTTGCCGAGGACGACGGGCGTCTTGTCCAGCGTCAGCGACGCCGCCTGCACCGCCCCGCCCGTGAGGCACACCAGCAGAGCGAAAATGTTCGCGCGCACTCAGGACACCCGCTGACGCATGAGGACCCCGCCAGCCGCAGTATAGGGCGCGGGTTTCGGCCTTTCCTCGTCCCGGCCGGCGCGAGGTGGTGGGGTGTAGGCCAAGCTGCGTGGAAGCTCCCCGAGGGCTGCGGCCCGCGCGCGGCGAAACGGCTAGAAGCCCCGTCCCATGAGCCACTGGCTGGTGAAGAGCGAGCCCTTCGTCTACTCCATCGACGACCTGAAGAAGGACGAGACGACGGGCTGGGAGGGGGTGCGGAACTTCCTCGCGCGAAACTACATGCGCGACCAGATGCAGCCGGGCGACTTCGTCTTCTTCTACCACTCCAGCTGCGAGCCGCCGGGGCTGGTGGGCCTGGCGCGCGTCGACGGGCCGGCCGTGGTGGACCCCACGCAGTTCGACAAGAAGAGCGAGTACTACGACGCCACCAGCGACAAGGCCGCGCCGCGCTGGAGGATGGCGCGCCTGCGCTTCGTCGAGGCCTTCAAGCACCTGGTGCCCCTCGAGGTGCTGAAGGCGGACCCGGCGCTGAAGGGGCTGGCGCTGCTGCAGAAGGGCCAGCGGCTCTCGGTCCAGCCGGTGTCGGACGCGCACGCGAAGCGGCTGCTCGCGCTGGCGAAGGCGAAGACGACTACTGGCCGAACAGCCGCAAGACGCCCGTCGTCATCACGTCGAGGTAGGTGATGAGCAGCACGCCCACCGCCAGAATCAGCAGGAAGGGCAGGGTGCGCGCGTAGAGGTACGGCAGCGGCTTCTCGAAGCGCTGCGCCGAGAGGAAGAGGTTGAGCCCCATCGGCGGGAAGAGGAAGCCCAGCTCCAGGTTGGCGAGGAAGACGATGCCCAGGTGCACCGGGTCGATGCCGTAGGCCACGCCGATGGGCGCCACCAGCGGGGCCAGCACCACGATGGCGGCGTAGATTTCCAGCACGCTGCCGAAGATGAGCAGCCCCACGTTGAGCGCCAGCAGGAACACCCACGGGCTCTTCACGTGCGTCGTGGTCCACTCCAACAGCAGCGTGGGCACCTCGGCGTCCACCAGCCAGGAGGACAGCCCCATGGCGATGCCCAGCAGCATCACCACCGCGCCCACCAGCGTCGCCGCCGTCACCAGCACCCGCGGCAGGTCCTTCCGCGGGTGAATGGTCCTGAACACCACCATCTCCACGAACAGCGCGTACGCGCAGCCCAGCGCGCTGGCCTCCACCACCGTCCCGAAGCCCGACGCCACCGTCGCCACCACCAGCACCGGCAGGCCCAGGTCCCACTTCGCGCCCCACAGGCCGCTGAAGGCCTCCTTCGGCTGGAAGCGCTGCCGCGGCACCTTGTGGCGTACCCCGGTGACGATGCCGTACGCCGCCACCATCGCCATCATCAACAGGCCCGGCGCCAGGCCGCCCAGGAAGAGGTGCCCCACCGGCACCGCCGCCACCACCGAGTAGAGGATGACCGGCAGCGACGGCGGGAAGAGCAACCCCAGCGAGCCCGACGCCGTCACCAGCCCGTGGCTGAAGCCCTCGGGGTACTTCTCTTCCTTCAGCATGGGCAACAGCAGGCCGCCCAGCGCGAGGATGGTGACGCCCGAGCCGCCGGTGAAGGTGGTGAAGAGCGCGCACACCACCGTGGCCATGATCGCCACCCCGCCCGGCATCCACCCGAAGAAGCCCTTGTAGGCGCGCACCAGGCGCCTGGCCGCGCCGCCCTCCGCCAGCACGTAGCCGGCGATGGTGAGCAGCGGGATCGCCGGCAGCGTGGCCGAGGACACCAGGCGGAACGTCTCGGCCGGCACCGCGGCGATGGGCGTGTCGTCGCGCCAGAACAGCAGCATGGCTGACGCGCCCATGATGACGAAGACGGGCGTGCCCGAGAGGAAGGCGATGGCAACGACGACGAAGAGCAGGCCCACCACCCAGCCCGACGGCGCGAGCAAGCCCAGCGCCAGCGACAGCCCCACCGCCGCCAGCGCCGCCCCGCGGTCCACCCAGGACTGCGGGCCGTGCCCTACCCGCCACACGAAGCGCGCCGCCATCAAGACGAAGGCCACCGGCATGATGGCCTCGCTCCACGACACCGGCAGGCTGCCCACCACGTTGCGGCCGCTCTCGGAGTCGGCCTGCACCACCCGCCAGGAGGCCACCGCCAGCAGCGCGCACACCGACGCAGAGGTGACGCGCGAGAACAGCCCCGCCGCCCGCGCCGGCCAGCCCTTCGGAATCGCCTCGTGGGTGGACAGCGCCAGGTGCTTCCCGGTGCCCGCCGCCAGCAGCGCGCCCAGGAAGCCCACCCACAGGGTGAGGTGCTGCACGATGACCGACGCGCTGGCGATCTCGGTGTCGAAGAACCTCCGCGCCACCGTCTGCGCCACCGGCAACACCACCATCACCAGCGCCAGCACGCCCACGAAGAGGCCCGCCGCGCGGGTCAGCTTCTTCTCCAGGGGGCCGAAGTCCCGCTCCGAGTCCTCGAGCGCCCCCTCGGCGGCAGCAGTTGAAGTGTCGGTCACCACGCGCGGTGCCCCCTCGGCCCGGCCCCCTCGTACCAGAGGCGCGGCGCGCCACAAGCCTGGAAGGGGGCGGGTGGGCCCTTCAGCCCTTCTTCTTCACCAACCGCTCCGCCAGCTTCGCGTCCACGGCGGCGCCCGACTCCTCGGCCAGCGCGCGCGCCTTCGCCGACAGCCCGGCGCTCTTGGCGGCCATCGCCTCGACGTAGCCCGCGTCGTCCAGGTCCTTCAGGTTGATGACCACGTTCCACAGCGCGCCGCGCACCCCGGCGAAGGCCAGCTGCGCGCCCACCGCGCCGTCGGTGAGGGAGTTGGGGTTGCCCACCTTCGTCACGTCGTGCGCCAGGTGCAGCGCCTCGAAGGCCAGCTCGGCGGTGCGCCAGGGCACGTCGATGGCGGCCTTGAGGCCTTCCTGCATCCTCTGCTTCCGCAGCGCCTTCTCTTCCGGCGTGCCCTGGGGCAGGCGCCGCGCCTCCATGAAGCCGTTGAAGGCGTTGGTGTCCTCGTCCACCAGGGTGAGCAGCGCGTCCTTCACCCGCTGCGACGCGGCAGCGATGCGGGCCAATTCGGCGTCGCGCGCCTCGGTGCCTTCCTTGCCGTGCGTCAGGGTGGCCACCATCGACGCCAGCGCGGCGCCCAGGCTACCGGCCAGCGCGGCGATGGAGCCCCCGCCCGGCGCGGGCGTGTCGCGCGACACCTCGTCGGTGAAGGCCTTCACCGGCTTCGCGATGAGCGCGCCCGGCGGCGTCTTGGGCAGGCCCAGCACCTTCTTCTCCAGCTCGAAGGGCGCCGCGTCGTTGAGGCCCAGGGAGTTGACCGCGCAGCGCAGCACGTCCTCTTGCGGCGCGCCCTCCGTCTTTCCCTGCTTCGACTGGTAGTGACGGCCCGCGTCCAGAAGCGCCTGGAAGGGCACCACCCCGACGATTTCCGAGCCGGTGATGAGGAGGCCGCGCTCCTGGGCCAGCTTCTGCGCCTCGTCGTAGACGACGTGCAGCGGCGTCACCTTGTAGTTGGTCATGTTGATGCTGACCTGCGCGCGCCGGTAGTCCTCCACGTACCAGCCAATGGCCTTGCAGTGCTTGAAGCGGCCGGGGCGGTACACCTTCTGGCCCTCGAGCGCGGCGAGGTCGAGGCCCGCCTGCAGCAGCAGCGCGTCCAGCTCGTAGCCGTGCGCGCCGGCGCAGTGGCTCTTCGTCTGGGCGTACGTCTCCCCCACGAAGCCGCATGAGCCGCAGGGCCAGGCGCCGGCCGCGTACTTGAGCTCCTTGCCGCGGTAGTAGAAGGGCGTGGTGTTGCCGGTGCGCGCGACCCGCCCCCGCTCCCGCAGCTCGTAGGCGAGCTCCGCCGCGTGGTTCTTGTCGGTGGAGTTCAGGTTCAAGTTCCACGCGATGAGGAACTCGCGCGCGCCGATGGCGGTGGCGCCCGACTTCGCGAGGAAGGCCGCGGGCCCGAAGTCCGGCTTCCAGGCCGGGTCCGCCAGCTTCTTCGCCAGCCCCTCGTACTCACCCTTGCGGACGTCGGCGAGGTTCCTGCGTGCGGGGGAAGAGGCGGCTTCCTCGTACAGGAAGACGGGAATGCCCAGCTCCTTCCCCACGCGCTCGCCCAGCCGCCTGGCCAGCGCCACGCATTCGGCCATGGTGACGCCTTCCACCGGCACGAAGGGGCACACGTCGGTGGCGCCCATGCGCGGGTGCGCGCCCCGGTGGGTGGACATGTCGATGAGCTGCGCCGCCCGGGCGATGCCCTGGAACGCCCCTTCCAGCACCGCCTCTGGTTCGCCCACGAAGGTGACCACCGTGCGGTGGGTGTCGGCGCCGGGCTCGACGTTGAGGAGCTGCACGCCGCTGACGGCCTCGATGGCGCTGGTGAGCTGCTTCAGCTTCCCCGCGTCACGGCCCTCGGAGAAGTTGGGGACACACTCGACGATCCTCGGCATGGGCGCGTGCTTACCAGCCCCGTGAAGAAAGGGCTGCGCTCTTCCTCTCCCCCGCGCTTCAAGCAGGCAGGAAGAAGCAGTCCACGTACGGCCGCTCGCCCGGCCCGTTCAAGTGGAACTGCTTGTCACCGAAGGCGCCGGACACGAGGTCCTTCTCTGTCACCCACGCGGTGCGCCCGCCGTCGGGGTCGGACACCAGGAACTCGCGCCCCCCTGCGCCCTGGCGCGCGGCGGTGAGCAGCATCCAGTGGGCGGGCTCGCTCACCCCGAAAGGCACGTCCACGCCGGCCTTCAGGGCGCGCTCCACCGCGTCGACGTGCTTGCCGGCCCGCCCGCGCCCAAAGCCGTCGGGCGGGCTCGTCATGCGGTACTGGGTGCCGGTGACGTGGCGCAGGTACTTGTCGAAGGCCTGCTGGAACTCGGCGGTGCCCAGGCCCTCGTCGCGCGCCGGCAGGAGGGCGGTGCGCAGTTGCTGCAGCTCGGCGTCGGAAGGAAAGCCGTCGAAGCGGGTCCGCACCGCGTGGACCGCATTTCGCGCCCGCGCGTCCAGGGGGCCCGCCGAGCGCGCGTAGCGGAGCAGGGACTCCTTCTGCTCGCCGCTCACCTCGCCGGAGGAGGCCAGCCGCCCGAGGGCGTTCCTGAGGCGCGCGGCGAGCGCGGACTCGTGGCGGGGAAGGGCCACGCCGCCGAACTCCTCCAGCACCGCGCGCTGAAAGCCGGCGGCGGCGTCGCGGGACGAGGTGGACGCGCGCCCGGAGGCGTTGAGGGCGAAGGCCACCACCGGGTCGGCCTCGGCGAGCGCCATCTGCAGCACGGTGGGCCCGCAGGTGGACGTGAAGCGCTGCAGCAGGCCGTCGTCGTCCGCGGCGGGCCGGCCCTTCGGGGCGGCGACGGTGCCGCGCTTCTCCCACAGCGTCTGGGCGTCGAAGGCGTTGGTGTCGCGCGAGGAGTCCAGGTCCAGCACGGTGGCGCGCTCGCGCAGGGTGGCGGCGTCGAGGCCTTCCACCGCGCGGGCGAACTCCCGCAGCGTCTCGAGCGACGACGCCTCGCCGAGCCGCTCCGCCCGCGCGCCCACCGCCCTGAGGAACAGCCCCTGCCCCACGCCGCGCAGGTCTCTCGCCAGCGAGAGGAGCTCGGCGCGCGCTCCGGGGGAGGCCTTCTGGAAGGCAGCGCGGACCCGGGCCGCCTCGCGCGGGTTGAGGAGCGGCTCACTGCCCTCGGGGCCGGTGCCGCGCGGCAGCTTCGCGGCGGCGTCCAGCAGGGCCCCCAGCGCGTCTCTGGGCGCAGTGGACGCGCTGCGCGCCGGCGAGGCCTTCGGCTGGGCGGCGGCTATCCGTCGGGGCATGCGAGGCCTCCAGCGTACACGGGCTGCGGCCATTCGTGCGCGCCTGGTCGAGGACAGGCACCCGGAGCCGCCGCACCATGGCGCGCCTGGACGTGCTTCGAGTGGGAGGCGATCGATGCGCGCGCCTCGTCGTCGTTGATCCCGCAGCGCGCGCCCCGTAAGTACCCGCGCGTCTCTTCTCGCAGGGAGGGTCCGTGCTGCTGCGTCTTCTTCTCACCGCGCTCCTCGCGCCCGCGCTGTCCGGCTGCAAGGCGATCGCCACCAACGCCATCGCCGACGCGCTGTCCGGGCCGGGCAACTTAGGCAGCGACGACGACCCGGAGCTCGTCCGCGACGCCGCGCCCTTTGGCCTCAAGACGATGGAGTCGGTGCTGGAGTCGCAGCCGGAGCACGTGGGGCTGCTCACCGCGCTGGCCTCGGGCTTCACCCAGTACGCCTACGCCTTCGTGCAGCAGGACGCGGACGCCGCCGAGCTGGACTCGAAGTACTCCCAGGCGAAGGCCAGCCGGGAGCGCGCGAAGAAGCTCTTCCTCCGGGCCCGCGACTACGGCCTGCGCGGCCTCGAGCTGTCCTCCCCCGGCATCACCGAAAAGCTCAAGGCGGTGCGAGGACTTCCCGAGGCCGTCGCGCCCCTGAAGAAGGAGGACCTGCCCCTCGTCTACTGGACCGCCGCCGCCTGGGGCCTGGCCATTTCGAACGGGAAGGAAGACATGCAACTGGTCGCCGAGCTGCCCGCGCCTGGCGCGCTCCTCACCCGGGCGCTGGAACTGGACGAGACGTGGGACGACGGCGCCCTGCACGAGTTCGCCGTGTCCTACGAAGCCGCCCGCCCCGGGGGCACCGAGGCCGCTGCCAAAGCCCACCTCGACAGGGCGCTGGCGCTGGCCCACGGGCGCCGCCTGGGCGTCTCCGTCACCTGGGCGGAAGGGCCGCTGGTGCAGGCCCAGAAGCGGGACGACTTCGAGAAGACGCTCAAGGCCGTGCTGGCCGCCGACGCCAACGCCTCGAAGGCCGATCGCCTGGCCAACATCATCGCGCAGCGGCGTGCCAAGCTGTTACTGGACCACGCCGATGATCTCTTCAACTGACTGGCACGCAAGGGGAACGACCGTGACGACGCGACTGTTGGCTTTGACCGTGGCCCTGCTGGCGCTGCCCGCGCTGGCCGACAAGGTGACCATCAAGCTGGGCACCCTGGCTCCCCAGGGCAGCACCTGGCACACGCTGCTCAAGGAGCTGGCCGAGAAGTGGGAGCAGGCGTCCAACGGCGAGGTGAAGCTGAAGATCTACGCCGGCGGCACCCAGGGCAGCGAGGGCGACATGGTGCGGAAGATGGGCGTGGGCCAACTGCAGGCCGCGTCCATCAGCAACGTGGGGCTGCACGACCTCACCTCCGAGCCGATGGTGTTCACCACCCCGGGCATGGTGGACGAAGACAGCTTTCGCGCCATCTTCCCCAAGCTGGAGCCGCAGCTGAACCAGGCGCTCGAGGCCAAGGGGTACTCGGTGCTGGCCTGGGCGCAGGTGGGCACCGTCTACGTCTTCTGCACCAAGGCGTACGCCACGCCCGAGGCCGCCGCCGACGCGAAGTTCTTCGCCTGGGACGGCGACCCCGGCTCCATCGAGGCCTTCAAGCTGGTCGGCTTCCGTCCCGTCGTCCTCTCCTCCGTCGACATCGTCCCCTCGCTCCAGACGGGGATGATCAACTGCGTCTCGCAGGTGCCCGCCTACACCCTGACCGCGCGCCTCTTCGACAAGGCCAACAAGATGATGGACTACCCCTGGACGTACTTGATCGGCGCCACCGTGGTGAAGAAGGACGTGTGGGAGAAGATCAGCCCCGAGCTGCGGCCGAAGCTCCTGGCCATCGCCCGGGAAATCAACGGCCGCATCAACGCCGAGGTGAAGCGCCTCAACGACGACGCCATCGCCGCCATGAAGAAGCAGGGGCTCGAGGTGGTGAAGGTCGAGCCCGGCCCCTGGCAGAAGGCCGCCGAGCGCTCCTGGCCGGCGGTGCGCGGCAAGGTGGTCAACGAGGCCTTCTTCGACCAGGTGGTGAAGCTGCGCGACGAGTACCGCAAGCAGAAGAAGTGAAGCGCAAGGGATTGCCGTCGTGACGAAACCAGGGCTGCTCGTGACGGTGGGGGCGTTGGCGTGGCTGGGGGCCTGTGGCTCTCCGGTGGTGCTCACGTGCGAGCACGACAACCAATGCCCGACCGGACAGGTGTGCACCCAGGGCGTGTGTACGCTGCCCCCGGTGGACGCGGGGCAGGGTGGCGGCGCGGGCCTCGACGGCGGTGGAGGCGGAACGGGTGGAGGTGGCGCGGGAGGTGGCGGCGCGGGCCTCGACGGCGGTGGAGGCGGAACGGGTGGAGGTGGCGCGGGAGGCGGCGGCGCTGGCGGAGGTGCAGGTGGCGGCGGCGTGGGTGGTGGCGGCGGCGTGGGTGGTGGTGGCGGCGTGGGTGGTGGTGGCGGCAGCAGCGATGCCGGTCCGTCCTGCACGCCGGGGACTGTTTGCAGGCCGGCAGCGGGCGCGTGTGACGTCGCGGACGTGTGCCCGCCTTCGGGAGCGTGCGGGTCGGACGAGTTGGTGACGGCCGCGATGCCGTGCCGCGTGGCGGTGGGAGCGTGTGACCAGGCGGAGGCGTGCACCGGCACCTCGCCGGACTGTCCCGCGGACGCGGTGCTGCCGGCGGCGACGGAGTGCCGGCCCAGCGGGGGGGCCTGCGACGTCCCGGAGTCGTGCGACGGCCTGTCCGCTCAGTGCCCGGCCGACGGCTTTCAGCCTTCCAGTCAGGAATGCAGGCCCGCGGCGGGCGCGTGCGATGTCGCCGAGCTCTGCCCGGGCACCGGCCCCGCCTGCCCGGCCGACACCCTGGTGAGCCCGGGGACGGTGTGCCGCCCGGCCACCACGGGCGGCTGCGACGTGTCTGAGGCCTGTAACGGCACCAGCACCCAGTGCCCTCCGGACGGCTTCGCCAGCGCCTCCACGACCTGTCGGGCCGCGGCGGGCCCGTGTGACGTCTCTGAGAGCTGCACCGGCGCTTCGCCTACCTGTCCCGCGGATCAGAAGCGCTCGGGCGGGAGCGTCTGCCTCGCGCGTAACCCCCTGCAGCCCTGCGACGTAGACGACCTCTGCAATGGGACGAGCGACGGCTGCCCCACGACGTACGCCCTGGCTGGCACGCTCTGCCGCTCAGCCACGGGGCTCTGCGACGCGGTGGAGAGCTGCGCGGGCGGGACACCGGACTGCCCTGCCGACGGCGTGCTGCCCAGCTCTACGGTCTGCCGACCTCGCAACACCGCCAACCCCTGTGACCTGGACGACCTCTGCACGGGGACCAAGGCCTGCCCCGCGCGCGCCGGCAACCCCGGGGTGCTCTGCCGCGCCGTGTCGGGAGGCTGCGACCTCGCCGAGACGTGTGACGGAGTGAACGAGGCCTGCCCAGCGGACGCCTTCCGTCCCAGCACCTACGTCTGTCGCGCCGTCGTCAACGCGAGCTGCGACGTCGAGGAGCGCTGTCCGGGCAACGGCCCGGCGTGCCCCGGGAACACGGTGATCAACACCGGCCAGCAGTGCGACGCGCCCTTCTCCGGACCCTGCTCAGGACCGCCCAACTGTCCACCGGGGCAGGTCCGGGAGTGTGGGGGCACCTGCAGCGCCTTTGGTGCCTGCGCCATGTGTGCCTGCTCGTGCCCCTGAAGCGGTAGCTGCCAGCAACCACGCCGTCGCGGTAGCGTGAAGGGACGCGCGGGTACTTACGGGGCAGGCCCGGCGGGATCAACGACGACGGGGCTTCCGCCCGGAAGTCTGCCGCCCTCGCCAACAGCTTGGACTCAACACCGTCCACCAAAGCCGATCAGCCCTACCTGGGCTATAGACACGCCCATGCGCGCCTTCCTCGCACCCGCGTGCGGCCTCCTCGTCGCATGTGCCACCACAGCGGCCGGCGGCCCAGCCACACCGCCCGACGCCGGGTCCGCGCCGCGCGCCGCTCCGTCTGAAGACGCAGGCGCGGCCGTCCTCCCCCCCGTGGAGGATGCGGGAGTGCCTGCACCGGCGCCGGTCGGCGTCGTCGCCCCGTCACCGTCGACGGCCGGCCAGCCGCTGAAGGCGCGACGGCTGTGGCAGGTGTCGCTCGAAGGCGTCGGCACCAGCTCGGTGCGCACCGCCGACCTCACCGGCGACGGCGTGCTGGACGTCGTGCTGGGGGGCGGCCTGCAGCGGCAGCGCGGCTGGGTGTACGCCGTCGACGGTGCCACCGGCACCACGCTGTGGAAGACGCGCTTCAAGGAAGAGCTATACGCCACGCCCGCGCTCGTCGACGTCACCGGCGACGGGGTGGTGGACGTCTTCGTCGGCGGGCGCGACTTCGACTTCGCGGGCCTCGACGGGAAGACGGGCGCCTTCCTGTGGACGCTGCGGCAGGCCAACCCGAAGGCCGACGTACCTCCGCGGGACTTCAACGGGGCGCTGGTGGTGGGAGACCAGGACGGCGACGGGGCGGACGACCTGCTGCTGTCGCAGGGCGGCAGCTACGACGACTCACGCCGCCTGCCGGGGCGCCTCTTCATGGTTTCCGGCAGAAGCGGCGGGCTGCTGGCCGACGCCACCTTCCCCGACGGCCGCGAGACGTACTCTCTGCCGGCCCTGGTCTCGACGCGGCCGCTGGCCGTCATCGCAGGCTCGGGCGGCGAGTCGGTGTCGGGCCACCTGTGGCGCTTCCGCTTCGGGTCCGGCAGCGCCGTGCCTGAGTGGTCCGTGCCCAGCGGGCGCCTCGGCGTCATCGCGTCGCCGCTCATCACCCGCATCGACGGGGAAGACGCGGCGCTCATCACCTTCTACGACGCGGTGGTCGCCCGCCTGGCCCTGGCCACCGGCAAGCTGCGCTGGAGCACCGCCCGCAGGGGCTTCGAGGCCCGGGCCTCGCCCGCGCCGGGCCGCTTCGGAGGCCGCGGCGACACTGACGTGGTGGCCACCATGAGCCAGGGGACGTACCCCATCTACCAGTGGAAGAACGTGGTGGTGTGGCTCGACGGCGTGACGGGCGAGGTGCTGGACGAGGCGCGCTCGAGCATCTTCTCGGCGTCATCCCCCTTGGTGGTGGACTTCGACGGCGACGGGCTGGACGAAACCATCACCGTCTCGATGGACGACTTCTCGGTGCGGGAGGCCGAGGTCACCAGCACCCTCACCGTCTACGACGGCGCGCGCGGCAAGAAGGTGCGGCTCAAGCTGACGCTGCGGGGCTCGGGCATGGCGACGCCCGCGGTGGATGACCTGGACGGCGACGGCACGCTCGACCTGGTCGTCACCACCACCGGCCGCCTCGAGCGGTACGCGCTCGAGCTTCCCGGGGGGCCGCCTCCCAGCGTGCGGTGGAATGGCTTCCGCGGCCCGGCCTTCAACGGCGTCGACACTGGCAGCCGGGCGCCGCACTGACACGGCGGGGACGCCTCCGGTGACGTCGTGCCCTGCGGCGGCCGTCGCACCGTCCGCTGTGTCCACCTCACCCGCACAGCCGCGGCTGGTCGTGCTGCCCGCGCCGCCTGCTGCCCCACCGCGCCGCCGCAGCTGGTGCTGGACGTCGAGGAGCCGCCCGCCGTCGTCGACTTGCACGCCCGTCGCGCCGCAGGCGTACGCGAGGTGCGGAGGCTCACCCCGTACACCTGGCCGCCAGCCACCGCGCCGTCGCGGTGGCGAGTCCGCCGCGACGACGTCGAGCTGCTTCTGCGAGAACCCGAACATGATGTTCGCCTCGCGGAAGATGTGCAGCCGGAGCTCCTCGCTCAAGGCCTTGGCCTGCCGCACGCCGCTGGGCGCGCCAGGACAGCCACAGCCCATCGGCGCCGGTGAAGGTGGCGCCCGAGCCCTCACCAGGGACTTCTCCGTCGGCCTGGCCGCGCACTACGGCGTCGTCTGGTACGGGCCTGGCTTCGGCTACGTCAGCTCCTTCGGCGCCTACGGGCTCAGCTTCCAGTGGCTGAAGTTGCGCTCTTCGTGTGGGCGCCTCAGTCAGCGCCGGCCGGGCCCGCCTGGCAGCAGCCCTCGGGGAAGAGCACCTCGGGCGGGTGGCTGGCCCACTCGTCGCAGTCAGGGCCGGGCACCTGCAGGCCTTCGCACACCGTCGCCGCCGACTCGTCCGCGCGGCGCCCCGCCTCCAGCGCCGCCGCCAGGTGCACGAGGAATCGCCGCCGCACCTCGCCGGTGAGGGGGACGTGGGCGTACTCCTCGTCCTTGCCGAGGCCGGCGTCGCGGTCCAGCCACTTCGCGTCCCGGCTGAAGAACCACAGCCGGGCGAGGTTGCCTTCAATCTTCCTCAGGCCCGCCCAGTCCTTCGCCACCCTCGCGCCCTCGGCCGCCAACTCGTACAGCTCCAGCCGCCGCCACTTGTGCTCCGACTGGTAGCGCCCCAGGTTGTTGGCCGAGAAGCGCACCCCGCCCGCGTCGCCGATGGCCAGGCGGTGCGCCAGCGCCGTCTCGTACCAACTGATGACCTCCTCTGCCGGGCCGCTGCAGCGCTCCAGCGCCCAGCCCACGTCGTGCGCCACCCGGCCGATGAGGCGTCTGTCGCCGCTCAGCTCCGCCAGGCCGTAGGCCCGCAGGTACTCGTCCCGCGCCAGCGCGCAGGCGTTGGCCCGCTGCTTCACCCCCTGCGCCGCGTCGGCCCAGGTGAGCAGCGCCTCGCTGCCGTCGAGCTCGCGCAGGTCCATCAGCACGTCGCCCGACCGGTCCAGCGCGTACGCGGCCAGCGTGACGTCCTTCTTCTTCACGGCCGCCAGCCAGGCCTCGCGCAGCAGGGACAGCGCGACGCCCGGCTCCAGCTCGCGGTGCTCCATCGCCTTCGCCACCGCCGGCGGGTCCACGGGCTGCCCCAGGTCCTTCAGCGGCACCTTCCCCTTCGCGCCGCTGCCCACCGTGCCGCGCGGCAGGCCCTTCCACACCGGGCCCTGCGGAGGACGGATGGGCTGGATGAGCCGCGGCCCGCTGCCGCCCCCGGGCTCGGCCGTCACGCAGGCCCCCCACACCGCCGAGACGGCCAGCACCCCGAGTCGTGTCGCGCGCATGGCCGGGCAGGTTACCCCGCGAAGGGAGGGTGGGGTGCGCGCCGCCCGGGGACTCGTGTATGAGCCGCCCCGCCGTGAACGCCCCGTCCAAGCCACCGCGCCTGGTGACGTCCGAAGCGCTGTTGTCCGCCACCCGCCTGCTGGAGGCCGTGGTGGAGGACCGCTCGCTCCTCGACACGCTCTCCCAGGCCGACCGCAAGGCGCTGCTCGCCGCCGCGGGCCGCGTGTCCACCCCGACGCGCGACGACGTGCACCGACTCCGGAAGCACCAGAAGCGCAAAGAGGGTGAGACGAGGCGCGCGAAGGACCGGGCCGTGCGCGACACCACCGCCATTCGCGTCGCCCGCCAGCAGGCCGTCTTCACCGCGCCTCCGCCGCTGCTCGACGCCGGCGCGCAGGCCCAGGCGCCGCTGCTGGAGGACGCCCGCCACTGCTACGTGTGCAAGGCCGACTACCGCCAGGTGCACCACTTCTACGACGCGATGTGCGTGGCCTGCGGCGACTTCAACTACGCCAGGCGGTTTCCCAGCGGGCGGCTCGACGGGCAGGTGGCGCTCCTCACCGGGGCGCGCCTGAAGATTGGCCAGCAGGCGGCGTTGATGCTGCTGCGCGCCGGGGCCCGCGTTCTCGTCACCACCCGCTTCCCGCACGACGCCGCCGTCCGCTACTCGAAGGAAGCCGACTTCTCCGAGTGGGGCCACCGCCTCGAGGTGCACGGGCTGGACCTGCGCCACTCGCCGTCGGTGGAGCTCTTCGCCCGCTGGCTGGCCCGCCGCCTCCCGCGCCTCGACATCCTCATCAACAACGCCGCGCAGACGGTGCGCCGGCCGGTGGGCTTCTTCTCGCACCTCCTCGCGGTGGAGGAGTCGCCCCTGGCGAAGCTGCCCCCGCTCGCGCAGGCGCTGCTCCAGGGCCGGCAGGAGTGCCTGTCCGCGATGGGCCTGTCCCCTGCGCTGCCCGCGGGCGTGGGCGAAGACGTGACGGGGCTGGCCACCTGGCACGCGGGGCAGGGGCCGGGGGCGGGGCTGGTGGCGTCGGCGCGCGCCTCGCAGGTCCGCTACACCTGGGAGGACGCCAGCTACGGCATGGACGTCTTCCCCGAGGGGAAGCTGGACGCGGACCTCCAGCAGGTCGACCTGCGCACCATCAACTCCTGGCGGCTCAAGCTGCACGAGGTGTCTACGCCGGAGCTGCTCGAGGTGCAGCTCGTCAACTCGGTGGCGCCCTTCGTCCTCGCCGGCCGGCTGCGGGAGCTGATGCGCCAAAGCCCTCCCGGCCACAAGCACGTCGTCAACGTCTCGGCGATGGAAGGCAGCTTCAGCCGTGGCACCAAGACGGACAAGCACCCGCACACCAACATGGCCAAGGCGGCGCTCAACATGATGACGCTCACCAGCGCGCCGGACTACGCGAAGGACGGCATCTGGATGAACGCGGTGGACACCGGCTGGGTGACGGACGAGGACCCCGCGCAGCACGCGGCGCGCAAGAAGGACGACCTGGGCTTCCAGCCGCCGCTGGACATCGTGGACGGCGCGGCGCGGGTGGTGGACCCGGTGTTTGCCACCGCGCGGGGCGAGGAGCCGGTGTACGGCCGCTTCCTGAAGGACTTCAGGGCCACGAGCTGGTGAAGCCCGGAAAGGGGCCGCGTGCAGCGGGAGCTCTCACTCCTTCGGCAGGTGCTCCTCGCCGGCGTCTTCACCGGCCTCCACGCCGTCGTCTATATGGTGGGCAACCACCTGCCGCTGGGCACGCCGCGGCTGTTGCCGATGACCGCGCTGGACGAGGCGGTGCCCTTCCTGCCCGCCACCGTCTTCGTCTACTTGAGCGACTACGCGCTGGCCTTCGTGGCCTTCTTGAGCCTCCAGCGGCGCGAGAGCGTGCACCGCTTCCTCTGGGTGTTCATGACCTGCGTGGCGGTGGCCGGCGTCATCCACTGGGTGTACCCCACCGCCTACCCGCGCGAGCGCTTCCCCATCCCCGACGACGCGCACGCCCTGTCGCGGCTGGGCCTGTCGGTGCTGCGCTACTTCGACTCTCCCAACAGTTGCCTGCCCAGCCTGCACGTGGCCACCGCGACCGGCTCGGCGGTGCTGGTGTACCGGGAGCGCCCGCGTCGCTCGCGGTGGCTTGTCGCCTGGGCCCTGCTGGTGGTCGCGTCCACGCTGACCGCCAAGCAGCACTACGCCGTCGACCTCCTGGCCGGGTGGGCGATGCTGGGAGTCGTGCTCTTCACCGTCGACGCGCTGAGGGACCGGCGCCGCGACAAGGTGCCGGCCACCACCTGCAGCGGGAGCTCTCCCACTCGTTGAGGTCGCCGCCCGGGGCCACGCCTCCGTCCGGAGGCATGCTCTCGGAGCAGCGCGCGGGCCTCGAGCGCGACGCGGTGAAGCAAGCGCTAAAGAAGGCGAAGGGCAACCGCACCCTGGTCGCGCGGCTGCTCGGGGTGAGCCGACGCACGCTGTACACAACAAGCTCGAGGCCCTCGGTCTCACCGACTGAGAATTCTCGGCGCTTCTCGCGCGCGAGACGCCGTCGCCGACTCACGGACTCCCCTCCCGGAGCCGTCACCGGTTGGAGTAGCGTTTCCCGCATGGTTCGCCGAAATCGACTGAATGACCTGAGTGGCATGCCCCGTGCTGTCCTTCGCTCGCGGAGGGCGCGGCGGATGGCACGGGTGTACGGGAAGGACCTGATCATCGAGTTGATGGAGACGGTGCGGCGGCTCGACCAGGGCATGGCGCGTCAGGAAGAGGTGAACGAGCGGATCCTCGCCCGGCTCGACCTGATGTCCGAACGGACGAATGCGATCGCCGGCCAGCTGGGCGTCGTCTCGGGCCGCCTGGACGACCTGACCCAGCGGATGAACGACCTGACCCAGCGGATGAACGAGCTCACCCAGCGGATGAACGAGCTCACCCAGCGGATGAACGAGCTCACCCAGCGAATGAACGAGCTCACCGAGCGGATGAACGAGGTGGCCGGAGACGTCACGAGTCTGCGCTCGGGCTTCGTGGAGCTCGCTGCCGACCAGTCACTCCTGGGCTCCGACTTTGCGCGGTTCCGGGTGCTCACCCAGGAGCTGAGACAGAACCTCCGGCGCCTCACGGAGCTGTTCCTCCAGAGCCTCGACACCAGCACCGACCGCTTCGACGAGCTCGAGGCACGGTTGGCGGCGCTCGAGAAGAAGACGGGCTGACGCGCGCAAGGCCTTGATCCATCGCCCGGGGAGCCTCCCCCTGCTAAGAGGCAGATTCCCCTGCTCAAGGCTTGCCTCGTGCCCCCAAACCCCGCCATTCTCCGTGTCGCACACCGTCCGGAAGGCCGACCGGTCGGGCGGTTGGAGCCCTGCATGAATCGCCTCGCGTCCGTCGCGGCGCTGGCCTTCCTCGTCACCGGCGCCGGCTGTGAGTGCCGCGGCCAGAACCTGGTCGCGACGCTGCCGCCCGACGTGCGCGTCGACACCTATTCCCAGCAGGCCGCCTCGAAGATCGACGTGCTGTGGGTCATCGACAACTCCGGCTCGATGGCGCCGCGGCAGGACAACCTGGCGCGCAACTTCCAGGCCTTCATCAACGAGTTCACGAAGAACTCCATCGACTTCCGCATCGCCGTCACCACCACCGACGTCTTCAAGGAGGCGGGCGCCTTCGTCGGGAACCCGAAAATCCTCACCCCCTCCACGCCCAACCTCATCAACGCCTTCGCCGCCAACGTGAAGGTGGGCATCAACGGCAGCCCCTACGAGGTGGGCATGGAAGCGGCGCGCATGTCCCTCGACAAGCAGCACGCGGCCAACGCGGCGCTCATCGACACCTGCAAGCGCGGCTGCACCGCGTCGAAGCCCACCTGCCCCTACGACTGCGAGACGAAGACGGCGTTCCCCTTCCTGCGGCCGGACGCGTACCTGTACCTCGTCTTCGTCACCGACGAGAACGACCAGTCCAGCCAGGACGTGCGCTACTTCTACCGGTACTTCGAGACGGCCAAGGGCGTGGGCAACGACGGCACCGTCACCACCGCGGCCATCATGGGCGACGTGCCCACCAACCCCTGCGGCGCGACGCCGGGCCAGAAGTACCAGGCGCTGTCCGAGTTGACCGGCGGCGAGGTGGGCAGCATCTGCGACGACAACTTCTCGGTGACGCTCAAGAAGCTGGCCACCAACGCGGTGGGGCTCAAGCGCAAGTTCGCCCTGCAGGTGAAGCCGAACATCCAGACGCTGCAGGTGCGCGTCCGCTACCCCTGTGACATCGCCGCGGACTTCACCGCGCCCTGCGCCAGCGTCGACCGCACGAAGTGCGAAGGCAACCCGGCCGACTCCATCAACCTGGTGTGCACGCCGAAGCAGGGCGCGCCCGACGGCTGGTCGTACGAGGCGGCCAACAACGTCGTGTACTTCGAAGGTGAATCCGTGCCCGCCTTGAGCGGACAAATCGAGCTGCAGTACTACGAGGAAGGAAAGGGCCCGTGACGCAGCGGCTGTTCATCACCCTCACGCTCGTTGCGGCGGCCTGTGGAGACCCCAACGTCAGCCGCGTGAAGCCGCAGCTGTCGCCGCCCGCCTCGCCGCAGGACTTCGGCACGCTGCCGGTCCTCAACGAGAAGCGGGTGGACGTGCCGGTGCTGAACGTGGGCCGCGCGCCGATGACCGTCTCCGACGTCACGCTGGGCAAGGCCGACGGCGTCTTTCAGATCATCTCCGCGCCGGAGCGCGTGGAGACGGGCATCACCGAGAACATCGTGGTGGCCTTCGTGCCTCCGCTGGAGCAGGCGTACGAAGACACGCTCACCTTCGAGACGGACGACCCGGACAACCCGTCCATCACCGTGGTGCTCAAGGGGCAAGGTTCCACGCGCGCGGCGCTGGCCTTCGAGCCGGCGACGCTGGACTTCGGGCGCATCGGCGAGTGCAGCTCTTCCGTGCTGCAGCTCACCATCCGCAGCACCGGCACGGCGGACCTGGTGCTCAATGAGATCGCCTTCACCGACGGCACCTCGCCCGCGTACACCTTCGTCGGCTCCACGCGCACGCCCGCCACCATCCCCACCACGGGGAGCAACGGCCTGCCGGGAGAGATTCAGCTCACGGTGAAGGTGACGGTGGCCGCGGGCAGTGTGGGCACGCTCAGCGGCGGCATCCGCCTCAAGTCGACCGACCCCGACCAGCGCGAGGTCGTCATTCCCTTGACCACCACCGTCAACCAGGCGCCGGTGCCCTCCATCGAGATGCTGGGGGTGGCCGCGCCGGGGCAGACGGTGGCGCTGGACGGCGGCGCGTCCCTGGACCCTGACGGGGACACGCCCCTGTCGTACCAGTGGACGCTGCGCTCCAAGCCGCTCTCGTCGAACACGACCATCTCCACGCCGGACCTGCCGCAGGCCTCGATGACGCTCGACCCCTCGGTGCCCGGCGCCTACGAGGTGCAGCTCGACGTCACCGACGCGCAGGGGGTGAAGAACTGCATGCCCGCGCGCACCACCGTCGTCGCCGCGCCCGCGCAGAAGCTGCTGGTGGAGCTCTTCTGGGACAACACCGGCACCGACCTCGACCTCCACGTCTTGCGCACCGCCAGCTCCGCGCTGTTCGGCATACCCGACGACTGCCACTACCAGAACCGCACGCCCGACTGGGGCCTGCCCATGGGCAACGACAACCCGGAGTTGATGCGCGACGCGCTCACCGGCTACGGCCCCGAGGTGTTCGGCTACGTCAACCCGCTCGACACCACCTACCGGGTGACGGTCGTCTTCAACAACGAGCTGCTCTCGCCCATGCCGGCCAGCAAGGCCACCGTGCGCGTGTACCTCTACGGCGTCTTGAAGGCCGAGGTGTCGAAGACGCTCAACAAGAAGGGCGACGTGTGGCGGGCGGTGGACGTGACCTGGCCGTCGGGCGAGGTGATGACCGTCCCATGACGCGCGCGCTCCTCCTCGGCCTCGCGGGGCTGTCGCTGCTGGCCTGCCCCAACACCTCCACGACGCCCGAGGACGCCGGCCGTCCGCCCGAGTGCACGTCCCGCAGCGAGTGCGACGCGGGCATGGTGTGCACCGCCGAGCAGTACTGCGCCACCTGCACCACCTCGGGCCAGTGCACGGTGAAGGAGACGTGTGACGTCGACACGCGCCTGTGCGCGCTGCGCGAAGGCTGGGGCACCCAGTGCGCCGTCAACGAGGACTGCCAGGCGGGCAGCTGGTGCAAGCAGGGGCTGTGCAAGCCGCGCAGCGAGGTGAGCCTCTGCCCGGGCGGGGAGAACTCCGAGTGCCCTCAGGGCGAGCGCTGCAACAAGGTGACGACGGTGTGTGAAGAGGACCTGGGCTGCTCCACCTCCGACGACTGCTCGGCCGGAGAGACGTGCAACACCGGCAGCCGCGTCTGCGTGCCGAAGTGCACCGTGGACACGCAGTCGGAAATCTGCGCCGCCGGCGAGCGCTGCGTGGGCGAGCAGTGCGTGCAGTGCACGGACAACTCCGAGTGCGGCGTGGGCCTGGTGTGCGACGCGGCGGGGCGCTGCAGCGCGGGAGACCGCTGCTACACGGACCGCGACTGCGACGTGCCGCTGGTGTGCTTCGTCCAGACGGGCGCGTGCCTGCCGAAGGCGCCGCCGTGCATTTCCGACGACACCTGCGCGGCGAACCAGCGCTGCGACGTGCCTTCGGGCCGCTGCATTCCCCGCACGTGCCAGCCGGACCGCTACGAGCCCAACAATGACGACACGAAGGCCTTCAACGTCGCGCCCGGCGCGTACCGCAACCTGACGCTCTGTGAGAGCGACGTCGACTGGTACGGCATCACGCTCGCCCGCGGCGACCAGCTGGGCATCAACCTCGACGCGGACCCGTTCAGCGAGAACTCCTTCACTACCGTGGTGAAGGACGGCACCGGGCGCACGCTCGCGGGCGGGAAGCTCCTGGTCAGCTACGTCGCGCCCACGCCGGCGAAGTACTACGTGGTCATCGCCAGCACCGACCCCTTCCAGCCGTACGACGTCACCTTCCTCAAGTCGCGCGGCACGCCCTGCGACGACGACGTGCTGGAGCCCAACGACTCGGCCACCCAGCCCACCGCGCTCAACATGAGCAACCAGGCCGACGGGCAGGTGTGCCCGCAGGACCAGGACTGGTTCCGCGTGGCGGTGCCGGCGGGGAAGGGCGTGACGGCGTCGCTCATCAACTACGACGCGGGGCGCGGGCTGTTGCGGCTCTGCCTCCTGTCCGATGACGGGGTGACGACGCTGGGCTGCTCGTCGGATCTGCTGCCGGTGGTGAGCGCGACGGCCGCGGCCGTGGGCGGACAGAACGTGCTGGTGCGGGTGCTGGGTGACTCAGAGCGCATTGCGAATTCCTACACGCTGAAGGTGGAGCTGCCATGAGCCAGGGACTCGACATGCGGGCGCTTCGCAGCGCGCTCCTCGCGGTGACGTTGCTGGGACTCGCGCAGGGGTGCAGCTGCGGCAAGCCGTCGACGCAAGCCGACTCGGGCACGCCGGACGCCTCGGTGGAGACGGACGCGGGCGCCGAGGACGCGGGCGAGGAGTTCGACGCCGGCATGGAAGAGGACGCCGGGCCACCTCCGATGCTGGCGCTGCGCAGGCTCTTGCCGCCGCGCGGCTCGTCGGCCGGTGGCACGCCGGTGCTGCTCGAAGGCTCGGCCTTCCTGCGCGACTTCGCGGGCACAGGCAGCCAGGCCAGGCCGCTCACCAGCATCAAGGTGGGCAGCAACCCGGTGCTGGATTTTCAAATCATCGACGACGAGACCATCGAATTGCGCACGCCTCCGGGCACGGCGGGCCCGGCGTCCGTCACGTTGACCAACCCGAACGGCTCCGTCATCTGCAACAACTGCTTCACGTACTTCGACGACCTGGTGGTGACGTCGTTTGCGCCGCGCGAAGGGCCGCTGGCGGGCGGCACCGAGGTGACGCTGAACGGCCAGGGCTTCACGCAAGACACGCAGGTGTTGTTCGGCAACTTCTCCAGCCCGCGCATCACCTTCGTCTCGTCGTCGCAGCTGAAGGCCGTGGCGCCGCGGGGCGCGGTGGCCGACCTGGTGGACGTCGTCGTGTACAACAAGAACGGCGTCAACACGCAGCGGCGCAGCTACCGCTACGTGAGCGAGCCGGTGCTGACCTCCCTCTCGCCGATGACGGGACCGGTGGCGGGCGGCACGGTGGTGACGGTGACGGGCGCGGGCCTCTCGGGCGTGACGGCCGTGCGCTTCGGCGCGTTGGACGGCACGGCGCTCAGCGTGGCCTCGGACGCGTCGTTGACGGTGACGACGCCGGCGGCGGCCTCGACGGGCGCGGTGGACGTGACGCTGGTGACGCCGCTGGAGTCGCGCACGTACCGGAACGCTTTTGCTTACGTGGACAGCAGTGGCGCCTTCGCCGTCTTCGGCGTCTTCCCGCACGTCGTGCGCGCGGGTGACACGGTGTCGCTCACCGGCCAGGCGCTGGACCAGGGCACCTTGACGGTGTCCCTCGGCGGGCAGGCGGCGACGGTGGTGTCGACGACCTTCTCCACGGCGACGGTGACGGTGCCGGCGCGGGGGAGCGCGCCCCGGAAGTCGGACGTGGTGGTGACGGGCGCGGGCACGGCGACGCTGACGGGCGGGGCGACGTGGCGCATTGGGCTCACCTCGGTGACGCCCACCAGCGGGCCCGCGGCGGGAGGCACGTCGCTGACGGTGGTGGGCAGCGCGCTGCCAGCGGACGCGGAGGCGAAGGTGGGCACGTTCGCGGCGACGGGCGTGACGGTGACGGGTGAGACGGGCTTCACCGCGACGACGGCGGCGGGCAGCGGCGGCGCGGCGAGCGACCTCACGGTGCGCGAGGCGGCGGACCCGGAGAATGAAGCGGTGCTGGCCGGTGCCTTCACCTACCTCGAGCCCCTGTCCATCGGCCGGGTGCAGCCGGAGCGCGGCGCCATCGCGGGCGGGACGCTGGTGACGGTGCTGGGCGCGGGCTTCGGCGACGCGACGGTGGTGAGCTTCGGCAGCGCGCGCGCGAAGGACCTGAAGGTCATCGACAGCCACACGTTGACGTGCCGCACGCCGAAGGCCGCGCAGGTGGGCGTGGTGGACGTGAAGGTGGAGCGCCTGACGGAGAACGACACGCTGCCCGGCGGCTTCTCGTACTTCGATCCGCGCAGCATCTCGGGCGGGCTGTCGGGCGGGCCGCTGGTGGGGACGTTGAACATCACCGTGCT
>JADLDB010000094.1 GCA_020846875.1 Myxococcales bacterium | reverse complement strand
GTGAGTTGCGAGCAGACCAAGGCGCGACGAGGGAAGCTGCTGGTGGGCAACTGACCGAGGAGCAACGACGGGATGCGACGCAAATCGCCGATGTCACGACGGGAGCTAACCTGTTCGGCGCTCTAGCTGCCGAACACCATGCCGGCGCGGCTGAACCACTCCGTCACGGGCCCAGGCAGCACGCCCAGCGCGACGACGGCCACGGCGGAGGCGATGAGGGCCACCTCTGTCGTCCAGTGCCGGAAGGGCGCGGGCGCGTCGGCGGGCGCGGGGCGCATGTACATGTACACCACCACGCGCAGGTAGACGTAGACGCCCGCCACGCTGGCGAGGACGCCCGCCACCGCCAGCCCCAGCAGGCCCGCGTCCACCGCCGCGCCGAAGAGGTACAGCTTGCCCAGAAAGCCCACCGTGGGAGGCACGCCGCCCAAAGACAGCATGAAGGCCGCCATCGCCGCGGCCCAGCCGGGCTTGCGCTGCGCGAGGCCGGCGAAGCGCTCCAGGTCCCAGGTGTTGCTGCGCGTCTCGTCTTCGCGGCGCTCGAGGGCCGCGATGGTGCCGAAGGCGCCGAGGGCCGTCACCGTGTAGCCCAGGAGGTAGAAGAGCAGGCCCTTGTACACGCTGGCGGCGACGTTGG
Source organism: Myxococcales bacterium (assembly GCA_020846875.1). Classification (GTDB taxonomy): domain Bacteria; phylum Myxococcota; class Myxococcia; order Myxococcales; family Myxococcaceae; genus JADLDB01. The sequence continues at coordinate 155,202 of JADLDB010000094.1, read as the reverse complement.
GCATCGAGCCCAGCAGCGGGGTGGCGGTGAAGAGGCCCACCGCGTCCGAGCCCTTCGCGGTGGCGGGGGCGAACAGGGCGGCCACGCCCAGCAGCAGGTACCCGGCGTGCGCGATGGAGGAGTAGGCCAGCATGCGCTTCACGTTCCGCTGGGGCAGCGCCAGCAGGTTGCCGCCCACCATGGAGAGGAGCGCCAGCGCGCTGAAGGCGATGAAGGGCACCTCGGGCGACAGGCCCTTCACCAGGAAGAGGAAGGTGCGCACCAGGGCCACCACCGCGGCCGCCTTCACCCCCGCGCTCATCAGCGCCGTCACCGGGGTGGGCGCGCCTTCGTACACGTCGGGCGTCCACATGTGGAAGGGCACCGCCGCCACCTTGAAGGCGAAGCCCGCCAGCACCAGCCCGAAGCCGGCGTAGACGAGGCCGGGCTGCTGGGCGAAGGCCTGAGGCAGCGCCAGCCCCACGTCGAGAAAGCGCGTCGAGCCGGTGGCCCCGTACAGGAGCGCCGCCCCGTAGAGGAGCAGCGAGGCAGAGAAGGCCCCCAGGATGAAGTACTTGAAGCCCGCCTCGGCGGGGCGCGGCCCGCGGCGCAGGAAGGCGGTGAGCGCGTAGGTGGAGATGGACAGCACCTCCAGGTTGATGAAGAGGGTGATGAACTCCGCCGACATGGCCAAGAGGCTCATCCCCGCCGCGGAGAAGAGGATCAACGCGTAGAACTCGCCGCGCTCGGCGTTGCGGTGGTTGAGGAAGCCCGCGGACAGGAGCGAGGCCAGCGCCGTGCCCAGGCACACCAGCACCGTCATCCACTGAGAGAAGGGGTCGAGCACCACGTAGCCCTGCAGCGCGGCGCGGGCGGGCTCGAAGGCGTTGTTCATCGCCACCGCGCCGGCCAGCAGCGCGGTCAGCGTGCCGATGACGGCCTGGTAGGTGCGCTGGGCGGTGGAGAGGAAGACCTCCGAGAGCAGCAGCACGATGGCGCCCACCACGAGCACGCCGGCCGGCGCCACCGGCAACAGGTCCTGGAAGGTGAGGTGCGGGATGTTCACGGGCGTTGAGACCTCTTGGAGGGCTTGCGTTTCAGGGCGTGGCGGGCTGCAGCTGCGGCTGCGCGGGCTGCAGGCGCACCGGGCGCATGGGCAGCGGAATGGGCGTGGGGTGGGCAGGCACGGCCGGCGGCAGCGTGGGGGCCACCTGGGCCACCGCGTCCTTCGGCAACGGGCGCACCACCACCCGCACCTTCGAGTCGTCGACAGGGCCTTCCCCCGCCGCGTACTTCGCGCGCGCCACGAAGCGCTGGGTGGAGTGGTCGATGACGTCGAGGAGGGGCTGGGGCTTGAGGCCCATCACCGCGATGAGCAGGACGAAGGGCAGCGCCGCCACCACCTCGCGCGGGCCCAGGTCCTTGAGGCCCAGGTTCTCCTGGTGCGTCACCTGGCCGAAGAAGACCTTCTGCACCATCCACAGCATGTAGGCCGCGCCAAGGACGACGGCGGTGGTGGCTGCGACGGACAGCCACAGCGGCAGGTTGGACTTGTAGCTGCCCAGCAGCACCAGAAACTCGCCCACGAAGCCGTTGGTGCCGGGCACCGCCACCGAGGAGAAGGTGACGATGAGGAAGAAGGCCGAGAACACCGGCATCACCTTCGCGATGCCGCCGTAGTCGCTCATCAGCCGCGCGTGGCGGCGCTCGTAGAGGAAGCCGAAGAGGAGGAAGAGCGCGCTGGTGGACACGCCGTGGTTGAGCATCTGGTAGGCGCTGCCGGTGGCGCCCTCGGCGGTGAAGGCCAGCATGCCCAGCATGCAGTACCCGAGGTGCGAGACGGACGAGTAGGCGATGAGCTTCTTGATGTCGCGCTGGGCGAGGCACATGAAGGCCCCGTAGACGATGCCCACCACCGCCAGCGCGGCGAGGAGGAGCTGGAACTGCCTGGAGGCCACCGGGAAGAGGGGAATGGCGAAGCGCCAGAAGCCGTAGGTGCCCATCTTCAGCATCACCCCGGCCAGCACGATGGAGCCGGCCACCGGCGCCTGCACGTGCGCGTCGGGCAGCCAGGTGTGCACGGGGAACATCGGCACCTTGATGGCGAAGGCCAGCGCGAAGGCGAGGAAGAGGTACGGCCCGTAGCGCAGCAGGGCCAGCGCCGCCGCCGACAGCCCCGCGCCGTCACCCGCCGGGTTGGCCTTGAGGTACTGCGCCAATTCCCGGTTGGCGGACATCAGCCCGTTGTAGAGCGTGGAGTAGTCGAAGCTGCGCATCCCCGCCGGCGCGGCGAGGAAGTACACCGCCAGCAGCGCCACCAGCATCAGCACGCTGCCCACCATGGTGTAGAGGAAGAACTTCATCGCGGCCATCTGCCGCTCCTCGGAGCCCCACACCCCGATGAGCAGGTACATGGGGACGAGCATCGCCTCGAAGAAGACGAAGAAGAGCAGCGTGTCCACCGCGCACACCGCGCCCAGCATGGCCGTCTGCAGCACCAGCAGGGCCAAGTGGAATTCCTTCACCCGCTCGTCCACGAAGGTCCACGAGGACAGCACCACCAGCGGCCCGAGGACGCCGGTGAGCAGCACCAGCCCCATGGAAATGCCGTCCACCCCCACGTGGTAGGACAGCCCGAGGTCGTCCACCCAGGCCAGCCGGTACTCCAACTGGAACTCGACGGGGCTGGTGGGGCTGAAGCGGCTGTAGGCCCACAGGCAGGTGAGCAGGTTGAGCACCATGCCGCCCAGGGTGAGCGCGCGGATCTGCCCCTTCTCATTCCTCGGCAGGAAGGCCAGCAGGCCCGCCACCAGCAAGGGCGAGAAGATGACCAGGTTCAGGATGCGGGAGTCGTAGATGGAGTTCACGGCATCACCCTCAGGAGCGCCCACACCAGGCCGCCGGCGAGCGCCACCGCCATCACCGCCGCGTACATCTGCGCGTCACCCGTCTGCAGGTAGCGCAGCACCGCGCCCGTCTGCTTCGTCACCCAGGCGGTGCCTCGCACCATCACCCCGTCGATGAGCACCGCGTCCACCAGGCGGTGGGCCGCGCGCGCCACGAAGGTCAGCGGCCGCACGAGCAGCGCGGTGTACAGCTCGTCCACGTAGAACTTGTTGAAGGACAGCTTGCGCAGGGGCTCCAGCGCCGCGGGCAGCTTCTTCACCACCGGCAGGTAGCGCCGGTACACCCAATAGGCCAGGGCGCCCGCCACCACCGCGATGAGCCAGGCCTGCACGTACGCGCCCAGCAGGCCGTGCTCTTCCTTCGGCAGCACCAGGAACTGCTTCTGCGCCACCAGGTCGTGGGTGGTGCGGAAGACGGGGTCGAGGAAGTTCTCCATCAGCGCCTGGGTGGCCGTCACGCCCCCGCGCTGCACGTGCATGATCGGCAGGCCGTGCACCAGGGCGACGACGGACAGCACCGCCAGCACCACCAGCGGCCCCGTCATCACCGGGGACGACTCGTGGGCGTGCGGCACCTTCGCGTCCTTCGCGCGCGGGCCCTCGAAGGTGAGGAAGTACAGCCGCATCATGTAGAAGCTGGTGCCGGCCGCGGTCACCACGCCCAGCCAGTACGCCGCGTGGCCCGCCCACTCGAAGCCGGCGATGCCGTTGACGTGCGCCGCGTGGAGAATGGCGTCCTTCGAGAAGAAGCCGGACAGGGGGACGATGCCGGTGATGGCCAGGGTGGCGATGAGGAAGGTGGCCCAGGTGACGGGCATCTCCTTGCGCACGCCGCCCAGCCTGGTGATGTCCTCCTCGTCGCCGTTGCCGTGCATCACGCTGCCCGCGCCGAGGAAGAGGCAGGCCTTGAAGAAGGCGTGGGTGACGACGTGGAGGAAGGCCGCCCAGAAGGCGCCCACGCCGATGCCGAGGAACATGAAGCCCAGCTGCGACACCGTGGAGTACGCCAACACCTTCTTGATGCCCGTCTGGGTGAAGGCGATGAGCGCGGCCACCAGCGCGGTGGAGGCACCGATGAGCGCGATGACGGCCATCGCGGTGGGCGACAGCACCACCAGGTAGCTCAAGCGGCAGAACAGGTACACGCCGCTGGTCACCATGGTGGCCGCGTGGATGAGCGCGGACACCGGGGTGGGGCCGGCCATCGCGTCGGGCAGCCAGACGTACAGCGGGATCTGCGCCGACTTGCCCGCCGCGCCCAGGAGGAAGAGCACCAGGATGATGGTCAGCGCCGTGCCGTAGCCAACGCCCGTCAAGGGCCCGGTGGCGATGTCCTGGGTGAGGAGGTTGGGCAGGATGCGCGCCGTCTCCTCCAGCACCGGCATGGACAGGGCGCCCTTGGCGTTGACGCCCTGCGCGTAGCGGCTGGCCACCATCGCCCCGTCCGCGCCCGCGCGGCTCAGGCTGGTGACGGGCAACTGGACGATGGACTCCACCACCAGCACGGTGAGGAAGGCTGCGATCAGAAAGCCAAAGTCGCCGATGCGGTTGGTGATGAAGGCCTTCCGGCCGGCGAAGGCCTTCTGCGCGTCGTCGTACCAGAAGCCGATGAGCAGGTAGCTGCACAGGCCCACGCCTTCCCAGCCCACGAAGAGCAGGGGCAGCGAGTCGGCCAGCACCAGCGTCAGCATGGCCGCGATGAAGAGGTTCAAGTACGAGAAGAAGCGCCAGTACCCGGCGTCGTGGCTCATGTACCCGGTGGAGTACAGGTGGATGAGGAAGCCCACCCCGGTGATGACCAGCAGCATCGAGCCGGACAGGTGGTCCGCCGTCAGGCCGAAGGTCACCTTGAAGGCGCCCGCTGAGAACCAGGTGCCGAAGTCCGCGCCCACCGCGTAGGCGATGGGGCCGAAGGGCGAGCCCGCCGCCGACCGGAAGTCGTTGATGGCCCAGAAGACGAGCAGCGAGAGCAGGAAGCTGCCGCCCACCGCGCCCACCGCCACGAGGTGCGTGTTCTGCCGGCCGATGATCTTCCCGAAGACGCCCGTTACGAGCGCGCCCAGCAGCGGCAGCGCGATGATGAGCCACAGCGCCTGGCCGGCCGCCGTCGGGTCCACCGGAGAGGTCTGGAAGAAGAGCTGGAGTTTCTCCACGGTCGTTGTCTCTTTCCCGGTACGTCAGTGCTTCATCGACTGGATCTCTTCGATGTTCACCGTGCCGCGGCTGCGGAACACGGCGATGACGATGGCGAGGCCCACCGCCGCCTCCGCCGCCGCCACCGCGATGATGAAGAAGGCCGACAGGTGGCCGATGGAGTCACCCCGCTCCCGCGCGAAGGCGAGGAAGGTGAGGTTGGCGGCGTTGAGCATCAGCTCGATGCACATGAACACCACCAGCGCGTTGCGGCGCAGCAGCACGCCCAGCATGCCCATGCAGAAGAGCACCGCCGCGAGGATGAGGTAGTTGGCCGTCGGAACCGTGTGGCTCATGATTCAAAATCCTGATCAGGCATGACCGAGAGTCCTCAGTAACGATACCGGTAAATCCCGCCGTCCCAACCACGGAATGACGGTGCGCACGCAGAAAACGAGTCTTCTACAGGAAGCTCGAAAGCCGGTGGCACTTTGAACGCTGTCGAACTCCCATACTCGAATCCCGCGTCGTCATCGAAGCGGACGTGGACTTCGGCCTGGACGGTAAAACACGCTTCTGAGGTCAACTCTGAAGTCGTCAAGCAACGGGCGGTTGAGAGTCCGTCCCAGTCAACTGATCCCGCATCCAGGACCGCGAGAAGCAGTCCTCCATCCACCTGCTCGGGCGGAAAAACCAAGCACCGAAGCGTTCCATCGCTTCGTGACAACTCGTGCCGGAACACGCATCGGCCGGTGAGGTCTTCGCGACAGCCCCATTCAACCAGATCGACCTCAAGGAACTGCGCTGGGGTGACCGGACACGGGTCGAGGGACTTGCGGCACACGCCCTCGCAGAACGGGGGACTGATGAAGTCGCAAGACCAACCCGCCGGGCAGGGACTCAGGGAGGAGCAGGCCACACACTCCCAGGTGCATGAGCCGCGCAGACAATCTTGACGTGGTTCGCAACCACATTCAGGCGGCTTGTCTGGAATCGCCACCAAGACGCCTTCGCAGGATGCGAAGACTGGACGTTCCGGTCCCGAATCGACGCCACCAGCGTCCTGGACGCCTCCGTCAGGCGAGTTCGCATCAGCACCAGCATCGGTCAGGCCTGGAGTTGAACATGCCTGTCCGCACTCAAGTGCAGCGCAAAGCAGCATGGTAGCGGCTGAGCCTTTCCGACTGCGTCCAGCGCAACCGAACCGCATCACGGGCACCCTGGGCCCTGCGTGGCTTCCATCTCCAGAACAAGGAAGGCAGCCGGAAATCCAGACACCGGATTCGAGGCGACTCCGGGCTGAGTGGGCAACGACTGTGCGCCCGTCCAGACGACCGTGAACTCCCGAACGGCAGCGGCGAAGGTCCTTCCGATCCACGCCCTGGGGTCACCACACGTCTCGGCTCGCAGGTTGAGGTCGTATTTCAGGTTCGCGGAGGGGGCGGACAAGACAAAATCGGCGCGCTGTGCAGCCGAGGACCAAGTGTCTGTGGAGGGGTATTCGTGAGCGAAGCTCTCTGCTGGCACCAACGCCCAAGTCATGAACACCAGAATTGCCGTCGAGAACTTGGCCTTCATGTCACCTTCTCCAAACATCGACTAGACGCGGGCCTTCGCCACCACCACCGCGCCCACGATGGCCACCAGCAACAAGAGCGAGACCGCCTCGAACGGGAACAGCCACTGCGTGTACATGACCGCGCCCAGGTGCTTGATGGTGCCGAAGTCGCCCAAGCGCGCCGCGTCGCCGCTCCAGGCCAAGGACTCCTGCGCCGGCAGCCGGCGGAACACCAGCACCAGCGCGGCCAGCACCGTCACCACCGCCACCACGCCCGCGATGCGCCAGGCCGAGAAGGTCATCACCGGCCCCTGGTCGGACAGGGACATGAGCATGAGGACGAAGAGGAACAGCACCATGATCGCGCCGGCGTAGACGAGCACCTGCACGGCCGCGATGGTGTGCGCCCAGAGCAGCACGTAGATGCCGGCGAGGAAGAAGAAGGTGGCCACCAGGCTCATCGCGCAGGCGATGGGGTTGCGGGCGAGGATGACGCCGCCCGCCGCCACCACGGTGGCCACGGCGAAGACCCAGAAGAGGACTTGTTCGGCGCTCACTTGAAGTCTCCGAAGACGCCCCACGGCTTGTCGCCCTTCGGGCAGCGCCGCAGGCGGATGTGCTGCTCGAAGTCCTCGCGGAACTTGGTGACGAAGGACTGCACCGGCAGCGCGCCTGCGTCCCCCAGCGCGCAGATGGTGGTGCCCAGGCCGATGGGCGGCCAGGGCGCGACCGCCGCCGCCACGCCGAGCAGCGTGTCCAGGTCCCCGCGCTCGCCGCGGCCCTCTTCGATCTTGCGGAGGATGCGCGCCATCCACGGCTGGCCTTCGCGGCAGGGCGTGCACTGGCCGCAGGACTCCTCCGCGTAGAAGCGCGACACCCGCCACAGGCAGCGCACCATGCAGGCGGTGTCGTCCATCACCATCACGCCGCCGGAGCCGGCCATGGACTGCAGCGGCTTGAAGGCGTCGAACTCCAGCTTCACGTCGAGCTCGTCGCCGGTGAGGACGGGCGCGGAGCTGCCGCCGGGAATGCACGCCTTCACCGTGCGGCCCTCGGGCAGGCCCTGGCCGTAGGCCGCGTCATAGATGAGCTCGCGCAGCGAGGTGTCCATCGCCACCTCGTAGGTGCCCGGCCGGTTGACCGCGCCGGACACGGTGACCAGCCGCGTGCCGCCAGACTTGCCGAAGCCCAGCTTGCTGAACCACTCGGCGCCCTTCTCGAAGATGCGCGGCAGGCTGGCGATCGTCTCCACGTTGTTCACCACCGTGGGGCAGCCGAACAGGCCCACCACCGCGGGGAACGGGGGCTTCAAGCGCGGCCAGCCCTTCTTGCCTTCCAGCGACTCCAGCAACGCCGTCTCCTCGCCGCAGATGTACGCGCCCGCGCCGCGCACCTGGTAGACGTTGAGCTCGAAGTCGCGGCCCAGCAGCTTCTTGCCGAAGATGCCGTCGGCGGTGGCCTCGGCGATCGCCTTGTCGAGCACTGCCGACGGGTACTTGAACTCGCCGCGCGAGTAGATGTAGCAGGTGTGCGCGCCCAGCGCGTAGCAGGCGATCGCGATGCCCTCGAGCAGCAGGTGCGGATCCTTCTCGAGGATGAAGCGGTCCTTCGCGGTGCCCGGCTCGGACTCGTCGGCGTTGATGGCCAGGTACCGGGGCTTGGGGTTCTTCTCCAGCGACGGCACGAAGGACCACTTGAGGCCGGTGGGGAAGCCAGCGCCGCCGCGCCCGCGCAGCTGCGACTTCTTCACCTCGTCGGTGATGGCCGCGGGGGGCAGTTCCAGCGCCTTCATCGCCGCCTTGTAGCCGCCGTTGGCCTTGTAGCCGGCCAGGGTATTCTGGTTCGGCCGCTCCCAGTCGCGGGTGATGACCTTCTCGGAGAGGACGCTCATGCCAGCTTCTCCAGCAGCGCGTCGACCTTCGCTTTGGTGAGGCTCTCGTGGTGGTCCTCGTTTACCTGCAGGCAGGGGGCGGTGCCGCAGGAAGCCAGGCACTCCGTCTCGCGCAGGAAGTACTTCTCGCCGTTCTCCCCCGCCTTGGTGGCCAGCTTCTGCTCGAGGTAGGCGAGCATGCCTTCCGCGCCGCGCAGGGCACAGGCCAGGTTGGTGCACACGTCGATGACGTACTTGCCCGGCTTCTTCGTGTGGAACATCACGTAGAAGGTGGCGACCTCGTAGCAGCGCTCGACGGTGGTCTCGAGCCTGCTCGCCACCAGCTTCAGGCCTTCCGGCGGCAGCCAGCCCTTCAGCGTCTGCAACAGGCGCAGGGCCGGCAGCATGGCCGCGCTCTTGCGATCGACGGGGTAGTGCGACAGCAATTCGGCGATCCCCGCGTCGAAGTGTTTCTGCTCGTCCGGGGTGAACAGGGGGTCCGACATGGCGGGCCGGTTCGTAGAGGCCCCCTGCTTCATCGTCAACGAATTCCTTGGATCAACTCGCGCGTAAGGCGCCGATTCGGCTTGAGGTTTTGGAGTGGAGCCCTCTCGCGCTACCGTCGGGCCGATGAGCGCAGCCCCAAGATCCGCAGCCGAGCGTCTTCGCGACTCGCTCGCGTTGACCGACCTCGGCTTCCGCCTGGTGAAGGCGCGCCTCGCCCGTGAGAATCCCAGCGCCACGCCAGAGCAGCTGGCTACACTCTTTCGCCAATGGCGAGATCGACGCGCCCTCGACGGGCAAGGCCGGTACGTCGGCGGCGAGGAGCTGACGCGCCGACTGCAAGCTCGATTCGGGCGCTCGAAAAAGCGGTCGCCGCGCTCGAGTCGCTCGACGCCCGCTTCGCGCTGATCGGTGGACAAGCGGTCGCTGCGCGCACCGCGCCCCGCTTCACTGAAGACGTCGATTTCGCGGTCGCCACCGCGGGAGACGACGAGGCCCAGCGCCTGGTCTTCGCTCTTCAGCAGCGTGGCTGGATCGTCCGTGCCTCGCTCGAGCAGACCGAGACCGGACGTCTCGCGACCGTGCGGCTCTCACCTCCTGCCGAGCGCGAGGACGTGCTGGTGGACCTGCTCTTCGCGGCCTGTGGTGTCGAGCAAGAGGCCGTGGGCGCGGCCGAGTCGCTCGCGCTCGGCTACTCGAAGCCGCTCCCCGTCGCATCCGTCGGCCACCTCATGGCGATGAAGGCACTCTCCGAGTCCGAGGAGCGCCTGCAGGACCGCATCGACCTGCAGAATCTCACGGCCGTCGCGCGCCCTGGTGACCTGGAGACGGCTCGACGGGCCGTGGAGCTCATTCGTGAGCGGGGCTACGCCCGCGGTAAGCGGCTCGCGGCCATCCTCGGTCGCTACACGAAAGGGCGGGGCTGACCAGACCAGGCAGGTCGCTCAGTCCGGGAGGTGATCGCGCTCGTCCTGAGCGTAGGAGAGGGCCTCGCGCTCCTCCTTCTCCTGCTGACGGATGCGGTGATCGAGTTCGCGCTCCTCTCGGAGGTGCTCCTCCAGGGCGGCGCGACCCAGCGCCCACAGCTCGCTCGTTCGCGCGGAAGAGCATCGTCATCTCCAGCGGGTAGCTGGAACGCAAACCAGCCTGCGTCATCACGCCGCCCATCGACTGCCCCTTGTCCTTGTACCCGAGGAAGGTCGTGAGGTCCTTCGCGGTGATGGTCAGCTTCCCCGCGCGCTTCAGCATCGCCAGCACGGTCCGCAGCTTCTCATTCATGACGCGCTCCCCCAGGCCTTCACGAAGGCGCGCACCTTCTGGCTGTTTCTGGAGCTGAGCGCCAGGCGCTGCGCGTTCTTCACTGCGGTGCCGTAGAGCTTCGTCAGCTCCGGCGAGCGCATGAGGGGTCCTGCGTGCCTCGCGACCTCGACGCCCGCCTCCGTGAGGACGACGACCGTCGGCGTCGACTCCACCTCGAAGTCGTCGCTCAAGTCCCAGGCGTCCGCGAAGGACGTTCCCGCCGGCGCCTCGCCGGCTTCATCCAGAATGGCGAGGTCCACCAGCGTGAGGTTCCGGTGAGTGCGCGCGAGCTCTTTCAGCAAGCCCTTCTTGGTCATCGCGATGCACGGACCGCAGACAGCGGAGTCGAACTTCAGAAACACGAGCTTCGGGTCAGACATGGGTGTCGCCTTTCCGCAAGGGGTGAACCAGCAGGTGAGGAGCGAGTCCTCATAGCTGGCGCGAAAAGGGGGGAGTTTTGAAACGAACCTGGATTCCCCTGTCAGTTCATGGTCTTGCCGTGTTTTTGCGAAGTCGCTACTCCCCTGCCGAGGTGCGCTCGCGTCACACAGACGCGCACGCGCGCTCGACTGCAGCGGACCGCTGTCATCGCTCAGACGAACGACGCCTGGAACTGCCGGTAGTGGAAGTGCGCGAAGACGATGCCCACGGCGTTGAGCACGTGCCAGATGGCGTGCCCCTGGAAGACGTGGTGGCCCGGCACGCACCAGGCCCCCGACGCGTCCGAGGCGGAGAACAGCCCCGCCACGAAGATGAAGAAGAGGGCCCCGAAGAGGAAGCGGTGCGCCACCGCGCCGGTCGCGCGACGGGACGCCAGCACCTCCGTCGCCAGGGTGGACAGCAGCAACAGGCCGACGATGCCCTGCACCGGCAGTCCCGCCTTCGCCACCAGCACCGTGACGCCCGTGAGCGCGAGGATGAGCGGGTAGAGGACCTTGAAGAGCGCCTCCTTCGGCAGCGTGCCCAGCCGCACCAGGTTGAGCAGCAACACCAGCCCGAAGAAGAAGTACATGCCGAAGAAGTCGAAGACCTGCGTCAGGAAGGTGACCGACGCGTGGTACACCAGCGAGGTGATGCCTACCCAGAAGGTGGCCGGCCCCCAGAAGCGCAGGGTCCGCGACGCCTCCTTCCGGGTCAGCCACCACAGCGCCGCCGCCGCCACCAGGAAAGCGACGTTGGACCAGGTGTTGGCCGGCTCGGCGATCCACGAGCACAAGGTCTCCTCGCACCACTTCACGTTGGGCAAGCCGGTGGCCTCGCGCAAGGGCGTCCACGGGCACTCGGGGTTCAACACGTTGGGGTAGTCGGCGAAGGACTGGGCCATGCGGCCGGTGCTCGCAGGTGGGCGCCGGGCGGTCAACGGCGCACCCCAGGCCCATTTCCCATCCCACGGAGTACGGAAGGAGGCGGCGGGGAGCTGCTCGACTGCGCAACGCCCCGCGCAGCCGCGGGCCTTCGTCTGGGCCCTTGCGCCTGGCAGAGCGCGTGCAACCGCGAGGTGGGCATGAAGCGACTCCTCCTCCTCCTCGCGCTGCTGGCTCCCTCCCTGGCGTTGGCGTGTGGCCCCGGCTCGGGCTGCTCCAGCGCGACCGGCCTCGACGCCCTCGCCTGCCTCCTCTTCGTCGTCATCCTCGCGGCGCCGCTGTGGCTGCCCGGGCTGCTGCTGCTGGGGCTGGTGGCGCTGGTGCTGGCCCTGACTCGCACCGCGAAGCAGCCGGCGCGGGTCCACCTGAGGCCCGGCCAGGGACCCTCGGCCTGAGCCCTCGCGCTCCACGCCGCGTCGGGCTACTTTCCGCGCCTCCTCCCGCCGGCTCCAGCGCGTCAGGCCTCGGGGGCCGACCACGCCATGCGCCCGGTGCTCGCCTCCGTCACCTTGACCTGGTTTCTGCCGGTGGTGCTGCTCCTGGCGGCCGTCGTCCTGGCGCGGGCGAGGCGCGTCCCCCTCGCGGTCCTCCTGGGCGTCCTCGGCGTCGCGGCGGCGGCGCTCGTCGGGCGCACCTTCTCGCTCGCGGGCTACGGGACGATGCTGGCGCTCGCGCTCTCGCTGGGCAGCGCCCTGACGGTGTGGCTCGCTGCGCGCGAGGGCTTCCCGCCCGTCTTCTCGGCGACGGTGGTGGTGGGCGCGCAGGTGGGCGCGCTCGTCGGGGCGCGCCTGCTTCACCTGGTGGTCAACCCGGCGGACTGGGCGCGGCCGTTTGACCTCCAGCACGGCGGGCTGGTGGCGTACGGCGGCTTCCTCGGCGGGGCGGGTGCGGCGTGGCTGCTGCTGCGCGGGCGCTTCGCGCACTTCGCCGACCTCGCGGCCCCGTCGCTCGGCCTGGGGCTCATGCTGACGCGCGTCGGCTGCTGGTTCGCCGGGTGTGACTTCGGGGTGCGCCAGGGCGCCACGCCGTCGTGGCTCAAGGCACTGGGCACCTTCCCTCCGTTGGACACGCCGGTGATGCGGCAGCAACGCGCGGAGTGCGTCTCGGACTGCGCGAGCCTCGCCAGCCACTCGTCCCCTGTGCACCCGACGGAGCTGTACGAGAGCGCGGTGGGCCTCACCCTCTTCGTCGTGGCGCTGCTCCTCTTGCAGGCGCGCCGGGGCGCCGCGCCGGGGCGCGTCTTCCTCCTCGTCGCCTCCTTCTACGGCGTGCTGCGCGCGGTGCTCGAGGTGTGGCGCGGCGACCTGGGGCGAGGGGAGTGGACGGCGCCCGCGTGGCTTGGGCCGGCGCTGGCGCTGGGGCTTGGCGCGGCGCTCCTCGGCGTCGCGGCCTGGCGCCTCGAGGGGCGCGCGCGGACGCTCTCGTTGGTGCTCGGCTCGCTCGGCGCGCTGGGCGCGGCCCTCGGCCTCCTCGACTCCGCCGCGCCTGCGACGCTCTCCACCAGCCAACTGGCTGGCCTCGGGTCTTCTGCGCTGTGCGTGGCGCTCGTCGCGCGGCGCGACTGGACCGCCGGCGCTCGACGCTCCACCTGAAGGGGGCCCGCCGGCCCCGCCGTCAGTTCTTCACCACGCCCAGGTCGACGTAGGCCTGGTTCACCATCACCACGTAGGGGCGCTGCTCGAAGCGCAGGCCGCCGGCGCCGTCGTGCTCGATGATCTCCAGCTTCCCCATGCCCGCGCCCATCGGCCCGATGGAGTAGTAGTGCGCCTGCAGCCGGTACGGCGCCGCGCGCTTGCCCTTCGGCAGCCGAATGGTGAAGCACTCGGGCCCGTAGCCGGTGGTGACGTCGGCGTACAGCTCTCCGCCCGACGGCAGCACCTTCTGCGAGTAGAAGGCGTGCCCGCCCTTCGCGTCGGTGATGTGGAAGTCCACGTCGTTGGCGTCCGTCTCCCAGTTGAGCACGAAGCGGAGCGACGGCTTCGTCTCGGGCGTGCCGCCGGCGGCCTTCAGCTTCCCTTCGATTTCGCCGCGCCGGGCGGGCTCGGCCTTCATCCACGCCGCGGCGATGAGGCCCGCGTCCTCGCGGAGGATGCGGTCGACGCCCGCGAAGCGCCCGGCGGGGTAGGCCTGGGTGAGGCCCCTGACGATGGCCTCGAAGGCCTTCTCCGGCTTACCCGCGCGCAGCAGCGCGAAGGCCAGCAGCCGGTGGCTCGCCGGGTGGTCGGGCCGCTGCTCGGCCGCGCGCGCGAAGGTGTCCACCGCCAGCTCCGCCGCCGCCGCGAGGCGCTCGAGCCGCACGCCCGCGAAGCGCCGCAGGTCCGCCCGCGCAGGGAAGAGGTCGATGATGCTGCCGTACGCGCGCGCCGCGGTGGCCAAATCGCCCGTCCGCTCCAGGGCCTCACCCAGCGCCACCAGCGCCAACAGGTCGCCGGGCTGCTCCTCGTGCCAGCCGTGGGCCAGCGCCAGCCCCTTCTTCTTGTCCGACGCCAGCGCCTCCATCACCGCCTTGAAGGTGCCGGTGTACGGGTCCTGCCCCTTCGGCGGCGCCTGCACGGCAGGAGCGGCCCGGGCCCGCGCCTCTCCGGCCGGAGACCAGTCCTCCGCGGCGCTGACGCGGGCAGGCGCCGGGGCGGGCTGCGGCCGGGGCGCCTCGGCGGGCGGCGCGGCGGGGCGCTCGGCCGCCCGCGCCTCCTCCTTCTCGGCGCCGGACGAAGCGAAGGAGGCCTCGCTGTCGCCGGACGGGCCCTCGGCGACGCTGGCCTTGTCCAACTGCTTCATCTTCTTGGACTCGGTCGTCTGGTGTGGCTTCGGCTTCGGCATGGGTGGTGGCGGCGCCACCACCAGCGAGTCGGCGGCGCGCTTGAGGAGCACCACCCTGCCCCGGTCCACGGTGAGGATGTCCGCCAGCGCGCGCCGGTCGATGCGGAAGCGGGCGTAGTCGGCCTCCGTCTCCAGCACCAGCAGCGCGGTGAGGCCGCACAGCACGCGGCTCTTCGTCGAGAGGTCCACCATCTCCTTCTGAAGGGCCTCGCGCTGCGGCTTCCCGTCGGCGGCGTCGAGCCTCGCCTGCAGCGCGTCGAGCCGCGCCTTCGCCCACGCGCGCTCGAGCAGCGGCCGCTCGATGGAGGCCAACTGCGCGTTGCCCACCGCCATCGCCCGGCCTCCGACGGACACCTTCACCGGGGCGCCGGCCGGCAACTGGGCGTACACCAGCACCGCGTCGCCCGCCTGCACGCCAGTCACCTTCGTGGGCCACACCGCGCTCGCGCCGTCCACCTTCACCTCCAGCTTCGACTTCGTGGCCAGGGACAGCCGCCGCGCCAGCTCGGCGGGGGCCAGCGCGCCGTCGAGGACCGCGCCGTCGCGCTCCAGCGAGCCCTGCGCCAGCCGCGCCAGGGCGGCCTCGTCGCGCAGGCCGCCCACCGCGATGGCGTCGAGGCGCTTCACGCCGGCGGCCTTCAGCTTGAGCACCTGCGCGGTGAGGTTGGGCCCTTCGGTGACGCCCGCGGTGAAGACGCCGTCGGCCAGCACCACCACGCGCGGCGTCGGCTTGCCCTGCACGTACTTGAGCGCGGCCTCGATGTTGGACGCGCCCAGCGCGCGGCGGTCGCGCAGCTGCTTCACCTGCGCGTCCAGAAAGCCGCTCGCCGGGCCCGAGTAGAGGGGCGCGACGGTCTGGTCGAAGGCCACCACGTTGACGGTGGCCCTGGGCGCCGCCTGGAGCAGCTTCTGCACCAGGGCCGCCTGCTCGTTCCAGCCCAGCGCGCGGCTGCCGCTGGAGTCGACCAGCAGGGTGAAGGCGTCCAGCGGGTCGGCCTCGGTGGCGTCCACCGGCACCACGCGCGCGGCCAGCAGGTCGCCCGAGCGCACGCCGGCCTGGTTGCGCTTCGCCGTCGCCACGAAGTCGGCGTTGGGCACGAAGCGGGACTTTTGCAGCGCGCCCTCACCCTCCACGCCGCTCACCTGGACGTCCAGCGCGCCGACCTCGGGCAGCCCCTTGAGGGGCAGCACGTACGGCGTCCCCACCTGCACCAGCTCGTGCGAGTACGAGAGCACGACTTCCTTGGTGCCCCGCGCGGGGATGGGGAAGACCTTCGCGGTGAACTCGTTGCCCCCGCTCTGCTCGAGCAACGCCGGGTCCTGCCGCCGGTGGAGGAAGTCCTCGTAGGCGCGCCGCGCAGCCTGGCGCTCAACCACCTCGCCTTCCTGCCAGCGGCCGTCCAGCTTCATGGCGAAGCGGCTCACGGTGGCGCTGGGCGGCAGCGTCACCTTGAACTGGCCTTCCAGGACGCGGTCCAGGGGGTTTTCGAAGGTCAGGGTGAGCTCGGTGAAGGCCAGCGGATCCATCACCACGCCGCGCGCCTGCAGCTTCACCAGCTTGAGGCCGGTGCCGTCGGACGCGGTGAGGGAGACGGGGGCGTCCTCGGCGGCCAGCGCGGAGACGGCGAGGACGGACACGACGGCGACACAACGGAACGTGCACATGAGGGCCTCGACGCCGGTGGAGGGCTGCCGGTTCCGGCGCCGGCACCTTAGCCCTCAGCGCCGCTGCCGAGGCCGGCGAATCCACCGCCGTGACTGCGTTCGGCATCTCGAGGCTGGACACTGTGAGCCTCTTCCGGTGTGGTAGCCAGCCATGAGCGTCCACCTCGGGGTCGTGTTGCTCGCTGCCTTGGGTCAGGCCCCCGACGCGCCCACCGCCTCCACGCTGAGTCCTCAAGAGGACGCCTCCACGCCCGCCCCTCCACCTGCCGCGCCGGCCGCGCCCGCGGTGGCGGTAGGGCCCGCGCCGGCGCCCACCGGGAAGGAAGAAGAGTACGGCCTCTTCCCGCTGTGGAACGCGAAGCTGCGCGCGAAGGGCATCGAGCTGCCCAAGCCCTTCGGCGTGTCCCTCAACTACTACTACCAGGAGATGGGCGTCGCCCTCTCGAACCTGAAGCTGGGCTTCAACGACAACCCACCGCAGGACGTCGGGCTGATTGAGTTCGGCACCTCGGTGGCGCGCGCCCACTCCCTGTCCATTCGGCCCAACTTCATGGTGCTGCCCTTCTTCTCGGTGTACGGCGTCGCCGCCGTGGGCACCTCGCAGACGACGGTGAACATCACCGGACCGGTGGCCTTTCAGACGACGGCGAAGTCTACCGCCTTCGTGCTGTCGCTGGGCGGCACGCTGCAGGGCGGGTACAAGGGCTTCTTCGGCGTCGCCGACTTCAACTTCTCGGTGGCCGACGTCGACCGCCTCGCGGACCTGATGGGCGCGAACCTGCTGTCGCTGCGCGCCGGCTACACCATCAAGCTGGGCAAGAGGTTCTCGATGGCGCTGTGGGCTGGGGCGAGCGGCGTGATGGTGGGCGTAGGCACCCGGGGCTCGGTGAAGCTGGCCGAGGTGCTGCCCGCCCCGACGCAGGAGCAGGTGGACGCGGTGAACGCGAAGTGCGCCGAGTACCGGCCGAACGACCCGCGCAAGGAGCCTTGCACCAACCTCGCCGCCGGGTTCCAGGGCTGGGCCGACGGCACTCAGCCGCCCACGGCGTCCGTCTCGTACTCGCTGGACAAGAACCCCACGCAGCCGTGGAACATGCTGGTGGGCGCGCAGTTCGCCTATGGTCGCGACTGGATGTTCCGCGCCGAAGGCGGCTTCCTCTCGAGCCGGCTCACCTTTATGGCCTCGCTCGAGTACCGCTTCGACGTCCTTTGACGAGAAGGAGGCCTGGTGCCCAGGCGCTGCGCCGCGCTTGCCCTGCTGCTGATCCTCGGGTGCGCGAAGCCGCCGCCGCCGCCCGAGCAGACGCTGGCCGACGCGCTGGAGCACCTGGAGCAGACGGTGCGCGAGGACGTCGCCGACGAGCGCCGCCGAGACGCGGTGCTGGCCGTCACGGGCCAGGTGTACGAGCTGGCCCTGGCGAGCGCGACGCGCGAGCGCGCGTGGGCGACGCGGCTGCGTGAGGCGAACCGCCGCTACGACACCACGCCCGACGAGCTCGAGGCGCTGGTGAGCCAGTGGCGGGAAGAGCGCAGGCAGGACCTCGACCGGCTCATCGCGCTGCGGATCCGCCTGGCGGACCTGCTGACGGCCGAGGAGTGGGAGCGGCTCGCGAAGCACCGCCTCGCGTCGCTGCAGGCCTACCTCGACGCGGTCCGGGCGGCGCTGGAGCGCCGCGCGCTCGAAGGCCGGGAGGGCGCGCGGTGATCATCGCGCTCGTCATCGGGCTGATGGCGCTCTTCATGCCCGGCGTCGGCAAGGGCGCCGGCCGCGGCGTGCTGCAGACGAACGAGCTGAGGGCGCGCCTCGAGCAACACGTAGCCTCGCCCGAGCGCCGGCGCGTGGCGCTGCGCGCCGTCGACCACCTCGAGCGCGCGCGCGTCGACGGGTTTCGGCGCGTCGAGGCCGAGCTGCTCACCGCCGCGCCGGTGCTGCAGCAGCAGCGCGCCTCGGAGGCCGAGCTTCGGGGCGTGGCGAGTCACCTCCTGGCCGCGGAAGCCGACGGCGACGACGCGCTGGTGCGCCTGCGCGGCGCGCTGCACGGAGTGCTGACGCGCGAGGAGTGGGCGGCCGTCTTCGAGTGAGGGCTGGCGCGACCGCTGTCATCTGTCAGCGAAAGTCGAGGAATTTCGCGCGCTTGACTCCCGTCATCATCCCCGGCGCGCGGCTTCGGTAGAGGTGCGGTGCTCTCGAAGAGGCGGGGGCGCGAGAGCGGCGCGCCGCTCGAGGGAGACACCGATGAAGGACTACGACGTAGTGGTGGTGGGCGCCGGGCCGATCGGCTCTGCGGCGGCGTTCGCTCTGGCGAAGCAGGGGAAGCGGTGCTTGTTGCTCGAGGCGGCGCCGGACGCCGTGCGTCGCTACGCAGGCGAGTGGATGCACCCGACCGTCGTGGCGCTGATGGGCGGCCTCGGCCTCCAATTGCCGAAGGCGGGTCAGGAGAACGACGCGGGCGCGGGCTTCATCGTCCACCCTGAGGACGGCAGCGCCCCCATCCCCCTGCCGTACCCGGACAGCCAGCGCGGCTTCTGCTGCTCGCACTACGACTTGTCGGTGAGCCTGCGCGAGCAGGCGGTGGCCCTGCCGAACGTCGAGTACATACCGTTCGCCCGGGCGATCGACGCGCAGCGGGACGGGCGCGTGCGCTTCCACGTCCAGGACTCGCGCGAGGACCGGGAGGTGAGCGCGGAGCTGATCATCGGGGCGGAAGGCAGGTCGTCCGTGTGCCGCCGCGCCCTGGCCTCCGACACCAACCGGGACGTGGTGTCGTACATGGCCGCGCTGAGCCTCGACGGCCGGGTGGCGCTGCCCACCGAGGGGTATGGCCACATCTTCATGGGCGGGCCCGGGCTGGTGCTGGCCTACCGCGTGTCGCGCGACGAGGTGCGGCTGTGCCTGGACGTCCCCGAGGCGGAGTCGGCGCTGCGCCGGGACAAGGAGCTGCTGTACCGGGCCTTCGAGGGCGCGCTGCCCGCGAGCCTGCGCGAGCCCGCGCGCGCGGCGCTGAGCAGTGACTCCACCCGGTGGACGGCGACCTTCTTCCAGCCGCGCACGGTGCGCGGCGAGGGGCGAATCGCGCTGGTGGGGGACTCGGTGGGCCTGTGTCACCCGCTCTGCTCGGCGGGGGTGGCCGTCGGGCTGCTCGACGTGACGCTGCTGGCGCAGGCGGTCGAGGCCGGCGATCTGGCGAGCTACCGCGAGAACGGCGCGCGTGAGACGTGGGTGCCGGAGCTGATGTCCACCTCGGTGTACCAGCTCCTCGGCCGCCCCGACGTGGGGGACGCGCTCCGGCAGACGCTGTACGAGGCCTGGCGGAAGGATCCCAGCGAGCGCGACCGCACCTTGAACATCCTCATGGGGGCGGAGCGCCGCCCGGCCCAGTTCGTCGGCAGCTTCGCCCGCATCGGGCTGGGCGCCGTCTCTCGCTCGCTGCGGCCGCGGCGCGCGGGCGGGGCCTCCTCGCGGGACGGCTCGGTGCGCCAGCAGGTGGGCTCGTTCGCGCGCTGGCTGCGGTGGCCGGTCGCCAGCGTGCTGCCGAAGTGGGCGGTCGACCGGATCAGACCGGCGAGCACCATTCACGCGCCGTTCTGACCGCCGACCGCCCGCTGCAAGCACGGGGGCGCGCGTCGCCGAGGTCCGCCTCACGGCGGCCCTCCTCCCCTGTCGTGGACCCCGTCAGTCCTGCCGGATTCGCACCCTGGCGTAGCCGGTGACGGGGCGGTGGTCGGAGCACGCGCCGGTGCAGTCGTCGGGGATGTCGAGGGTGTCGCCCGCGTAGTCCGCCCCCACGACGCGGTCGCGGCGCACGAAGATGAAGTCGATCTTCCCACCGGTGGCGCACGGGCCGCCGGCGACGCCGGGCGTGGAGCGCTCGCCGTAGCCGGGGCAGTTGCCGGCGTCGTCGTCGTCGAGCTCGTGGTACCGCCCGGTGTTGTTGCGATTGTGAGGCGTGTCCACCGTGTCGGAGTAGACGGCGTCGAGGCCGGGGTGGTTGGCGGCGAGGTTCAAGTCTCCGGAGAGGAAGACGGTGTCGCCGCCCTGCGTCCACCACGTCTCGAGGCGCGAAAGCACGGTGCTCACCTGGGCCGACGCGACGGCGTCTCCCACCGAAAGGTGCGCGCTGCAGAAGCGGAGGTGCGGCTGGGCCGGCACCCGGCCGCAGAGGAGGAAGCGGTCGCCGTACTGGTCCCTGCCCAGCTTCTGGCGCAGCACGTCGGACAGGCCGCGCCGGGAATAGATGGCGTTGCCCACCACGCGCGGGACGTTGTCGCCCTGGTACGCGGAGAAGACCGCGCCGGGGCCCAGGCCCCAGGCCACGCGCAGGGCCTCACGGATGGCGTCGTGCTGCGCGGGGCACACCTCATTGAGCCCCACGAAGTCGGCGCGCTGGGCCACCGCGAGGCGGCGCACGGCGCGGGCGATGAGCTCGGTCCGGCAGTCGTTCTCCTTCCCGCCGGCGATGTTCCAGTGCAGCACCCGCAGCGGCTGCTCCACCACCGTCACCTCAGGAGGCGCCGCGCCCGCGTCCGCCGGCGCCCCTGCGTCCTCGTCGGGCGCGTCGGTGCCGGCGTCGGAGCCAGGGTCCCCGCCGCCGTCGTAGTCGCCGTCTTCGTCGCCGGGGTCGAACGCCCCCGCGGCAGCCGGCGGCGCTCCCGCGTCCTCGATGACGTCCCGCCCCGGCGGCGGCGCGCCACAGGCGGCGAGGAAGGTGGCGACGACGAAGGCAAGGAAGGACGTGCGCGCGCTCCACGCCGTCCTCGTCGCCTCAGGGCGCAGTCGCCGGTGCGCCTGGCCTGCGCCTTCCGCGCGCCCGGCGGCGGCTGCTTCAGTCGCTGGCTGTCTTCTGGCGAGGCGCGGCAAGCGGAAGAGGACGGCCGTCAGCTCGTCGTTGGAATGCGGCGGCGGGCAGGCCCTCACTTCGCCCAGTTCGGCACCGGGCGGCCGATGTTGTGGCCCACCGAGGTGAGGTGGATGTCGCGCCGGCTGCCGACCAGCCCGTCGCCCCCGCGGAAGTACTCGGCCACCTGGGACCTCGCGAGGGGCGCGGCGCGCTTGTCGCCGATGGCGATGGCGTGGATGTGCGGAGCGAACGGGTCCGCCACGCCGCGCCGCCACGCCGCGAAGCCCGCCATGCGCAGCGCCTTCACCACCTTGTCCGCGTTCTTCGACGAGTACCCCAGAATCCTGATGTCCAGCGCGCCACCGCCGTCGTGGGTGCCAGCGCTCGCGGCGACCGAGGTGTTGTAGCTGCCCTGCGAGAAAGAGAGCTTCTTCCCGAGGCCCATCTTCTTCATGTACGACTCGGCGCGCTCGATCATCACCCTGGTGCGCACGTTCACCCTCACGCCACGGAAGCGGACGACGCGGTAGTCGCTCGGAGGCGGGGGGGCCGTCTGCCAGGAAGGCTTCTTGACGGTGCTGGCTTCCTTCGCGGCAGTCTCTTGCAGGCGCTGGCCGGCGATGCCGTCGACATTCCAGCCGTGCTTGCGCTCGAACGCCTGCACCGCCGCCTTCGTTGCCCGGCCGTACCTGCCGTCGATGGTGGACTTGTAGTAGCCGAGCGCCTGCAGGCGCGTCTGCAGCGCGCGCACGGCCGGCCCAGAGGAGCCAACCCGCAGCGGCCTGGGCGCGACCGCCTTCGCCAGCGCGTCGCGCATCTTCCCGTCAGCGACGCCGTCGGCCCGCAGGCCGCGCGCCTTCTCGAAGGACGCGACCGCCTTCTTCGTCAAGGGGCCGTAGTCCCCGTCGACGCGCACGGTGTAGTGGCCCAGCTTCGCCAACTGCTGCTGCATCGCCTTCACGGCCGGGGATTGGCTGCCCACTCGCAGGGTCGAGGTCATGCGCCAGTGTCGGACAAGCGCGGCTCCTCGTTTTTCGAGGAAGCTGTGCCAGCGCTTTACAGTCGGGACGCTCTTCTTGTGATTTCAGTGGCTTCGGTGGCCACAGCTACCGCCCCAGCGCCGCCCGCAGCACCGCCTCTGCCTGAGGAAGCTCGAGGCCCGTACCGAGGAGAAACCGCGTGCCGACGCTGATGCCCACCAGCTCGTCTTCGAGGCCTCCGTCGGACAGCAGCACCACGCCGAAGCCGGGCCGCTCGACCCGCACCTTCCACACCGCCAGCTTCGCTTCCCGCGTGAGGTGCTGCGCCGCCACCACCACCAGGTCCACCTGCGGGACGAGGGCGAGCGCCGCGGAGACGTCGGGGACGGCGACGGCCGTGCCTTCGAGGAGGCCCATCGCAGCGCGGAGCTGCTCGAAGACCTTCTGCTCCACCGCCACCGCCGCGAGCCGCACCGCGCCGTCCGCCCCCGGGGCCGGCGCCGCCGCCGCCTTGCTCAGGGCCTTGCTTCGCGCCTGAAGCTCGCGGAGGCGGGCGGCCAGGTCGTCGAGCTCGAACGGCTTCTTGAGGTAGTCGTCGACGCCCAGCTTCCGCAACTCGCTGGCGGACTCCTTCGACGCGAAGGCGGTGATGAGCATCACCAGGATTCTGGGGTGCCGCTCGCGGGCTGCCCTGGCCAGGTCCACGCCCGTCAGGCCCGGCATGTTCTTGTCGGTGATGAGCAGGTCGAACTTCCCGGCGGTGAGCAGCTCGGCCGCCCGCGCGCTGGAGGTGGTGGTGGTAACGCGGTGGCCCAGCCGGAAGAGCAGCGACTGCAAGAGCGACGTGATGGTGGGCTCGTCGTCCACCACCAGCACGTCCAGAGGTTCGGCGGCGGCGGGCGTCGGGGAAGGGGCGGGCTGCGGCGCCGGCGTGGGCGAGGAGAACACCGGCCCGGTCGCCGCCTTGCGCAGGGTGATGCAGAACTCCGTCGCGGCCCAGGGCGCGCGCTGCGCGTCGCCCGCGGGCACCAGCGCCACGCTCCCTTCGCAGGCGGCGAGCATGCGCCTGGCGATCCACAGCCCCAGCCCGGAGCCCTTGCCCGGGGCCTTGCTGGTGACTCGCGCCGCGAACAGGCGCTCGGCGACCTCCGGCTTGATGCCCGTGCCCTCGTCGCTCACCCGGAGCTCGACGCTGTCCGTCCCCATCGGCTGGACGAGGCGCACCTCGACGCGCCTGCGCCCGCCGGCCTCCTCGACGGCGTCGAGCGCGTTCACCAGCAGGTTGGTGAGGGCGTGGGTGACGGCGCGCGGCGTGCCGCTGACGGTGACGGGCGATGCCGGCACCTGGCAGGTGAAGGCGTCGCCGAAGGGCCTCGTGCGGTGGCGCAACAGCCCGACCGCGTGGTCCACCACGCCCGCGAGCAGAAACGAGCCCTGCGCCG
The DNA here is from genome assembly GCA_020846875.1 of Myxococcales bacterium. Taxonomy (GTDB): domain Bacteria; phylum Myxococcota; class Myxococcia; order Myxococcales; family Myxococcaceae; genus JADLDB01. The sequence goes on along the minus strand of JADLDB010000094.1, from coordinate 131,844 downwards.
CCTGCTCGGGGCGCAGGAACTCCTCATAGCTCTGGAACAGCTCCTCCAGGCGCGCGAGCTGCGCGGTGACCAGCGCCCACTCCTCGCCCTTCGTCGCGCCGGGGCCCAGCGCCTGGGCGAGCAACTGGAGCCCGGCCTTCATGCCCGTCAGCGGGTGGCGCAGCTCGTGGATGAGGCCCGGCACGAGCACCTCCCCCAGGCCCTCGCCGGCCTCGGCCCCATCCCCCGGTAGGTCGGCGCGCATGCGCGGCGCACTGTAGCGGAGGCGCCTGGAGGCGGCGACGTTCCTTCCGCGCTGCCAGTCTTCGGCGGGAGTCAGGCCGCGTAGTACGGACGCAGCATGAGGAACACCACCACCCCCGTCACCGACACGTACAGCCAGAGAGGGTGCAGCCAGCGGGTGACGGCTGCGTGGCGGGGGAACTCCTTCTTCCACGCGAGGTAGAAGGCCGTCAGGGCCAGCGGCACCACCGGCAGGCTGAGCAGCACGTGGCTGGCCAGCAACGCCAGGTACACCGCCTTCACCGCGCCCACCCCGCCGAACTTCGTGTCGCCGTGCACCGCGTGGTACGCCAGGTAGCCCACCAGGAAGAGCGCCGACGCCGCGAAGGCCGACACCATGAAGTAGCGGTGCACGTCGGGCCGCTTCCGGACGATCGCCACCTTCCCCGCGATGAGGAGGGCCGCCGCCGCGCCGTTGAGGCACGCGTTGAGCGCCGGCAGGAAGCGCAAGTCCACGCCTTCCCCGCCCGTCGCGCCGCGGAACACCAACAGCCAGGACAGCACCCCCAGCACCCCCGCCGACACCACCGCGTTGAAGAGAAGGAAGCGTCGGTCCGCCGGCGTGGCCATGTGTGCGCCCTTGTAGTCAGCGCACCCCGCCTTCGCCATCCGCGCCCTCCTGGGCCATTGCCTGTTGATGAAGATCAACTCAAGCTTGCGACTCCTGCCCCTTCTCCGAGGTGGAGCATGCAGAAACTGCGTGTGGTGACGGCCGTCGCGGCGCTGCTGTCGAGTGCGGCGTTGGCCCAGGGCGTCTGCGGCCCTTCCCAGCTTTCTCTCGAGCGGCGGCTGCGGCAGTTGTACCTGGACCTGCTCGGCCGCCCGCCGACGATGGACGAATACCGCTTCACCCAGGCCAAGGGCGCCATTCTCGAAGAGGACGTGCGCGAGTTGATGCAGCGCGAGCCCTTCTACGGCCGCATGCGCACGTACCACCGGGCGCTGCTGCGCGCGAACATCAGCGCCAGCATCTTCGTCAACGCCGACACGCGCCTGGCCACCACCACCGACGGCTTGAGGCCCCTGGAGATCCGCGGCAACCCGTCCAGCTCGCTGCGCGGGCGTAACGGCGTGGGCTGCGACCACTTCCTCGAGCAGGACAACTGCAACGCCTCGCACGAAGATCCGCAGCTCGAGCCCCCCACGAAGACGTGCCGGGACGCGCTGGGCGTGCCGCTGCCGGTGTCCGTCGACTACAGCACCGACCAGTACTCCTGCGCGCAGGTGATGGGCGCCTCGAGCTGCGCCGACGCCGTCACCCAGGGGCTGGTGCCGGACAGGCACCTCTACTTCTGCGACATGCGGCGGCTGTCCTCCGGCACGCTGGCGCCGCACGTCTGCCTGCCCAGCGCCACCAACCCCCTCACCGCGGCGCTCACCGTGGAGGAGCTGGACGGCCAGGGCCGCGTGGTGGCCTTCGTCAACCCGGCCGGCGGCACCCTGCCCCGCCTCGACAAGTGCGGCCTCACCCTGCCCCTCAACGGCGGGGTGCGCGGGCGCTACCAGCCCCAGCGCGGCTGCGTGCAGCGGGAAGGCGTGGTGCGCAACGCCGCCACCTTCTGGACTTCAGGGCCGCAGGTGATGTGCGCCATCGAGGCCCAGGCCCGCGACCTGAACCCGTGGACGATGGAGAGCTGCGAGACGAGCCGCTTCCTGGGCGATCGCTCCTGCGGCTGCGGAGTGGGCGCCCGCCGCTGCGAGCCCGGTGACGCTTCGCTGCATGCTGCGCGCATCGCGTCCCTCAACGAGGAGCCGCTGCTCATCGCCGACTCGGTGCTGCGGCGCGACGAGGACTACTTCAGCGTGCTCACCACCCGGCGCAGCTTCGTCAACGGCACCCTCTCGCAGTTGTTCCGCAACGCGCAGAGCCCCACGGTCTGGCTCACCACCGCCCCCGCGCAGCCGGCGCTGGTGCCCGACCTGCCCCTCGAGCAGCGCGACACCTGGGTGGAGTACACCCGCGACGCGCAGGCCTCGGGCGTGCTCACCACCCCGGCCTGGCTGTACCGCTTCCCCACCCAGCGCGCGCGCGTCAACCAGTTCTGGGAAGCCTTCCTGTGCAAGCACTTCGCGCCGCCCGCCGGCACGGTGGTGCCGCCGCCCGAGGACAGCTGCAACCGCGAGAACAACCTGGCCAGGCGCTGCGGCTGCAGCTACTGCCACGCCACCATCGAGCCCACCGGGGCGCACTGGGGCCGCTTCGGCGAGCGCAACGCCCAGTACCTGGACCCGGAGGTCTTCCCCAGGCTGTCCGCCCGCTGCCGGGACTGCGCCCTGGCCGGCGACACCACCTGCAACAACGAGTGCGGCAACTACGTGATGCAGGCCTTCGACGGGGAAGGCGCGTCCTCCTTGGGCCTGTTGCGCACCTACCTGTACCGGACGCCGGAGGAGGAGCCGAACATCATCGCCGGGCCCGCGCTGCTGGTGGAGCGCATGCTGCAGACCGGCGACCTCGAGCGCTGCGCGGTGAAGAACGTGTGGCAGCACCTGCTGGGCCGACCGATGACCGGCGAAGAAGAGCGGCTGTACCTGAAGCACCTGGTCAGCGAGTTCGCCGCCAACGGCCACAACCTGAAGCACCTGATGCTGCGGGTCGTGCAGACGGACGCCTACCGGAGGGTCGACTGAGATGAAGCGCACGCTCGCCTTGACGTTGCTCGCCCTGGCCGCCGCCGCCTGCAGCGACTCCTCGCCCCAGCCCGGCCCCGCGCGCCCCGCGGAGCTGACGCACGTGGACCTGCCCAACCACCCTTCCCTCACCCCGCTGCCGGATCCGGAGCAGAACGGCGGGCACACCGGCCGCGCGCCCCGCCGCCTCACCGTGGCCCAACTGCGGGAGTCGATCGCCACCGTCACCGCCGGCACCCGGCAGTGGAGTCAGCTCAACACCCTGGCCGCCTCGCTGGGCCAGGCCGACTTCGCGCTCACCAACGCCGAGTCCACCGAGGCCAACCTGGTGTTCGCCAAGTTCCTCGAGGACGGCGCCCGGGAGGTGTGCCTCAACGTGGCGCGGGACGATTTGAACCGGGCACAGGACGCCCGCATCCTCTGGCCCGAGCTGCCCGGCACCGGCCGCGACTTCACCCTGGTGGACGACGGCACCGTCCAGAAGAACCTGGCCACCCTGTCGGTGCGCTTCTGGGGCTCGCCCTTCAACGCCGACGAGTTGGCGGTGTGGACGCAGGACTTCAAGGGCTTCGCCGCCAACGCCAAGCGCGCCAACCGGCCGGAGCAGGCCTGGGGCGCGGTCTGCATCGCGATGATGACGGACCCGCGCTTCTTCACCTACTGACGCGTCAGAGAGAGAACGATCATGATCTCGCTTCCTCGCCGCACCTTCCTCAAGGCCGCCGCCGGCTTCGCGGGCGCCAGCCTCTTCGGGGGGCTGTCCTTCCGGGCCTTCGCGCAGGCCTCCAACCTGGCGCCGGCCGACCGCTGCTTCGTGTTCGCCTACTTCGGCGGCGGGTGGGACGTGCTGCTGTCGCTCGATCCACGCGACCCGGCCGCCTTCACCGCGGAGCGCATCTCGGAGACGCGCATCCTCCCCGGGTACAGCCTGCTCTCGCAGGACCCGACCTTCCCCACCGCGATGGTGACGCCCACCGAGCGCGCCGGCGCGGGGCCGTCGAACATCCTCTTCGGGCCGGCGATCGGCCGCATGGCGGACCACTACGACCTGATGACGGTGGTGCGCGGGCTGAACATGTCCACGGTCGCGCACGAGGTGGGCTTCCGCTACTTCCTCACCGGCAAGGAGCCCAACGGCTCGGCGGCGCGCGGCTCGTCCACCGCCACGGAGATCGTCGGCCAGCTGAAGCCGAACGTGCCGGTGCCCAACATCGCGTACAACATCGAGACCTACAACGACCGCTACCCCGGCTACGCCAACGCGCTGCGCGTCTCGAGCGCCAACGATCTGCTGGTGACGCTGTCGCCCAGCCCCACCGCCATCGACAGCGAGATCGAAAAGCAGCTCATCGACCTGCGGGGCCGGCCGGTCACCTGCGAGGCGGATCTCTACGACTCGCGCGGCCTGGTGAAGCAGTACAACGACGCGCGGGCGCAGATGAAGACGGTGCTGGACGCGCAGCTCGATCGAAACTTCCGCTTCGAGGACAACGCCACCGACCCGCCGGAGCTGCGGGCCGAGAAGGCGGCGCTGCGCACCCGCTTCGGGCTGCGGCCCGAGGGGACCCAGGACGCCCGCAACTCGGCGGCGGCGCGCGCGGCGATGGTGGCCGTGGCGCTGCGCAAGGGCGTCAGCCAGTGCGTGTCCATCAACATCACCGGCGGGCTGGACACCCACTTCGGCTCGCAGGTGACGCAGGCCACCAACCAGCGGCTGGGGTGGAACGCGCTGGCCGACCTGGTGACCGACTTGCGGTCCACGCCGCACCCGGCGGGCGGCCACTTCATGGACCACACCACGGTGCTCATCTTCTCGGAGTTCAGCCGCACGCCGCTCATCAACGCCGCGGGCGGGCGCGACCACCACATCACCAACAGCTGCATGCTGCTGGGCGCGGGCCTCAAGCACAACTTCGTCTTCGGGCGCTCGGGCGACGTGGGGCTGTCGGCCGGCGTCATCGACCACGACACCGGCCTGCCTTCCCCCGACGGCTTCCAGGTGCTGCCGGATCACATCATCGCCACCGTGCTGGCCTCGGCGGGGCTGGACTACTCCATCACCCGCGTGGCGCCGCTCAAGGGCTTGTTGGCGGGCTAGCCAGGTGGGCGCTTCGAGGACTGGAGGAACACCAGCCGTGACACTCGCCGCTCGTGGCGTCGCGCTCGGAGTCTCGCTGTCACTTCTGCTGTGGGGCTGCGGCGGGCAGGTGTCCGAGGCGCTGGTCCCCACGCCCTTCGACAGCACGCTGACGGAGTCGACGCTGGCCCTGTCCGCCGCGCCGTCCTTCGCGGACGAGCGGGGCGGCGGCATCTTCGTCGATCTCGCCGGGCGCGTGGTGCGCATGAGAGCGAACGGCAGCCAGGGCGTCATCGAGGCGCACCCGCAGAACCCGGTGCTGCCCGGCCCCGCCGAGGCGGTGTGGGCGCTGGGGCCGTACAGCGCGCTGGTGTCCACCAGCCGGGGCGTCTTCGTGGCCGACACGGGGTGGCTCATCTCGCCGCCCTGGCAGGCCACGCTGCCGGCCGCGGGCTTCAAGGGCAGCACCGTGGGAGAGAACGGCGTGGGCTGGCTGGCGCACGAGCAGGGCCTGTACCGCCTGGAGGGCGGGCTGCTCACCGAGCTGAAGGTGGAGGGCGCCTCGGTGGCGGGCTTGACGGCCCTGGCGGTGGGGCCGGCGCCGGACGGGGTGCAGGGGCTGTGGTTCGCGCAGGGCGAGTCGCTCACCAGCGCGTCGCCCACCTCCAGGACGGCGTGGACGGTGCGGGACAGCGGGCTGTCGGCGAAGGACCTCGCGGGCGGGGTGAAGGCGATGGCCGGCATCACCGCCTCGAAGGACTCACCGGGCGAGGTGTGGGCCATCACCCCCCACGCGCTCTTCCAGTTCACCGTGCTGGGCTGGCGCCGGTACGAATTGGGGCGCTCACCCCGGCAGATCATGTCCAGCGGGCGGGTGGCCTGGCTGCAGGCGGGCGACGGGCTGTTCCGCTACGACGCGGACGCGCAGCGCTGGACGGAAGCGAAGGGACTGCCCGCGGTGCCCACCCTGGTGGCCGTGGACGCGGCGGGCGTGGCCTGGGTGCGGGTGGGTGAGAAGACGTATTCAGTCAGCCCCGGTCCGGCGGCCCGCCTGGTGGGCCTGTTCGAGAACATGCGGGTGTACGAGCCGGAGCTGCCGGTGACGGGCCTGGTGCCGGCCACGCCGGCGCCCACCGCGCTCTCCTGGCGCTTCGACGACGGGCAGGCGCACGACGTGCCGGTGATGAACGCCGCCGCCGGCACGGGGCCCACCGCCGGCCTGTTGTCCTTCGCGCTGGGCGGACAACAGTCGGCGACGGAGCAGAAGCCGGTGTCCTTCGCCACGCTGGAGGACGGGCGCCACACGCTGGAGCTCACCGTGACGTACGGGGAAGGCGCCGCGGCCACCACCAGCGCCCGCCGGCTGCACTTCGAGTTTCTGGGCAGCGCCAGCGCGGTGCTGTCCTTCGAGCGCGACATCCGGCCCCTCAGCGACGGGCGCTGCGCGAAGTGCCACGCCGCCGGCACCCAGCCGGAGCTGCGCACCTATGAGCAGTGGGTGGCTAACGCCCCGGCCATCGCGACCGCGGTGAGGGACCGCCGCATGCCCGCCGACGGGCCGCTCGATCCCGCGGGCATCCTCGCCATCCAGCGCTGGGTGAACGGAGGGGCCCAGCCATGAGGCGGCTGCTGCTCGCCCTGTCCCTCCTCGCCTGCGCGTGCGAGCCCGCGGTCCCGCCGCCGCCGCCGCCGCCGCCGCCCATCGATCCATGCACGGGGCTCACCGCCATGACGGCGCAGCTCGTCCCCACGGAGGTGCGGGTCAACGGGGCGGCCACCGTCTCGGCCACGGGCGGCAGCGGGCGCTACACCTTCGCGCTCAGCACCAACGCCTCGGGGGGCAGCGTCAGCGGCGACCGCTACGTGGCGGGTCCCACCCCGGGCACCGACGTCCTCACCGCGGCGGACGACTGCGGGAACGCGGCCACGGTGTCGGTGGTGGTGGGTCTGGCCTTCAGCGTCCAGCCCGCGCGGGCCACGGTGCGGCCGGGGACGCGCTTCACGCTGGAGGTGATGGGGCTCGAGGGCACCGCGCTGTTCCAGGCGCAGGCGCTGCCTTCAGGCGGGAGCATCTCGGCGGCGGGCGAGTACCTGGCCGGGGCGGCGCAGGGCCTGGACCTGATCATCGTGCGCGACTCCGCCACCGGGGACCAGGCGCTGGTGCAGTACCAGGTGTCCACCGCGGCGACCTTCCGCGCCACGCCGGCGAAGCTGGCCCTGCCCGCCGGCAGCTTCGTGCGGCTCTTCACCGCCGACGGCTCGGGCGTGGTGTCGTGGCAGAAGGTGAGCGGCCCGGGCTCCGTGGAGCGCGGCGGCGAGGCAGACGTCTACCGCGCCGCGGCGGGCGAGGCAGGGACGGCCGAGCTCGAGGGCACGGATCGCTTCACCCAGGAGACGGCGCACGTGAGCGTGCGGCTCCTCACCGAGCTGACCCGCCCGAATCTGGTGGCGCAGGGCCGGCGCAGCGACGTGGCCAACGTGGTGACGGGCGACTTCGACGGCGACGGGGTGGCGGACGTGGCCCTGGGCGTGCCTGAGAGCGACTTGAGCCGCCCCCAGGGCGGGGCGGTCTTCATCTTCAAGGGGAGCGCCACTGGCCTGCCGGCGGAGCCGACGTGGACCATCACCGGCAGCACCGACACCGCGCAGTTCGGCAGCGTGATGGCGGCGGGCGACCTGGACGGTGACGGCAAAGCGGACCTGGCCATCTCCGCGCCGGGCGACGACGTGACGGTGGCGGACTCGGGCGCGGTGTACCTGTACGCGATCGGCCCCGAGGGTCCCCGCGCGCTGCGGGCGCCGCTCACCGGCCTCGGCCGCGGCAACTTCGGAGCGGCGCTGGCCATCGCCGACGTGGACGGCGATTCGGACAACGACCTGGCGGTGGGCTCGCCCGGCGCGGACCTCGCCCCCGGCGCGGGCTTCACTGCGCGGGGCGTCGTCGATCTCTTCGTCCTGCAGAAGGGGCAGCCCATCCCCGACCTCGGGGCGATCCGCCTCTCCGGCGCGGACCTCGCGGCGGACGGCACGCTGCGGCGCTTCTCCAACCTCCGCTTCGGGCGCTCGCTGGTGGCGGCGGACTTGAACGGCGACGGGCTGGTGGACCTGGCCTTCCACGGCGCGGTGAACAACACGCTGCTGGGTGGCCTGGCGGTGGCCCGCGCGGTCAACGCGGTGCAGGTGCACTTCGGCCGCAACGCGACGAAGCGCTTCGAGGATCAGCCGGACCTCTTCGTGCTGCCAGCCAACACCGCCGACGGTGACGAAGGCACGGTGCGGCTCGGCTTCAGCCCGGGGGCCGCGGGGCTTCCGCCGCTGCTGATCGTCTCGGAGGATCGCGCGGACTCGCCCAACCTGTCGATGATGGGCGGCAACACCGGAGGCAGCAACGGCGGCGGCGCGCTGCTCTTCGACCTGTCCTCGTTCCGGCCCACGGCCACGCCTGGAAGGTCGCCCACGCAGGTGGGGCGCACCGACGCGTACCTCCGCCTCTTCGGCGATCAGTCCAACCTCCAGGCGGGGCGCAGCTTCGCGATCACCGACATCGACGGCGACAGGGCCCCGGAGCTGGCGCTGGGTGCGCCGTACGCCACGTCCACCTTCATGGTGTCGGGGATGAACGTCAGCGTGCCGCTCGCCGGGAGGCTGCTCTTCTTCCGGCTCACCGGCCGCATGGCGGGCGAGCAATCCAACAAGCCTGACGCGGTCCGCCAGGGCACGGGGCGCGCGGACACGCTGGGCACGGGGCTGGCCACCTGGACCGGGCGGGTGGTGGCGTACGCCGGGCGGGCCTCCACGGCGCTGGGGGACTTCACCGGACGGCTGGACGCCTTCACCGCCGGGGGAGATCCCTCGGCGTGGATCGCGGCCTCGGTGTCGCTGCCCAACAAGCCGGCCAGCCAGCAATTCGGCGCGGGGGTGGCGGTGGGCGTGCTGGGCGGTGGGCTGCGGGCGGTGGTGGGGGTGCCCAACATCTCCGGGCCGGCGCGCGACGACACGGGCGGAGAGACGGGCGCGGGGCAGGCGATCGCCTTCGCGCTGGCCACGCCCGACGCGCCGCGGGTGCTGATGGAGGGCGCCAACACCGCCTACGTGCGCGACGGCGGCTGGGCGGCCTTCGGCGGGCGCCCCATCGGCTCCGACGTGGCGCTGACGGACTTCGACGGGGACGGGCGGCTCGACGCCGTCTTCCCCGCGCCCAGCTTCACGCTGCCCACGAAGATGGCCGACGGCGGGACGACGGTGGTGGACTACGCCACCAACCGCCTGGAGTGCCTGCCCACCGCCAGCCAGTCACCGGGCGCGGTGATGGTGCACCTGGGCCAGGCCGACGGCACCTTCAAGGAGGGCTTCCGGGTGTGGGCCCTGCGCGACCTGGCCAACTGCACGGTGCCGGACGGCGGCGCCGCCTCGGTGTGCCAGCGCAGCGGGCTGGGCCGCAACGGGGTGGAGGGCAACTTCGACTTCGACGGCGACGGGCGAAACGACCTGGCGCTGGCCCGCACCAACGGGCTGGAGATCTTCGGTGGCCGCGCGCCGGACGACGCGACGCTGGCGAAGCCGTCGATGGGGTGCGACCCGCTCTACTCGCTGCCCGCGTTGCCCTGGGCCACCTTCACGCCGTCTTCGCTGGGGGACCTGGACGGCGACGGCTGCGACGAGGTGTCGCTGCGCTACTCGGACAACTCCAACCGGCGCGGCCTCCTGGTGCTGTTCGGCTTCGATCCAGGCGGGGCGCGCTGCGGCGGGCGGACGACGGCGTCGTGGGTGCGCATCTCAGGAGACACGGAGACGGGCGTCACCACCATGCGGCTGGGACTGGCGGCGACGCGCGCCGGGCGGGTGCTGCGCGGCGACCCGCGGGACTTCGTGGCGGTGAGCGCCGAGCTGTACCCCTTCCTGGGGCAGGCGCAGCCGACGGTGTTGCTCATCGACGCGGCGGCCATCGTGGCGAAGCGGCCACCCGCGGGCGAGCGGCTGGCCAGCATCCTGGGAGACGGGCTCAATCCAGTGCCCGTCGTCTACGCCGAGCGCGCGCCGGGCTTCGGCCGGGCGCTGTGGGGCAGCGTGGACGTCACCGGCGACGGGGTGCCGGACCTGGTGGTGAGCGCGCCGGACGCCAACGTCAACGGCGACGGCACCGGCGCGGTGTTCGTCTTCGCCGGCGGCTCGGTGACGCCCGGGCCCAACGTGCCCGCGCTGACGGTGGTGGCGGATCACCGCGAGCGCGCGTCCTTCGGCGCCGACCTGTGGGTGTCGCCCGCGGGTGGAGGCGCGCCGGCGGCGCTGGGCCTGGGCGCGCCCTTGAGCTACCGCAGCGGGACGGCCAACGGCACGGCCTTCGTGCTGCCGCTGGACTTCTGAAGCGTCAGTGAGCCGCGACCTGGGAGCGCTGCTGGCCGCCGGTCCCTCCGCTCGGGTGCGTCGCCGACGTGATCCGGCGTCAGGGCTCGAGTGCGTGCCCAGAGAGGGCGAAGGGCGCCGCCTCCACCTGGTGAGTGGCGCCGCAGGGCACACAGCGGGACACCTTCGCCCAGAAGCGCACCTGCTCCCCCCCACCTGCACCTCGAGCTCGGTGAGAAAGCTGGGGGCCACCGCCATGGGGCTGGAAAAGCGGACCGTCGCCGGCGCCAGCTCGCGGCCAGGTGCCTGGAGACGAGGCGCACGGAGAACTCCGGGACGGCCGTGGCCACCAGCGAGGGGCACCTGGCGGCGCACGGCGCCAGCCCTTCGCAGGTGAGGCTTCGGGCTCGAAGCCGGCTCTGCGCGCACGCGCGGCGGCCAGCGCCTCCGCCACCTCGTGACGCTGCCCCGCGGTCAGCTCATGGCCCGCTTGCCCCAGGAGCGCCTGCAACTCGAGGGCGCTGGTCGGGTAGGGGGCACGCGCACCGCGCTCTGTTGATCAGCCTGACTATCTCGGTATCCAGGTCCATGAGGCCCCCCGGGCTTCGCTGTGGCGGACTGGTCGCTTCAGTCGACGTAGAACATCGGATCGCGCTCAGACACGAAGTGGCGAATCGCCTCGAGGGACTGCGGATCGAGGTTCTCGAACTGAATGCCCAGGCCCGGGAAGCTGTCCGGCAGCTTGTCATTCACCTCGCGCACCCAGCGGACCACCCCGCGACAGGCGATCTGCTTGCCGGTGGGCAGCGAGAAGGACAGGTCGACTTCGGTGCCGATGGGGGCCACGGCTACCGTGGCCACGAAGATGCCGCCCTCGGAGACGTTGGCGGAGAAGCCCATGTAGAAGTTGGCGTCGGAAGAGAAGTCCACCTGGGTCTGCACCTTGACGCGCGGCTGCACGCGGCGCTGCGAAGGCCGGGCGGCCACCACGGTGCGGGCGATGGCTTCGTCGATGGACATGGCGCCCAGCGCCGTGGCCCCCGCAGGCGAGCTGGGCGGGGGAGGCGGCGGCGGGGCCTGGACCCGGGCAGCTTCGGCGCGGGCGGCCTCGACCCGGGCCTCGGCGCGGCGCTTGAGGTCGTCCAGCTGGCGCCGAGCGAGGCTCTCATCGGCCTGCAGTTGGCTGGTCAGCTCCGACAGGGTGCGCCTGTGGACGCCAAACATCTGGCGCACGTGGGCGGTAGCCTCCCGTCGTACCCGGACCGCCTCTTCCCGGGCCCGGCGTGCGCGCTCGAAGGCCGTCTCGCCGAAGGTGCGGGGCACGGCCAACTGCTGCAGGCGCGTCGCCACGCCTCCGTCACCGCCCCGCGCCGCCACCTCGGCCGCCAAGGCCTGGGCAGCCCGCGCCCGATTCTCCAAGGCTTCGGCCGCCGCCTTCAGGGCCCCCAACTCGGTGAGCAGCGTCGTCTCTTCGACAGCCAACTCGCTCTCCAGGCGTTCCAGTTCAGTGTCCGTCATGGTCGTCTCTTCCGGCCCACCTTGCACCCGGTGTGCCTTGCGAGGATCCACGGAAGATCGCAGCCCCGCCTTTACCTGGCGCCGTGGACACCGGGGTCGACGTGACCGCAGGGGGTCGCCCGCACCCCGGACGGTGACGCCCTCTCCCGGAGGGCTCGCCCCGGAACGTTTGTTGCTGGTTCCCGACGCGGAGGTGTCCGAGTGGATCCACGCGCCTTCTCCCAGTCACACGCACACCCACGCCGCCGGGCCCGCAGCGGGCGGTGGCCGAAGTACCAGCCGCACGCCGCGGGTCGCCTCACGCCCTCCGTTCCCCCGCCGCGCCTCGAGGCCCCCTCCTCCCCCGCGCCACTGGAGGACGAGGAAAGCCAGCCGCGCCCCCCGCGCGCCTCGCGGCTGCCGTGGGTGTTCGCCGCCGTGTCCCTGGCGGCGATGGGCGGGTACGTGGCGCTCTCCGTGGAGGGGCCGGCGCTGCAAGGAGAACCGTCCACGGCCAGGAAGGGAGTTCAAGACGCAGCCGGTGCAGCGGTGGCACCGGTGGCCCACCCCACGGCGGAGACCGCCCAGGCTCCGGCGAGCGTGGCCCGGACGACGAGGCGCACTCCTGGCCAGGACGCCCTGGCGCGGACGGCCGAGGAGGCGCCGCCGGCTGGTGACGCTCCCGACCCAGAGGCAGCGGCATCCGCCGACGAGGCTTCCCCAACCACCGCCGGGGAGACGGAGGCCGAGGCAACGCCTCCGGTCGTGACGACCGCGCCGGTGACGCTGGGCGCGCGGGTGCGTTCCCCTGCGACGTCGGCGGAGGCGGCAGCTCGCCTCTTCGCCGCTGGCAAGAAGCAGCTGGACGATGGGCGGGCCAGGGCGGCCCTGGCCCGCTTCAAGAAGGCGGTGGTCCGCACACCGAAAAACCCCGACGCGTGGTTCGGGCTGGCGCTGGCCCGCACAGATCTCCGTCAGGGCCTCCTCGCCGGCCGGGCCGCGGAGCGCGCACTCAAGCTGAACCCCTCCCACGCAGGAGCCACGCTGCTGCTCGCCTTCCTCGCCCAGCAACGGCACGACGTCGCCGCCTCGAAGAAGCTGTACGCGAAGTACCTCGAACTCGAGCCCGACGGCCCCTTCACCAGCGAGGTGAAGAGCGTCATCGCACAGTGGCCCTGAGGTGCGGCCGACAGGGTGCGCCAGGTCTCACCGGCGCTCTTGACCCGGAGGCCGGCGCCCCAAGTCGCGGAAACTGGGCCAGCGCCCGCCGGGCCGCGAGGTTGCACTGGGTGGCCGGCATGAAGCTCCTGCCCTTCGCGCTCGCCCTGGCTGCCCTGCCCACCCTCGCCGACGACGTCTTCCACGCCCGGGAGCCGGCCCATGTGTCCGTAGAGCGCACCTCGCTGACGCTCGAGGAGGACGCGGACCTGACGGTCACCTCACGGGTGCTGCGGGCGCTCCACGGGGTACGGCGAGAGGCCGGGCGCGAGCAGTTCTCCTCCAGCGTGGGCCTGGCGCTGGGCGAGGTCTACGTGGTGCTCGACCGGCGCGGCGCCGAGCACCGGGTGCGCGTCTCGGTGCTGAGCGAGGGCTTCGTGCGCGTGGAGCTGCTCAACGCGCGTCACACCCTCGGCCTCCGGCCTCCAGCGCACTTCAAGAGGGCCGCCGTCACGGTGAACGGCCAGCCGTCCGAGGCGAGCCTGGGCGAGCTGGTGCTGAGCCTCGACGGCAGCTACCGGGTGGGGCAGGCCCGCGGCAGGTGGATCATCAGCGACGACGCGGTGCGGTTGGAGGGGCCCCTGGCGCACTGGGGCGCGGGGCGCACCTTCGACGCGGGGCAGACGCTCACCTTCTCGTTCCGCCGGGGCCCGGTGGAATGGGTGCTGCGCTTCGAGCGCCTGCCTGAGGACACCGTGGCCACGCGCTGAGGTCAGCTCAGCCGGCCAGCGCTGGGGACTCGGGGAGCGGGGCCCCGCGTTCGTCCGCCAGCAGCCCGCGCAGGCGCTTCACCGCTTCACCGTGGAGCTGGCACACCCGCGCCTCGCTCACCTTCAGCAGGCCGGAGATCTCCCGGAAGGTGAGCTCCTCCACGTAGTAGAGCGTCAGCAGCAGCTGGAGCCGCTCGGCCAGCCTGGAGATGGCCTGGGTGAGCCGCTGCACCACCAGGGTGCGCTCGACGCGCTCCTCCGCGCCCTCCTCGCCGGACGCCACCGACAGTGCGCCCACCAGGGGCAACAGGGGCTGCCTGAGCTGCTCCAGCTCGGCCAGCTCGTCCACCGACAACTTCAGGTGCCCGGCCAGCTCTTCGCCCGTCGGCTCGCGGCCCAGCTGCTTGCCCAGCGCGGCCCGGCCCTTCTCCACCTTCTCGGTGTCGGCGCGCAGCCGCCGAGGGAGGTGATCCATCTTCCGCAGCTCGTCCAGCATCGCCCCGCGGATGCGGTGCTCCGCGAAGGTCTCGAAGCGCACGCCGCGCGCGGCGTCGAAGCGGCGCGCGGCCTCCAGCAGCCCCATCGCGCCCACGCTCCACAGCTCGTCAGCCAGGTGGGCCATGCCCAGGCGCGCGGCGAGCCGCCGGCCCACGCGATCGATCAGCACGCCGTACCGGCGCAAGAGCTCGGCGTCGCTGGTGGGCAGGCTGTAGCGGGCCTCGGCGCGGTGCATGGCGAAGCAGCTCCTTTCAGGGCGCGGGCGGTACGGCGCCGGCGCCCGCGCCGCCGCGCAGCAGGCGCTGCCAGAGGAACTTGAGGCCCCCGACGTTGCTCTGAGGCGGCGGCTCGGTGAACAGCTTGTCGGCCACGGCCTTGAGCGCGCGGCTGGCGGGCGAGTGGGGGAAGGCCTGCACCACCGGCCGCTGCAGCAGCACTGCGCGGTGAATGTTCTCGTCCCGGGGGAGCTGGCCCAGCAGCTTCAGACGCGCCTTGAGGAAGCGCCGGGTGACGGTGCACAGCTTCTCGTAGATCTCCCGAGCCTGCTGCTCGGTTGCGACCTGGTTGACCAGCACGTTGAAGTGCTCGACTCCGCCTTCCAGCGACAACACCTTCACCGCGGCGTAGGCGTCAGTGAGCGAGGTGGGCTCGGACGTGAGCACCAACAGCGCTTCCTGCGCGCCGCCCACGAAGAAGAGCACGTTGTCCCCGATGCCCGCGCCAGTGTCGATCAGCACCAGGTCGAACTCGTCTTCAATGGTGTCCAGCGCGGACATGAAGCGCAGCTTCTGGGCGTCGTCCAGCACGGTCAGGCTGCGCACGCCGCTCCCGCCGGGCAGCACTCGCACGCCTTCCGGGCCGGTGGCCAGCACCTGGCGGAGCTCGGCGGTGCCGTCGAGGAGGTGGCCGAGGTGGTAGCGGGGGGTGAGGCCGAAGACGATCTCTACGTTGGCCAGGCCGAGATCGCCGTCGACGATCAACACCCGCTTGCCGGTCTGCGCCGCGAGGATGGCGATGTTGGAGGTGACGTTCGTCTTCCCCACCCCGCCCTTCCCGCTGGTGACGGCAATGACGCGGACTTCACCGCCCGACTGCTGGCTCATCATCCGCCGGAGGCTCTCTGCCTGGTCCATGGTGGGAAGGTCTCCTTCGCGACGTCGTCAGCCGCGTCCCAGCTGGAGGTCACCGGCCACCAGCCCGACGAGCTCGTTGGCGGTGAGGGCGTGGATGTCTTCGGGCACCCGCTGCCCGTCGGTGACGCAGACGATGGGCCGGCCCACGGGCCCCAGGGCGGACACCAGCGAGGCCGGCCCGTCGGCCTCGTCCAGCTTGGTGAAGATGAGGCGGCTGGGCTTGAGGGGCGCGTAGCGGGCGGCGGCGGCGGCCACCTCGCGCGCGCCGGTGGCGGCGGACAGGCACAGGTAGAGGTCCACGCCCGGGGCGCTCCTCAGCAGCTGCGCCTGGCGGGCGATGTCGTCGGGCTTGCTGCGCCCCGCGGTGTCGATGAGCACCAGGTCGGCGGTGCGGCTGAACTCCAGCGCGCGGGCCAGCTCCTTCTCGGTGTGGGCCACGCGGGTAGGCACGTTCATCATGCTGCCGTAGCGGGCCACCTGCTCCGCGGCGCCGATCCGGTAGGTGTCCACGGTGATGAGCGCCACCTTGAGGCGCGACTCCATCAGCGCGCGGGCGGCGATCTTCGCGAGGGTGGTGGTCTTCCCCACCCCTGTGGGGCCGATGAGGGCGATGGCGCGGCGCGGGCCCGGCATCCATGGGGCGCGGCTGGGGATGAGGCGCTCGGCGAGCAGCTCGCGCACCGCCCGCCACATCAGGGCAGGTTGGGTGCCGTGGGCGCCGGCGGCGAGGCGGAGGAGGTCTTCCGCCAGGCCTTCGTCCAGCCCGCGGGCGATGAGGTGCTCGAACAGCTCCATCACCGGCGCGGGGAAGCGCACGTCCTCGGCTGGCGCGGCGAGCGCCTGCTGCTTGAGCTGGCTGCGCACGTTCTCGACTGCGCCGCGCAGGGCGATCAGCTCCTCGGCGATGAGGGACGGCCCGGGAGCGTCGTCGGGCGCTGGAGGCGGCGGGACGGCGTAGCGCGCGGCGCCGTGGCGCACCGGCGCGGGCTTGGGGGTGGACAGGGGCGCCCGGGCCACGCGCTGCCGCGCGGGGGCCGCCGGGTCGAGCGCGGCGGTCACTTCGATTTCCGCCTTGCGGAAGAGCCCGCCGCTGACCTCCTGCGTCGACAGAATGACGGCGTCAGGGCCCAGGGCGGCCTTCACCGCCGCCAGGGCGCTGCGTGCGTCACGCGCCCGGAACGTCTTCACCATCGCGCTCATCGCTTGTCACCTCGCGCCACCAGGGGAACGGACGCAGCGACTTGCAAGGTCCCGGCCGGCTCCACCGCGGTGCCGGGCGTCAATTCCCGGGCGGAGACGACGGATAAGTCCCCGACGAAGCGGCCGAGGAAGTCGAAGAGGGGCCGGCGGAGGTCCGGCGGCGCCAAGACGACGACGGGGCGGTTGGCGGCCGACAACTTCGCGGCGTGCTGCTCGACGGCCTGGATGAGCCGGCGCGCGGTGTCCACATCCGGCGCGAGGGTGGGCTCGCCGTCGGAGGCGCCAAGGGTTTGACGCAGCAGCTCCTCGGTGGGCCGGTCGAGGACGAGGGCGTGCAGGACGCCGCGCGCGTCGACGAGGTGGCTGGTGAGCTGCCGGGAGAGGCGGCGGCGGACCTGCTCGATGAGGTACCCGGTTTCCTTGCTGCGCGGCGCGGCGTCGGCCACCGCCTCCAGCACCGTCCTCATGTCGCGCACCGACACCCCTTCTCGCAACAGCCCGCGCACCACGCGCACCAGCTCGCCCAGCGTGACGGTGGCGGGCACCACGTCCTCCACCAGCTTCGGCGCGTCCTTCGCGGTCGCGGCGAGCAGCTCCTGCACCTCCTGCCGGCCGACCAGCTCCCAGGCGCTGCGGCGCACGAGCTCGGAGAGGTGCGTGACGAGCACGCTCGCCGGGTCGACCAGGGTGAGGCCCTGGGCCTCGGCGGCGGCGCGATCCTCGAGGCGGATCCACTTCGCGGGCAGGCCGAAGGCGGGCTCCTTCGCGGCGATGCCGTCCAGTTCGGGGGCGCGACCGGTGGGGTCGAGCGCCATCACCCGGTCGAGGTGCAGCTGGCTCTTCGCCACCTCCACGCCGCGCAGGTTGATGCGGTACTCGCCAGGCTCGAGGCGCAGGTTGTCGCGCAGGTGCACCGCGGGCAGCACGATGCCCAGCTCCTGCGCCACCTGCCGGCGCAGCGCCGTCACCCTGCCGGGCACCTCACCGCCCTTCTCGAGATCGATGAGGGACAACAGCTGGTAGCCCACCTCCAGCTCCAGGGTGTCCAACAGCAGCACGTCCTGGATCCGCTCCGACTTCGGGGCGGCGTCCTCGGCCTTCTTCGCCGGCTGGCCTCTGGCAGACGCCTCCCGCGCCGCCGCCCGGCGGGAAAGCAGCGCCAGCACCGCCGCGGTGGGAAGGAAGACGAGCGCGGGCAGTCCGGGCAGCACGCCCAGCAGCGCCAGCACGCCTGCGGTGTAGGTCAGCACCCGGCTCCGGCCGAACAACTGCCCACCCACCTGGGTGCCCATGTCCGAGCCGGCGGCGCGGGTGACGAGGATGCCGGCGGCGGTGGAGACGAGCAGCGCGGGCATCTGCGAGACCAGGCCGTCGCCCACGGTGAGCAGCGTGTACGTCTCCGCGGCCTGGGCCAGCGAGAGGTGGTCGCGCGCCAGGCCGGCGATCAGCCCGCCCACGATGTTGATGGCGGTGATGAACAGGCCGGCGATGGCGTCGCCCCGGACGAACTTCGACGCGCCGTCCATGGCGCCGAAGAACTCCACTTCGCCGTCCAGCGCAGTCCGGCGCGCGCGCGCTTCCTTGTCGTTGATGATACCGGCGGCGAGATCCGCGTCGATCGCCATCTGCTTGCCGGGCAGCGCGTCGAGGGTGAAGCGGGCGGCCACCTCCGAGACCCGGCCGGAGCCTTTGGTGATGACCGCGAAGTTCACCACCAGGAGGATGAGGAAGACCACTCCCCCGACGATCAAGCTGCCGCCCACCGCGAAGCGCCCGAAGGCTTCGATGACGTGGCCGGCGGCGCCCGGGCCCTCGCCGCCCCTGAGCAGGATGAGGCGCGTGGAGGCCACGTTGAGCGCCAGGCGGAAGAGCGTGGTGATCAGGAGGATGGACGGGAAGACGGAGAACTCCAGCGCCTTCGAGAGGCCGAGGCTGATCAGCAGCATCAACACCGAGAGCGCGATGTTGACGGCCAGCAGCGCGTCGAGGACCGCCGGCGGCAGCGGCAGCAACATGATGGCCAGCACGCCGAGGACACCGAGGGCGAGCAGCCCTTCGGCCGGGAGGCGGGAGGCGGTGGTCGGGGTCATGGTGGGGTGCCCCTCGGGCTGCGCTGGGTGTCACTCATGCGGCGGCCCTCGGCGCGGCGGCGGCGCTCTGGCTCGCGCGGCGGCCGGTGACGCGGTAGACGAAGGCGAGGACCGCGGCGACCGCGCGGTACGTCTCCGCGGGGATGGCCTTCCCCAGCTTGACGCGCTTGTAGAGCAACCTCGCCAGGGCGATATCCTCCACGATGGGGATGCCGTGGGCGCGCGCCAGCTCGCGGATCCGCTCGGCCACCTCGCCCTTTCCCTTGGCGATGACGCGCGGGGCGCGGCCTTCTTCCTGCCGGTAGCGGAGGGCGACGGCGATGTGCGTCGGGTTCACCACCACGGCGTCGGCCTTCGGCACGTCCACCGCGAGGCGGCCCTTCGCCAGCTCACGGGCGCGCTTCTTCCGCTTCCCCTTGAGCAGCGGGTCACCTTCGTCCTCCTTCATCTCCCGCTTCGCCTCTTCCTTCGTCATCTTGAGCTTCTCGCGGAAGCGCCAGTGGGTGAGCGCCAGGTCGACGCCGGCGAACACCGCCAACACCGCCACCGTGCGCACCGCCAACCGCCCGAGGGGGGCGAACACCGCCGTCAGCTGCGCCTCAGGAGTGGCGGTGAGCAGCCGGGGCAGGCCGAGCAGGTCGTCGCGCACCGCCAGCGCCGCCACCGTGCCCACCGCGACGACCTTCACCGACATCAGGGCCAGGTCGACGAGGAACTCCTTCGAGAAGGTGCGCTGGAAGGGGTTCCTCACCACCCGCTCGGGATCGGGCAGCACCAGGTCGGCCCACAGGCCTCCGCGCGTCTGGGCGAAGGTGACCGCCGAGGCCGCCAGCGCCGCCGCCGCGAGCGCGAGCAACAGCAACCCCAGCGGCCGCATCAGGAAGCGCAGCAGCTCCGACAGCGGCGCGGACGGCACGAGGAGCAGGGACTGGTGGGTGAGGCTGATGAGCGCCTGCTTGAGCTGCGGGGCGAGCACCAGGAGCGTGCAGCACGCGGCCATCATCGCGGCCACGCCCGAGGCGTCCTTCCCGATGGGGATCTTCCCCGTGTCCCACGCCTCCTTCAGGCGCCGCGCGCTCAGGAAGTCCGTCTTGTCGCTGGCGTCGGCGGACATGGCGGGGCGCTAGGGGGTTGGGAGGAAGCGGAAGGAGGCCTCGGCACACAGCGCGAGGGTCTGGGGCGCGAGCAGCCACAGCGCCCCGCCGCCGAAGAGGATGGAGACGGAGAAGCCGACGTTGGAGAAGTGCAGCTGCTGCGCGGCGCGCCCGACGAGGCCGAGGACCAGGTGGCCCAGGGTGATGGCCGCGAGGAAGGGGAAGCCCAGCCGCACGCCCAGGGCGATCGCCTGCGTCCCCTGGAGGACCGCTGCCCTGGCCAGCACCTCCAGCCCTTCCACGCTTCCCGGGGGCACCTGCTGCACCGAGGCGGCCAGCCAGGTGACCAGCTCGCGGTGCAGGCCGAGGCCGAGCGCCAGCCCCAGGCAGAGGAGGCGGAAGAGCTGCCCCAGGGTGGTGGACTCCGCGCCGCTCAATGGATCGAGCGTGGCGCCGAAGCCCAGGCCCATCGTCTGCGCGGCGAGCTGTCCGGCGGTGGCCGCGGCCTCGAAGACGAAGCGCACTGCCTGGCCCGCGACCAGGCCGAGGCCTGTCTCGAGCAGCACGTCCACCGCGAGCGCCCCCAGGTGAGGAGGCAGCGGCGCCGGCCCGGCCCCCGCGGCCAGGAAGGCCACCAGGGCCAGCGAGAAGGACAACGCCACCCGCACCTGCAGCGGCGCGTTCTTCATCCCGAAGAGGGGCGCGGCGGTGACGAGGCCCGCGGTGCGGAAGAGCACCAGGGCGAAGCCGTACACCGCACCGGGGAGCAGGAGCGGCACTCACCCTCCCTGCGCCATGCGCTCGAGGGCGGCCCTGAGGAAGGCCGCCAGGTGCTCGACCATCCACCCGCCCAGCGCGCCGCACACCGCGAAGGCCGCCACGACGCGAGGCAGGAAGCCCACCGCCGGGTCGTTCACCTGCGTGGCCGCCTGAAAGACGCCCAGCCCCAGCCCCAGGAAGAAGAGGACCGCGAAGACCGGCCCGCCCACCACGGCCAGCAGCACGAGGCCCTCGCGGAAGAGGGAGGCGCCGGCGTCCGTCACGGAGAGAAGCTCCGCAGCACCGACTCGACGATCAGGTGCCAGCCGCCGGCGAGGAGGAAGACGCCCACCTTGAGCGGCAGGGACACCAGCGTGGGGGGAACCATCATCATGCCCAGCGAGAGGAGGATGGCGCTCACCAGCAGATCGATGAGCAGCATGGGCACCAGCACGGTGAGGCCCATGCGGAAAGCGGTGGTGAGCTCCGACACCATGAACGCCGGCACCAGGACCGTGAGCGGCACGTCGCCCTCCGACTCGGGGCGCGGCCCTCCGGAGATGCCGAAGAAGAGCTGCAGGTCGTCCTGCCGCACATGCTTCAAGATGAAGCGGCGCACGGGCGTTGACGCGCGGCCCAGCGCCTCGTCCGCCGAGATGGTGTCGGACAGGTATGGATCGAGCGCTTCGGTCCACACCGCCTTCGCCGTGGGGGCCATGACGAAGGCGGACAGCGCCAGCGCCAGGCCGATGAGGACCTGGTTGGGCGGGAGCTGCGGCGTGCCCAGCCCCTGGCGCACGAAGGACAGCACGATGATGATCCGGGTGAAGCTGGTGACGGACAGCAGCACCGCCGCCGCGAAGGACAGCAGCGTCATCAGGAGGAACAGCTTCACCGCCGAGCTGCCCCCGCCCGTCACCTGCAGGGCGAAGCCGGGCTCGGCCGCGGCGAGCGTGAGCAGCGACGTCAAGGCGCCACCTCGTTCAGCCGCGCGGCAGAGAACCGCGCCCTGAGCTCCTGTTCAGCGGTCGACTCCACCAACAGGTTCTCGAAGGCGAGCGCCTCGGCCGGCTCGGAGACATCGCTCGGCTCGGCTTCCTCTGCCGAGGCCGGCGCGTCGTACTGGGTCAGGAGCTGCACGCCCGCCTCGCTCACGCCCAGGACCAGCAGCCGCCCGTCTACGCGGGCCAGGCACATCGAGCGCCGGGGACCCAGGGACATCGACTCCACCAGCTCCAGGCGGCGCGCGACGCGTGCCCGCCGGCGGGAGAGCAGGAAGGCGACGACGGCGAGCGCCAGCAGCCCAAGTCCGCCCCAGACGGGACCGGCGGTGAAGGGGGCGCCGGCGGAGGCGGTGGTGAGCGCGGTCGATTGAGTCAGCGGCGTGGCGTCGGGTGTCATTCGGTTGGCTCCGACGCTGATGGGTTGCACCCAGCGCGCCAACCCGGAGCGCCAGGCGTCAGCGCAGCCGCGCGATGCGCTCGGCCTTGCTCACGATGTCGGTGATGCGCACGCCGAACTTGTCGTTCACCACCACCGCCTCGCCGCGCGCCACCAGGCGATCGTTGATGATGATGTCCAGCGGCTCACCGGCCACTTTGTCCAGCTCCACCACGCTGCCCGGCCCGAGGGACAACAGCTCGTGGATGGTCATCCGCGTGCGGCCGAGCTGCACCATCACCTCGAGCGGCACGTCCATGAGCAGCTCGAAGCGCTGGTTGGGGGTACCTTCATCGGCGAGCGTACGGTCCATGATCTCCTCGTTCCTCAGGCGGCTTGTTCCTCTTCGTCGTGGCGGCGCAGCGGGAACGCCCTCTGCGTCAGGCCAGCCTCCAGCACCACGGCGTGGCTGCCGCCGACGATGCGGGGTTGCCCTTCCAGCTTGGTCCGACCTTCGATCAACACCGGCACCGGGGAGCCTTCGTCGGTGTCGAGGGTGATGACGTCGCCCACTCCCAGCTCCAGCACCCTCCGCACCGACAGCTGCGCGTGGCCCAGCACCGCGGCCACCTCCACCGGGACCGCCGCCAGCTCGTCCGCTAGCCGCGCGGCGAAGCGCGAGTCACTGCCCGCGTTCACCCGCGGAGGGCTGGCCAGCGACTTCTTCACCGGCTCCACCGTGGCGAAGGGCAGCACCAACTGCACACGCCCGCTCATCGCCCCCGACACCTCGAAGGTGGTGAGGATGGCCGCCTCGTTGGGCGGGCCGATGATCGCCAGGCGGGGATCGGACTCGAAGCGCAGCAGCTCCGGCTGCAGGGCCAGCACCGGCGCCCACGCCCGCCTCATCGCGTCGGTGAGCAGGGTGAGGAGGCGCTTGAGCACCAGCCGCTCCACGCTGGTCAGCTCGTGCCGTGCCTCTCCCAGGTCGTCGACCCGCGCCTTGCGATCGCCCAGCGCCGCGGCCAGCAGGCCGTCACCCAGCCCCGGCTCCAGCGCCACCAGCGCCAGCCCCTGCCCTGGCCCCAGGGCGATTACGCCTACGATGGTGGGCGGCGCCAGCAGGGCGTTGAAGTCCACCAGCTTGATCAGCGTGGCCGGCGTCGACGACACCTTCAGGTTGAGCCGCGTCCGCCCGGCCAGCCCGGTCCCGAGGATGGAGGAGATCTGCTCGTTGATCGCGTCCAGGGTGGGCATCTGCCCGCGGATGATCCGGTCGCGGTTGGTCAGATCGTACGGCGCGACCCTGGCCTTCGGCGACGCGGCGGCGCCCTCCTCGGACACCCGGCCCTCCTTGATGGCGTCCATCAAGGCGTTGACTTCGTCGGGGTTCAACGTAGCCATGGGCGCTCTCTCACTGCACCACGATGTCGGTGATGAAGATGGCGCGCACCGGCAAGCCCGGCGCCTCCTGGGACATTCGGGCCAGCAGGTCTCTCTTGGTGCGCTCGATGCCCTCGGAGCCGCGCAAGTCCTCGGTGGTGCGGTCCGAGAGATAGGCGATGAACAGCTCCCGCACCTTCGGCATCGCGGAGTTTACCCTGTCCCTGTCCGCCTCGACGCCCACCTCCAGCTCGAAGGTCATCTTCGCGTAGCGCTCGGCCTCGGGGTTTCGCAGGTGCACCACGAACTCCGGCATGCGCACCGTAGGGCCGAAGCCCAGCGGGGCGGCGCCGGGCGCGGCGTGCTCGGCGGCGGGCGGAGACCCGTGCTCCGAGGGCGAGGCCGGCGGCGCCATGAAGCTGCGCGCCAGCAACACCGCCACCAGCAGGCTGTTCACCAGGAGGATGATCGGCACCGCCTTCGACGGCCTCGGCGCCAGCCCGGCCGCGGCCAGGTCTGCGTCGGGCTTCACTGCGATTGGGGCCTGCGCGATCGCGTCACTCATGCGTCGTCACCTCGTCGGCGATGGACAGAGCAACCCGCGTGCCCTGTCATCAGCCCCAAATCCGTCAGCCGCGTGGCGCGCTTGGCCCGCTCATGTCAACGAGATGACTGGATTTGGCCGGGGTAGGGACTGACCCGCCGGGTCAGCGTCGCGCTCAGTGTGCGATGGTGGCGCCGACGTCGGAGCTGTACAGGTCGACCACCATCTCGACGCGGCGGTTCATCGCGCGGTGCTCCGGAGAGTCGTTGGCCACCAGCGGGTGCGCGGCAGCCAGGCCAGCGGCGGTGAGGAGGCCGGGGGGAAAGGCGTGGGCCTCTTCGAGGAAGGCGGTGACGGTGGCGGCGCGCGCGGCGGACAGGTCCCAGTTGGTGCGGAAGCGGGCCGAGCCCACTCGGCTGTCGTCGGTGTGCGCTTCCACCCGCACCGGGCGCGCGGTGACCTTGAGCTCACCGGCGATCGCGTCCAGCACCGGCAGCGCCTCGGGTCGCAGCGCGGCCTGGGAAGGATCGAAGAAGGCCTCGGCCGCCAGCCGCACCGTCAGCTTCCCGTTGGCCAGCTCGATCGCCACCGCCTGGGACACCTTGCGCTCCAGCAGGTAGGGCTTGAGCCGCTTCTCGAAGCGCTTCTTGATCTGATCCATCTGCTTGAGCTTCTCGCTGGTCATCGCGCCACCCGAGCCCGCGCCCGTCGCCGTGCCGCCGCTGGACGGAGGCCCCTGGAAGATGGGCAGCTCCCCCACCCCGCCGCTGCCGGAGAAGTGCAGCGCCCACTTGATGGACTGGGCGGCCGCCACCATGCGTTTGTTGTCCACGCGGGACACCGAATACATCACCACGAAGAAGGCGAAGAGCAGGGTGATGAAGTCGGCGTAGCTGACCAACCACCGCTCGTGGTTCTCATGCTCTTCGTGTTTGTGCTTCTTCGCCATGCGGCGTCTTCGGCACGGCGACGCCGAGGCGTGAAGGCCTACCTGGGCGCACCCTTGCGCCGCTGCTTGTTGGCGTACATCTGCGCGTCGGCGTGAGCGAGGAGGGCCTCGGCCGAGGCGCCGTCTGACGGCCAGCTGGCCAGGCCCACCGAGGCGGCGGCCTTCCACCCGAGGTGCTCCAGCTTGTCCAGGCAGCCCAGCACCCGCGCTATCGCCCGCTGGGCCGCGTCCCTGGGCGTGTCAGGGAGGATGACGACGAACTCGTCTCCGCCGGTGCGGCACACCACGTCGTGCTCGCGCAGGGTGCCGATCAGCGTCTGCGCCACCCGCTTGAGCAGCTCGTCGCCGGCCAGGTGGCCCAGCGTGTCGTTGAGCTGCTTGAAGTCGTCGAGATCGAAGAGGACCAGGGTGAAGGTGGCCTGGGGGTGGCGGCGGCAGCGGCTGATCTCCTGACGCAGGCGCTCGTCGAAGGCGCGCCGGTTGTGGAGGCCCGTGAGGGGATCGCTGAAGGCCATCTGCTTGAGGAGCGCCACCTCCGCGCGGGCGCGCTCCAGATCGGCTTCCAGCGACTCCACGCGCTCCTGCAGCGCCCGGGACGGGCTGGACGCCCGGCGTGCGTCTCCGGTGTCGAAGCCCTGCATCTGGTCCTCGGCCAACATCACGGTGACCTCCCTACAGCGCTCTTCGCAACACTCGTGCCCGCGCCCTAAACGTCAGCGCGCTGACGCCGCGCCGGCGTGGGCGGCGTTGACCCGCGCGGTCCACTTCGACCCGGGCGCGCGCGCCTCGAAGCAGCTGATCCGCCTCGGGTGGGTGGCGGCGTGGCGCTGAGCAAGCCGCTTGCACGGAGGTGAGCTGCACTTTGAAGGCGGAGGACTTCTGGCGATGTCGCGAGTGGCCGAGCGCATCATCTCTGTGGGAGGGGGCAAGGGAGGCGTGGGGAAGAGCCTCGTGTCGACCAACCTCGCCATCGCCATGGCGCAGGAGGGCCGGCGGGTGGTGCTGGTGGACGCGGACCTCGGCGCCTCCAACCTCCACACGCTGCTTGGCCTGGAGCGGCCGGGCCCGACGCTGCAGTCCTTCCTCGAGCACGAGGTGGAGTCGCTGGAGGAGGCGCGGGTAGAGACGAACGTGCCGGGTCTGTCGCTGGTGCGGGGCGCGTCGGCGGTGGTGGGCTCGGCGAACATCTCCCACGGCCAGAAGCAGCGCCTCTTGCGGCACTTGAGGGACCTGACCGCGGACGTGGTGGTGGTGGACGTGGGCGCCGGCACGGGCTTCAACCAGGTCGACCTCTTCGACGTCGGTGACCTGAAGCTGGCGGTGATGACGCCACAGCTGACGTCCATTCAGAATGCCTACGCCTTCGTGAAGGGCACGGTGTACCGGCGGCTGGGCCGGCTGATGAAGACGCACGGCCTCGAGGGCGCGCTGGCGGAAAAGCATGACGGGCCAGGCCACGAGATGGCCAGCCTGCGCGCGGTGCTCCGCGACGTCTTCGCGGCGTCGCCGGCCCTGGAGGCCGAGGTGCGGCGCGAGCTGTCCCGCTTTCGCCTGCGCCTCTTCGGCAACCAGGTGTACGACCCACGTGAGGCCGGCGTCTTCCGCGCGGTGGGGAAGATGATGACGGACTTTCTCTCGGTGGCGGCGCCGCTGCTGGGCTTCGCGCGCGCCAGCCGCCTGATGCACGACTCGGCCACGCAGCGGCGCCCCTACCTCCTCCTCGCGAAGCACGAGGAGTCTGCGTTGGCGCTGCGCGCCGCGGCACGGGCGTTGCTGCAGGAGCCGCTGGAAGAGGAGTCGCCGTCGGTGGGCCGGGGTGTGCCGGCGCCGATGACTGCGGAGACGGCGGCCGCGTGACGAAAGGCACAAGGATGGTCCCGGTCAGGCTGGACGTGGTGGTGAAGGTGAAGGCGCGCGAGGAAGACAAGCGCCTCGAGGCCATGGCGCAGGCGGTGCGGCAGGTGGAGGTCGCGAGGGCGGCCCTGCGCGACGCCCAGGCACAGGCCGACAGGGACTTGTCCGGGTGCGGCGTGGCGGCGGACTTCTGCGTGTACGAAGCAGCCCGCGCCCGCGCGTTGGAGGCAGTGAAGCGCGCGCGCCTGGCGGTTGGCGCGGCGGTGAAGGCGGTGGAGTCGACGCGCGCTGCCTGGGTGACGGCCCGCAGCCAGACGGACGCGGTACGGCGGGTGGCGGACACGCGACGGGCCGAGGTGCAGCAACTGGCGGACAGGCAGGAGCGCCGCGCCAGCGACGACTTGACGTTGATGCGCTTCGCGCGCACCGGCTGAGGCCCAGGAAGCTTCGAGCCTCACCTCGAGCCTCGCGCGAAGTTGATTCGAGAGCCCGCCACCGGTTGACGTTCCCGCCACGCCTGCTACGCGCAGGTGTCGGTGGCCCACGCCGCGGAGGGGACATGACCGGATGGTGGACACGGGGACTCCTGGCGGCCTCACTCGTCTGCGCGGTGGCCGCACCGGCGTTGGCCCAGGACGGGACTTCAGGAGACCCGATGCCTCCCGACGTGGTGGCGCCTTCGCCCGACACACCGGCGGTGACGCCCTCCCTCGCCCCCACCGAGGCCGTCGACACCACGGTGATGCGCGCGCGCCTGACGCGCTACTTCGAAGGCGAGCAGCGCACGGGGTTGTTCGCCAGCGGCCTGGGCCTGGCCTCGGTGGGCACCGGCATCGGCCTCATCGCCAGCGGCGGAGAGACGCGCCTGGGCGTGGCCCTTCCCCTCATCGCCATGGGCGCGCTGCAGTTGGCGGCTGGCCTCGCGCTGTCCATCCGCACGCCGAAACAGGTGGCGCGCCTCGACGCGCAGGTGACGGAGAGCCCGGCCCAGTACGCCGCCGAGGAGGGCGCGCGCATGGGGAAGGTCAACTCGCGCTGGTGGATCTACCGCGCGGTGGAGATCACCGCGGCCTTCAGCGGCATCCTGGTGGCCGGCATCGGCGGGGTGTCCCACTCGGACGCGGCGCTGGGCGTGGGGCTCACGCTGGTGGGCGAAGCGCTGGTGATGCTGCTCATCGACCACTTCGCCGAAGAGCGCGCGCACGACTACGCCGCGGCCCTCTCCGGCTTCCGCTTCTAGAGCCGCTTCTGCACCTCGGCGATGACGCCGGAGTAGGCGACCTCCATCAGGTGCGCCACCGGTGAGGGATCCGCGCCGCGCAGCACCACCGTGTCCGCGTGCGGCAGCGGCAGGTCCTTCACCCGCATGAAGCCGTCGCCGTCGCCCAGGCCACCCTGCCCCATGGTGGGCGCCCCGGAGATGCCCACGATGGTGACGGCCTTCACCTGCGCGCGCTGGCGATCCCACGTCTGGTTGAGCTGCCCCACCAACTTGCTGCCGATCTCCAGCTCCTGCCCCGCCTCCTCCACTCCGAGGACGCCGCCCACCGCGTCGCCCACGTTGCCCATGAAGGTGCCGCGCGTGGCCGGGCCGATCAGCACCGCCTGGTTGAACTTCACCGCCGCCTTCTCTTCGGGCGTGCGCGAGTCGAGGTAGAGCCGGAAGTCGGTGCAGCCCGCGGAGTGCGCCACCACGTCCATGGTGGGCGCCTGGGTCACCCGCTCGATGGCCGAGAAGGCCTGCGCCAGCTGCGGCGCCTTGTCCGACGGCGCGCCCCGCACCTCGGTGTACTGGACCTGGAACAGCTTCGCCTTGGCCGCCTCCGCGTCGGTCAGCACCTTCCCGTTCACGCCCCCGAGGTGGAACTTCCCGTCCGCCACCACGTAGGTGACGACCGGGCCGTTGGCCTTGTTCCCGGCGAGGTGCTTCGCCATGGGATCGTACGAGGCCGCCTGCATGGTCAGCCCCGTCACCATCACCATCGGCCGCTTCAGCGTGGGCGGGGGCGGCGCGGGCTTGAAGGCGGACAGGTTGAGCTTCGAGGCGAACTCCGCCACCCACCCCTGCTTCGTGCCGTTGGCCATCACGTCGCCCACCGGGCCGCGGAAGGTAGCGGTCTGCACCTTTGCGGCGACCTTCTGCACCTCGCGGTCCACGGTGCGCAGCGCGCTCTGCAGCGGCTTCCCGAGGTCGGGGAGTTTGATGGGCATGCAGGCGACCGTAGCCCGGAGCGCGCCGAAACGCTCACCCGCGGGGGCTTGGAGTCCATCGACTCTTCCCCCGGGTCTTCGCTATGGCTTCACCCCGTGGTGACGCCGCTCCTCACCTTCTTCACGCCGCAGCCCCCATCCGCGGAGCTGCCCGCGCGGCTCAACAGCCCGTTCGACGCGGAAGACCCTCCTGCGCTCGCCCGCCGCGCCGCGGAAGAGGTGATGGCGCACCTGCGCGGTGGGTCGATCGGCCCCGGCCTCGCCACGTCCGCCCTCCACGGCCCCGAGGGCGGGAAGATGTTCGGCGTGCTGGTGGTGCGGGACGCGCAGGGGCAGGTCGGGTACGTGAAGTCCTTCTCGGGGCAGCTCCTGCGCGCGTGGGACGTCGAGGGGTGGGTGCCGCCGGTGTTCGACCGTTCCGCCCGGGCGCGGGTGGAGGTGCCGGGAGAGGCGCAGGTGAAGGCGCTCACCCGGCGGGTGGAGGAAGCGAGGAGCGCGCCTGCGTGGAGTGAGGTGGAGGAGGCGATGCGACTCCTCGCGCAGCGACAGGCAGAAGAGGCGCGGGTGTTGAAGGAGAAGCACGCCGAGAACAAGAAGCAGCGCGATGCCGAACGCGACCGGTTGAAGGCGGGTTCTTTCCCTCTCCCCCGATGGGAGCGGGGGGACATGCTCGCGAGGTTGAGCCAGCAGGACGACGTGGAACTTCGTCGCGAGAAGGCCCGCTGGCGCACCGAGCGGGAGGAAGTCGAGCAACAGCGCAAGCGCCTCACCCGGCGGCTCACGGCGTTGGAGCGCCTGCGCCGGCTCGTCTCGCAGGAGGTGTCCTGGCAGCTCTACGACACCTACCAGTTCGAGAGCGCCCGCGGCCGCCACCTCTCCCTGCGCGCCCTCTTCGAGCCCCGCGTCCCTTCCTCCGGCACCGGCGACTGCGCGGCGCCGAAGCTGCTCGTCCACGCGCTGGCAAGTCGCCTCACGCCTCTGGCGCTGGCCGAGTTCTGGTGGGGCGCACCGCCGCCCGGTGGCGCCCGCGTGGAAGGCGCCTTCTACCCGGCGTGCAAGGACAAGTGCGGGCCCTTGCTCCCTTTCCTCCTCGACGGCCTCGACGTGGCGCCCTCGCGCCGCTACCGCCCGCCCGACCTCGCCCACCACGAGCTGCCCGTCGTCTACGAGGACGAGCGGCTGGTGGTGGTGGAGAAGCCCGCGGGCCTCCTCTCGGTGCCGGGGACGGACGAGACGGTGACGGACTCGGTGCTGGAGCGCCTGCGGCAGCGCTACCCCCACGCCACCGGCCCGCTGCTGGTGCACCGCCTGGACGTGGAGACCTCGGGCCTCCTGGTCGCCGCGAAGGACGAAGCGGCCCACGCCGCGCTCCAGCGGCAGTTCATCGCCCGCACGGTAGAGAAGACGTACGTGGCGCTCCTCGACGGCGCGGTGCCGCAGGCCGACGGCGTCATCGAGCTCCCCTTGCGCGTCGACCTCGAGCAGCGCCCGCGCCAGGTGGTGGACTTCGAGCACGGCAAGCCCGCCCGCACCCGCTACCGCGTGCTCTCCGCCTCGGCCGGCCGCACCCGGGTGGCCTTCTTCCCCGAGACGGGGCGCACCCACCAACTGCGCGTGCACGCCTCGCATCCTCTGGGCCTGGGCATTCCCATCGTGGGAGATCGCCTCTATGGCCGCCCGGAGCGCCGGTTGATGCTGCACGCCCAGGCGCTGCGCTTCACGCACCCCGGGCGCGACGAGGTGCTGGAGCTCGAGGCGCCCGCCCCCTTCTGAGCAGCCTCGTCACGTCGGCCGCGCGCGCACCGGCCGCTTCTGCGCGGGGGGCGGCGGGCTGGGCGCCTGCTCCGCTTGAGCCAGCCGCCGGGCCTCGCGGCGCTGGCGCCGCTTCTCCAGCCGTCCGTCGATGAAGCGGATGAGCGGATCCCTCCACGCCCCGGACCGCCGGCGCGGCTCGCCCTTCTCGTCGCGGCCCCAGCGGGCCCGGGCCTGCAGCTTGGCGTCGTAGCCGAAGAGGGCCTCGTAGAAGGCCTCCCAGCGCTCGCCGCTGTAACGGCAGACGAACTGTCGCAGCGTCTGCTCCTCGAGGCCGCGCAGGCGCATCCCCTTGAGCATCTCTTCCACCTCAGCCACCTGCGGGCGGCGCTCGCGCAGCACCCGGCGATCGAGCGCCAGCACCGACACCAGCCCCACCGCCACCGCCAGCGCCAGGTTCTGCAGCAGGGCCCCCAGGTGCCCCAGCCAGCCCAACGTCCCCGCGAGCAGCCCCAGCAGAAGGAAGCACAGCGCCCACGTCCACAGGGGCGCGCCCAGCGCCAGGTGCCGCAGCCGCAGCACCAGCGGCGAGCGCCCCACCACCCCGTTGATGAGCGCCGAGGTGAGCGCGCTGGTGACGATGAAGAGGGCCGCCCACGGCGCGAAGGCGGCGAAGCCCAGGGCCAGCGCGCCGCCCACCACCGCCAGCGAGAGCGCCAGGAAGGCGAAGCGCGCCAGCCGCTGCCGGAAGGCCCAGGGCGAGCGGAGGAAGGCGTCCACGCTCTTCTCCAGCAGCGCGGCGTGCTCTTCGCGGGGCGAAAAGGCCACCCCCGCCTCCACCCCGAGGAAGCTTTCCAGCGCGGCGATCGCCGCCCCCATGTCGGGGAAGCGCTGGTCGGGCTTCTTGGCCATCATCTGCAGGGTGATGGCGGCCAGCGCCGGCGGGACACGCTTGTTGCGTTGATCCGGCGGCACGGGCGGCTCGCCGACGTGCTGGGCCAGCACCTGGCCGGTCGTCTCACCTTCGAAGGGAGCGCGGCCGGTGAGCAGCTCGTACAGCGTGCAGCCCAGCGAGTAGATGTCGGCGCGCGCGTCCACCTTCTTCGAGTCCACCACCTGCTCGGGCGCCATGTACGCCGGCGTGCCCATCACCACGTCGCCGGACACGAAGTCGAGATCGGTGAGGGTGCTGCTGGGCTTGTCCTTCTCCTCGCGGCGCTCCACGCGCTTCACCAGCCCCAGGTCCGCCACCTTGATGATGCCGTCGCGGTTGAGCAGCAGGTTCTCGGGCTTGACGTCCCGGTGGATCAGCTCCCGGTCGTGCGCGAACTTGAGCCCGCGCGCGGCCTGCAGCACGTAGCCGGCGGCGACCTCTGGATCGAGGCGGCCTTCCCGCTTCACCAGCGACGACAGGGGCTCGCCGTCCACGTACTCCATGGAGAAGTAGTGGAGATCGCGGTCGAAGCCGATGTCGTAGATCTGCGCGATGTTGTGGTGCACCAACTGCGCCGCGGCCATGGCCTCGCGGTTGAACTGGATGACGAAGGCGGGATCGTCCCCCAGGGCGGGCTTGAGCACCTTCACCGCCACGTTGCGATCGAGGGACATCTGCCGGGCCAGCCACACCGTGCCCATGCCCCCGCCGCCGATGCGCGCCAGCAACCGCAGGCCGCCCAACTGCAACCCCGGCTGCGCGGGCTCGGGTGTGGACGGAGCCAGCCGCCTCTCGGAGGGCCGCTTCACCGGGTGCTGCTTGTCCGACGCCGCGCGCGTGGTGCGCTGACCTTCGGGCACCTGTCCGCGAGGCCCGCGCGCCAACAGCGGCCTGTCGGTGACCTCCTCCTCGATGGGGAGGTGCGCCGGCGGCCGGGCCGACAGTGCGCGCTGCCCCACCACCGTCGGCACCGTCTCGATGCCCATGCCCAGATCGCTCAGCGTTCTCCCCGTCTCCTCGACCCCACCCGCGGGCGCCAGCTTGCTCACCGTCGGCGCCGCCCAGCTCACCCAGAACTCGCGGCGGCAGGCGTCGCAGGTGCGCCGGCGGACACCGGGCTCGAGGGCGACCTCGGCGACGCTGCGGCAGTGGGGACAGGTGAGGGGCGCCATTCGGACGGGAAACAGAGCGTCTCGCGGCCAGAGCGTGCCACAGGAAGGCCTGCCCCCGGAGCCTGCCGGCCGAATTTGTCCTTTGGGCCCTCGTCGGAGATGCTGCGCCTCTCAAGCAGCGCCTCCTTCCGGGAGCCCCACACGCCATGACTCGACTCTCCGCCGTGCTCGTCGCCGCCCTGTCCGTCTCCGCCCTCGCCGCCGAGGTGGGGAAGGAAGTGAAGAACGTGGAGCTGCGCGACGGCACCACCGACAAGCCGGCGCCCTTCCCCGGCTTCGGCCAGAAGGTGCTGACCATCTTCTACAACGACGCCGACGTAGCCGACCTGAACGATCCGCTGGCCGACGCGCTCAAGGCGAAGAACCTGGACGAGTCGAAGTACCAGGGCATCGGCGTGGCGAACCTGGCCGACTCCAAGGCGCCCAACTTCATCATCAAGTCCGTCGTCCGCGGGAAGATCGAGAAGTACAAGTCCGTCATCCTCACGGATCCGGATCGCCTCGTGGCGAAGGAGTGGGCGCTGGGCGACTGCAACAACGACTCGGTGGTGCTGGTGATCGGCAAGGACAAGAAGGTGGCGCACGTGCAGCGCGGGGCGATCCGCGGGAAGGACATCGAGACCATCGTCGCGCTGGTGGAGAAGCTGATGGCCGAGCCCGCGCCCGGCGCCGCGCCGGCGCCGGTGGCTGCTCCCGCTCCCGAGGCCGCACCTCCCGCGCCTGCCCCCGACGCCGCGCCCACCGCCGCCCAGCCCGCTCCATGAGCGATCGCTCGCTGTTGATGATCCCCGGGCCCATCGAGCTCGAGCCGACGGTGACGCAGGTGCTGGCCGAGAAGCAGCGCGGCCACCTCGACCCCCGCTTCATGGCCGCCTTCTCCCGCGCCCTGAAGCGCCTGCGCGACGTCTTCCTCACCACCACCGCGCAGCCCTTCGTGGTGGCGGGCAGCGGCACCCTGGCGATGGAGCTGGCGGTGGCCAACGTCATCGAGCCCGGCGACGCGGTGCTGGTGGTGAACACCGGGTACTTCAGCGATCGCCTGGCGCTCATCCTCGAGCGCTACGGCGCCCAGGTGACGCACGTGCGCGCGGAGCCGGGCGAGGTGCCGGAGGTGAGCGCGGTGAAGAAGGTGCTGGCGTCCGGCCGCTTCAAGGCCCTCACCGTGACGCACGTGGACACCTCCACCGGCGTGCTGGCCCCGGTGGAGGCGCTGGCGGCGCTGGCCCGAGAGCACGGCGCGCTGTCGCTGGTGGACGGGGTGTGCAGCGTGGGCGCCGAGGCCCTGCGGATGGACGCGTGGAACGTCGACGTGGCCCTCACCGCCAGCCAGAAGGCGCTGGGGGCACCACCCGGCCTGGCCGTGCTGCTGGCCTCGCCGCGGGCGATGACGGCGTGGCGGGAGAGGAAGAAGCCGGTGCCGTCGCTGTACCTGGACTTCGGCGAGTGGCTGCCCGTCCACCAGGCGTACGAGGCGGAGCGGCCGTCGTACTTTGCCACCCCGCCGGTGCAGTTGGTGAGCGCGCTGGACGCAAGCCTGGGCCAATTGCTGGTGGAGGGCATGGACGCGCGCTTCGCCCGGCACGTGAAGCTGGCGCAGGCGTTCCGCGCGGGGATGCGCGCGCTGGGGCTCACCTTCCTGCCGGCGCGCGACGAGGTGATGGCCCACGCGCTGTCCGCGGTGCGCTACCCGAGCGGCGTCGACGCGGCGCTGGTGAAGGCCATCGCCCAGCAGGGAGTCACCGTCGCGGGCGGGCTGCACCCGCAGCTCAAGGGCACGTACTTCCGCGTGGGGCATATGGGCGCGGTGAGCGGCAACGACGTGCTGGCCGCGGTGGGCGCGGTGGAGCGGGCGCTGGCCCAGACGGGCGCTGCGAAGGACGTGGGCGCCGGGGTGGCCGCCGCCGAGCGCGCGCTGCGCTGAAGGTGTCACCGCCTCGCCTGCGGGGCATTCAACGCCGCCGCGCGTTGGGCTATGGGTCCGCCCTTCCATGCACGACCCCGCGCTCGCGAAAGAGGCCCTGGCGGAGCTGCCTCCCGACATCGGCGACAGCCCCCTCTTC
The DNA here is from genome assembly GCA_020846875.1 of Myxococcales bacterium. Classification (GTDB taxonomy): domain Bacteria; phylum Myxococcota; class Myxococcia; order Myxococcales; family Myxococcaceae; genus JADLDB01. Next base: position 97,073 of record JADLDB010000094.1, on the reverse strand, counting down.
AACGCCGACCTGGCCCCGGTGCCGAAGGGCCGGCGCAACTGGACGACGTACAACTTCGCGGCGCTGTGGATCTCCATGGCGCACTGCATTCCCACGTACATGATGGCCGGCGGCCTGGTGGCGGTGGGGATGAACTGGTGGCAGGCGCTGCTCACCATCGGCCTGGGAAACGTCATCGTCCTGGTGCCGATCCTCCTCAACGCACACCCGGGGACGAAGTACGGCATTCCCTTTCCGGTGCTGGCGCGCTCCAGCTTCGGCACGGTGGGGGCCAACATCCCCGCGGTGCTGCGGGCCATCGTCGCGTGCGGGTGGTTCGGCATTCAGACCTTCATCGGCGGCGAGGCGGTGAAGACCTTCGTGGAGGCGCTGTGGCCCGGCTACGCGCACCTCGGCGGCGGCGCCACCTTCCTCGGCCTCTCCTTGCCGTCGGCGCTCACCTTCCTGGTCTTCTGGGCGCTGAACATCCTCATCATCCTGCGCGGGATGAACGCGGTGCGGGTGTTCGAGAACTGGGCCGCGCCGCTGGTGCTGGTGATGGCTGGCGTGCTGCTGGTGTGGGCGGTGGGGCGCGCGGGCGGCGTGGGCACCATGCTGGCGCAGCCGTCGAAGTTCTCCACCGTGGGCGAGTTCTGGGCGGTGTTCGTCCCGTCGCTCACCGGCATGGTGGGCTTCTGGGCCACCCTGTCGCTCAACATCCCCGACTTCACCCGCTTCGGCAGAGGCCAGCGGGAGCAGATGCTGGGCCAGACGCTGGGCCTGCCCACCACGATGATCGCCTTCTCGGCGATGGGGGTGGTGATCACCAGCGCGTCGCACGCCATCCTGAAGGGGGTCGACGTGAAGCAGTTGTGGGATCCGGTGTTCATCCTCTCGCAGCTCACCTCGCCCACCGCGCCCGCCGGCCTGGACGCGCCGCTCATCGCCAGCCCGGGCACGCGCCTGCTGGTGGCGGTCATCGCCCTGTTGGGCGTGGGCATCGCCACCATCTCGGTGAACATCGCCGCCAACGTGGTGAGCCCCGCCAACGACTTCGCCAACCTCGCGCCGCGCCTGATCAGCTTCAAGACGGGCGGCCTCATCACCGGCGTGCTGGGCATTCTGATGATGCCGTGGCGCTTCCTGGCCAGCGCGGACACGTACATCTTCAACTGGCTGATCGGCTACTCGGCGCTGCTGGGCCCCATCGCGGGGATCATGGTGGCGGACTACTGGCTGTTGCGGAAGCGGGAGCTGGACGTGCCGGACCTCTACCGGGTCCACGGGCGCTACCGGGGCATCAACCTCGCGGCGGTGGTAGCGCTGGTAGCGGGCGTGCTGCCCAACGTGCCCGGCTTCTTGAAGAGCGCCGGCGTCCTCGCGGGCGAGAAGAACTTCTTCGACGCCATCTACGTGTACGCGTGGTTCCTCGGCTTCGGGCTGTCGGCCGCGGTGTACGTGGGCTTGATGCGGGTGCTGCCGCGACCCCAGGCGACGTAGGCGGCGGCGCCAAACCGCCCGGCTTTCGGAGCGCACTTGGTCAGGCGGCCTTCGCCTCACCGTGGCCGTCGACGTGCCCGCCGGTCAGCGCCCGCAGCTTCTCTTCCAGCACCCGCGGGTTGAGGCCTTCCTGAATGGACAGCACGCCTTCGGCGATCAGCGTCTTGCGTTCCTTCTCGATGGCGATGCGCCGCTTGATCTTGGTGGCCATGGGGAGGAACACCAGGTTGGCGGCGCCGACACCGTACACCGTGGCGACGAAGGCCACCGCGATGCCAGGACCGATGGCGTCGGGGTTGGACAGGTTCTCCATCACGTGGATGAGGCCGAGCACGGCGCCGAGAATCCCCACCGTGGGGGCGAAACCGCCCGCTGACTCATAGACCTTCGCTCCGACGGTGTTCTCCTCGGCCTCCGCTTCGATCTGCCCCTCCAGCGCCGAGCGCGCCACCGTGGCGTCCACGCCGTCCACCACGAAGCCCACCGCCCGCTTGAGGAACGGATCGGTGATGGTGGCCAGCTTGCCTTCCAACGCCAGCACGCCGTCGCGCCGCGCCACAGCGGCCATCTCCACCAACTGCTTCACCAGCCCTTCGAGGTCGATCTTCTCCTCCTTGAACACCGTCTTGCCCAGCCTGAGGCCCCGCAGGAAGTCGGCCCGGGGAAAGGCCAGCATCACCGCGCCGATGGTGCCGCCAATCACGATGATGAAGGCCGTCAACTGCACCAGAGAACCGGCGTGCCCGCCTTCCAACGCCTGGCCGCCGAGGATCGCCACGATGGCCAGGAGAATCCCGCCGATGCTCAGGATATCCATGGGCTAGCGCTCCCGATTGGAGACGACCTGCAGGCCGCTCTGAAGGCGCCGCCGGAACTGCACCGCGCGGTCGATGATCTCCTCCACCGGTTCGCGCACCACCAACCGGTGGCCGTTCATGAAGGTGAGCACCGTGTCGGGAGTGTCCTCCACCATCAACACCTGCTCGTCGTTGACCACCGCTTCCTTCCCGTCGAGGCGGGTGACGCGAATCATGGCGGAGCTCCTTCCTCGTTACCGCTTCAGGTTCATCAACTCGGCCAGCAACTGATCGGCGGTGCTGATCGTCTTGGAGTTGGCCTGGAAGCCGCGCTGGGCGCTGATCATCCGGACGAACTCGGTGGCGAGGTCGACGTTTGACTGCTCCAGCGCCCCGGCGACCAGGCTCCCGCGACCGCCCGAGGACGGCTGGCCGATGGTGGGCTGTCCCGACGCCGGCATCTGCCCGAAGAGGTTTCCGCCGATGCGCTCCAGCCGGTCCGGCGCCTCGAAGTCCGCCAGCACCACCTGGCCCAGGTCGCGGTTCTCTCCGTTGGTGAAGGTGCCCTGGATGACGCCGTCCTCCCCGATGGAGATGCGCGCCAGCTCGCCCGCCGCGTACCCGTCCTGCGCCAGGAAGGACACCGCCGAGGTCCCCGCGTACTGCGTCATGCCGGGCGTGGTGGCGCTGCCGAAGTCGAAGGCGAGCGGCTGCGGGTTGACAGCGCCGATGGGGTTGAAGTTGGTGGCGGTGACGGCGCTGGCGGTCAAGTTGCCGGACGCGTCGTAGGTGAGCGTGCCCGAGGCGATCTCGGTGTTGGTCCCCGCTGTACCTCCGCTCTGGTTCGCGCCGTCGGTGGTGGCGTGCCATTCCCACGCGCCCGCCGCCGTCTTGCGGAAGTAGATGTCCACCGGAATTGCGTTCCCCAGGGAGTCGTAGACGGTGGTGCTGGTGCTGAAGTTGTAGGTGCCGTTCACCGGGTCGCTGGCCATGGAGACGGGCGTGGCCGCGCTCCACGCCGCCGTGGGGGCGACGGCGTTGGAGTCCAGGTTGCCCTTCACGGTGACCATGCTCGTGGCGCTGGGCGGCGCGGACACCGAGCCGACGCGCAGGTCGCCCGGCATCGTCTGAAGGTTGCCCGCCGCGTCCGCCGGGTAGCCCTGCACCTTCAGCCCGTCCAGGTTCACCAGGTAGCCGTCTCGATCCACGGTGAATTGCCCGGCGCGCGTGTAGAACTGCCCGTCGACGCCGTCATGGTTGCCGCGCACCACGAAGAAGCCGGGGCCCTGCACCGCGAGGTCGGTGGCCAGCCCGGTGTTCATCAGCGCTCCCTGCGTCACCAGCCGTTGGATCGCCTGCACCCGCGCGCCCAGGCCCACCTGGCTGCCGCCGATGAGCGACTGGGACAGCGCGTCCTCGAAGGCGGCGCGGCTGCCCTTGAAGCCAATGGTGTTGGCGTTGGCGATGTTGTCGCCGATGACCGAGAGATCGGTAGAGTTGCTCTCGAGGCCCGAGATGCCGGTGTACAGCGAGGACATGAGCGCCATTGTGTTGCTCCCGTGGGTGAGGTGAGTCAGCCGGCCTCTGTGATCCGCAGCACGTCGGCCAGCTTGACGCGCTGGTGGTTGGCGAGGAGGAGCTCGGCGTAGCCGGTCTCGAAGGACACGCCGCTGATGCGGCTGCTGCTGAGCGCCTGCGCCGCCACCGGGCCGCCGTCCGCGTCGGACGCGGTGAAGGACACGGTGTACTGCCCGGGCGCGGCGTAGCTGCCGGCGTCGTCGCGGCCGTCCCACTCGAAGTCGAAAGGCCCGGCGTCGTGCGGCCCCAGCTCGACGCGGCGCACCGCCTTACCGCTGGAGTCCTTCACCACCGCCGTCACCTGGGCGGCCCGGCCGCTGACGTCTCCCGAGAGGTGCACGGTCGGCGTCTGCCCCGGGCTGTCAGACGCGCCTTCCCAGGTGAAGCCGTCGTGACGCAGCACCGCGTCCTTGCCCACCAGCGACGCCGCCTGCAGCTGGTTGCTCGACGCCTGCGCCATCAGGAGCGCGTCAAGTTGCTGACTGGTCTGCTGGGCCAACTCGACGTGGGCGAACTGCGCCAACTGCGTCACGAAGGCCTGGTTGTCCATAGGCGACAGCGGGTCCTGGTTGCCCAGCTGCGTCATCAACAGCTTGAGAAACTCGTCTTTCCCCAGCCGGGACGGCTGGGGAGCGGCGTCGGACACCTGCGACACCGGCGTGGAGATGGCGCTCACATCCATGACGTGCTCCTTCAGGCTTCGACGTCGATGCGACCTTCGTGCCGACGCCTGGGCGACGGCGCGCTGACGCTGGGCCCGGCCGCCTCGTCTTCCCTCTCTTCTTGCCGGGGGCGGTCGCCCTGAGGCGTGGAGAACTCCCCCAGCGACAGCCCTTCTCGCGACAGCACCTCGCGTAAGGCCGGGGCGTGCTGCGCCAGCAGGGGAGAGCCCGGGCCCTCCACCGTGACGTGGGCGCGGCCCTCGTGCAGCCGCAGCTCGAGCTCCAGCGGTCCGGCGGCTTCCGTCTGCAGCACGACGTTCACCACCTGCTGGTGGACGTCGACGCCGAGCGAGACATCGGTCATCGCCAGCAGCAGGAGCGTCTGCGCCGCCTCGCCAAGAGGGGGCGGGGGCGCCGTGGGGTGGGGCGCCTCGGCGGCAAGCACTGGCGAGGAGGCCTCCCCGGGGCCGCTCGCCGCCGAGGGCGGTGTCGGCCCGAACACGGCGAGCGCGCCGGACGCGGGCGCCTGCCCGGTGACGCCGTCCACCCCTGGAGGCGGCTCGCGCGGCGGCGAACGCTGGACGCTGGTGGTGCGCGGCTCCAGCCCCTCCGAGGGGACCTTCTCCCTGGGCGGTGCGGATGTCACCGGAGCTGCCTGCAGCACGGCGAAGGTCCCAGGCGCCACGGGGGGGCCGGCGGAGGCCTCCGTCGCGCGGGCGCCAACCGGTCTTTCGAGCGCCTCTCCGCGCCCGGGCGCGCGGCGCGACTGCTTCGCCCCGGGAGCGGGGTGCGCTCCTTCTGCCTTCACCGCGTCGCCGCCGGCTCGCGCGCTCCGCCCACCCGGCCGGGGCTTCTCTGGCGGTGCATGGAGGGCCTGAAGCCAGTCGTCGTCGACGACGGCCGCGCTCTTCTTCGCCGCGCGGTCCTTTGGTTCTTGCCGAAGCCGGGCCTCGGCCGAGGCCGCGAAGTCCGGCAGACCGCGGAGGCCACCCGGCCTCACGGGCGCCGCCCGGACTTCGTGTCTACCGGCGCCAGCGTGGACATCGCCGTCACCAGCTCCGCGGCGAGCTCCGGCTTCACCGCGGCCAGCACCGCGCCCGAGTCCTTCGCGCTCATCAGCTGCAGCACCCGGGCGGCCAGCCCGACGTCCAGCTTCGAGACCAGCGCGGCAGCCTGGGGCGGCTTCATCGACTTGATCGTCTTCGCCAGGGCGGGCGCGTTGCCCTGCGCCCTGCCCGTCGTGCCGGCCTTCACCGGCGACGGCGCGCCGAGGCCCGCCTTCCCCGCCTGGTCGAGGAGCTGCTCGAGGCGCTCCGTCTCGGCCTTGAGCTGCGCGCGGGCGTTCTCGATTTCCTCCGCCTTCGCCTCCAGCTTCTTCCTCTCCCCGTTGAGGGCCTTCCGCTCTGCGTCGAGCCGCGCCTTCTCCGCCTTCCGCCCGTTGGCCTGCTTCTGCAGCTCCGCGCACAGCGACTCCGAGGTGAGCGCCGGAGGTGGAGGCAACGCCTTCTTCCCTACCTCCTCCTTCCCGCCCCCTTCCTTCGAGGTCGCCGGCTCAGCCGGCGCCTTCGGCGCTTGATCCGCGGCGGCCTTCACCGCCGCTTCTCTCGCCGCGGCGTCCTTCGCGGTGCCCCCGTCTTCCGGCTTTGCCACCACCGGCTCATCCGGGTGCTTCGGTGGAATGGGCGGCGTGGGCGCGTCTACGGCGAGGAGCAAGACACAGAGGGCACTAAGCACGGGGCGCCTCCCCTGCTCCCCCCAGCGCGCGGGCCAACTGCTCCAGCGCGGTGGGCAGAGTGAAGTGCTCGTCGGGCCTCTGCCTCAGGAAGCCGTTGAGCGCGTTGATGCACTTGAGGGCGTGGTCGAGTCGTGGGTTGGTGCCGGGTACGTAGGCCCCCACCTCCACCAGGTCTGCCGACTCCCGGTAAGTCGCCAGCACCTCGCGCGCAGCGCGGGCCAACTCCAGGTGCTGCTGCGAGGCCACGTCGCTCATCACGCGGCTCACCGACTGCAGCACGTCGATGGCCGGAAAGTGGCCCGCGCCCGCCAGTCGCCGCGACAGCACCACATGCCCGTCGAGGATCGCCTTGGCTGCGTCGACCACCGGATCGGTCAGATCGTCACCCTCGGCCAGGACAGTATACAGCGCGGTGATGCTGCCCGGGCCTTCGTCGTTGCCGGCCCGCTCCACCAGCCGCGGCATCAGCGCGAACACCGAAGGCGGGTAGCCCTTGGAGGTGGGCGGCTCCCCGGCGGCCAGGCCGATCTCCCGCTGCGCCATGCACACCCGCGACAGCGAGTCGACCAGTAACAACACCTTGAGCCCCCGGGCGCGGAAGTGCTCCGCCACGCTGGTCGCCGCCATCGCCGCGCGGACCCGCACCAGCGGAGGTTCGTCCGCGGTGGCCACCACCACCACGGAGCGGGCCAGCCCCTCGCCCAGGTCGCGCTCGACGAACTCCCGCACCTCGCGCCCGCGCTCACCCACCAGCGCCACCACGATGACGTCGGCGCTGGCGTTCCGCGCCACCATGCCCAGCATCACGCTCTTCCCCACGCCGGGGCCGGCCAGCACGCCCAGCCGCTGCCCTTCCCCCACGGTGAGCAGCGCGTCGAGCGACTTGATGCCCAGCCCCAGCGGCTGGCTGATTCTCCGCCGTCGCATTGCCGGCGGCGGACGGCCGTTGAGCGGCGCGCGCCCCTCGAGGCGCGCAGACACGGAGCCGTCGATGGGGCGCATCCCCGCGTCCACCACCCGCCCGAGCAGCGCCTCGCCCACCGGCACCTCGGCGGCGCTGTCGCGGGGAATCACCGCGCAGCCCTCACCGATACCCTGCATCTCGCCGAAAGGCATGAGCAGCGCGGTGGCGCCAGAGAAGCCCACCACCTCGGCAGGCACCCAACGCTGCCGGTCCACCCTGATCTCGCACGACGTCCCCACCGGGACGCGCGGCAGCGTGGCCTCCACCACCAGGCCGGTGGCGCGCAGCACGCGACCCTGCAACGGCAACGGCTCGGCGCGCTTGAGGGCCGCGGCCAGGCGCTCCAGATCCACCAGGCTCAAGGCTCCTCCCCGGCGAGGGCGCTCTCCACGCCGCGCCTCACCTCGTCCAACCGCGTCGCGAGCCGCCCGTCGACGGTGGCCTGCTCGGACTCGATGACGCAGTCGCCCGCCCCGAGGGCTGGATCGGCCACCACCTCGACCTGCATCAGCGAGAGGCCGAGGCGCTGCCGCCCCTCCTGCGAGCCCACCCGCTCGACGTCGCCGGGGTGCAGCCTGATGACCAGCCGCCGCGCGTCTCCCACCCGGCGCACCGCGCTGCGGACCAGCGAGAAGAGCGCCTCCGGGCTGGACGAGAGCTCCTGCTCCAGGATGCGGCGTGCCACCTGGAAGCCGATCTCCAGCGCGTCGGCCCGAGCCTGATCGGCGAGCCGGGACGCCTCCAGCTTGAGCCGCTCCACCGCGGCGGCCAGCCGCGTCGACGCGTCCACCGCGAACGGGCTCGGTACCGACGGCGGCGGCACCATCATCCCCGCCAGCACCGGCGGGGGCGGGGACACCGACGGGGCCGGCGTGGGCGCCTCCTGAGGAAGACCCGGCTCAGCGGACGGCCCCGGCGGCGTGGGCGGCGGGCGCGGAACCGGGCTCAAAGCGGTCCTCGGCGGCACCACCGGCGCGGCGGACCGTGGGCTGGACAGCCGGGCGAAGGCCACCGCTGAGGGCCGCGGGTCGCTCCGCTGCTCGTCAAGGAAGCGCGGCGGGCGGACGGAGGGGTCACGGGACACGGGCGGGCTCCTCACACCAGCTTGTCGGTGGCGCGGATGATGGTGAGCTTCCCCTTCTCCGCCAGCTCCATCGCCAGGCGAGTCATGGCCTGCTGCGCCTGCTCGACGATGGACAACTTCACCGGGCCCATCGCGGCGATGTCGTCCTGCAGCATCTGCGCGGCTCGGGTGGACATGTTCTTGAACAGCTTGCCGCGCAGCTCCTCCGACGCGCCCTTGAGCGCCATCGGCAGCTGGTTGGGGTCCGCATCCTTGAGCAGCGTCTGGATGTCGCGATCCGTGAGCCGGGTGAGGTCGTCGAAGGTGAACAGCTTGGTGCGCAGGTCCGCGGCCAGGCTGGGATCGTCCTTCTCGATGGTGTCGATCACCTCTGCCTGCTGGGCCGCCGACGCGCGCCGCAGCACCTCCAGGGCCGCGCCCTTCCCGTCCACCCGCCGCATCCCTTCCGCCACCACCGCCTGCAGCTCGCTGGTGAGCGCGCTGCGCACCTCGCGCAGCACCTCGGGGGCCACCGACTCCACCATGGCCATGCGCCGCACGATGGCCGGCCGCAACGGCTCGGGCACGTGCATCATCACCGACGCGGCCTTCTCCGGCGCCATCGCCGAGAGCACCAGGGCCACCGTCTGCGGTTGCTCACGCGCCAGCACCATCGCCAGCGCTTCGGGATCCGCCTCGGTGATCGGCCCCAGCACCTCGTCGGGCGGCGGCGGCGCGGCCACCCCATCGAAGGCGCGGCGGGCCACGTCGGCGCCCAGCGCGCTCTCGGCCACTTCGCGCAAGACCTGGTCTCCCGAGACCAGATCGCCGGCGAGGCCCTGCATGCCTTCGATGAAGGCCTTGAGCGCGTCCATCACCGTGGCGGTGCCGGTGCGCTTGAGCTCCTTCGCGCCCGACGCGACCCGCCGCACCTCGTCCTCGTCGAGCAGCCGGAAGACCTGGGTGGCCACGTCGGGCCCCAGGGTGAGCAGCACCGCCGCCGCGCGCACCGAGCCGGGCGCCGCCTTGCCGCCCTCCGTCCCTGCCGGAACCGTCCCACCGTCAGCCATGGATCACCTCGCCTGGGGTGCTTCGAGACTGAGCCACGCGCGGATCAGGTGCGCGGCCCGCACCGGGTCGGACTTCGCCAGGTCCCGCGCCTTCTCGCGGAAGTTCTCGGTGGCGTCGGGCAGCGGCGTGGGCGCAGGCAGCGGCGGCAGCGCCCCCTGCGCCTTCGCCTGACCCTCGATGACCGACGCGCCCGACGCTTCCAACTCGGCCACCCGCGCGCCGGGGCGCAGCACCAGGTCCTTCACCGGCTCCCGCCGACGCCGGCCAAAGAGGGTGACCGCCAGCAGCACCAGCAGCGCCAGGCCGCCGCCCACGGCGGGCCACAGCCAGGCCGGCCTGCCGTCCGTCGCTACCGCCGCCGCCACGGGCTCCTCAGCGGAGTGGGAGAAGACAGCCGAGCTGATTTCCAGCTTGTCGCCGCGCGCCTCGTCGAAGCCCACCGCGCGCCGCACCAGCTCGCCCAACCGCTGCACGTCGGCCTCGGGCCGGGGCCTTCCGTCCGCGCCGTCGAGCAGCACCGCCACCGAGAGACGCGCCAGCCGGGGCGACTTCACTACTGTGCGGGTCGTCGTGCGGCTGACCTCGTAGTTGCGCGTCTCCTCGTTGTTGCTGGAGTTGGACTTCGACACCGTACCCGGTTGCTCCTGCGCTTGCGGCGCGAGCGGCTGGTTGGCGGCCGCCCCCACCACGCCCTGGCGCTTCTGCGAGTCCTGGCTCTCGTTCTGCGCCACGGTGCGCTCGCTCTTGAGCACCGCGCCGTCGGGATCGAATGCGTCGTTGGTGGACGTCACCTCGGTCGAGTCCACGTCCGCCGTCACCCGCGCCACCACCTGCCCCGCGCCCACCACCGGCTCCAGCAGGGACACCACCCGCTGCTCGAGGTCGCGCTCCACCTTCCTCTGGTAGCCCTGCACGTCCGCGCCCCACGCCTCCTGGGCCGTCAGCACGGCGCCGCGGCCGTCGACGATGGTGACGCCGTCGGCAGGCAGCCCGGGGATTGCCGAAGCGACCAGGTGCCGGATGCCCGCCAGCTCTCTTTCGGACAACGCGTGGCCGGGCTGCAGATTGACCATCACCGCCGCCGAGGCCGGGCGATCTTCTCCACGAAAGACGCCCTTCTCCGCCAGCACCAGGTGGACCCGCGCGGACCGCACCCCGGCGATGCGGCCGATGGTGCGCGCCAGCTCGCCTTCGGTGGCGCGGCGCAGGTTCACCTTCTGGGTGAACTCGGAGACGCCGAAGTCACCCTTGTCGAAGAGCTCGAAGCCGTTGCCGCTGGCGCGGGGCAGCCCCTCGGACGCGAGCAGCAGCCGCACCTCGTACACCCTGGGCGCCGGCACCGAGAGCGCCGCCCCGCCGGCCTCGAAGCGGTGCGGTACGCCCGCGGCCTTCAGCCTGGCGGCGATCTCAGTGGAGTCCTCGGTGGAGAGGTTGGTGTACGCGTACTGGTACTCGCCTGCGCTGCCCAGCGTGGCCACGGCCGCCACCAGCCCCAGCGCCGCGAAGAGGCCCAGGCCCAGCGCCACCTTGAGGCCGGTGGAGAGCGCGGCCAGCTTCTTCGGGAGCTCGGCGAGCTGCTTCTGCAGGGGTTCCATGGGTGTCCAGGCCTCGCGCTACACGCTCATCCGCATGATCTCGTGGTACGCGTCGACCACCTTGTTGCGGACCTTGGTTGCGACCCGCATCACCACGTCCGCCTTCTCCAGCGCGATGGACAGCTCGTGCAGGTTGCCGCCGCCCATCGCCGCCTTCGCCGACTCGAGGTCCGCCTCTGCCTGGGCGCGCTCCACTCCGGCGATGGCGCTGGAGAGCGCCTGTCCAAAGTCGGCCCCCGAGTCCTCAGGGCGCGCGACGTCGCGGGGGCCTTCCACCTGCGGGGCTTCGACGGTGTTGACAGAGACGGTCCGCACGCGCGTCACCTCGTGATGTCCAGGGCGCGCTGCGCCATGGTCTTGAGCGTGTCCACCGCGGTGGCGTTGGCCTCGTAGGCGCGCGACGCGGACATCAGGTTCACCACCTCGTGAATGGGGTTCACGTTGGGCAGGGTGACGTAGCCCTGGGCGTCGGCGTCGGGGTGGCTGGGCAGGTACACGCGGCGGCCAGGCCCGTCGTCCCGCTGCAGCTCCTCCACCTTCACCCCCGCGGGGCCACCGCCGCTGACTGGGCCCGCGCCTTCGATGGGCTCGGCCGAGAAGACGGGGTCGATGCGCTGGTACAGCTCGCCGTCCGGGCCACGGGTGGAGTCGGCGTTCGCCAGGTTGGACGACGCCGCGTTGACGCGGGTGCGCTCTGCGGAGAGGCCGGAGGCGCTGATTCTCAGGGCAGACAGGAAGTCCATGGGTGCGTCTCCCTCAGCCGATGCCGTCGTTGGCCACGTACTTGAGAATGGCCAGCTTCTTCCCGATGGCCCGGGTCGCGGCGCCGTATTGCAGGCCATTTTCCGCCATGGCCACCATGGTGCGATCCAGGTCCACCGAGTTCCCGTCGAGGCCGGCCAGCGCGTTGTCCACCTCCCGGGTGGCCGCGCGCACCGCGTCGCCGCGCCCCTCGCTGCCTTCGGCCGCCAACACGCCCGCCATGGCGCGGTCGAAGTCGACGTCCTTCTCCTTGAAGCCCGGCGTGTCGATGTTCGCTGCGTTGGACGCCAGCACGTTCTGCCGCTGCAGCCGCACGTCCAGGGCGCGCTGGAGCAGCGTCATGGCGTTGTCGAAGAGCTTCATGAAGCCGACGCCGTGCGAAGACCGTGCCGCGAGCGCCTGTCAAGGCGTCGTCGCGGTGACGGCGCGCGCGCCCAGGACAGCGGAAGCCCGGGAACGGCCCGCGGCGGACAGGGCGGCGGCCACCTCCAGGGAAGCGGTGGCCTCCTCCAGCACCCGCGTCAACTTCTGCTGCAGCGCGACGGTGGCGGTGTCGGGCGGCGGCGGCGCCGGAGCCTTGACGCGCAGCGGGCGGCCGAGGCGGGCCTTCGCGTACTCGCGCGCCACGTCGGCCCGGTGGCGATCGCCAGCCGCCTCGTACAGCGAGGCCACGCGGGCGAGGTGCTCCCAGAGGCGCGAGGGAGGGACGTGCGGCGTCGCGGTGGCCAGCACGTTGGCCGCGAAGAAGGGCGCGCCGGCGGCCGCGGCCGCATCGGACGCCGCCCGGAGGAGCACCGGATCGGACGAGGCCCCCAGTTCCTGCTCTTGTGCCAAGAAGAGCTCCAGCCCCAGGGCCTGCAGCTCGGCGTCCTCGTCGCGCAGCGCCGCCAGCGCAACCCCGGCGCACACCCGCGGCCAGGACGGGCACACCGGCTGGCGCTCCCGGTCCATCATCCGGCGGCGCAGGGCCAGCGCGGCGCGGCGATCGTGCCCCTGCAGGGCGAGGGTGCGCGCCAGGCGCAGGTCCACCTCGGTGGCGAGGGGCTCCGAGAGGCCTGCGCTGTCGAAGACGAATTCTTCCCGGGCGCAGCCCGCCAGCTCGCACAGCCGCATCGCCGCCAGCCGTCCCCAGAGGTCCTTGCGCCCGGCGGCCTGGTAGCTGGCCAGCGCGCCCAGCAGATCGCCTCCAGCCAGGGCGATGTCCCCCAGGCGCAGGGCCGCGAAGTCGCCGTTGCCGTGCAGGAGCGCCTCGCGCAGCAGCGGCACCGCGTCGTCGACCTTCCCCGCCGCCAGCAGGCACTCGGCCTTCCCTTCCGGCGTGGTGCCCGGGCAGGCGCCACCGAGCTGAAAGACCTCCGGCGGGTAGTGCCATGATGCGCCAGAGGCCTGCCCGTCGTCCCGCGGCAGCCCGCGGGGCACCGACAGCGCCAATTCCCTTCCCTTCCTTCCCCGGGCCAGGGTCGCTTCCACCTGCCCGGTGCGGCACCGCAGCACCACCACGCCGTCGCGCACCAGCACCGAGGGGCACAGCCGCGACGTCTTCACCGCGCGCACCACGTCCGCAGGCCGGTCCGTGGTGAGGCGCACCTCGCGCGCCCACACGTCCACCTCCAGCGCAGCCGGAGCGACGGGCAGCGGAAGACGCTCCATGGCTTCGGAGGCCACCACCAGCGCGCTCTGTGCCCCGGCCGGCGCGGCCGCGAGCACCCACAGGCCGAGGAGCGCCACCTTCACCGTCATGGGCCGTCTGGCTGCAACCGGCGTTCCCGCGTCAAGCGCCCGACGCCAGCGCCGGGGTGGGCAGCGGCACCTCGCGCATGCGACGGCGCAGCTTCTCCACCAGGGTCGTGCGCTGAAGGCCGAGGAGATCTGCGGCGGCCTTCTTGTTGCCCCCGGCCTGCTGCAGCGCGGCGTCGATGTAGTCGTCTTCCAGCCTGCGCAGCAGTGACGGGAGGTCGACGGGGAAGTAGGACGGCGGCGTTGGCCGCGCGGCGCCAGGCCACGGTGGATCTGCCGACGCGGGGCCCATGGCTTCCGGTGCGACGGCCTGCGGGAGGACGGTGGGCGGTGGGGGAGTGGGCGGCGCCCGCACGGCCTCCGGCGCCTGCGCGGGGAGCTCGGCCGGCGCCGCCGGCGCGGAAGGCGGGGCGCGGGGCGCGCTGGCGGGGACCGGAGCCGAAGGCGGCACCACCGGAAGAGGGGCGACTTCACCCGGCGACGCCCACGGGCCCGGCGCGGAAGGCACGGCGCGCGGTGCGCTGGCGGGGACATGGGCCGAAGGCGGCACCTCCTGAAGAGGGGCGACTTCACCCGGCGACGCCCACGGGCCCGGCGCGGAAGGCACGGCGCGCGGTGCGCTGGCGGGGACATGGGCCGAAGGCGGCACCTCCGGAAGAGGGACGACTTCACCCGGCGACGCCCACGGGCCCGGCGCGGTGGGCCGAGGGGTGCCCGGCCGCACCGGCGCGGGAATGTCCTCTACGCGGACTGAAGGGCCTTCGGTCAGCACCGACACGCGCTCCACCAGGTTTTCCAGCTCGCGCACGTTGCCCGGCCAGCCGTACGCGCCCAGCACGTCCAGCACGCCCGGCTCGAGCTGCCGCGTCTCCCCGCGCTCCCGCCAGAAGTGCAGGAAGAGCCGCGTCACGTCGCCGGCGCGCTCGCGCAGCGCCGGAAGCTCCAGCGGGCACACCATCAGCCGGTAGTAGAGGTCGCGCCGGAAGCGCCCCGCCTCCACCTCCGCCTCCAGGTTTCGGTTGGTGGCGGCGATCAACCGAAAGTTGGCGGCCACGGACTCGTTGCCGCCCACCGGCTCGTACACGCGCTCTTGCAGCACCCGCAATAGCTTCACCTGCAGCGCCAGCGGCAGCTCGCCCACCTCGTCGAGGAAGAGGGTGCCGCCGTCGGCCATCGCCAGCCGTCCCTTGCGCCCCGCCACCGCGCCGGTGAAAGCACCGCGGACGTGGCCGAACAGCTCGCTCTCCAGCAGCGCCTCGGGAATGGCCCCGCAGTTCATCGGCATGAAGGCCTTGGTCGCCCGCGAGGAATGATCATGGATGTAGCGGGCCATCACTTCCTTCCCCGTCCCCGTCTCTCCGGTGATCAGCACCGTCGCCTCCGCCGGGGCGATCCGCCGCGCGGCCCGCACCACGCCCTGCATCAGCGAGGTGTCGCCAAACACCAGCGCCTTCCCCGCCGCCTTCGCCGTCCCGTCTGCCATGTACCCTCCGCCTGCGCCGGTCCCCCCGGGGTGCGCAGCGGTGGCCACATGAGCAAGTGGCTTGCCAACGCGCCACGCGCCTGACGTTTCCCTCTGTCACCGCCGTGACGACGGGTTCCGCGCGCGTGGGTGCCTGCTCACCCGGGTGTGTTCCAGTGGTGACAGATCCCAACGACGTCCTCCAGTGGATCAGCCGATCTGCGGGGCCCAACGAGCTGCGGTCGGTTGCGACTCGCGAGGGCAGTTTCACCCGGGAACCATCTGCGCGCCGTCACCGTGCTGGCAGGCAGCGCGCTTGCAGAAGCGGAGCTGAGCGTGAACGAGCCGTCGTCACCAGGTGGTGAGCCCCTCGCGTGGGTAGAAGAGCCGCTGGAGCGGCTGTTGGACGAGCTCACCCTCGGCGTCGTGCACCTGGACGACGCGGGGCGCGTCCAGCACCAGAACTCCACCGCGGCGATGCTCTTCGACGGCAGTGGGGGCCCGGCGCTGGAAGATCAACTCAGGAAGATGTGCCGCCTGGCCCAGGGATCGAGCGAGCCGGTGGAGACGGCGCTGTCCTTCGGTGCCCAGGGCGAGCTGCGCATCCTCCTCTCTCAGGCGCGTTGCCTGGGCGGCTACCTGGCGGTGCTGGAGCGCAACACCGTGACCCGCGTCCGCGCCGAGAGCCGGGTGATGCGCTCGCTGCTCTCCGCCGCCACCGACGCCGTGTCGCCGGAGGTGGCCGCCCACCGCGCGCTCACCACCCTGTCCTCGGCGCTGGCCGGGTGCAGCCTGGTCCTCTACGAGCTCGACGCGCCGCGGCGGGAGCTGCGCTGCATGGCCCACGTCAACCTACCCGACGGTCACTCGATGATGCTGGCCCCGCGCCCGGTGGACGGCGCCACCTCGCTGGTGAGCCGCTCCATCCTGGTGAACCAGCCGCTGCACGTGGCGAACCTGAACCGCTCCTTCTTCCCCTTCGAGCGCGCCCTGCCCGGCGGAGAGAAGCTGTCGGCCCTGGCGCTGCCGGTGACCGCGGAGAAGGAGACGCTGGGGGCGCTGTACGTGTGCGGGCCACAGGGCCTGCTCACCACCGGCGAATTCAAGCTGGTGCAGGGCCTGGCCGACGCGGTGGGCACGCTGATCCGCCACGCGCAGCGCGACTCGCAGCTCAAGCGCCACCAGCTCGCCCTCACCTCGCTGTTGTCCAACCTGCCCGACGCCATCTTCGAGCAGGCGCCGGACGGCACCATCAGCCAGGCGGCGGGGAAGGTGGAGGCGCTGCTGGGGCGCGAGGCGAAGGCGGTGGTGGGCCAGCGGCTGGGCGCGCTGCTCATCCCCGAGGACCAGGCCCGCTTCGAGGAACTGGTCACCAGCGTGACCGCCACCGCGCTGGTGCTGGGCGAGTTCGCGCTGGAGCGGTCCGACGAGGTGCGCGTGCCCTGCGAGGTGTCGGCGTGGATCGCCCACAACACCGCAGGGGAGCCGGTGGTGCGCGCCGTGTTCCGCGACATCACCCAGCGCAAGCACCTCGAGGAGGAGGTGAGCCGCTCGCGGGAGATGGCGATGAAGCGCGACCGCCTGGCCCTCATCGGCCAGCTCGCCGCCGGCGTGGCGCACGAAATCAACAACCCGCTGTCCTTCGTGAAGTCCAACCTCACCATGGCGCGCGACCTGGTGAGCGACATCGCCGCCGCCACCGCCCGGGTGCTGCAGGCGCCGGACGACGGCGCGCGGACCCAGGCGCAGACGGTGTTCGACTTCCTCTCCCAGGATCTCGTCGCGCTGGCCGACGAGACGATGCAGGGGGTGGAGCGGATCGCCGCCATCGTCCAGGCGCTCAAGGGCACCGCGCGCTCGCGCCCCGACGAGAAGCAGCGCTTCGATCCCTCGCAGGCCATCACCCAGGCGGTGCAGTTCTTCGTAGGTGGGCGCCACTGCAAGGACCTGGTGACGGTGGAGGTGCCGGAGCTGCCGACGGTGGTGGGCGAGCCGGGCGGCCTCTCGCAGGTGGTGCTGAACCTGCTGGACAACGCCTACGACGCGGTCGGCGGGCGCGGGCGCATCCTCGTCACCGCGGAGGCGCGGGGGCGCCACGTGGTGGTCCGGGTGGCGGACTCGGGGCCGGGCATCCCCGAGGAGGTGCGAGCCCACATCTTCGAGCCCTTCTTCACCACCAAGAGCGTGGGCAAGGGCACCGGCCTGGGGCTGCACATCAGCCGCGATCTGATCTCCAAGTTCGGCGGCACGCTGCGCTTCGAGACCGGCGCGTCGGGCACCACCTTCACCGTAGAGCTGGTCCAGGCGGTGGACGAAGAAGGAGCACGCCATGGCTGACGGCCTGTACGTCTCGATGAGCGGCGCGGCGGCGCGGGCTGCCCAGCTGGAGTCGGTGGCCGACAACCTGGCCAACTCCGAGACCACCGGCTACCTCGCCTCGCGGCCGGCCTTCGAGTCCTTCCTCCCGGAAGAGGGCGCGGGACAGCTCGGCTACACGGCGGTGGTGGGCGGCGGGGTGGACCTGAGGCCCGGCGCCACGATGGTGACGGGGCTGCCGACCGACGTGTTGCCCGACAGTGGGGCCTTCCTCGCAGTGGCGAGCGGCGACGGCGGAATGGCCTTCACCCGCAACGGCCGGCTGGTGGCGGACAGCGCGGGCCGGGTGTCGGTGCTGGGGCGTACGGTGCTGGGCATCGACGGTCAGCCGTTGATCATCCCCGAGGCCTCATCATGGAGCGTGGACGGACAGGGGACGGTGCTGGCCAACGGGCAGGAGGTGGGGCGCCTGGCCCTCTTCCAGCTGTCGGGCGAGGTGGAGCGCCGAGGAGAAGCGCTGTACGCGCCGGGCCCGCGCGGCCAGGCCACCGCCGTGGAGGCCACCGTGCGCACCGGCGAACTCATGCTGTCGAACGCCAACCCGCTCGAGTCCGCGGTGCAGATGATCAGCGCCCAGCGCCACTTCGACACCTCCATGCAGGCCGTGCAGACCTACCGGCGCCTCGACGAGCGCGCCAACGAGCTGGGCCGTACGCGCTGACCCACCTTCATCAACCAGGAGGCTTCGAGATGATCCGCTCGCTGTACACCGCCGCCACCGGCATGGAAGCACAACAGACACGCATGGACGTGACGGCCAACAACCTGGCCAACGCCAACACCACCGGCTTCAAGAAGGGGCGGGCCGAGTTCGAGGATCTGATGAGCACCGTGCAGAGGCTGCCCGGCGCGGCGGATCAGACTTCCCCCTCCGAGCCGTCGCCCCTGGAGGTGGGCATGGGCGTGCGCACCGCGGCCACCGCGCGCTCGTTGAACCAGGGCGAGCTGCTCAACACCAAGAACCCGCTGGACGTGGCCATCGAGGGCGCCGGCCTGCTCGCGGTGCGGCTGCCCGGCGGAGACCTGGGCTACACGCGCGCTGGCAACCTGCGGGTGGACTCGCAAGGCCGGCTGGTGACGGCCCACGGGGACGCGCTGGAGCCAGACATCTCCATCCCCACCGACGCCACGCAAGTCACCATCCAGCGGGACGGCACGGTGGAGGCGAGGGTGCCGGGGCGCGACGAGCCGCAAGCGCTCGGCCAGCTGGAGCTGACGCTCTTCCCCAACCCCAACGGGCTGGTGTCCCTGGGACGGAACCTGCTCGCGGCCAGCCCCGCCTGCGGTGAGCCCTTGCGCGTGGCGCCGGGGGAGCAAGGCGCGGGATCCATCGCCCAGGGCTTCCTGGAGAACTCCAACGTGCAGGCGGTGGAGGAGATGATCGACCTCATCTCCACCCAGCGCGCGTACGAGCTCAACTCCAAGGTCATCCAGACGGCGGACCAGATGTTGCAGCGCCTCACCTCGTTGAGGTGATTCATGACGCTCACCGCCGGAATCCTGACGATCGCAGTGCTCGCCGCGGAGCCTTCTCCTGCCGAGCTGCTGCGGCGCGCGCTCCCGGCGTCGTCTGCGCTGCGCGTGGACATCATCGACACGCGGCTCGGACTTCCTCAAGGCTGCGCGGCGACCATCGTCACCGCGACCTCACCGCCCGCGCGCAGCGGCGTCATCGCCCTGGCCGTCGAGGGGACGAGCCGCCACGGGCCGTGCCGCGGGAAGGGCTGGGCGCGGGTGCGCGTCTTCGCGCCAGTGTGGCGCGTCACGCAGTCCGTCCGCGCGGGGGAGCCCCTCGGAGGCGCGGTGGTGAGAGAGGAGCGGGAGCTGTCCGGTCCGGTCCAGCCGCTCGAGGCGCTGCCCGCCGGCGCCGAGGCCCGGGTGGCCCTCTCCAAGGGGACCATCGTGGAGGCGCGACACCTGAAGGGAGCCGGCCCGACGCCGGGCGATCGCGTAGTGGTGCAGGTGCAGGTGGGCAGCGTCGTCCTCGAGCAGCCCGCGGTGGCCATGGCCTGTCCCCAGGGGCCTTGCGCCCGCCTGTCCAACGGCGCCCGCGTCGAGGGGCGCTTCGAGGACGGAAAGCTCAAGGTGACGCCGTGACGAAGCTCTTGCCCTTGCTGCTGGCCCTCGTCTCCATCGCCTGCGGCCCGAAGCACATCGCGAAGTACGAGCCGAGGAAGCGCGTGTACGACGTCCCCGAGGCGTCCGCCGCGCCCGGCTCCGAGCAGGCGGAAGGCAGCCTGTTCCACGCGGGTGATCGCGCCAACATGCTCTTCACCGACATGCGCGCGCTGCGCGTGCACGACCTGGTGGTGGTGAAGGTGGAGGAGCTGGCCGACGCGCAGCGCCAAGCTGACACGGACCTGCGCCGGCGCTCGAAGATGTCCACCGACATGTCCGCCTTCATCCAGGCCGCGGGGCAGCCCCAGGCGTCGGTGGGCGCCGGCGCCGCCGGAGGCATCGAGTCCGACTTCCAGGGCCTGGGCAGCACGCGCCGTACCGAGCGCCTGGTGGCCACCGTGCCCGCGCTGGTCCGCAAGGTGCTGCCCAACGGCAACCTCTTCGTCGAGGGGCACCGGGTGGTGCTGGTGAACCAGGAAGAGCACCACTTCTACATCTCCGGGGTGGTGCGCCCCATCGACATCGATCAACAGAACAGCGTGAAGAGCAGCCTCCTGGCCGACGCGGAGGTGGAGTTCACCGCCACCGGGAACCTCACCGACAACCAGCGCCAGGGCTGGCTGTCCCGCTTCATCAACTGGGCCTTCCCCTTCTGAGGCGTTGAGCCATGCGCACCGTCCTCCTCGCCCTGCTGCTCGCCCCGCTGGCCGCCTCCGCCGCCAACGCGCGGGTGAAGGAGCTGACCCAGGTGCAGGGCCAGCGCGACAACGAGCTGTTCGGCTACGGCCTGGTGGTGGGCCTGCAGGGCACCGGGGACACGGACCGCGTCTTCTTCACCAGCCAGTCCATCGCCGGCATGCTGGCGCGCCTCGGCATTCGAGTGGACCCGCGAGACGTGAAGAGCCGCAACGTGGCCGCGGTGATGGTGACGGCCCGGCTGCCCACTTACACCCGCAGCGGGGCCCGCCTCGACGTCAACGTGTCCAGCATGGGCAACGCCCGCAGCCTCTCGGGCGGGGTGCTGCTGATGACGCCCCTCACCGCCGCCGACGGCCAGGTGTACGCGGTGGCGCAGGGCGCCCTGCAGGTGGGCGGCTACGACACCGCCTGGCTGGGAAACATGGTGCGGAAGAACCAGACCAACTCCGGGCGCGTGCCAGGAGGTGCGGTGGTGGAGAAGACGTTCACCCCGCCGATGCCGAAGGGGCCGGTGTTGCTGGGTCTCAAGAAGCCGGACCTCAGCACCGCCGTGCGCATCGCCGCGGCCATCGACGCCAGGTACGGCCAGGGCACCGCGAAGGCGCTGGATCCAGCGGCGGTGGAGGTGACGCCGCCCGCGAGCTTCTCCGACACGCCGCTGGTGCTGCTGGCCGAGCTCGAGGAGCTCAGAGTGGACGTGGTGGAACGCGCGCGCGTCGTCATCAACGAGCGCACCGGCACCCTGGTCGCGGGAGAGAACGTGCACCTGCGGCCCGCGGCGGTGGCCCACGGGGGCCTCACCGTCAACATCACCAGCCGGCCCATCGTGATGCAGCCCCAGCCGTTCACCTACGCCGGCAACATCGTGCTGCCCTACGCCGAGGTGAACGCCACCGAGCAGCAGGCCAACGCGGTGGCCCTGCCCGCCACCAGCACGGTGGAGGACCTGGTGAAGGCGCTCAATGCGCTGCACGCCACCCCGCGCGATCTCGTCTCCATCATGCAGGCGCTGCACGCCGCGGGCGCGCTGGACGCGGACCTCGAGGTGCTGTGATGAGCCTGCTCAGCGCCACCCACCAACTGCTGCGCACCACGGACGATCCCCGCCGGGAAGCTGCCCGCGCGCTGGAGTCGCTGGTCCTCAAGCAGCTCATCGCCACCTCCGGCGCCTTCAAGGGCGGTGAGGCCGCCGGCGCCCACGTCTGGAGCGACGTCTTCGCCGAGGCCATCTCCGACGCCGTCGCCTCCTCGGGCCACGGACTGGGGCTGGGGCCTCTCCCCCTCCCCGCCCGAGACAGCACGGCCTTTCCGCTCCCCTCCGGCGCCGCCGCCGTCACCAGCAGCTTCGGCACCCGCGTCGACCCCTTCACCGGCCAGCCGCGCGCACACACCGGCGTCGATCTCGCAGCCCCCGCAGGCACCCCCATCCTGGCGGCGCAGGCCGGCGTCGTCGTCTTCGCGGGCCCCCGCGGCGGCTACGGCAACGCGGTGGAGGTGTCGCACCCCGACGGAACCACCTCGCTCTACGCCCACGCCGACACGGTGAGGGTGCAGCGCGGTCAGCAAGTGCACGCCGGCGAGGTGATCGCCACCGTCGGTAGCACGGGCCGAAGTACCGGCAATCACCTGCACTTCGAAGTCCGGGTGATGGGCCGGCCCGTCGACCCCCGCACCGCCCTGAAGAAATACGGAGTCCGTGTCGAAGCGCCCGTTGAGCACCACCAGCCGGACCAGGATCGGTCGCCATGAAAGTCAACGACACGCACACCGCCGTACCCCTGCAGGCTGCGAACAGCTCCACCACGCCTGCCCGCGCGAAGGAGGAGAAGGACCGGGTCAGCCTGGAGCGCGCCAGAGAGCTGCAGGCCGACATAGAGCGCGCGAAGCTGGCCGCCAGCGCCGGGCGCGCCGCGCAGCTGCAGGCGCTCGAGGCCGCCATCCGCAACGGCGCCTTCAGGCCCAGCCCGCAGCAGCTGGCGGAGAAGCTGCTCCAGTCGGCCGAGCTGGACGCCCGGCTGCGCGCGCTGCTGAACGGGTGAGTCTCCTTCGGGGAATGCCATGCCGCTCGAAGCCACCGTGTCCGCCTTCCTCGAGCTCGAAGCAGCGCTGCTGGACGAACTGGACGCCGTGAAGGCCGAGCGCGAGTGGATCCGCCGGCTGGACGGCCCACGCCTGCTGGCCCGCGCCGAGGCCCGCACCGCCTTCAACGCCCACCTCACCCAGCTGCTCGCGTGCGCGCGCGGCCGGCTGCGCGACCTCTGCGTGGTGGTGCGCGCCGACGGAGAGACGCTGGAGGCGCTGGAGTGCGCCGCGCCCGAGCCGGGGGCCCGCGTCCGCGCCGCCGTGGAGCGCTCGAAGGCCGCGGCCCGACGCCTCGACGAGCTGCAGCGCTTCAACCGCGGCGTCACCGAGCGCGCGCTGGACCTGGTGCGCAGGTTGACCCAACGACTGCCCGTCCAGGGCGCCGCCTACGGCCGCACCGGCACCGCCACCTCCCTGCCCCGCGCCGTCACCCTTTCGCGCAGCGCCTGAGAGCCATGGCCGACCTCTTCGCCCTGCTGTCCTGGTCCAGCTCGAGCCTCTCGGCACACCGCGCGGCGTCCGCGACCGCCAGCCACAACCTGGCCAACTCCAACACCTCGGGCTTCTCCCGGCAGCGCGCCCAGCTGGAGGCCACCCTGCCGGCCGATCGCCTCGGTGGCGCCTTCATCGGGCGCGGTGCGCTGCTGGGGGGCGTCAGCCAGGCGCGCGACCAGTTCCTCGAGCGGCAGCTGCCCCAGGCCCTCGCCTCGTCCGCGTACTCGGGCGCGAAGGCCCAGGCGATGGAGGGCCTCACCGCGCTCGACCCGGACGGCGGCGCCGGCCTCACCAACGCGCTCGACGCCTTCTTCGGCTCGCTGCGGCAGCTCACCCAGGCTCCGGGCGACGTAGGCAGCCGCCAGGCAGTGCTGGCCCAGGGGCGCACCGTAGCGCTGGCCTTCAACCGCGCCGCGCAGAACGTCGACGGGGCACGCGACGGGCTGGACACGCAGCTGCAGGCAAACGTGGCGCGCGTCAACGACCTCGCGCAGAGCCTCGCCGCGCTGAACAAGCAGGTGCGGATCGAGCAGGCCTCCGGCGCGGTCCCGAACGACCTGCTCGACGCCCGCCTGCGCGTGCAGGACGAGCTGGTGCAGCTCACCGGCGCGTCCGTCATCCCTGACGACGACGGCAACGCGAACCTCCAGCTGCCCACGGGCGGCGCCCTGGTGAACGCCGACCTCTCCGCCACCCTCTCCACCCAGCCCGACCTCGCCAACGGCGGACACCTGGCCGTCTTCCTCACCCCGGCGGGCTCGAGCGCGGCGGCGCAGCTGGGCGCTGGCGCCCTGGGCGGCTCGATGGGCGGCGCCCTGGACGCGCGCGACGGGGCGCTGGCTACCGCGGAGGCCTCGCTCGACACCCTGGCCTTCGACTTCGCCAACGCCCTCAACTCCGCGCACCAGAGTGGCGTGGGCCTGGACGGCGTAGGAGGCCGGGACTTCTTCTCTGCGCCTGCCGCCGCGACGGGGGCCGCCCGGGGCCTCGCGGTGGACCCCGGCCTCCTGGCCGATCCGCGCCGGCTGGGCGCCGCCACCAACGCCGCCTCCCTGCCCGGAGACGGGTCGAACCTCTTCGCCATCATCCAGACGGAGGGCGCCGCCCTTTCCAACGGCCTCGACGTCTTCGACGGCATCGCCGCGGCCATCGCCACCTGGGGGAGCGCCGTGGACGCGGCGCGCACGGCCGGCGCCCGTGACGAGGCGGTCCTCGATCAGCTCTCGGCGTTGCGCGAGTCCGCGTCGGGCGTCTCCATCGACGAGGAGATGATCGCCCTCACCACCTCCCAGCGCGCCTACGAGGCAGTGCTGAAAGTCATCCAGACCACCGACGAGATGCTTGACACCCTGCTGAAGCTCCGCTGAGGCCCCCATGCGCGTCACCGATCGCCTCCTCTTCGAGAACGCCGCCCGGCGCGCCGCCAGCGCCCGGGAGCGCTTCGAGGCCGCCAGCCGCGAAGCCGCCACCGGGGTGCGGGTACGGCACCCGGAGGACGACCCCGCCGCCGCCAGCCTGATGGCCCGCACCATCGCCCAGGCAGGCCGCGACCAGGCCATCGCGAAGACGCTGGGTACCGCCTCCGATGAGCTCGCCCACGCCGAGGTGGCGCTGGACGGCGTGTCCACCGCCCTCTCCCGCGCGCGCGAGCTGGCGGTGCAACTGTCCAACGCCACCTACAGCGCCAACGAGCGGGCCGCCGCCGCCCAGGAGGTGAACGGCCTCTTCGAAACAGTCCTGGGGCAGCTCAATCGCAAGGTGGGCCACCGCTACGTCTTCGGCGGCTTCCAGGACGACGCCCCGCCCTTCGACGCGGCGGGCAACTACCTGGGCGACACCGGGGTGCGCGAAGTGGAGGTGGCGCCAGGCGTCACCGTGCCTGCCTCGGTGCGCGCGGACGTGGCGCTCAAGGGCGTGGGGGGCGGCGTGGACGTGCTGGCCACCCTGCAGTCCCTGGCCACCGCCTTGTCCACCAACAACGTGGCCGGCGTACAGGGCACCCTCGACGCGCTCGACTCGGGCATCGCCCAGGTGGCGCGTAAGCGCAGTGAAGCAGGTAGCCACCTCAACGTGCTGGAGGTCGCCGGTGCCGCCGCCGTCGCCGCGAGCACCGACGCCAGGGTCCGCCTCTCTCACCTCGCCGACGCCGACATCATCGACGCCGCGTCTCGCCTGGCCCAGGCCGAGCGCGCGCTGGACGCGGCCCTCACCGCGGCGGCCAGGACCTTCCAACCCTCGCTGCTGGACAAGCTGTAGGCGAAAGGACGCCCGATGCCAGCGGCCGTCCCTCTCGACGCCCCCGTCCGCCGGCCCGAGCAGCGCGGCCGCGGCGTGGCGGACGTGCGCACCCGGCGGCTCCTCACCCTCTTCCGGGCGCGGCTGCGCGGCATCAAGAAGCGCCTCGACCCCACGACCGGGGCCGCGGTGGTTCTGCTGCCCGCCCTCTTCCACGCCACCTTCCCGTGGGCGGGCCTCAAGAGTGACGCCCCGGGGGTGGAAGACGTCCGAGCCTCGATGCGGTGGATGAAGCTGGCCCGCGACTTCGACCTCCCACCGCCCACCGGCATCCAGCGGGGCCGCCGCCTCGTCGCCGCGCTGCTCCTCACGCCCCACGACGCGGGCCTCGACGTACACGTGGTGCCCGCGCCCAACCTCACGCCCGCCGACGAGCAGCGCATCGCCCAGCGGGCCCGCGCGGTAGAGACACTCCTGCGCCGGCGCCTCCTCCGCGTCGGCATCACCGCCACCGGCCCCTCCGCCCAGCCCTACGACGCGGCCTCGAAGAGCCGCCTCCTCTCCGGCGGCGCGCTCCTCGCTGGACGCCTGCCCGACGCCTTCTTCGCCTCCGGGGGCCCCACCGGCGATCCTCTGGCCGCCGAGCTCTGGCGCACGGCCCCCACCGAGGCCGCGCGGGTGATGGCCTACCTCACCCTCGACGCCTGGCCGTCGGGCGAAGCCGCGGAGCTGGAAGAGGTGGCCGACCTGGCCCGCGCGGTGGCGCAGCCTCTGTCGCACTTCGCCGAGCCAGGCCTCTTCATGGCCGCTCGCGCCGCGCTGCGCTCGAAGACGCCTGCCCTGCCCTTCTCCGCTTGCGCCCTGGTCGCCCCAAACAACTCCGTGCGGCGCACCGCCCGCGCGCTGGCCGCGCACCTGGGCGCGCCCAGGTCCGTCGACGAGCCCAGCCCCCCGGGCGTCCTCGCGGTGGGGCGCGCCCTGGCGCTCGAATTGAGCCGCGCGGTCCGCCGCCTGCCGTTGGAGGACGGCGCCGCGCTGCGGACGGCCCTCTCCCAGACGGCGCTGGCCGCGGGCTTCCCGCGGTTGTTGATGCCGCCGTTGGCCGAGGCACTCACCCGCGCTGGGCGCCGCGGAGAGCTGCCTCCGCTGCGCGAAACCTTGGGGCCGAAGGGCGTGGAGGTGCGCCTCTCCTCCGGCGGCGTGCTGGGCCAGGGTGCCCACCCGGCACAGGCCTGGGTCCGCGCGCTGGCGCTGCTGGGACACGTGCTGGGCCGCCCGGTGGCGCCCACGCCCGCGCCGGCCGAGTGGAAGAAGCTGGCCCCGCGGCTCCTGGCCCCCGCAGCGCGGCGGACCCTGGTGCTGGACGTGACACCGCTGGACGTCCCCGGGCCTCCGTATGATCCGCTCAACCGTGGCGAGGGACGACGGCTGGCGCTCTCGGGTGGCCTGCTGGTGTCCCTCAAGCCGCAGAGGCGGCCGTCGGCGCGCGAGGTGCGCGCGGTGGAGGTGCCGCGGCTCGTCCTCAAGGAGTCCCTCGCCGGCACCCAACTGGACTTCGTCGCCCGCGGCGCCGAGGCCCAGTCGCTGGAAGCGCGCCTCACCCGCCTCGCGCGGCGCGTCCGCGCCCAAGTGCCCGCGCGCCCGCTGGCGGTGGAGGTGGGCGGAGACGTGGTGGTGGTCTCGCCGGACGGCTTCAGGCAGCACTCCGAACCGACCTTCGCGCGCCGGCCGGTCCGCTGCGCTTTCGACCCGGAAGCGCCGGACTTCGGCGTCGACGCCACCCAGGGCCGCGAGGTGCGCTCCAGCCCGCAGCTGCAGTGCCTGGCCTGGAGCGACGACGAGAAGACGGCCCGGCTGCTCACCACCGACGAAGCCGGCTACGTGCTGCGCGAGAGCGTGCCGCTCCTGCACGCCGAGGCGTACTTGAGCGAGGCGCAGGCCCTCTTGCGCGCCGAGCCCCAGGCAGCGCTCTCGGTACGCGCCACCAACGGCCTGACGCGCGCGGCCCTCACCCTGCCGTCCACCCCTGCGCCCAACGTGGTGGTGACGCTCCAGGGACGGCTGCCCTTCGGGCTCGAGCTGGAGTTGGACGGCGAGCGCTACGGCGGGCCTTCCCTGTTGTCGTGGCACGCGGCGGCCCTCGCCGTCCTCTCCCGGTGGCCGCTGGGGGTGCGCGGCCGCGTCTGCTTTGCCGCCGTCAACGTGCTGACGGAAGACGAGCCGGCGTCGGGCCTGTTGCGCCTCTACGCCCGCTCGCTGGCGCTGCGCCGGCTCCACACCCACATCGAGGCCCTCACGCGCACCTAAAGAGTTGCGGCCGCGGTGCCGAACATTCAGCGGAGGCGACGACTTCACGTTGCCCTCACCACAGGAGAACCAACCACCATGGCAATGTCGATTCGCACCAACGTCTCGTCGCTGAACGCTCAACGCAACCTGTACCAGACCCAGGGGCAGCTGGACTCGTCCCTGTCCCGCCTGTCGAGCGGCTACCGCATCACCAAGGCCGGCGACGACGCCGCGGGGCTCGGCATCAGCGTCAACCTGGAGGCGCAGATTCGCAGCTTCAACCAGGGCGTCCGCAACGCCAACGACGGCATCTCGCTCATCCAGACGGCCGAGGCGGCGATGAACGAGCAGTCCAACATCCTCGCCCGCCTGCGCGAGCTGGCCATGCAGTCGGCGTCCGACGGCATCGGCGCCACGGAGCGCGGCTACATCCAGAGCGAGGTCGATGAGCAGGTGGCCGAGGTCGAGCGGGTCGCCCAGGCCACCGAGTTCAACGGGCAGATGCTGCTGGACGGCAGCGCGGTCGCGCTCGACTTCCAGGTCGGCATTCGGAACGTGGCGGCCAACGACCGCATCACCGTCACCACCGTCGACGCCACCACCGCGACGCTTGGCGTGGACACGCTCGACCTGTCCACCAAGGCGGGCGCGCAGGCGGCGCTGGGCGTCATCGACACCGCCCTGCAGACGCTGTCGACAGCGCGCGCCACCCTCGGCGCCGCGGGCAACCGCTTCAACTCCGCGGTGGCGTCCATCCAGGCCTCCAGCGAGTCCCTGTCGGCCGCCAACAGCCGGATCCGCGACGTGGACGTGGCCGAGGAGACCAGCCGCATGGCCCGCTCGCAGGTGCTGATGCAGGCCGGCGTGTCGGTGCTCGCGCAGGCCAACCAGATGCCGCAGATCGCCCTCAAGCTGCTCGGGTGATGAGCCGATGAAGCAGGGGGCGAGGCCCGGGCACCAGACACGCCCGGGCCTCTCTCCGTGAAGAAGTGAGAAAGGACGGGAGGCACCGCGATGACCATCGACGCTCGCTTCCGTGCCGGTGGCCTCGCCTCGGGCCTCGACTCCAACGCGATCATCGAACAGCTGGTGTCGCTGGAGAAGCGGCCCATCGACCTGATGACCGCGCGGCAGGACGCGCTGAAGCTGCAGGTGAGCCTGTTGGGCGACCTGGCGAACCGGCTCTCGGCGCTGCAGACGGCCGCGAAGAACTTGAAGCGCGACGGGGTGCTGCGGCTGTCCACCGGCTCCAGTCCCGCGAGCTTCGGCATCACCCCCACCACCGGCGGGACGGCCGGCCGCTACTCGGTGGAGGTGCAGGCCCTGGCGCAGGCGGCGAAGGCGCGCAGCGCGGCCTTCACGCCCGGTGTAGACGTGGTGCGCGGCGGCACGCTGGACCTCTCGGTGATGGGGCAGAGCTATTCCCTCACCCTCACCGATGGGATGACGCTGTCCGAGGTGGCCACGGCGCTCAACGCGTCGGGCGCACCGGTGAGCGCGGCGGTGCTGTCGGACGGCACCCACGACTACCTGTCGCTCACCAACCGCGACACCGGGTACCCGCTGACGGGTGGGCCGGGCGACGCGCTGTCCATCACCGAGACGCCCACCGGCAGCCTGGGCCAGCCGCTGGGCCTCGCCCTCACCCAGGCCGCGGCGAACGCCACGGTGGTGGTGGACGGCCTCACCATGACGCGGCTGAGCAACGAGCTGTCCGACGTGCTGCCGGGCGCGAAGGTGTCGCTCAAGCGCACCGGCCCCGCCGAGGACGTGGTGCTGGGCTATGACACCGAGGCCACGAAGAAGAACCTGCAGGCCTTCGTCACCGCCTACAACGACGTGCTGTCCGCGGTGCAGCGGCAGCTCAACCTGGGGCCCGGCGTCGATCGCGCGAGGACGCTCGCCGGCGACTCAGTGGTGCGCAACATGCAATCTGCGCTGCAGAAGGTCGTGTCGACGACGGTGCCCGGGCTGGGCACCGTACGCGCCCTGGCTGACCTGGGCTTGCAGACCAACCGCGACGGCACGCTGTCCATCGACGACAGCAAGCTGAGCGCCGCCATCACCCGCGAGAGCACCTCGGTAGACGCGCTGTTCACCAAGGCCACCGCCGGGCTGTCCGACGTGGTGGACGGCCTGGTCGACCAATACACCGCGCCGTCCTCGGGCCTCCTCAGCGCCCGCAAGGATGGGCTCAACCAGAGCATCAAGCGGATGGACTCGACGCTGGAGCAGTTGAACGCCCGGCTGGACGGCTACCGGCGCAACCTGATCGCCCAGTTCACCGCAATGGAGACGGTGGTGAGCGGATTCAAGTCCATCGGCAGCTACCTGACCAACAACCCGTTCCCGAAGATCGGAGGGAGTGAGTCGTGAACGCCGCCCGCGCCTACGCCCGCACCCAGCACGAGACCGCCTCGAAGGAGCGGTTGATGGTGCTGCTCTTCGAAGCCGCGCTCAAGCACATCCGCGCCGGAGCGGCGGCCCTGGAGGAGGGAAAGAAGCAGGACGCGGTGGTGCCGCTCACCAGGGCAGGGGAAATCGTCAGCGAGCTGTCCGCTACCCTCGACGTGACGCGCGCGCCGGAGCTCGGCCAGGCGTTGAAGGACGTGTACCTGTTCGTCTCGGGCCGGCTCCTCCGCGCGGCGGCCGTGGGCCAGGCAGAGGCGGCGCGGGAAGCGGAGCGCGCCTTCGCGCCCATCGTGGAGGCCTTCGCCCAGGTGGTCGTCCAGCAGGGCGCGCCGCCAGAGGTCAGCCGGTGACGCTGGAGGGCGCCCTCGAGGCGGTGAAGGTGGCCCTGGAGCACGGTGACGCAGAGGCGGCCGCCGACGCGATGACGCAGGCTCTGGCGGCGCTGGATGAGGCGAAGCGGGCCAGGCTGCCTCTGACAGCAGCGGTGGCGCGGTTGGTGGCGGACTGTCAGCCGCTCCTCGAGCGCGTCCGGGTGCGCCTGGAGCAGCAGCTGGGCGAGCTGGGCGCCGGGGTGCGGGCCAGCCGGGCCTACGAGACGCGCTGAAGCGCCACCCCAAAGGCAGTCAGGCTTGCTGGGGGCGGCGGCGGCCCCTGAGCCAGGTCCAGGCCAGGGCGGCGAGCAGCCCGATGAAGACGGCGGAGAGCACGCGGGAGATGAGCAGCACCGTCCTCGCCGCCGACGCCATACCTCTCGCCTCCTCGCGCCACTGAGTGGGGCTGCCCAGGTAGACGCGCAGGCGGCCGTCCCCCGGTGGCGCGGTGAGGCGCTGGCTACCGGAGTCCGCGGGAACGGCGAAGAAGGTCACCACCTCGCCTGGCTGCAGCGTCCACTCCTCGGACTCGTACCACCGGCCCTCTCGCACCGGGTCGGCGCCGGCGGCGTCGCGCAGCTCGTCCGCCCAGGCCGGAACCCCGTCCTCGCGCCTCGTCTCTGGCGGCCGCAAGAGGGTGAGCCGCGGCTCCTCGATGGTGGCCAGCAGACCGGCGTGGGGGTCGTCCACGTCGAAGCGCGCCGCAGCGCCACCCTGTCGGAGCACCCGCGACTTCCGCGTGTCACGGCCGTCGGAGCCCTTCTCCGTCCAGCGGACTGACACTCTGGCCTCCCACGCGACACAGCGCCTCGCCGAAGCAGGCGCCACCAGGGCCCGCCTCTCCGCGGGTAGGCGAACCGTGCCCGAGACGAGTCGCTCCTGGGACATCCCCTGCTCCGCGCCGTCGAGGCGCGCCAACAGCCCGGCCGACTCGCCGGCCAGGCTGGTGCCGACGAGCAACAGGATGCCGGCAGGCAGGCCGGTGAACGCGAGCCCCAGCGCCCAGAGAAGGCGGGCCGTACCGGTGAGTGCCATCGGGGCAGCATGGCACAAGGCGGACCAGCGTCCCCCGGGGAAGGGGCCTTCAGTGCGTCGCGCTGCTCACGGGCGCGGCCTCGAGGCTCTGCGCCCGCGGCGCCTGGTACTGCTTCACCAGCCGGCGGAAGTTGGAGCGATCGAGGCCCGCCAGCGCCGCCGCGGCGGTGATGTTCCCGCTCGTCTTCTTCAGCACCCGGGCGAGGTACTGCTGGTCGAAGGCGCCCAACGCCGCCCTCTTCGCCTGGACGTAGGGGACCAGCGGGGTTTCCCCGGTGGCCGCCGGCACCTCGGCCACTTCCTCTGGAGCCGCCGCGGCGCGCGCCACCGGCTGCGGCAGTTCGCCCACCGTCACCTCGGGCCCGCGCGCCAGCACCACGGCGCGCTCCACCACGTTCTCAAGCTCCCGCACGTTGCCCGGCCAGGAGAAGGCCTCGAGCGCGCGCAGCGCCTCGGGCGAGAAGCGCTCCACCTTCTTCCTCGCGCGCGCCGAGTGCTGGGCCAGGAAGTGGTAGGCGAGCAGCGCGACGTCTTGCCGCCGCGTTCGCAGCGGCGGCAGGGCGATGCTGATGACGTTCAGCCGGTAGAAGAGGTCTTCCCGGAAGCGGCCCTGTGCCATCGCCTTCTTCAAGTCCGCGTTGGTGGCGGCGATGACGCGCACGTCCACCTTCACGTGCTCGGTAGCCCCCACCGGCCGCACCTCGCCTTCCTGCAGCGCGCGCAACAGCGCCACCTGGGTGGACGGCGGCACGTCGCCGATCTCGTCGAGGAAGAGGGTGCCTCCGTTGGCCGCCTCGAACAGGCCCCGCTTGCTGGACGTGGCGCCGGTGAAGGCGCCCTTCACGTGACCGAACAACTCGCTCTCCAGCAGCGTGGGCGTCATCGCCGCGCAGTTCACCGCGATGAAGGGGCGCCTCGCGCGCGGGCTCTTCTGGTGGAGGCTCCTCGCCACCAACTCCTTCCCCGTGCCGCTCTCGCCCGTCACCAGGACGGTGGCGCTGGAGCCGCTCACCTGCTCGATCAGCCGGAACACCTCGCGCATGCCCTCGGAGGTGCCCACGAAGTCCGCCCCCGGACGCGCCGTCACCAACTCCTCCAGCTCCCGGTTCCGTCGCATCAGCCGGCAGTGGGACGCCGCGCGGGTCACCAGGTCCACCACGTCGTCCAGGCTGTCGAACGGCTTGGTGATGAAGTCCCAGGCGCCCTTCCTCACCGCCGCGGTGGCCGCGGAGATGGTCCCCTGGCCCGTCATCACCACCACCTGCACCTCGGGGTGTCGCACCTTCACCGCCGAGAGGATCTCCATGCCGTTGGTGCCCGGGAGGTTCAGATCCACCAGCACCACCGAGAGGCCGGGGTCCATCGCCGCGGCCATCGCGTCCTCGGGCTCGGTGCAGCAGGCCACGTCGAACTCGGCGCGGCCCAGGAGCACCTCCAGCGCCCTCGCCACCGACACCTCGTCGTCGATCACCAACACCCGCGCCGGACCAGTCTGCGTCGTCATCGATTTCTGCCTCCACACGACTGTGGTGAGTCACCGTCTGCGGGGTCGCTTCGACCCGCCCGGCGGCGCGCCTTAAGGCCCACACGGCGCCGTCACGGGGGCGGCGCCTCGACCCGGAAGATGCCGGACTCGCGGGTCCGCTCGGCGTAGCGCCCCAGCTGCACTTCGGGCGCCTCCGCCACCGGCGCGACGGACCCCTCGAAGTGGGGCAGTACCAGCGTCACGGTGGTACCCTGTCCCACCTCGGAGCGCACCTCCACGGTCCCACCGAAGCGCTTCACGATGCCCCAGGTGACGGTGAGGCCCAGGCCCATCCCCTCGCCTACCCGCCGGGTTGTAAAGAAGGGGTCGAAGACGTGCGCCAGGTGCTCGGCCGGAATGCCACAGCCGCGGTCCACCACCTCCACCACCACGCCCCGCTCGTCGTCGAAGGTGCGCACGGCGACGCCGGCGTCGTCGCGAATCGCTTGCCGGGCGTTGCGCAGCACGTTCTCCAAGGCGCGCTCCAGTTGCTGGGGCACTACCTGGACACGTCCGGTGCTGCCCGTCTCCACCCTTTCCCGGTGCTGCGGCCCCAGCACGCGCGCCACGGTCCGCTGCACCACCGGGTTGACCGGCACCGCCTCCGCTCGGCCCTGCTCCTGGCGTGAGAGTTCGCGCAGGCTCCTCACCACCTCGTTGATCCGCTGGGCGCCCACCACCGCCTCGTCGATGACCTCCAGCGCGTCAGCCACGTCCGCCGGGTCGACCTGTGCGCCCGCCAGCACCTGCTTCGCCTGGGTGGAGTCACCTCGGCCGAAGGCGGCGTGGGCCCGGCGCAGCGCGTCGGTCGCGGGCATCAGCACGTCGGCCAAGGTGTCGCGCAGCAGCCGCAGGCTGGACAGGACGATGGACAGCGGGTTGTTGATCTCGTGGGCCGCGCCGGAGGCGAGCTGTCCCACCGAGGCCAGCCGCTCGCTCTCCCGCAGGCGCCCCGCCAGGCGGCGCTGCTCGGTGACGTCGCGGTAGTGCACCACGCTGGCCGGCACGTCACCGAGCTCCACCTGCGACCGGGAAGCGTGGAAGGTGGCGTCGGCGAAGCGCACCTCGGTCAGCTTGCCCGGCACCTGGAGCGGACAGCCCGAGCAGGGAGTGCTCCGGCCAGCGAGCACCTGGTGGCAGGTCGCGTCGATGATGTCCGCCCACGGGCGACCGCCGGCCAGCACCTGAAAGGCGCGGTTGGCCCGGCGCACCTTGTAACCGTCCAGCACGACCACCGGATCCTGCATGGCGTCGAAGGTGGCTTCCCACTGCTGCTTGGCACGGGCGATGAGGCGGGTGCGCTCCGCCACTCGCTTCTCCAGCTGATCGTGGCTCTTCTGCAGGCTCTCGCGGGCCTGGCGGAGCGACTCCTCGGTGCGCAGGTGCTGCACGGCCGCGGCCACGTGGGGCGCCAGGGCGCTGAGGTGGGTGAGGTCCTCCTGGGTGAAGGGGTGCCGCTCGGCGCAGCGAACCGCCTCCAGCACGCCCAGCAGGCGCTCGTCGAAGATCAGCGGCACCGCGATGATGGAGCCGGTGACGAAGCCCGAGGCGGCGTCGAAGCCGCGGGCGAAGTCGCGACTCGAGCCCACGTCCTCCACCAGCAGCGGCGCGCGCTCGAGGGCCACCCGGCCGGCGATGCCTTCCCCCGGCGCGAGCCGCCGGTGCTCCAGCGCGCCGGCCCCCGCGCCCTCCACCAACTCGAAGGACAGCGCGCCCGTCTCCGAGTCGTGCAGCAGCAGCGTGGCCCCGTCGGCATCGCACAGCTCCCGGGTGCGCATCACCGCCACCCGCCGCACGTTGGGCAGGAAGAGCTGGCGGGCGACATCCCAGGCGAAGCGATTGACCTGCTCGAGCCACTGTTCGTGCGTGCGCCCCATGCCCGCACCTTCCTTTCAGGCGTCGAGCAGGATGGCCCCGGTCTCGTCCCGTCGCAGGGAGCCCAGCGCCGGCTTCTCCCGCACCAGGCGGTCCGACAGAGCACGCAGCCGGGAGAGTAGCGCGCGATTCTCTCGCTCCAGATCCAGCTTCTCGAAGGCCAGGGTAATGCACACCTTGAGCTCCAGGTCGTCCCAGGGCTTGGTGAGGAAGCGGTAGATCTCTCCCTGGTTGATGGCGTCGATCGCGGTCTGCATGTCGGCGTGCCCGGTGAGGATGATCCGCACCGCGTCCGGGTACCGGTCGCGCACGCGCTTCAAGAATTCCAGTCCGGTCATCTCGGGCATCAGGTGATCGGAGATGACCAGGTCAAAAGAGCGCGTCTTCATCTTCGCCAGCGCCTCGTCCGGGTTGGTGCAGGCCTCGATCTGGTACCCCTCCCGGCTCAAGGAGCGGCGCAGCGCGCTGCAGACGTTGGCCTCGTCGTCGACGATCAGGACGCGGCGGGCCGAGGAGGCAATCATGGGGAGACTCCGGGGAAAGCGAGGTACTGGCCGGTGATGCAAGCGCTCTGCCCCCCTCGTTTCCCATCGGCCTCCAGACAGTTACCCAGTACCGGGGAGGGTTTCCGCCGACCGCCCGGGTCAATCTCACTCCGACGGGAGGACCCTGCTTCCTTGCCGACAGTGCGGCGGCTGTTACAACGCTGGCCGTGCGACTCCTCCTCGTGGCCGGTGCGGTCTTCGCGTGTGCGTGCGGGCCCAGCGCTCCGGACAGCGTGGTGAACGGCATCGTGGTCCTCACCCAGGACTCTCCTTCCACCGACTTCAAGGCGCTGCGCACCTTCGCCCTGCCCACGCAGGTGAAGCTGGTGGCGCAGACTCCGCCGAGCCCGAAGGACTGGACCGCCGACGTGCCCAACCTGCTGTCGGCCGTCGAGGCCAACCTGGTGGCGAAGGGCTACGCGAAGCACACCGGCACGGCCACCAGCGCGGACTTCGGCGTGACGGTGTCGGCCATCCTCGGCACGGAAGAGGAGTACTTCACCGGCGTGTGGTGCGACTACTGCTTCTGGTACCCGGGCACGCCGTACTGCGGCGCCCAGTGCAGCTGGGACTTCTCGTACATCGGCGACTACCGCTACGGGACGCTCATCATCGAGCTGCACGAGTTCACCGCCCCGCCCCCCGGCGCCGGTGAGCGGGTGAAGACGCACTGGTCCGCGGCGCTGTACAGCGTGCTGCCCGACACCGGCTACGACGCGGCGAAGGCGAAGGACGCCATCGACCGGGCCTTCGCGCAGTCCCCGAGGGTGGCGCGATGAAGGCCCCTCTTCTCGCGTTGGCCGTCCTCACTGCTGTACCCGCCGCGGCGCAGATCGCCCCCGGGGCCGTCAGCTTCCAGCCGGTGGAGCGCGATCGCGACTTCCGCCGCTACGACACCATCTGGAACTTCACGTACGAATTGGGCGGGGCCATCGGCTCCTTCTCCCAGTACATCTCTGCCGTCAGCCCGGTGGGCTTCAACCTGGAAGGCCGCAGCAAGGTGACCAGGCGCCTCTCGGTGGGCCTCACCTTCGGCTTCAACCGCTACTCGCAGACTTCGGACCTGGCCAGCCTGGCGCTGGACAACGGCGGCACCGCGTCCGGCCCGCTGTACCGCTACGCGCACTTCCTCTCGCCGCGCCTCACCGCGCACTACTACTTCCTCGATCAATCCGTGCAGCCGTACGTGGGAGTGGGGCTGGGGGCGGTGTGGAGCTTCGCCTACCAGAGGGTGGCCGACCTGGAGGAGTCCGACAGCGGCTTCCACTTCGCCTCGCACGCGGAGGCCGGGCTGTACTGGAGCCTGGCCCTCTCCGACTCGCGCCTCGCCCTCACCGCCGCCGTCCGTTACACGTTCACCACCGTCAGCTTCGCGCAGGTGCAGAACGCGATGATGCTGTCGGGTCTGCTGGGCGTCGCCTGGCAGATTTGAAAGAGGAGTCCCCATGCGTGACGCCGTCTGCGTCTTCCTCGTCGCCTTCTCTGCCTCCTCGTCCGCGCAGGACTTCACCCCCCAACCGGTGGACTCCTTCAACCAGCCACCAGCCAGCGCGGCGTCCACGGCGCCAGGGCGCTTCGACATCTCCGGGCAGTTCGGCTACCAGACCAGCCCCACCATCTACTTCGGGCGCGCGGTGAAGCTGACGGACTCGGGCAGCTTCGGCGGCTCCATCGGGTGGCTGACCGCGAAAGGCTGGAAGCGGGGGCACGCCTTCCGCGGCGAGCTCTTCTACCTCTTCCAGCCGTCCGGGCTGTCCACCTCGCCGCTGGGGACCAACAGCCCGCTGGAGTACCGCTTCGGCCTGTCCATCCACTACATCCACGCGGCGGCGCTGTACGAGCTGGGCAACGACCGGCTGCGCGGCTTCTTCTCCGTCGGCCTGGGCACCACCATCATGCACCCCCACGACTCGGGCTACGGCGACCTGTGGCTCTTCTCCGCCAGCACCTCGCTGGGCATCAAGCTGCGGCTGTTCAAGAAGTTCGGCCTGCGGGGCCAGGCGCGGCTGCTCATCCCCTTCCTCTTCACCGGAGGCAGCCTCTGGTGCGGCGGCGCGGGCTGCGCAGTGGGCGTGTCGGGCGGCGGCGCGCTGCTGCAGGCCGACTTCACCGCCGGGCCGTACATCGAGTTCGGGTGACCGGTCTTTTCCCTGTACCCCCGCGACCCGGCGAGTAGCGTCCGCGGGCACCATGCACGCTCTCCTCGCACCGCTCGTCGTGTCCCTCGCGCTCGGCCAGGTGACGCCCGCTGCCCCCCCGCAGGCCCAGAAGCCCAACGTGGTGCCGGCGAGGGCGCTGGTGCCGGCCATCATCAGCGGCCTGTCGCTGATCGGCGGCGCCACCTTCGTCATCCTCGGGCAGGTGCAGTGGAACAAGGCCGCGTCGCTGCCCACGCAGGAAGAAATCGACGCCGCCCAGTCCAACGCCACCTCCAACGTGGTGGGCGGCGTGTCGCTGCTGGGAGTGGGCGCGCTCACCGCCGGGCTGGCGCTGGTGCTGTTCCTCTGGACGCCCACCTCGGAGCTGTCGGCCGCCTTCGCGCCGGTGCAGGGCGGGGGCC
Organism: Myxococcales bacterium; assembly: GCA_020846875.1. GTDB lineage: Bacteria > Myxococcota > Myxococcia > Myxococcales > Myxococcaceae > JADLDB01. Next base: position 59,551 of record JADLDB010000094.1, on the reverse strand, counting down.
TCTTCGCCTTCGGATGGAAGCTGCCATGAGGCTCTTCTTCTTCTCGCTGCTGCTCGCGGCCGCCGTCCCCGCGTGGGCGGCCCTGCCCGAGGACGCGCCCACCGCCGACACCGCGCCCGCCGGTGAGGCGGCCGACGCCGGCACCCTGTCCTCGCCCGAGTCCCTCGTGGTGCCCTTCGCAGACGCGGGCGTGGTGGTGGCGCTGCCGACCGCCTCCGCCACCGTCCTCGCGCCGCCCCCCGAGCCCGGCGTCGTCAGCTTCGTCAACAAGCCCAAGCGCACCAACTACCTCATCCCCGCGCTGGAGTCGGAGGCGCTGCACCTGCTCTTCCTCTCCTTCACCAACCTGGTGTCGCGCGAGTCCTTCGGGCAGGTGTCGCTCGACTCCATCAAGAGCCACTTCGATGGCCGCCGTCCCTGGACGTGGGACGTGGACTACTTCCTCACCAACCAGTTCGGCCACCCGTACCAGGGCGCGCTGGCCTTCACCGCGGCGCGCTCCTCCGGTGTCCCCTTCTGGCTGGCGACCCTCTACCCGCTCTTCGCCAGCCTCACCTGGGAGCTCTTCTACGAGGTCGACGCGCCGTCCATCAACGATCAGATCACCACCACCATCGGCGGCATCTTCCTGGGCGAGGTGCTGCACCGCGCGGCCATGCTGGTGCTCACCGACACCGACGGGCGCGCGCCGGGCTGGGGCCGAAAGCTGGGCTCCTTCCTGCTCAGCCCCATGGACACCGCCAACTCGTGGCTCACCAACGACGACCTGTACGCGGGCGACCTCGAGGATCACCCGCCCTACTTCGCGGTGATGGGCGCGGGCGTCACCTTCGGCTCCTCGCTGCGCGAGCCGGCCACCGGCCGCGTGTTCCAGACAGCGGGCACGCAGCTCAACCTGCAGGGCCGGCTCACCTACGGCATTCCCGGCGATCCGGACTTCAAGTACCGGCACCCGTTCTCCCACTTCGACCTCGACTTCAACCTGTCGGTGGGGGGCGGCTCCACTGCGGGCGCGTACTTCAGCCGCGGGCTCCTCTTCGGCACCAACTTCGGCAGCGCGAACACCTCGGTGCGGGGGCTGTGGGGCCTGTTCGGCCAGTACGACTACTCGGGCGTCTCGCTGGTGCGCGTGTCGTCGGTGGGCGTGGGCATCGGCACCTCGCTGCAGTGGAAGCTGTCCCAGAACGTCTTCCTGCAGACCTCCGGCGTCTTCAGCGGCGTGCCCTTCGCCACCGCCGGGGCGCTCGGCCTCGACGAGGAGCTGTACCGCGACTACCACATCGGGCCCGGCGTCCAGCTCACCCTCGACGCGCGCCTCATCCACAAGAACGTCGGCTGGCTGCGCGTGTCGGTGCGCGACTGGTTCGTGGTGGGCGCCTACACCCCGCCGTCCGGCTGGGAGAACATCATGTACTTCACCGTGGGCCCCATGGTGCGCCTGCTGGGGCCCGTGGCCCTCGGCGCCGACATGGTGGTGGCCGTCCGGCGCAGCGCCTTCGAGGACCAGACCCTCGACCGCAGCGTCACCGGCTTCACCGCCCGCCTCTCGCTGGTGTGGCTGTCCGACTGGACGTTCGGCGTGGTGGATCGCCAGCTGAGGCCGGGGCCACAGCCCACCGCGCGGCGCTGAAACCTCAGCCGCCCTTCACGAAGCCGTAGCCGAAGCGGCCCTTCACGCAGAGGTGGCCACCAGTGACGCTGCTGTCGGAAGGCGAGGTGACGCGGACGATTTCGTTGTCCTGCACCGTCAGCGACAGCACGCAGCCCACCCCGCAGTAGGCGCACACCGTGTCGGTGACGGTCTGCTTCGACTCGTCCCACCGGCCTTGCGCGCGCAGCTCGTGCTCGCTGGCGAACATCAAGGCGCCGGTGGGGCACACCCCGATGCAGTTGCCGCAGAAGACGCAGGCCGAGTCGTCCAGCGCGACGTCGTGCTCCGTGGAGATGCGCGCCTCGAAGCCCCGCCCCGCCACCGCGATGGCGAAGGTGTTCTGCGCATCGGTGCCGCAGGCCTCCACGCACTTGTAGCAGAGCATGCACTTCTCGTAGTCGCGCACGAAGAGCGCGTTGTCCACCTTCACCGGCTGGCCCACCGTGGCCGCCTGGGCGCCGTCACCCGGGTGGTGGTGCCCGGCGTGGGCGGCGTCCCTCGCCCCTGCCTCGGCGCGCGCCGCCTTGTTGCCGAAGCGCTCGGGCCTGGCGCCGTACCGCTTCGAGAGCGCCTGGAAGTCCCTCGACAGCGACATGTCCACGCTGGAGCCGAGCAGCTCCAGCACCAGCTTGCGCGACAGGTGCACCCGCGGGCTGTCCGTCTGCACCACCTGCCCGGCCTCGGCCTTCCGACTGCACGCCGGCACCAGGGTGCGCGCGCCGCCCAGCTCCACCACGCAGATGCGGCACACGTTGGCGGGCGTGAGGTTCGCCGCCCAGCAGAAGGTGGGCACGTCCTTCCCCGCCTTCCGGCACGCGTCCAGCAGCGTCGCGCCCTCAGGCACCGACACCTTCACGCCGTCGACGGTGAGCTCCAGCGTGCGCTGCGTCATGGCTTGCCCTCGAAGACGCCCAACTTCACCGCCGACTCCACCGCGGAAGACGCCGTCTGCCCCAGCCCGCAGATGGACGCGTCGCGCATCGCCTGGCCGAGCTCGCGGAGCAGCTGCAGCTCCTCCTTCACGCTTCCTGAAGGCGCGCCGCGCGCCAGCCGGGCCAGCAGCTCCTCCTGTCGGACGGTGCCCACCCGGCACGGCACGCACTGCCCACAGGACTCGTCGCGGAAGAAGGCGGCGAGGCGCCGCAGCTGGTCCCTCAAGTCCACGGAGTCGTCCAACACCAGCACCACGCCCGAGCCCAGCGTCGCCCCCGCCGCGCGCGCCCCCTCGAAGGAGAGCGGCAGATCCAGCGCCTCGGGGCCCACGAAGGTGCCCGCCGCGCCCCCCAGCAGGATGGCCCGAAGCCTCCCCTTCACGCCGCCGCACAGCGCCAGCAACGCGCCCAGCGACGTGCCGAAGGGCACCTCGTAGACACCCGGCGCCTGCACCGCGCCCGACACGCAGAACAGCTTGGTGCCCGGGCTGCCCGCCGTGCCGACGCTGGCGTAGGCCGCCGCGCCCTCGCGCACGATGTCCAGCGTGGCCACCAGCGTCTCCACGTTGTTGATGGCCGTCGGCTTACCGAACAGCCCCGCCTGCACCGGGAAGGGCGGCTTGGAGCGCGGCTCCCCCCGGAAGCCCTCGATGGAGTTGAAGAGCGCCGTCTCTTCCCCGCAGATGTACGCGCCCGCGCCCACGCGCAATTCCAACTCGAAGCGCACGCCCCGCCCCATCACGTCGCCGCCGAGGAGTCCTCGCGCCCTCGCCTTCGCCAGGGCGTTCTCCAGCCGCCGCCGCGCCAGCGGGTACTCCCCCCGCAGGTACAGGTAGCCCTGCTCCGCGCCCACCGCGAAGCCCGCCAGCGTCATCGCCTCGACGAGGGAGAAGGGATCGAGCTCCAGCAGCACCCGATCCTTGAAGGTGCCGGGCTCCGACTCGTCCGCGTTGCACACCACGTAGTGCGGGCGCACCGGCGCCTTCGCCACCGCGTCCCACTTCCGGCCCGTGGGGAAAGCCGCGCCGCCCCGGCCCACCAGCTTCGCGTCCGTCACCTCGCGAAGGACCGCCTCCGGGCCCACCTCCAGCGCGCGACGCAGGGCCTCGTAGCCGCCGCGCCGCCGGTAGTCGTCGAGGCTCGTCGCGTCCACCACCCCCGCGCGCGCGAGCAGCCGCCGCGGGCCCGCCCCTCCCAGGGTGCACGGCAGCGGCTCCACCGGCTCACCGCCCAGCGCCCTGCGCACCTTGTCCACCGTCGCCCCGCCGAAGGCTTGCTCGACCGGCGCTGCGCCCGCCACCGTCACCAACGCGGCCGGCGCTTGCTCGCACAGCCCCAGACAGGGACTGCGGGCCCAGCGCGCCGCTGTCTTCGGGTGCGGTTGGCCGGGGTCCGCTCGGTGCGGCGCAGAGAAGGCCGGCCCCAGGGACTTCTCCACGTCCGCGCACAGCCGCTCCGCACCGGCCGCCCGGCACGCCACGTCGTCGCAGACGTGCGCGAAGGCCCTCGGCCGCTCCCCCAACGCCAGCAGCGCGTAGAAGCTGGCCACCCCGTAGCCCTCGGCCGGTGGCAACCCCAGCCGCGCGCAGACGTAGCCCAGCGCGCCTTCACTCACGAAGCCCAGCCGCTCCTGCACCGCCCGCAGCGCTGGCAGAAGGTGCGTCCGCCGCGCCCTCGCCTCGCTCGCCGTGACGGGGCCTTCGGCGTCAGGCGGGCCCAGCGCCGCATCGACGGCGCGACGCTCGTCTTCGGTGGGGGGCGGCGCTGTGGGACGGACATCCATGGCCAGAGCGTCCTCCACCCCGGGCCCGGGAGCCAGCCTTCTGCACCTCCCAAGGACGACGCACCGCGCTGCACGGCAACAGGCCAGCGCGGAATCGGCCCTCCCCCCCGCCCTGCCTTCTTCCCCCAGCCCCTCCCCTCGCCCGTCTGGTCACCAGGGAGCAGGGCTTCGGCCTCGCGCCGCAGGGACCACCGCCCTGCCGACCGGCGTCCCGCCCCTCCACCTCAGCCGTCGCCCCTCGTCCTCTCGCGGTCCTCCCACACGCTCCGCCTCCCGACCGTGAGCTCCCGAAAGGCCTCGCTCCTTCGACCCGGCTCCAGCTCCCGCGCGGCACAGCTCTCTGTCAGAGAGAGGTCGCCTCAGCGTTGGGGCGCCTCGAGCCGCTCGACTCGCACCGCCGCTGCCTTGAACTCCGCTGTGCCAGATCGCGGATCCGCCGCGTCGATGGTGAGCTGGTTGGTGTCCACTTCGTCCGGGAAGTGGAAGGTCATGAAGACCAACCCACGCCGCAGGCCCGGATCCACCCGCACCGGCGCCACCACCGCTCCACGCCGGCTCACCACCCGCACCTTCTCTCCCTCCTGCACCCCCAACGCCCCCGCGTCGTGCGGAGAGAGGTCGACCGTCTCTCCAAGACGCCGCGGACTCTCGTAGCCGCGCGACAGCACGCCGGTGTTGAAAGAGTCCAGCCGCCGGCCCGTCGTGAGCCTCAAGGGGTAGTCTCTGTCCAGCGCCTCCACCGGCGGCTCGTCGTGCACCACGTGGAACGGCGCCCGCCGCCCTTCCACCGGCTCCTTCCACAGCCGCGCGTGCAGGAAGCGCTGCCCCTCGCTCGTCTCGTCCGGACACGGCCACTGGATTCCTCCCAGCGCCTCCAGCCGCTCGTAGCTCATCCCCCCGTGCAGCGGGCTCGCCCTGCGCAGCTCGTCCCACGCCTGCTTCGGCGCCGGCATGCCCATGTCGTACCCCAGCCGCTTCGACAGCTCACAGGTGATGTCGATGTCGTCCCGCGCCTGCCCCGGCGGGGCCAGCGCCTTGCGCACCCGCTGCACCCGCCGCTCGGAACTCGTCACCGTCCCCTCCGACTCGCAGAAGCTCACGCTCGCCGGCAACACCACGTGCGCCAGCTCCGCCGTCTTCGTCCGCACGATGTCCTGCACCACCAGGTGATCGAGCCCCGCCAGCAGTTTGATGGTGCGCGTCTTGTCCGCCTCCGACTGCGCCGGGTTCTCCCCCAGCACGTACAGGGCGCGCAGCTGGCCGTGCGCCATCGCCTCGAACATCCCCGTCAGGTGCAGCCCCTGCTTCGGAGGAATCGGCCGCCCCCACAGCGCCTCCCACTTCGCCCGCGCGGCCGCGCTCTCTACGTCCTCGAAGCCAGGCAGCTTGTTCGGCAACGCGCCCATGTCCCCGCCGCCCTGCACGTTGTTCTGCCCACGCAACGGGTTGAGCCCCGAACCCCACCTCCCCACGTGCCCCGTCACCAGCGCCAGGTTGATGAGCCCCAGCACGTTGTCCACCCCGTTGTGGTGCTCCGTGATGCCAAGCGTCCAGCAGATCATCGCCCGATCCGCCCGCGCGTAGTCCCGCGCCAGCCGCCGCACCAGAGACGGCTCCACCCCGGTGATGGACGCCACCTTCTCCGGCGTGTGGCTCCTCGTGTACGCCTCCCACTCCTCGAAGCCCGACGTGGCCCGCCGGATGAACTCCCGGTTGGCAAGGCCCTCTTCCAGAATGGTCGCCGCCACCGCGTTCGCCAGCGCGATGTCCGCCCCCACGTGCACCGGCAGCCAGCCGTCCGCCCACTCGGCGGTGGCCGTTCGCCGCGGATCCACCACGTACACCTTCGCGCCCCGGTGAATCGCCTTCAGCACGTGGTGGAAGAAGATGGGGTGCGTCTCCCGCGCGTTGGAACCCCAGAGGACGATCAGGTCCGTCTCCTCCACCTCGCGGTAGGAGGAAGTGCCGCCGCCTGCTCCGAAGACCGTCGCCAGACCGACGACGCTGGGGGCGTGTCAGGTCCGGTTGCAGCTGTCGATGTGGTTGGAGCCGATCGCCCCCCGCATGAACTTCTGCGCGATGTAGTTCACCTCGTTGGTGGCCTTCGAGCAGCTGAAGCAGCCGATGGCGTGGGGGCCGTGCGCCTGCTTCGTCGCCGCGAAGCCGCGCGCCGCCACCTCCAGCGCTTCGTCCCACGTCGCCGGTCGCAGCCGGCCGCTCTCTCGCACCAGGGGTTCCGTCAGTCGGGGCAGGGCCATGACGGCGCGAAGCCTACTGCAATCCGGACTGGAGCTCGATTCAACGGTAGCGACGTCGCTTCTTCTTCTTCTTCGGCGCGCTCTTCACCACCGGCTTGACGCTGCCCCCACCGTCGATGGTCGCGCCGCCGTCACCCGAAGCTCCCCCGTCTGATGCGTCCGCGACGGCCCCGCCGTCAGGCTCTTCCACAGCCTCTTCTTCCTCGCCGCCGTCGGAGTCTCCTTCCCGTTCCTCCTCCTCTCCGGCGTCCGACTCGTCCAGCGCGGCCACCGCCACCAGCCCGCCCCCGTCTCCAGCCTCCGCGGCCGCTGCCCCGCCGTCGACCGGCTCGTCCCCCACCGCCTCTGCCTGCACCTCCGGCTCCGGCGGCGGCACCAGGCCCAGCTTCACCTTCAGCGCCGCGAGCCTCTGCGGCGCAAAGAGCGCTACCGCCCCAAGCCCCAGCGCCAGCAAGAGCAGCAGGAAGGCGATCCACCGGCGGGCGCTGTTGGGAGCGGCCGCCTCGCTCGTCATCGGCAGCTCACCCTCTGACTCCACCGGCTTGCTGGGCCGGGCGCGGACGTTGGTGGGCTCGTTCACCACGTCGTTGCTCAGGTCCTCCTCGCTGCCCGCCGCGGGCACCCCCAGCGGAGGCGTGCGGATCCGCTCCTGCCCGCGCGCCTGCAGCTTCTCGTGCACGGTGGTGTTGCGGCCCCGGGGCGCGGAGGCTCGCGGGTTGGTGTCCTGGTTCTCGATGGGCGCGGGGCCGGTGTCGGCCGGGCCGTGCGCTCGCGGGTTGGTGTCCTGGTTCTCCACCGGCACCCGGGCGCGCGGGCGCGTCGCCTCGGGCTCGCCCTCTCCCAGCGCGGGCCCAGGCGCTTCCGCTCGCGGGCGCTCTGACGTGCGACGGCCCCCGCCCGGCGTGGAGGCGCGCGGGTTGGTCGGCTCACCGCCCACGCCGGGCGCCACCTCCGCCTCGCCCTCATCCCCGCCGGCGTCGGCGGCCCCGACAGGAGGCCTCTTCTCCCCGGCGCCGCGCGGACCGGGCACCTCGCCGCGCGAGCGCGCCGCGGGCCCTGCCTCCTCCTCCTCCTCGCCGGTCTCGGCCGCCGCGGCAGGAGCCCTCTTCTCTGCGGCAGGCGCGGAGGCGCGCGGTCCGGGCACCTCGCCGCGCGCGCGCGCCGCGGGCCCTGCCTCCTCCTCCTCCTCGCCGGTCTCGGCCGCCGCGGCAGGAGCCCTCTTCTCTGCGGCAGGCGCCTTCTTCTCTGCGGCAGGCGCGGAGGCGCGCGGACCGGGCGCCTCGCTGCGCGCGCGCGTCGCGGGCCCTGCCTCCTCCTCCTCCTCGCCGGTGTCGGCCGCCGCGGCAGGAGCCTTCTTCTCTGCGGCAGGGGCGGAGGCGCGCGGACCCGGCGCCTCGCCGCGCGCGCGCGTCGCGGGCCCTGCCTCGTCTTCCTCCTCGCCGGTGTCGGCCGCCGCGACAGGAGCCTTCTTCTCTGCGGCAGGGGCGGCCGCGCGCGGACCCGGCGCCTCGCCGCGCGCGCGCGGCGCGGGCTCTGACTCGTCTTCCTCCTCGCCGGTGTCGGCCGCGCTGGCGGAGGACTTCCGTGCGGGGACCACCGCGCCAGCCGGTACGTCGTTCTCCGCCCTGGCTCCTCCGGTGGACGTGGAGGCGGGGCGCGCCGCGACGCCGTTGCCGCGCACCGCCGGCCGGCCACCCGAGGACGTCCGGGGACGCGCTACCGCCGTCTCGGCGCGTGGCCCGGGCGAGGGCTGCGCGGGCGCCGCCGTCACTTGAATGCGCGGCTGGGTGCCGTCGGGCTCCCCCTCTCCCTCCGCTGCCGCGGCGCCTCCGGCGGCGAAGGGGCCCGCCCGCCCCGGCTCGGTGCCAGACGGAATGCCGCCCAGGGGGCTGGGGCGCCCGGGCTCGGTTCCGGTGGGAATCCCCGCGCCCACCTCAGGGTCCGGGCGACCGGGATCCGTACCGGGCGGAGGCGCCGGCGCCGCCGGGAAGTTGTCCCCCGTGGTGCCTGTCACCCAGGGCACCGGCGCCCGCCGCGTGCCTCCGGCGTTCGGCCCGTCCCCGCCCTGCCCGTCCTTGAGCCACGGCGCCACGTGCGCGCCGGTGGGCGCGTCGTTGTCATAGCCGAGCGCTCCCTCGTCGGCGGTGAGCTTCACCGCGCGGCTCGCGCCGCCCACCGGACCAGCAGAGAGATCGAGCCTCGCCTGGAACCGGCTGCGCACCTCCTCGCCCAGTTGCTCCGTCGTGAGGAGCGCGTCGCCCTGCACCGCCTCCAGCTCGCCGGCCAGCACGCTCGCGTCCACCTGCCGCCTGGCGAAGGCGCGCGAGGTGGCCCGGCCCAGCACGTCGTCGAGCGCGGGCGTGGCCTCCGCGTGCATCGCGCTCGGCACGGGCAGCGGCACACCGTCGTCCACCGCCTCTGAGTACGTGCCCGCGAAGTCCGTCAGCACCGAGTGCAGCACCGCCGCCAGCGCGAAGACGTCGCCGTGCGTCCCCCCCGGCACCGAAGGCTGGTACCGGCTGGGCCGCGGCACTCCGTAGTCCAGCACGCGCACCACGCCGTCGAAGCCGATGAGGATGGCCGAGTCCGACAGGCCCCCGTGGGAAGGGAGCGGCGGGTGGGCGTCGTGGAGCTGCCCCACCGCGCGCGCCGCGTCGATGAGGACCCGCGCCGCCAGCGGAAGCGGCACCGGCTGGTCCGCCTCGCGCAGCGCGTCCACCAACTCCCGCAGGGTGACGCCCGGCAGGTAGTCGTAGACGGCGTAGCGAACGCCCAGCTGCTCGGACAGCTCGATCAGCGGCAGCACCGCGTCGGGCGTCTTCTCCGGCAGGAAGGGCTCCACCCCCTCACGCACCATGCGCAGGACGACCTTCCGCCGCCCGTCGCGCATCGCCAGGCGCGTCCGGCTCGACGTCCCTGGCGGGAGATTGGAGAGGATGTCGTAGCTCACCTGGGGCGGCGACTTTACGGGCGCCGGCAAGCCGAGGCGAGCCTGACCAGCAGCCCTCGGGCGGTGGCCCCACCGGTGCGCGGCCCGTCAGCCCTCGCGTCGTGCTACGTGCCCGGCGGCCATGACGCTGCTGCGCGCCGCCGACGTCCGCCTCGCCTTCGGCAGCCGCACCGTCTTCGACGGCGTGGAGCTGGTGATCGAAGAGACCGAGCGGGTCGGCCTGGTGGGCGTCAACGGCTGCGGCAAGTCCACGCTGATGCGCATCCTCGCGGGCGCGATGAAGCCCGACTCCGGCCTCCTTCAGCTCAAGCGCGGGGCCCGCGTCACCTTCCTCCCGCAGGAACCCGGCTTCCCCGACGGCGCCACCGTGCAGTCCGAGCTGGAGGTGGCCCAGGCCCCGCTGCGGGAAGCGCTGGCCCGCCACCGCGAGCTGGCGGAGAAGCTGGAGGCCACCCACGAGGCGAAGGACCTCGAGGCGCTCGCGCACCTCAACGAGCACATCGAGCGGCTCGGCGGCTGGGACACCTCGCATCAGGCGAAGAAGCTGCTCGATCGCCTCGGCGTGAAGGACTGGGAGCGCCCGGTGGCCGAGCTGTCCGGCGGCCTCAAGAAGCGCGTCGCCATCGCCCGGGCGCTCTTGTCACGGCCCGACCTCTTGATGCTGGACGAGCCCACCAACCACCTCGACGCCGAGACGGTGGAGTGGCTGGAGGAAGAGCTGGACGGCTTCGAGGGCGCGCTGTTGCTCGTCACCCACGACCGCTACTTCCTCGACGACCTGGTGGAGCGGATCGTCGAGGTGGAGCCGCCCGGCGGGGCCGGCGGCGGCGGCCTGGTCAGCTACCCCGGCAACTACCAGGACTACCTGGAGCAGAAGTGGGCGCGCGTGGAGCAAGCGGAGGTCGCTCAGCACAAGCGCGAGCGGTGGATCGCCCAGGAGGTGGCCTGGCTGCGCAAGGGCGTGGAGGCCCGGCGCACCAAGTCGAAGGCCCGCATCGAGCGCGCCCGCAAGCTGCTCGCCGAGAAGGGCTTCTCCCGCCCGAAGGTGCCCGCCCTGCAACTGGCCCACGCGCCGCGGCTCTCCCAGACGGTCATCGAGGCGAAGGGCGTGGCTCAGCGCTTCGGGGAGCGCACCGTCTTCGCGGGCGTCAACCTCATCGTCCAGCCCGGCGAGCGGCTGGGCATCGTCGGGCCCAACGGCGCGGGGAAGACGACGCTGGTGAAGACGCTCCTCGGGGAGCTGCCGCCCGCCTCGGGCACCGTCACCCTCGGCCCGAAGACCCGCATCGCCTACTACGATCAGCAGCGCCTCTCGCTCGACGACGAGGCCACCGTCTACGAGGCCGCCTGGCACGACGACTGGGTGACGCTGGGCGAGAAGCAGGTTCGCCTGGCCGACTACCTCGACGATCTGCTCTTCCCGGTGCCGATGCAGCGCCTGCAGGTCAAGGCGCTGTCCGGCGGGGAGCGCAACCGGCTGCTGCTGGCCCGCCTCTTCCTCGAAGGCGCCAACGTGCTGGTGCTGGACGAGCCGACCAATGACCTGGACCTGGTGACGCTCAACGTCCTCGAGCGCCTGCTGCTCGAGTTCCCCGGCGCGGTGCTGCTCGTCACCCACGACCGCTACTTCCTCGACAAGGTGGCCACCACGGTGCTGGCCGTGGAGGGCGACGGGAAGGTGGTGCGCTACGAGGGCAACTGGTCGATGTACCAGCGCCTCAAGCCGAAGCCCCCCGCAGCGCCCCCACCTCCCACAGAGAAGCCCTCGACGCCGCCGGCCCAGAGCCCACCGAAGAAGCCAGCGCGCCTCTCCTACAAGGACCAGCGGGAACTGGACGGCATGGAGGCCGCCATCGAAGCGGCGGAGGCGAACAAGTCCTCGCTGGAAGCGCAGCTCGCCGAGCCCTCCGTGTTCAGCAACGCGACGGAAGTGGCCCGCGTGTCGAAAGAGCTCGAGGCCGCCGCCCGCGAAGTGGACCGCCTCTACGCCCGCTGGGACGAGCTGCAGCGCCTCGGTGACGGGTAGTCCCAGCTTCGGAAGTCCCTAGGATTATTTGCGCTGCGTGGCTGTGCGCACATACCATGTGTTCATGAAGAACGTCACGCTGTCGGTCGATGAGGTGACGCTCGAGCGCGCGCGCCAGGCCGCGCTCAAGCGGGGCACCAGCCTCAATGCGTTGATCCGCGAGTACCTCGAAGAGCTGGCGGGCAGCCGTCACCGGCGCAGCGCCGTCGAGCACCTGCGGCGCCTCTGGGCGGAAGGCGGTGGGCACTCCGGCGGGCGGAAGATCGCGCGGGAAGAAGCCTACGAGGACCACACGTGACCTCTCGCGTCTTCTTCGACACCAACGTGCTGCTGTACGCCGACGACGAAGACTCGCGGGACAAGCGCGATCGGGCGCGGGCGCTGCTGACAGAAGCCCTGGAGACGGCCACCGGCGTCGTCTCCACCCAGGTGCTGCAGGAGTACTTCGTGAACGCGACGAGGAAGCTCGGGCTCGAGCCAGCGCGTGCCCGGGCGCGCCTGGAGATCTACCTCGGCTTCGAGGTGATCGCCGTTCGCGTCGAGCACATCCTCGGAGCCATCGACCTCCACCGGCTGCACTCGCTGTCCTTCTGGGACGCGTTGATCCTCCGCTGCGCCTCCGATGCCGGGTGTGAGCGGCTGCTCTCGGAGGACCTCCACGGCGGCGCCACGCTCGCAGGCGTCCGCCTCGAGAACCCATTCTCTGCGCCACCAGCTGGAGGGTGAGGCTCCTTCACGCGCGGCCCAGCGGGCCCTGCGCGGCTACTCCCTGAGGAAGAGCCAGGTGGCGGTGCCGCCCAGCGCGGCGGAGAGCACCGCGGAGCCGATGGCGAGGCCGATTTTGGTGTTGGCGCCGGCGGCCAGCGCCTTCGCTTCGCTCTCCGGCAGGGTGCTGCCCATGCTGCCGTCGGGCAACGTCACCAGCGACGACTGGTACTTCGCCTTGTCGGAAGCGCCGAGGGCGCCGAACACCACCGCCCCGCCCGCCGCCGCCGCCGCGCTGCCGGCCAGCACCCACGCCGCGGTGCGAGACTTGCCCGCCGGGGCCTTCGCGCGCACCTCCAGCGGCTCTTCCTTCGGCGCGGGCGTGAGCTCGGCCTTCTTCGGCGCGTCGGCGGCCTTCGGCGCGTCCACCGGCTTCTTCAGCACGGTGGGCGGCGGCAAGGGCGGCGTCTCCCGCTGCATCGACAGCCCGCTCTTTACGTCGCGCACGAAGACGACGATGGGGGCGCTCATCGCGTCGCTCCACCCGTCGAGGGACGACGACACGTCCAGGCTGGCCAGCGGCTGCTCCTGGTCCGCGGCGATCGCCTCCAGGTGAATGGCCAGCGTCTTGCCCACCTTGCCCACGTCCACGCCGATCACCACCGCGTGCGCGCCGAGGAGAATGGCCAGCTTGGTGAGGCAGCCGCGCGTGCCCTGGCAGGTGCGTGGATCCGAGAAGCCGTTGGCCTTGAGCTCCTTCGCCGACTGCGCGGTGGTGAGCAGCCCGCCCACCTGCTCCTTCTTCAGCACCTCGAAGACACGGGCGGCGATCTTCGGGGACACCGCCTCGGCGCCGGGCCGCTTGCTGGTCAACACCACCGCCACCGGCGCGCGGACCTCACCGCCCGACTGCGCCAGGGACAGCGCCACCACGAGGGAGAGCATCACGGGCCGGAGTGTAGATCGCCTCCGCTCTCACCGCGTGTCCAGCCGCCCAGCACCCGGTGGGCCTCCTGCCCACATGTCCTACCCCCCGTCACTTCGGGAACTGGTGCTGAATCTCGTCGAGGAACTGGGCGGCTTCCTTGCGCTGGCCGTCGGTGGAGGCGCTCGCGATGTCCTTTCGGGCCTGGTCGAGGAACTGGCGCAGCACCCGATCCTTCTCGCCCGTCTCGGCTTCGCGCGCGGCCAGCTTCTGCTCCAGCTTCGCCAGGCGGGCCTGGAGCTGCTGGCTGGTGATGCCCTTGGGCTTCGGCGGATCGGCCTTCGGCTTCGGCGTCTCAGCAGGCTTCGGCGCCGGAGTCTTCACCGGGGCCGGCTGCTCCGGCACCACCGGCTTCGTCGGCTCCGGAGGCGGCGTCACCACCGCGACGGGCCTGGTCGGCTCTGGCGGCGTGGGCGTCACCACCGGCTTCACCGGCTCCGGCGGCTTCACGTCCTCCGGCGGCTTCGTGGGCGGCTTGAGCGCGTGCTCCTCCACCACGTCGGGCTTCGCGCCCGGCAACAGGAACAGCACCGTCACCGAGACGAGCAGCACGCCCACCAGCCCCGCCAGCACCAGCGGCAGCTTCGACTTCTGGGGCCGGTAGGCGGTGGCCTGCGGATCGGTGACCTCGGCCCCTTCTCTCCCGCCGTCGGTCTCCAGCTCGGGGGCGCGCCCGGTGGAGGTGACGGCCGGCGCGGGAGGCAGGGCCGCCTCGGTGGGGCGCTCCTCGTCGCGCGTCATCGAGGTCAGCGGCGCCAGCTTCGTCTCGGGAGACGGCGGCTTCACCGCCGGCCGGCGCCCGCTGATGGAGGACTGACTGCCGGACTTGGGCGGCGGCGTGCCCAGGGCCTTCTGGCCGGCGCTCGACGGCGACGGCGTGGTGGCCAGCACCCGCTGCCGTACCGAGGGAGGAGGGGTGTGCCCCACCAGCACCCGCTCGCCGCTGCCGGTGCCGGGGCTGGGCGTCATCGCCTGGCCGGGCCCGAGCGACTGCCGCACCTGGGCCAGGGCGTCGCGCATCACCTCGGCGCTGGGCGGCCGCGACTCCGACTTCTTCTCCAGCGCCCAGAGGATGATCTCGTCCAGCGCCTGGGGCACGTCGGGCCGGAGCGTCGACGGCACCGGCGGCGGATCCTCCACGTGGGCCCACATGGTGGCCAGCGTGTTCTCGCCTTTGAAGAGGCGCTGGCCGGTCACCATCTCGAACAGCACCGCGCCCACCGCGTAGAGATCGGTCTGCGGGCTGATCGGCTTGCCGCGCGCCTGCTCCGGGCTGATGTAGTCGGGCGTGCCGAGGATGACGGACGCGCGCGTCTGCGGGGTGGACTCGCCCTGCAAGGCCCCCAGCTTGGCGATGCCGAAGTCCAAGAGCTTCACGTACGGCTTGCCGCGCGCGGCCTGCACCAGGAAGAGGTTCGACGGCTTGATGTCGCGGTGGATGATGCCGGCGTGGTGCGCGGCGTCGAGCGCGTCCAGCGTCTCCTCGGTCCAGTGGAGCGCCTCGGCCAGGGGCATGGGCGCCTTCTTCTTGATGAGCCGATCGAAGGCCTCGCCCTCGAGGTACTCCATCACGAAGTAGTGTGAGCCCTCGGGGAGCTGCCCGAAGCTGAAGATGTCGACGATGCCGCGGTGGCGGATCTCGTTCACCGCGCGCGCCTCGGACAGGAAGCGCTCCACCAGCTCCTTCTCGTTGGACAGCGTCGGCAGCAGCACCTTCACCGCCACCCGCTTACCGATGAGCGGTTGCCGGCCCTCGTAGACGGCGCCCATGCCGCCCACGCCAATCTTCGCGACGATCTCGTACTCGCCGATCTTCCGACCGGTGAGCTCAGGCCCCTGGTTCGACACCGTGCGGCGACTCTAGCCGGGTTACGCTCGTGGGGTGCACCCCGTCTACAACCTCAGCGCCTGTGCGCTGGTGGTGGCCTCGCTGGGCTGCCACCTGTGGCTCGCCTCCAGAATCCACGGCCAGAAGGGGCGGGGCTTCGGCGTGGCGGCGCTGCTCATCCCCTGCTTCGGGCTCATCTGGGGGCTGGCCCACCTCAAGACGATGCGCGCCCCGGCGCTCTCGATGCTGGCGTGCGTGCTGGCCTTCTTCGCGTTAGGCAAGGCGGCGGGCGACGAGCGTACGGAGCGCGCACGTCAGCGCGCGGCGGCGCGGGACGGCGGCGTCGACGACGACCTCGACTCCCTGGGCTTCGGCGACTGACTTCCTCTTGAGCGCGGCGTCAGGGCGGAGGCTTGAGCCTGGGGAACACCTCCGGCCGGCCGGTGAACACTTCCCGCGGCAGCCGGTGCACGCCGCCCGCGTCCCGCACCGCCACCGTGCGCTTGCTGACGAAGTCGAACATCAGCGGGTTGTGGCGATCGAGCTCGTTGAGCACGTCGCGCTGGGCCGAGGTGAGGAAGCCCTGGTCCTTGAGCACCCTGGTCTGTACCAGCACGGTGATGGCCGGCAGCGGGTAGTCGGAGCCGTTCAAGAGCCGCGGGTGCCAGTCGGCGCGGGTGAGCACCGTGGCCAGCGGGCGCCCCACCCGGTTGGCCTGCAGCATCGCCGACACCTCGCCGTACAGCCGGCCGACGTACCTCGGCTCGTCCATCAGCCGGGTGAAGAGCTCGAAGTTGTCCACCCAGGGGTGCTTGCCGGACGACGCGGGCGCGTCGAGGTCGGGGTTCTTCCCCAGGCTGGCGCAGTGGGCGACGATGACGGTGACGCCCAGGTCCAGCGGCCGGCGCAGGTGCAGCGGGTTGCCGAAGCGCTGCGCCTCCTCCGCCTCCACCGCCTTCTCCTCGCCCGCGTGGGTGAGCAGCGGCACGCGCAGCCGCGCCAGGGCCTCGTAGAAGGCGTCGCAGCGGGGGCTGGAGGGATCGATGGACATGGCGTTGGGCAGCCACTTCACCGCCACCGCGCCGCCCTCCACCGCGCGCTCGAGCGCCTCCACCGCGTCGTTGCGGTACGGGTGCACCGACGCACACGCCACGAAGCAGTCCGGGTTCTCCCGCGCCAGCTTCACCACGTAGTCGTTGGGGGTGTGGAACTCGGTGAGCTCCGGCCTGGGCGTGCCGTCCTCCGAGTACGTCTGGTCGAAGGCGAGGATGAGCGCGCGCCCGTGGATCAACTGCCGGCGCATGCGGGACAGCAGCGTCTCCACGTACTGGCTATCGCCCACCGCCTCGTCGGTGACGCCCGCCGCCTGCTTGTAGATGTCGAAGCGCAGCGCGTTCAAGGGGTGCGCCAGCGGCGACTGCAGCGCCGGGTTCACCCAGCAGCCGGTGCCGCCCGTACCCAGGCCGACGACGTGCACGTGGGTGTCCAGCACCAGGTTCGAGTCGAGGCCCGCCCACGCGGTCTGGATCAGCCGGCGCGCCTCGGGCGACAGCGGGCCGTCGAGGGGCGGGGGACGGGCGAGGCGGTAGCAGCCGGAGGTGAGCGCCGCCGCGCCACCGGCGAGCAACGCGCGACGGGAGAACGCGGGCACGGAGGTGGCTTCTACCACCCGCGCGGGCGGCGCGTGCGGACTTGCTCGCCGCGCGCTATGCGGGCCGACGTGACTCCGCTCGTCTCGCCCCTCGACGGCACGCTCTTCGGTGAAGGCCAGCCCTGCTTCGGCTGCAGCCCGGACCATCCCTTCGGCTTCCGCCTGCGCTTCACCGTAGACGGCGACGCGGTGGTGACGCGCTTTCTGCCCACGGTGCGCCACCAGGGCCCCTTAGGCCTCATGCACGGCGGCCTCGTCTCCACCGTGGCGGACGAGACGGCGGCGTGGGCGGTGCTGGCCTCCACCGGCAAGTTCGGCTTCACCACCGGCTTCGAGGCCAGGCTGCTCAAGGGGATTCGCGTGGGTCAGGAAGCCCAGGCTCGGGGCCAGGTGACGAAGCCCGGCGGCCGCGTGGTGCGGGCGGCCGTCGAGGTGCGCCAGTCGGGGGAAGCCTGCTTCACCGGCGACTTCACCTTCGCGCTGCTCGAGCGGAGCGGCGCCGAGAAGCTGCTGGGCGGCCCGCTGCCCGAGGAGTGGGCGCGCTTCTGCCGGTGAAGAAAGTCAGCCGGGGGTGGCCGGATTCTCAGCGCTGGCCCGTCTAGACGCGCAGGGAGGTGGCGTTGAGCGCCGCAGACATCGATCGCCTGTACCGGCGGTTCTTTCCGCTCATCCGCCAGAAGTGTCGCCGCATGCTCGGAGACTTCGACACCGCGCAGGACCTCGCCCAGGACACCTTCGTCCGGCTGTGGCGCGCCCGCCTCCCCGAGCAGGACTCGCGGCGCGTCACCGCGTGGATCTACAAGACGGCCACCCACCTGGCGATCGACCACCTGCGTGCGAAGTCCGTTCGCGACGCAGTGCCTCCGTCCGACGCCGTCGCGCAGCCCCCCGAGGTGGGGCTGGAAGCGCGCCGGGTGCTGCTGCGGGTGGCGAAGGACGCCCCGAGGGACGAATTGGAGTGTGCGCTGCTGGCCCGCATCGACGGCCTCACCCAGCCCGAGGCCGCCGAGGTGCTGGGGGTCTCCGAGCGCACCGTGCGACGCCTGCTGGAGCGCTTCGACGCGCGCACCGCCCACCTGCGAGGAGAGCTGCCATGAGCCACCCGTCCCACCTCGCGCTCGATCGCTACGCCCTGGACGCGGCGCCCGAAGAACTCGCGCGGCACGTGGAGTCCTGCGAGGCCTGCCGAAGCCACGTCGCCGCGGCGCAGGTGCCGTTGCCCCGGCCGGCCTGGCTGGACTTGGTGGCGCGCCCCCCGCCGTCGCGCTGGCGCCTGCCCGGCTTCGCGCTGGCTGGCGCAGTGGCCGCGCTGCTGGCCGTCTTCGCCGCGCCGCGCCTGGGGGGGAACGACGACGTGCGGCCCAAAGGCACGCCGGCCGCGACGGTGTGGATCAAGCGGGGCGACGCCGTCACCCCATGGCAGGGCGCGCCGCTCAGGCCCGGCGACGCGATCCGCCTCGAGGTGGCGCCGGCCGGCTTCCCGCACCTCACCGTCGTGCAGCTCGGCGCGGCGCCGCGCATCCTCTACGCCGCAAAGCCGTCAGCCGCCGGCACCGCGCTGACGCCCGCGTGGACGCTGGACGCCGAAGGTACCGAGGAGCGCCTGGCCGTGGTGTTGAGCCGCGAGCCATTGAGCGACGCGACGGTGGCCGCCGTGGCCGGCCGTCGTGACGAAGCCGCCTTCACCCTGGAGTACCGTCTGCCCAAGGAGCGCCCATGATCTCCACCCTCGCCGCGCTGCTCCTCTCCGTCGCCCCGCCAGCCGAGCGCCGCGTGGCCGTGGTGGTGGGCAGCAACACCGCCGTCGCCGGGCGCGCGCAGCTTCAGTACGCCCACCGCGACGCCCAGGCGATGGCCGGCGTGCTGACCCGCGCGGGCCACTTCCAGCCGGGCGACGTGCGCGTGCTGCTCGACCCCTCGCCCGAAGCGGTGCTGCTTGCGCTGGACGAGGCGCGCGCAGAGGCGCGAGGCGCACACACCATGCTGCTCTTCTACTTCTCCGGCCACGCAGACGATCACTCCCTCTACCCCGGCGGAGCGGCGCTGCCGCTGTCCGCGCTCAAGCAGCGCCTGTCCGACGAGGCGGTGGGCGTGCGGGTAGGCGTCATCGACAGTTGCCGCGGCGGCGGGTGGACGCAGGCCAAAGGCCTGTCCGTCACCCAGCCCTTCGAGGTGGGCCTGACCGCGCTGTCCAGCGAAGGCATGGCGCTGCTCGCCTCCAGCTCCGGGCTCGAGGACGCCCACGAAGCCGAGGCGCTGCAGGGGAGCTTCTTCACCCACCACCTCGTCGCCGGCCTGTCGGGCGCGGCGGATCAAACCGGAGACGGCCAGGTGACGCTGTCGGAGGCCTTCGCCTACGCCAACCGCCTCACCATTCGCGACTCGGCGAGGCGCGCCCCCACCCCGCAGCACCCCAGCTTCGATCTGCGGCTTCGAGGCCGGCAGGACGTGGTGCTGACCGCCGTCTCGCACAGCCCCACGCTGCTCACCCTCGCGCAAAAGGAAGGCCCGCTGCAGGTGGTGCAGCTCTCCTCGGGCGTGGTGGTGGTGGAGGCGCCCGCGGGCGAGCAGGTGCTGCGGGTGACGCTCCCGCCCGGGGCCTACGTGGTGCGGCGGGTCAGCGACGAAGGCGTCCTCTCGCGCGAGGTGCAGGTGAAGGAAGGCGCGCCCAGCGTGGTGGAAGAAGCCAGCCTCACCCTGGTGGGCGACGCGCGGCTGGCGTCGAAGGGCGGACCGCTGGTGGGCCGGCACCAGGTGGCGCTGCAGGGCGGCGTGTCCCCGGAAAGCTTCGCCACCAACTGGACGCTGCAGGCCGCCTACGCCTGGCGCTTCTCGGAGCGCTTCGAGTGGCGGGCGGCGCGCGCGCTGGTGTCCTTCCCCACGGCGACGCCGCTCTCTGAGCAACTCATTCGGGACTTCGGCGTGCTGCCCACCACGTTTCAGGCGAACCGCGCCATGTTCGGCACCGACTTCGTGTGGGTGGCGGTGGACAGCGCCTGGGGTCGCGGGGGCGGCCTGGCGCTCTCGCTCTCGCTGGGCCCCACGCTGGTGCTGCGCAGCAACGAGGTTTTCCTCCAGCCGGCCTCCTCCCCGCCACCTTCTTCCGCCGGCGCCGGCGTCACGCCCGTGGCGGCAGGCACCGCCAGCGTCAGCATGTCCATGCACCTGCCTTCGGTGCCCTCGCTCTCCTTCGACGCGGCGGTGGCGGGCCACCTGCTCTTCCGCGCTTCGGGCGTGCTGCCGCAGATCCACTTTGGCGTGGGCGCAAGCTGGCACTTCCTGTAGCGCGACGATTCGTTGTCGGGCCCGGGCCAGCGTGTAACCTCGCGCTCGCTTCCCGTGCGCACCACCCTGCCCCTCCTCGTCGCGCTGGCGCTGGCCTTCCCGGCGCGGGCCGACAACACCGCCGACGAGGCGGACGTGGCCTTCTCGCTGGGCAACGCGGCCTACTCGAAGCGCGACTACGAGAGGGCCCTGGCCAGCTACTTCCTCTCGTACCGGCTGGTGCCCAACCGCAACGTGCTCTTCAACATCGCGCGCTGCTACGAGGCGCTCGACAGGTTCGACGAGGCCTACCGCTACTGGAACGACCTCTTCGTCGACCCCACCCTGCCGGCCGACGAGCGGAAGGACGTGAAGCAGGCCCTGGCCCGCCTCGCCCCGCGCGTGGCGCTCGTCACCGTCACCTCCACGCCGCCGGGCGCCGACCTCTACGTCGACAGGAAGGACCTGGGCAGCCGCGGCCGCACGCCGCAGACCTTCGCCGTCTCGCCGGGCGCCCACACCATCCTCCTCGAGCTGGAAGGCCACCGCCCCGCGCAGGTGAAGGTGTCGGTGGGCAAGGGCCGCGAGGTGAAGCAGGTGGTAGAGCTCTCCATCATCGTCGGGAAGGCGACCATCGAGGGCGCGCCCGAAGGTGCGTCCATCCGTGAGTCGGCGGAAGGGCCCGAGCTGGGCAAGGTGCCCGCCACCCTGGAGCTGGTGCCGGGCAAGCGCCTGCTGGTGGTGAGCGCAAAGGGCCACCTGTCGCAGCAACTGCTCCTCGACGTGAAGGCCGACCAGACCGTCACCGCGAAGGCCGTCCTGCAGGAGAAGCCGAAGGCCACGGGGAAGGTGGTGGTGACGGCCAACCGCGACGGAGCGCTGGTGCGCGTGGACGGCAAGGACTCGGGCTTCACCCCCACGGTGCTCACCCTGCCGGTGGGCGAGTACGAGGTGGAGGTCACCACCGAAGAGGTGACGCCGCTGGTGCGCCGGGTGGTGGTGGCCGAGGACAGCGAGCTGCGCGTCGACGCCGAGCTGCGCTACGCCCCGCCCAAGGTGGTGGCCGCCTCCAAGCAGGCGCTCTCGGTGGACCAGGCGCCCGCCTCGGTGACCGTCATCACCCGCGAGGAGCTGCTGGGCCAGGGCTACCAGACGCTCGCGGAGGCGCTGCGCGGCGTGCGCGGCTTCTTCTTCACCGACGACCGCATCTACACCTACGCCGGCCTGCGCGGCTTCTCACCCCCCGGCGACCTGAACACCCGCCTCCTCACCCTGTGGGACGGCCACCCGCTCAACGACGTGTGGGCCGGCCAGGGCTTCGTGGCCCGCGACTTCGACGTCGACCTCTCCGACGTGGAGCGGATTGAGGTGGTGCGCGGGCCCACCTCCATCCTCTTCGGCACCGGCGCCTTCTTCGGCGTCATCAACGTGGTGCCCCGCCGGCGCATCGAGCGCAGCCGGAACGTGGAGGCGGTGGGCGGCGTGGGCGATCTGAACGGCGGCAAGGTGCGCGCCACCGGCGCGCTGGGGCGCGAAGGCAGCTCGCTGAAGGCCTCCGCCGCGGGAATGCTGGCAGAAGGCGCGCCCACCACCCCCCTGTCAGACGGCACCCTGGTGCAGGGCATGGACGGCGAGCGCTCGCTGGGCGCGTCCCTCCTCGGCGAGTGGAAGGGCTTCACCCTGCTGGGGAAGCTGAACCAGCGGCGCAAGCAGGTCCCCACCGCGCCCTACGGTGCGGCCCCGGGCGTGGCAGGCACCGAGTACACCGACGCCCGCGGCTTCGCCGAGCTGCGCTACGAGCACGCCTTCTCGCGGGTGACGCTGAACGGCCGCGCCAGCTACGACGGCAGCCGCTACCGGGGCTACTACGCCAAGCTGGACAGCAACGGCGAGCAGTACCGCGACAGCGACACGGGCGGCGCGGACTGGTTCGGCGGCGAGGTGCGCGCCGGCATCACGCTCTTCGAAGGCAACCGCCTCACCGCCTCCTTCGAGGGCAATGTGCAGCTCGTGCGGCAACAGGGCACCGGCCTGCCAGAAGAGCACTACACGCGCGTCCTCTTGAGCGGGACCCTGCTGGACGAGTGGCAGATCATCAGCCGCGTCTTCGTGCAGCTCGGCCTGCGCCTCGACAAGTACTTCGACCTCCCGGGCGTGGCCTTGTCCCCGCGCGGCGCGGTGGTGGCGAAGCTGTACGAGGGCGGCGTCACCAAGCTGGTGGTGGGGCAGGCCTTCCGCGCGCCCACCATCTACGAGCTGAACTTCAGCGACAACAACGAGACGCAGCGCAGGCCGGACCAGCCGCAGCAGCCCGAAATCATCACCACCTTCGAGGCCGAGCACAGCCACGACCTGACGCCCGAGCTACGCCTCACCGTGGGCGGCTACTACAACCTCATCGACCGGCTCATCGTCCTCGAGGAGGACGACGTCATGCCGGAGCGCTGCGGCTCGCCCACCGAGCCGGTGCAGTGCGTGGTGTACACCAACGCGGCGGACCGCTTCACCGCCGGCGGCGCCGAGGCAGAGCTTCGCTGGCAGCCCGGGCGGTGGACCATCGTCGACGCCACCTACAGCTTCGTCATGCTGGGCGGCGTCGACGCCAACGCCGTCTCCTACCCGCAGCACCTGGCTACCCTGAAGGCGCTGGTGCCGGTGAAGGAAGGCTTCGTGCGGCTGTCCGGGCAGCTGACCTACCAGTCGGCGCGACGGGCGGGAGACGGCACCCACGTGGGCGAGGCCTTCCTCATCAACCTCGGGCTGCAGGGCGAGTACGGCCCGCTGCGCTACTTCGCCGGGGTGCGGAACCTGCTCGACCAGAAGTACACGCTGCCGGTGGCCACCGAGGCTGGCTTCGGCACGGTGCAGCAGTACGGGCGGACCCTGTACATCGAGCTGGCCGCAGGCTTCTGACTTCCCTTTGGCCCGGGGCACCGTCGCGTCACCGGCGCATGGTAGCCTTCAAGGCTCCTGCGCCTCCTCGTGGCGCGCGTGAAGGGGAGGCCTCGTGCGACTCGGGATCTGGGCGGCGGTGGCCTTCGGACTGTGCGGCTGCGGCGTCGTTGAAGGCGCTTGGGGCCCGGCGCAGCGGGTCGACGCCATCGTCGGCGGCGTGGTGGATGACGGAGGCTTCCCTGAGGTGGTGGCCCTGCGCCTGACGCTGGCCGTCCCCGACGGCGGCACCGAGTTCCGCCGCTGCTCCGGCACGCTCATCACCCCCACCGTGGCCCTCACTGCGGCGCACTGCACCACCGCGCTCCTCTTGCCGGGCGCCACCCTCGTCGCCATGGAGCTGCAGAACAACTCGCCCAACCCGCTGGACGGCGGCTGGCTGCCCGCGGCCAGTTGGCGGCCCCACCCTTCGTGGAACACCTCCACCACCACCGCCTACGACCTCGGCCTGGTGAAGCTGAACGCGCCGCTGGCGGGCGCGCCCAGCCGGCCCTACAGCCGTCGCACCCTGGGCAGCCCGGACGTGGGCCGCACCATGGAGGTGGTGGGCTTCGGCCTCACCTCCAGCGGCGCGTCGGACTTCGGCCTGCGGCGCCGGGTGCAGCTACCCCTGCGCGGGCTGCAGGCCAACCTCATCGAGCTGGGCGACTTCACCTCCGCCGGCATCTGCAACGGGGACTCGGGCGGCCCCTCGATGCTCCTGGAGAGCGACGGGCTGTTGCGCGTCATCGGGGTGCACTCCCGCACCACCCCCGGCGCCAACTGCATGGACGGAGTGGACACGCGCGTCGACACCTACGGCGCCTTCATCCGCCAGTTCCTCCTCGACACCGGCGGCGCGTCCTGCGTGGAGGACGGGCTGTGCGCCTCGGGCTGTCCCTCGCCCGACTTCGACTGCGTGTGCGTGGCCGACGGCGCCTGCAGCGCCCAGTGCCCCAACCTGCTGTCCGACCCCGACTGCCCGCGCGACTGCGTGTCCAACGGCGTGTGCGCCACGCAGAATTGCCCCGCGCTGGATCCCGACTGCACCGCAGAGCTGTCCCCCTGCACTCAAGACGCGCAGTGCCAACACCGCACCTGCGCGAGCGATCCCCAGCGCGGCACGCGGTACTGCAGCCGCCCGTGCTCGGCGACGTGCCCGTCCGGGACGCAGTGCGCGGGGGCGGTGTGCCTGCTGCCGCAACTGCCCACCGCCACCTCTGGCCAGAGCTGCACACCCGGCGGCACCTTCTGCCTGGGCGGCACCACCTGCACCGGGCCTCTGGGCGGCGCGACCACCTGCCGGCGCACGTGCACCAGCGACCCCGACTGCGCCAGCACCCACGAGTGCGTGGCCGGCCAGCTGGGCGCGCGCATCTGCGAGCCGAAGCCGCCCGAGGCGATGCCGGGCGAGACCTGCCTGGTGGGCTTGACGCGCTGCCTGGGCGGCACCACCTGCACCGGGCCATTGGGCGGCACCGCCACCTGCCGCGCGACGTGCACCAGCGGTGCGGACTGCACCGCCAGCGAGGACTGCGTCGCCGGCCAGGCCGGAGCGAGCGTCTGCGAGCCGAAGCCGCCGGAGGTGGGGCTGGGCGGTGGGTGCACCCTCGGGGTGAGCCGCTGCGCAGCCGGCACCGCCTGCACCGGCCTCACCGGCGAGGCGACCCGCTGCCTGGTGCCGTGCGTGGACTTCAACGACTGCACGACGGAGGAGGACTGCGAGCCCGCGCAGGGCGGCGAGCGCCTCTGCGTCCCGGCGCCGCACGTCCTCGAGAAGCTGGGGACCCAGGAGTCGAAGGCCCCGGCGGTGGGCTGCGCGAGTGTCCCGGGCGGGGTGTGGGCGTTGCTGGCGCTCGCCTTCCTCGCGCGGCGGTGGAGGCGCTGACGCGTGCGGCAGCGGCAGGCCACCGGTGGGGCAGGTGGGGAACCGGCGCGCCGGGGCGGGTGTCGCGTTGGCGTGCGGTGGCTCTTCGCCCTGGCCGTCTTCTCAGGCTCCGTCCCCGTCCTCGCCGACGAGCCCCGGCTGAGCCGCGCGCTGGCGCAGGAAATCCTCTTCCTCACCGAGGCCCCGCCGAAGCCCTGCGACGCGGGGGACGACGCCGCGCAGATCGTCTGCCTCATCGAGGCGCGCTACGCGAAGGACGCGGCGGCGGCGAAGACCGTCGTCGCGCTGTACCGCGACACGGGCACGGTGCTGGGCCAGTTGCCCGAGCAGGACTTCGACGGCGGCTACCGGGGCCAACTGCACCTCGTCCCCCGGCTGCCGGTGGGCGCCCATCAGCAGCACCTGGCGATGGTGAACGCAGCGCTGCGCGACTTCGACACCTTCTTCCAGGGGCTGGGCGGCGCGCCGAAGTACCGCTGGCGCGCGCTGGACTTCCGCTTCTTCGAGTCGGTGAAGCGCAGGACGCCGTCGGCCTTCGCGGTGGACTGGGCCGTCGCCTACAACGTGCAGGGCTCGCTGTTCGGCTCCGAGGCGGGCGTGCGCGGCACGCTGTTCCACGAGATCTTCCACTTGAACGACCAGGCCCGCGGGGACTGGACGCGCCGGGCCCTCTCGGGCGTCTTCGGTCGCATCGTGAAGAAGTGCGGCACCCAGACGAAGTGCCTCGAGCCCTACGCGCCCGACTCCATCAAGGTGAAGGGCGGCACCTACTACGCCTTCCAGCCGGGCAACGGAGTGGGCGAGTACGGCGCCGACATCGCACGGCGCTACTACGTCGAGCACCGGGCGCTGTTGCGCAAAGAGAAGGCGCCTTCGCCCTACAAGTGCCGGACGGCTGCCAACGCCGAGGCGTGGAAGTTGGTGGTGGACGAGTTCTTCAGCGGCGTGGACCTGGTGCCCGCCTGCGGGTGAGGCGCGCTGGCAACCGTCCTTCGCCTGGCGTCAGTCAGAAGCGCCGCGCCACCGACAAGGCCGGCACCACCGAGACGATGACCGCAGGGTTGAAGGTCACCGGCACCTGCACCGCGAGGGCCAGCAGGAAGCCGGCGCCCAGCTTCAGCGACGCGCCGGCGCAGGTGAAGAGCCCGGCGTCGAAGTACACCCAACTGCTGGCGCTGTTCCCCATCCACCGCGGGCCCACCATCGGCCCCAGCCCGGCGAAGAAGGGGCCGTACATGAAGGCCCCCCAGACGACGGCGCCCACGAAGGCCAGGCCCGTGAAGGTGTGGGCGCCCGCGGGCATCGCGACCGGCTGTCCGGTGAGGAGCTCGGCGAACTGAATCGACAGGTTGAGCCGGAACCAGGGCGTCAGCCAGCGCCCCACGCCCAGCAACTGGACCAGCCCGAAGCGCTGCGCCGGGGTGAAGGACTGGGCCGGCACCGCGTTGCCCGTCGGCGTCGTCCAGGGGCCCACGGACGTGAAGACCGGCAGCCCGACGTTGAGGTGGACAAACCACACCGGCGGCGAGCGCGTGGCGGCGGGCGCGGGCGTCCCCTCGGCGGGTGCGGGCGCGGGCGCGGGCGTCGCTTCGACTGCAGGGGTGGGCGCGGGCGTCGCCTCGGCGGGAGCGGACGCGCCGAGCGGCGCATCAGTCGCCTGGGCTGCAGGGGGCGTCGACTCGGCCAACGACGTGCCAGCCGTCAGGGCCAGCGGCACCACCAGGCAGAGGAATCGCATCGCCCCCATTGTGCACACTGCCGTGCGTCTACCCCTGATGCCGATCAGGCCGGGCAGCCTTTTCGCCCGTTGACGCAGCGCGCAGCGAGTTGAACCCCCTGGCCGCGCGCCTGGCTCTCAGGCCGGCACCGTTCCATCACGCCGGGTAGGCACCACCCTTCGGGGGCACACATGCGGCTGGGTTTTCTGGTCGACCTCACCCTGTGCATGGGCTGCAAGGCCTGCGAGGTGGCCTGCAAGTCCGAGAACAACGTCCCGGTGGGCAGTTGGCGGCTGCGGGTGAAGTACGTCGACTCCGGCCTGTACCCGGAGGTGAAGCGCAGCTTCACGCCGATGCGCTGCAACCACTGCGACAGCGCGCCCTGCGAGCGCATCTGCCCGGTGTCGGCGCTGCACTACCTGCCCAACGGCATCGTCGACATCGACAAGGACCGCTGCATCGGCTGCGCGGCCTGCATGATGGCCTGCCCCTACGGCGCCATCTACATGGACCCCGAGTCCAACACCGCCGACAAGTGCACCTACTGTGCGCACCGGGTGGAAGGCGGCCTCGAGCCGGCGTGCGTGGTGGCCTGCCCCACCGGGGCCAACGTCTTCGGAGACCTCGACGAGCCGAGGAGCCGCATCAGCCAGTACATCGCGAGCCACAGAGACACCCGCGTGCGCAAGCCCGAGAAGGGCACGCTGCCCAAGCACTTCTACACCGGGGCTGGAGCTCAGCACGTAGAGCCGCTCTCGGCGCGCCGGGAGCCGGGCTTCGAGCTGTTCAACCGCCTCGGCACCCTCGACAAGGTGGGAGGCCCCTGATGGATCCGCTCGTCGCCGACGTCCCCACGCTGCAGTCCGCCCGCGTCACCCTCGACGTGCTGCACACCGGCGTGATGTGGGGCTGGTACGTCACCATGAACATGTGGGCCAAGTCGGTGGGCACCGGCGTGCTGCTGGTGGGCGCGTACATGATGCGCCGCCACGCCGAGCACCAGGCCTTCTACCGCCGGTGGATGCCCATCATCGGCTTCGTCTTCATCCAACTGACGCTGCTCTTCACCGTGCTGGACCTGCACCAGATGTTCCGCTTCTGGCACATGTTCACCCACCCGCACTTCACCAGCTCCATCAACGTCGGCGCCTGGCTGCTCACCGCGTACACCGGCGTGCTGACGCTGATGAGCTACGCGGTGTGGAAGAAGCGCGACGCGCTGTGGGACCGGCTGCTGTGGCCCACCCTGGTGCTGGCCTTCTTCGCCACCATCTACACCGCGGCGCTCCTGGGCCAGGCGAGCGCGCGGGAGGTCTGGCAGACGCCGGCGGAGGTCGCCCAGATGCTGGTGGCCGCGACGCTTGCGGGCAGCGCCACCTTCCTCCTCTTCGGCGAGAAGAAGCCGGAAGAGAGCCTCTCGCTGGCGTGGATCCTCGGACTGTCGGCGCTGGTGGCGCTGGTCATCTTCGGCGCTGAAGTCATCTTCGCGCCCCAGAAGTCGGAGGAGGCCGAGTACGTCATCCACACCCTGCTGTCCGGCGACCTGCGGACGCTCTTCCTCGCCGGCCTCGTCTTCGGCTTCGTGGTGCCCGGCGTGCTGGTCACCTTGAGCGTGCGGGCGAAGCAGCCCGTGGCGCTCAAGCTGGCGGCGGTGTCGGGGCTGGTGGGGCTGTGGCTGGCCAAGCACGCCTGGCTCCTCGCGCCGCAGCACCTCCCTCTGTCCTGACGAGACGACGCCATGCTCAAGCGACGCGACTTCCTGAAGGCAGCGGCGGTGACGACGGGGGCGGCGGCGGTCACCGTGGGCGCGGTGCGCTCCTTCACCCCCGAGGCGCGGGCCGGCGAGGCGCTGCCCGGCCGCTGGGACACGGCCCCGGTGGTGGACGGCAACTTCTCCAGCTACCCGCCCTTCGAGAAGTGGAACGGCTGGAGAGAGCTGGACGGCGACGACTGGAAGCGCGGCGGCGTGCTGCGCCACGAGGTGAAGGTGCGCGACTACGCGCTGGTCCCCACCGTCTGCAACAACTGCGAGGCCGTCTGCGGCCTCACCGCGTGGGTGGACAAAGAGACGATGGTGGTGCGGAAGTTCATGGGCAACCCGCTCCACACCGGCAGCCTGGGCCGCAACTGCGCCAAGGGCTACGCGGTGCAGTCGCAGATGTACGACCCGGATCGCATCCCCTTCCCCCTGAAGCGGGCGCCGGGCAGCAAGCGCGGCGACGGCAAGTGGGTGCGCACCACCTGGGACGAAGCGCTGGCCACCATCGGCGCGAAGATGCGCGCCACCCTGGAGCAGGGCGACGAGCTGTCGAAGAAGACCATCATGCACCACGTGGGCCGGCCCAATGAGTCGGGCTTCACCCCGCGGGTGTGGGCGTCGCTGGGCCAGGACTGCCAGAACAGCCACACCAACATCTGCAGCACCAACGCGCGCCTGTCCTCGGTGCTCTGGCTCAACGACGATCGCAGCGCGCCGGACTGGGAGAACGCGCGGCTCCTCTTCCTCCAGTCCTCGCACGCCGCCGACGCGGGCCACTACTTCCAGCAGTCGGCGGGGCAGATCGCCCGGGCGCGGCAGAAGGGCGCGAAGCTGGTGGTGATGGATCCGCGGCTGTCCAACTCCGCGGGCATCGCCGACCTGTGGATCCCCGCCTGGCCGGGCACCGAGGCGGCCATCTACCTGGCGCTCGCCGCGCGGCTGCTCGAGGAGAAGAGGTACGACCGCGAGTTCATCCGCGAGTGGTGGAACTGGCAGGAGCTGCTGGACGACAAGGCCGAGCTGGAGCTGCTCAAGTCCCGTGGCCTCCTGGCCGAGCTGCCGAAGGGTGACACCTTCGAGGACTTCGAGAAGCTGCTCGTCGAGCTCTACGGCGGCTACACGCTCCAGTGGGCGGCGGAAGAGGCGCGGGTGCCGCTCGCCAAGCTGGAGAAGCTGTACGAGTACGTCCTCTACGCCGGCGACCGCATCGCCAGCTTCTTCTGGCGCGCCGGCGGGAGCGGCAACCGCGGCGGGTGGATGGGCACCGGCCGCGCGGGCATCTTCCTCCTCTCGCTCACCGGCAACTTCGGCGGGGTGGGCGCGCTGGGCGTGGAGGAAGGCCGCGTCATCGCGGTGGCCGGCAAGGGCGGCGCTTCGACCCAGGCCGCGACGCCTCCCAAGGTGAACGCGTGGAACGAGCTGTCCTACCCTCCCGAGTGGCCGCTCGCGACCTACGAGGTGTCCTTCCTGTTGCCGCACCTGCTCTCGGACACGGAGTGGCAGGAGAAGTGGCGGAAGAAGGGCCTCACCGTGCCCTCCAGGCTGTCGGTGTGGATTCCCCGCCAATACAACCCGATGTGGATCAACCCGGACGGCTTCCGCTGGATGGAGGTGCTGAAGGACGAGACGAAGCTGGAGCTCACCTTCAACCCCTCGCCCACCTGGTCCGAGACGAACTGGTTCATGGACTACATCCTCCCGGTGGGCATGTCCGGCGAGCGGCACGATCAGCACTCCGAGCCGACCAACACCGAGGCGTGGCTGGCCTTCCGCCAGCCGGTGCTGCGGGTGGCGCTGGAGAAGAGCGGCTGGGAGCCGAAAGATCCGGCGCGCGCCACGCTGGAGGCGCACGTCAAGGCCGGCCTGGGTGAGGTGTGGGAAGAGAACGAGCTGTGGGTGAACCTGCTGTTCCACCACGTCGACCCCGACGGGAAGCTGGGCATCCGCCCGTACTGGGAGAGCAGGCAGCACCCGGGCAAGCCGGTCACCATCGCCGAGTACTACGACGCGGCCTTCGCCACCCTGCCGGGCCTCAAGGCGGCCGCCGGGGAGTACGCCAAGCACAAGAGCGCCGAAGCGAAGACGGACGTCGAGAAGAAGCTGGCGGCCCTGGGCGAGCGCTTCCCCTGCTACGCGTACATGCGCGACCACGGCGCGTGGACCGAGAAGCGCGACGTGTACCAGGTGCACAAGGAAGAGCTGCACGTCGACGAGGCGAGGGGCGTGGTGAAGGTGAAGGCCCCGCAGTGGTTCGGCGGAGCGGTCGAGTACCCGACGAAGGACGTGAAGACGGACCCGCGCACCAACCAGCTCTACGTGGACACGAAGGAAGGCCGGCACGTCATCGGGGTGAAGACGCGCGAGGGCGAGCAGGTGACGGGCTTCGCCACCCCCAGCCGGAAGATGGAGTTCTACGCGCGCTGGTTCAAGGACTGGGGCTGGGCCGAGTACGCGGTGCCGGTGTACCCGCGCACGAAAGAGCAGCGGGCCTCGATGGTGCACCTCGTGTCGCAGGTACATCACTCCTACATGACGGAGCCCAACGCCTTCGCGCTGAACCCCATCTTCCGCTTGAGCTACAACGTCCACACGCGCTCGGTGAACTCCAAGTGGCTGATGGAGATCAGCCAGAACCACAACCCGCTGTGGATCAACGAGGTGGACGCGGCGCGGCTGGGCTTCAAGCGGGGCGACCCGGTGAAGGTGCGGGTGGTGGACACGCTGTCGACGCTGGAGTCGGGCTACTTCATCGCGATGTGCGTGCCGACGCAGGGGATTGCCCCGGGCACGCTGGCCTGCTCCCACCACGCCGGGCGCTGGCGCGTGGTGGAGCAGGTGGAGGTGCCGGGCTTCGAGAAGCCGCTGGGCGTCATGGGGCTGGGCGCGCCCACCGCGGCGCTGAAGGAGTCGGGCACCACGCGGAGGCTGGGCTACGTGCGGGGCGTCGAGAAGCTGCACGTCACGCCGACGAAGGAGTTCGGCGACAAGGGCTGGCCCTTCGCCGAGTTCAACCAGGACCTGGACAACCTCAGCTGGGACGGGCTGTCGGGCGTCTGGCAGAACGCGGTGCACCACCCCCACCCGGATCCAGTGTCGGGCATGCACTGCTGGCACCAGAAGGTGCTGCTGGAGAAGGCGGGCCCTGGGGAGAAGGTGGGCGACCTGCAGGTGGACATTCAGGCGACGTTCAAGACGTACCAGGTGTGGCGCGATCAGCTGACGCGGCCCGCGCCGGGTCCGGGCGGGCTGCGGCGGCCCGAGCACTTGAAGCGCCCGTGGGTGCCCATCACCCGCGACGCGTACAAGATGAACGTCACCTGATGACTGCTCCCTCTCCCCCAGCGGGGCAGAGGGTCGGGGTGAGGGAAAGAACGCCTTGAACGCCGCCTCACGCCACCGCCTCTACTCATTCTTCTCCCGCCTCTTCGTGCGGGAAGTCGACGATGCCCTGGCGGAGGTCCTTGAGGGCGACTTCGCGAAGGCGCTCCTGCCCGCGTTCGCGGAGGCGGGCCCGGCGCCGCGCGTGGACCTCGACGCGGACTTCGTGAACCTCACCGTCGTCAGCCTGGTGCCCTACGAGTCCTTCTTTCGACGTGAGGACGCGATGGTGGAGTCTGGGCGGGCGAACCCGCTGGCGGACTTCCTGACGAGGTGGGGCTTCGAGGCGGACCTCTCGGCGGCGCGCTCGCTGTCGATGGACCACGTGGGCATCGAGCTCGAGCTGATGGCGGTGCTGGCCCAGAAGGAAGCGGAGGCGGCGGCGACGGGAGCCGCGGCGTACGCGGCGAAGGTACGAGCCATCGAGCGCTCATTCCTCGAGGAACACCTGCTCCGCTGGGCGCCGGTGTATTTCCTGGCGGCGGCGCGCAACGCGAAGACGGCGCTCTACCGGGACGGGGCGGACGCGGCGCTGCAGTTCCTGTTGTCGGACCACGAGGGGCTGGTGAAGGAAGGCGCATGACGCTCTCTCTGACCTGGGAGACGTGCGTGAAGCTGCGCAGCCGGGCGGCGAGCTGCCGGGCGTGCGTGGAGGTGTGTCCGACGGGGGCCATCTCCTTCGACGGGCCGCGCGAGTCGGTGGCCGTGGACCTGTCGAAGTGCGTGGAGTGTGGGCTGTGCGTGGGCGAGTGCCCGACGGAGTCGTTCCAACTGACGTACCTTGCACCCTCGCCCCCAGCGGGGGAGAAGGCCGGGGAGAGGGGCAGTGCCCCGCTCGGCGCGCTGTCGGTCGAAGACCTCGCCGTCCGCGCACTGGCGGAGGGCACCTTCCGTCTGGACCTCCGCAGCACCCAGCCGCCCGAAGTCCAGCAGGTCCTCTCCTCGCGCGCGGAGGCGGCGCGCGAGTTCCTGCAGGCCGTGGGTGCAAAGACGACCCTCACCGTGGCGCTGGGCAAGGGGGCTTTCCCTCTCCCTGACCCTCTCCCCACAGAGGAGCGGGGAGCTTCACGCCGCGACTTTCTCCGCCGTTTCGTCCCCGCGACCATCACCGAGAAGCCGCCCCCTCGCCTCGAGATGGACACGACGAAGCTGAACCCCGCGCTCCTCCGCAGTCAGGAGCCCCCGCCACGCCGCAAGCGCCTGCTGGCCGCGCTCGCCGCCGCGCAGGTGCCGGCTCCCAGAGCGAAGCTGCCCGACGAGCTGGTGCCCTTCACCTCGTCCAAGTCCCTCGACGTCACCACCTGCACGGCCTGCGCGCTCTGCGTCACTACCTGCCCCACCGGGGCGCTCTCCATGACGGCCGTCCGCGACGAGCTGGGCTTCGACGCCAGCGCCTGCGTGAAGTGCAGCACCTGCCACGACGTCTGCGAGCCGCACGCCCTCACCCGCGCGAAGACCATCGATTTGGGGCACTTCACCTCGCGCGAGGTCCACCCCCTCGGCCGCCTCACGGTGAAGTCCTGCGCCGAGTGCGGCGCGCCCTTCAAGCACACCGGCGGCGAGGACTTCCTGTGCGAGCGCTGCCGCGACCTCGACGACGAAGCGCGAGCCCTCGTAGGGTTCCGCCGATGATCCGCCCCAGCACCCGCGTGGTGGGCCTCATCACCGCCGACGCGCGCGACGAGTGGCTGGTGCGCCTCTTCAACGCGCTCTACGGCTTCAACGGGCTGGACGCGGCGTACATGCCCTTCATCGTGCGCGCGGACGTGGTGGGCAAGCTGCTGGACGGCTTCGTGGAGTCGAAGAAGGCCGAGGCGCTGCACGTGGCGCCGTCGCTGTGGGCCGACGCCGCGTCCTGGGCGAAGTCTCCGCTGGGCCTGGTGGACGCCATCACCCCGCTGGGCACGGGCGCGGTGTCCTGCCACTTCCTCCACCCGCAGACGCTGGCGCCGCTGCTCGAGCAGCACCTCTTCCCTGGCGCGAAGGTGGCCTGGGTGGGCGACGCGCGGGTGGCCCAGGCGTGCCTGGCGCCGTTGCACGCCATCCGCGCTCACCTCCTCCCTCTGGAAGGGAACGGCACGCTCGACTCCCTCGACGGCGTGGACTGCCTGCTCGACGCCGCACTGCCGGGCCACGCCGGTCCGCTGCCCGTCCCGGGCAACCCCCGCGCGCTGCTGCCGGCCTGCGACTGGAGCCTGACGCCTTCCCGCACGCGCGCGCTGGCCGAGTCGGTGCAGCGCTGGTCCATCCTCCCGGCGTGGATTGAGCGCGCGGTGGACGAGACGCGCGAGTGCTTCGGCGTGGACGTGCGCCTGCCGAAGGACCTCGACGTCGCCGTGACGGAGAAGCGGCTGCGCCCCTGTCAGCTCACCGATGACGGCTTCCGGAGCCACTATGAGCACCTCCGCGTTTGACGAGCTGGCCGCGCGCCTGGCGGCTCCGGCGAAGAGCGGCGCCTACCTGACGCGCAACGAGCTGCTGGTGCTGGCGCGCCTCACCGAGGGCAGCCTCCGCTACAACGAGCGCAAGCGGATGCTGGCGGACCTCTTCAAGTCCGTCGCCGACGCGCAGGGGCTGCTCGTGCTGCTGGAGCGCCTCGCCGGGTTCTGGACCTCGCAGCTCGCGCGCTACGAGGAGCTCGCCGCGGAGTTCCCCGCCAGCGCGCCGTTCTTCGCCGAGTGGCAGGCGAAGGCCCGCGCCACCCTCGCCTCCCTCGCGAAGATCCGCGACGAGATCCGCCTGTAGGCCCCTCGGCCCGCAAGACGCTGATCGCCCCACGCGCCGCCTCAAATGCGCTAGGAACGCGCCATGCGGCCTCCGACGGCCAGGGGGGACGCCGGTGCTCCTGTCGCTCGCTCTTGCTCCGGCGGTGCAGGCGCTGGCGACGCAAGACCGGGGCGACGGGCGCGCAAGAAACCTCACCAGGCAGAGGCTGCGAGGCCGAACGACGTCTGATGTCTTCACTCGGGGGATTCATGCCGAACGTTTTCTGTTGGGTGGTCGCGGCAGCGCTCGCAGTGCCCGCGGCGGGCTTCGCCGAGACGCTGACGGGCCGGTCTTCGTGCGGCGAGTACCGCATCGAGCGCTCCGGGAGCGGGCCCGGCGGCGCCTTCACCGCGCAGCTCTGCGGCTCCAGGCTCGAGGTGGACGGCACCTGGACCGGGCCGACGCACACCGCGACACGGGTCCGCGTGCTGGGCCTGTCGCGCCCGGTCGACCTCAAGCGCGTGAAGGCGTCGCCCTTCGAGCCGGGCACCATCGACCGCTTCGCCGCCTCCTTCCAGGCCCTGCGCCTGGCGGACACCTTGATGAAGCAGCGCGGGGGGCCCGCGGCCGACGCCTTCTCCGAAACCCTGGGCACGGCCGCAGACTTCGTCACCGGCCGAGGCGACGTCGGGTGCACCGACAACCTGCTGTCGCCGCCGATGATCGACGAAGAGAGCTACATCGACACCGGCACCTTCTACGTGCCGCCCTTCTGCACCGTCATCGTCAGCGGGCGGGTGAAGGTCGACCGGCTGAAGGTGGACGGCATTCTCATTCGCCTCTTCGGCGGCATCGAGGCGAGATCTCTGGAGACCGGCCTCCTGCCGGACCAGGCGTCGCTGGGCTACGTCATCGCGGTAGGCGCCGACGTGAGCGGCGCCGCGGCGACGGCGCTGCAGATCGCCACGCTGGGCAACGCCAGCCCCGGGCCCGGCTTCCTCAAGGGCAGCGAAGCGTCGCTCAACGGCGGCACGGTGTCCGTCGAAGGCGCCGCCCTCGACCGCCTCCGCGCGGCGGGTGGCGGCCTGGACTCGAGCAAGCCGGTGACCGCGCCCAGCATCGTCATCTCCGCAGGCCGCGTGGGCGCCCCCAGCATCGAGGTGGACCAGCTCGAGGTGTCGGGCGGGCTGGTGGACAGCAGCGGCTACCTCGGCCCGGTGAAGCAGAAGGTGGGCGGCACGCCGCAGCAGGGTGTGCTGACGGTGCGCGGCGGAGCCGTGAAGGCGGGAGACCTGCGCTTCGACACCATCACCGCGAGGACCGGAAGCATCAGCGCCAGCACCGTGGTGGCCAGCACCGCCCTGCTCGAGGACGGCGCCAGCCTCGAAGGCACGGCCTCGGTGAAGGTGCCGAAGGTGACCGCGCGCAAGGGGCGGCTCGCGGGCGGCGACGTCGAGGTGGAGGAGGTCGACGCCACCGAGGGCTCGAGCATCTCGGGAGGAAGCTACCTCGGCCCGGACAAGGCCTTCGCCACCCAGCGCGGCGTCGCGCGGATCAACGCCAGCGGGCTGTCGGCCGGCGGCGAGCTGCGCTTCGCTGTCGTCACCGCGACCGGCGGCTCCGTGTCCGGCGGCTTCATCGACGCGCAGGAATTGACGGGCAGCGGCACCACCGTGCGAGTGGGGCGGCAGCTGCGGGCCAGAGTCGGCCGGGGCCTGGTGAGGTTGGGCGCCGGAGCGCTGGAGGTGCGGGGCAGTCCCGTCGAAGGCGCGCCCGGCTTCGCGGGCTGCGCGGCCCACGCACCGCACGTCGACGCGACGAGGCTGGAGACGAAGGGCACGCCGGTGGTGGCCACCCACGTGCGCGTCGACCAGCTCTTCATGCGCGGCGGGAAGCTGTGGCCCAGCGACGAAGGCAGCGTCGCGTCCTGCCTCGAGGTGGCCCGCGACACCGACGTCGACGGGGACAAGGCCGTGCCCTTCGTCCTCGCCCCGCGCCTCTACGCCACCCTGGGCGAGGCGAAGGTGGGGCCGGCCACGGCGCTGGAGGTGACGCAGAGCGGCGACGCCTTCACCACGGGCGAGCTCGCCTACCCGGCGGAAATGGACGAGCACCACTCGGGAGCCAGCTTCGGGGGCTTCGGGGGGACGAGCGCCAACCTCAACGTCAACTCCTTCGATCCGGCGGAACTCCCCGGCGCGCGGCCCGAGGTGGGCGCGGTGGCCAGCCCGCTGGACTTCCGCGAGGGTGGAATCGGTGGGAGGGGGAGGGATGGCGGGCGCGGCGGTGGCGTCATCCGCGTGCGGGCGAAGACGCTGGCCTTCGACGGCCAGGCCAGGGCCAACGGCGGGGACGCGCGACTGGGCACGGGCGGGGGCAGCGGAGGCACGCTCTTCCTCGAGGTCGACGGCGCCCTGTCCGGCGCCGGCTTCCTGCAGGTGAACGGCGGCGCCGGGGGCTACGGCGGGGGCGGCTTCGGCTCGCGGTCGGGCGGCGGGGGCAGCGCGGGGCGCATCCGCATCCAGTGCCGGGAGCGCGGCGGCTGGCGCGGGCGGACCGAGACGCTGGGCGGCCTCGGCGGCACGATGAAGAACCCCGGCGCGTCCGACGAGGTGATCCCCCCGTGGAGCGATCGCCGCACGCACGGCGGCCCGGGCACGGTGTACTGGAAGGTGCAGGACGGCGGCGACGAATTGGTGGTGGAGGGCGCCCTCGACGCGAACGGGCTGCGCGGCGTCGGCTACCTGGCGGGGAAGTTCCCCGGAGTGCAGGTGACGCTGCGGCGCGCCGTCGTCGCCACCGACGGCCTCGAGGCCCGCGCGCTGGTGCTCGAACAGGGGGCGGTGCTGCTGCCGAACAACTCCCGCGTGCGGCTCGACTTCCCCCCGCGCACCGCCTTCTTCGAGGTGCCGGCGGGGGCTGCCCGCAAGGGCCTGTCCAGCGCACAGGTCATCTACCCGTCCGCGGTGGTGCAGGAGGACCTCAACGAGCGGCTGGAGCTGCGCCTGTCGGGTGAGCTGCGCGTCGACGCCAGCAGCCGCATCGACCTCTCGGGGTGGGGCGGCCCCTACCGGGAGGAGTTCCTCTGGGCCAACTCGGTCGGCAACCGCGCCGGGGGCTCCCACGCTGGCCTCGGGGGCGTCGGCCGCAGCGGCTCGCCTCAGCACACCGGGCGGCCTCCGGACGCGCTGGGCGACCCCCTGGAGCCGAGGGAGGTGGGCACCGGCGGCTACGGGGGAGGCGCCTTCGTCCTGGACAGGCCCCTCAGCCTCCTGGGCATCGGGGGCATCGGCGGCGGCGCGCTCAGGCTCGAGGTGGGCGGCACCGCGAAGGTGGACGGGAAGATCCTCGTCGACGGCAGCGACGGCATGACGCTCTTCCAGGACTACGCCGAGCAGGGCAGCGGCGGCGGCGCGGGCGGAAGCCTGTGGCTGTCGGCGCGCGCGCTCGAGGGGAAGGGCCTGTTGAGCGCCTCGGGCGGCAGGGGCACGGAGCACGCGTACTACTTCCTCTTCGGCGGCGGCGGAGGCGGCGGGCGAGTGCGGCTCGACGTGGAGACGCGCGCCGGCTGGAAGGGGACGGTGCGGGTGCTGGGCGGCGCGGGCGCGTCACTCTCGGCCGCGAAGGCGAAGCAACTGAACCAGGCGAAGGCCGGGGGGCGCAGCGACTACGTCGCGTGGTCCGACGTCCGCGCGCAGGGCGGCGCCGGCACGCTCCTGTGGAACGTGAAGGGCGAAGTCCCCGTCCTCCTGGTGGACAACGGCGCGGCGAAGGGCGGCGTGACGGTGGTGGACGGCGACTTCTCCGCGCAGCGCGTGGTGATTGCGCGGGCGAACGCGGTGACGCCGGGCCTGGCGGCGAAGGAGCTGTCGCTGGAGAAGGGCGGCATACTGGCCGGCGCGGACCAGCGCTTCTGGCTTCACCAGGTGGGCAGCGCGCAGCAGGGGTGGCTGCAGGCGCACCTGTGGGCTGAGCCGACGCCGCGCGCCGTCGAGCTGACGCTGGGCGCGTTGTCCATCGACCGCGCCAGCCGCCTCGAGGTGAGCGGCCAGGGCGACTACGGCCGCGAGGACTACGACTGCTCGCGCGGGGCCTACGCAAACATGGCGGGCGGCTCCCACGGCGGAGCGGGCGGCCGGGGCCACGGGAATTCGCCGAAGGACCTGGGCTGCGCCTCCGCCGCGCACGGGACTGCCGCTCAGCCAGCGTCCTTCGGACAGGGCGGCTACGGTGGGGACGTCGTGGATGGAGCAGGCTGGTTCAGCCCCTGCGCGGCCGGTGGCTCGGGTGGAGGCGCGCTGAGGCTGACCATCAGCGGCGCCGCGCGCATCGACGGGACGGTGGCGGCCGACGGCGCGCCCGGCGTGGACGCGAAGCGCTGCCCCGCCGCACTGGCCTCGGGCGGGGGCGCGGGGGGCAGCCTGTGGC
The DNA here is from genome assembly GCA_020846875.1 of Myxococcales bacterium. Lineage (GTDB taxonomy): Bacteria > Myxococcota > Myxococcia > Myxococcales > Myxococcaceae > JADLDB01. The sequence goes on along the minus strand of JADLDB010000094.1, from coordinate 20,710 downwards.
TGCGCGCGAGCACCGTCACCGGCAACGGGAAGCTGTCCGCGCAAGGGGGAAGCGGCGGCGCTCCGTCGGGAGGAGGAGGCGGCGGCGGGCGCATCGCGGTGGAGGCCGGGCGATGCAGCTTCGCTGGCCTCAGGGTAGACGGCGGCCGAGGCGCCGGGAAGGACGGGCCGAAACACTCAGGCGCGCCGGGCACGCGCGTCGGGTGCGGAAAGAACGAGCCGGGGCGTCCGTAGAGGCGACTTTCTGAGGCGGTCGCCGGGAGACTGAGTCCGGCGCCGCGCACCTGAAGCTCGTGCGGTGGCCGGTGGGGGAAGCGTGGCCCGGCCACCTGGACCGCGCTCGTCTCGCTGACGGCGATGGAGGTGGTGCTGGGCATCGACAACCTCGTCTTCATCAGCATCCTCACCGGGCGGCTCCCCGACGCCCAGCGCAGGCTGGTGACGCGCATCGGCGGCGGCGGTGCGCTCGTCATGCGCGCCAGCCGGGCTGGACAGGGCGCGGTGACCTGCGCGGCGGCGGCGCCTATCCTCTGACGGACATGCCTCGAATTGAAGCCGCCCTCCGGAGCCTACCCATGGTCATCTCCGCGCTCATCGCCGTCACCACCGGCCGCAGCGAGGCGGCTGGGGGCTCGCCCGCCGCGGCGCTCGCGACCATCCCCGGCGCGGCTCCGGCGCTGCACCAGGGCGACGGAGGAATACCCGGAGGCCCAGGGGAAGGCGCGGGAGCCGCTGCCGGTGGGTGCGCCTTCGTAGCCACGCGCCCGCCCACCGTGGGCGCGCTCGAGGCTGCGCTCGGTATCACCCTGCCCGAGCCCATCGGCGCCGACCTCACGATGGGGGCGATCCAACTGCCCTCGCCAACCGCCTCCGGCGTCGCGGGGGGCGCGCCGCTCGGCGGAGACGTGGCTCGCCTGCTCGTCCTGTACGACTGGGACCTGTACCACTCCCGGCCGATCGCCTCGACGGCGGCCCTCCGGGGCCGCGGCCTCGTGGAGTTTCACGTGCGCTTCAGCCGCGGGAGAGCGGCGTGCGAGGCGGGGCTGCGCGCGGCCTTTGGCGCCTCGACCGAGCTCGAGCGACCCGCGCCGGATGGGAAGGGGCCGGCGATCCGCCTGCGTCGCTATGGCTCGTACTTCGTCGACGCCGCCGACGGTGACGCGGTGTCGCTCGACTGGTTCGCCAGCGAGCCGGACTGGGCCGCGCCGCCCGTCGACGTCGAAGCGCGCGCGCGGGTGCTGCGTGAGCTCGGCAAGGGGCTCGCGGGCGCCCGGTCAGCCGAGGAGGTCTGGCAGTTGGTGTCTCACGCCCCGAAGGGCGCGGGGATCGTCAAGGCGCCTGGGGGAGACGGGGAGGTGTCGCTCCAATTCGTCCCTCCCATGCCCGCAGCCGCGCTCGCCGCGGCGCTCGGCTGGCCGCGGGTGGCGGGCCAGAGCGTCGGGGTCCACCAGTCGAGCTTTCGCGTCGTGGTGCCTGCCGGAGCGCGCTGGGCCCTGCCCCGCATCGGCCCATGGGAGGTCGACTGCGCCCTGACTTCGGCACCGACGGGGCGTGCCCTGGCAGGCGAGCAGCCGGCGGCGGTTTCCCTTCGGTCCCTTGGGCCGAAGGACGCGGTGCGCACGATTCGGCTCGCGCCCCGAGGCCCGTGAACCCAGCGACGCAGTCCTTCCTTCGCCCTGCCGCGCGTGAAGACGGCGGGCGTGCACGTGTGCAAGAGGCTCAACCGTTAGAAGTCGCGCTTGCAGGCGGCGTCCCGCTCCGGGTCGATGACCGCCGCGGGCAACGTCGGCACGCTCACGTCCGGGTGCTCGAAGTCGAACAGGTCCAGCAGGGGCCAGGCGTTCGCGTCGCGGCGGGTGAGCGCGGGCAATTCGAAGCGGGCCTCCACCAGGCGCAGCACCGCGGTGTGGTCCACCGGCACGTGCGAAACGTAGCCACGCCGGGCAAACGGTGACACCACGATGAGGGGCGTGCGGAAGCCCAGGTGGTCGAAGCGCCGGGTGTCGTCGCCGTTGGGCCGCAGGTCGTCGGGCTCGCAGGCCTTCGGCGGCGCCACGCTGTCGTGGAAGCCTCCGTGCTCGTCGTAGAGGAAGATGAGCGCCGTCCTCGGCCACTGCGGCGACTTCAGCACTGCGTTGACCACCTTCGCGGTGAAGGCCTGCCCGTGCTGGATGTTGGACGCCGGGTGCTCGTCGGTCTGGTCGGCCTGCACGCCGCCGGTGAAGGTGGCTTCCACTACGCTCACCGGCGGCAGTTTCCCCGCGGCGGCGTCGGCGAAGAACTGGTCGACGGGCCGAAAGCGCTCGTTGTTGGCGCTGATCAGGTTGACGAAGACGGCCGGCGAGGCGAGGTCGCTGACGTAGCTGTTCCACCCCACCTTCGCGTCGTTGAGGCGGGTGAAGAGGCTGGGCGCGCCCTGCGGCGGCAGCCCGTTGCGGATCGCCCCGAAGCTGGTGCCCGCCCAGTAGTAGAGGCGGTTGGGCTGCGTCGGGCCCATCACCGAGGAGAAGTGCATGTCGCTGATCGCGAAGGCGCGGGACAGCGCGTAGTAGAAAGGCAGATCCGTCTCGTCGAAGTAGCCCATGGCGCGGGCGCCTTCCGGCTCGTTGGTGACGACGAAGCCGTCCATCTTCCCGTCGTTGTACTGGGCGTGGGAGCCGCTCCAGGAGTGGTTCACGTCGCGAATGCAGTAGCGCGTCTCGTGGTAGCGCTTCACCGCCTTGCCCTGCGAGTCGGGGTTGGTGATTTCGCTGCCGGCCACGTGCACGCCGCCGTGGGTCAGCCGGGAGTAGTAGTGGTCGAAGCTGCGGTTCTCCTGCATCACCAGCACGAAGTGGTCGATGGGTATGGCGCTGCCCACCTTTGCGGCGCCGGGCAGCGTGTCCTTCGCCAGGGCGCCGGGGCCGAAGGTGCAAGCCGCCAGCTTCGCCTTCGCCTCGGCCTCGGTGGGGCCCTTGGCGGAGGAGCGGGAGCAGGCGGCGAGCAAGAGGGACAGGGCAAACAGGCGCACCATGGAGCGCCTCTTATTAGCAGAGGAGCTCCCGGCCGCGTCACGGCGACGGATCGAACAGCGCCGTCGCCAGCGGGTGCCCGAGGTCGTCCACCTGCGCCACCCGCACCCCGCCCGACGACACCGCGTAGACATAGTCGTCCGCCATCACGCTGCGGCGGACCTGCGGGCTCCAGTACCAGCTCCAGCAGCCGTACCCGCAGGCCGTGTCCCGGTACAGCACGTCGGTCATGTCCAGGCTGCCTTTCGCCTGGAAGCCCGCCTGCGCGTCGACGTGGAACACCCGCAGGTCGGACGCGTAGTGCCACCCCGCCGCGTCCGAGAAGTAGTCGGAGAACGGAATCGCCAGGAGCCCGCGCGCCGGGAAGTAGTTGAACGCCTTGTGTTCCCACTGCGCCTCGCTCCAGCCCCAGGCCCGCCCGACGAACTGGGTGTGCGTCTGCCGCGGGTGCGCGAGATCCGCCACGTCGAAGATCTGCAGCTGCAGGTGCCGCTCGCGCCAGTCGGTCTGCACCTCGGGGGTGTAGGTGCCGATGGTGAGCAGGTGCGTCGCGTCCAGCGGGTGGATGTAGCTGGAGAAGCCGGGGATCTTCAGCTCGCCCACCTTCCGCGGCCGCGCCGGGTCCGACAGGTCGATGGTGTACAGCGGATCCACCTGGCGGAACGTCACCACGTAGGCCGTGTCGCCCACGAAGCGCGCGCTCATGATCCGCTCACCCGGCGCGAGATCCTCGGTGCGGCCCACCTCAACCAGGGAGCCGCCCTGCTCGTCCAGCACCACCACCCGGTTGACGCTCACCTGCGCGCCCGTCCCCCCGCCTGAACCCGCGGACACCGGCTCCCACGCCGTCGTCGCCACCCGCAGGTACCCGCGGTGCTCGTCGAAGGCGAACTGGTTGAGCGGCGTGCCGTCGATCCGCGCCGAGGCCGCGAAGCGCGCCCGGTCCGGCTGCGTGGTGTCGAACTTGTAGACGTAGGTCACGTCGTCCTGCCCGTCGAACCACCACCACCACCAGTGCCGCTGCGACAGGTAGAGCGCGTCGTGCGACTGGTACAGCTCGTCCACCTGCGCCAGCATCGCCTGCCGCTTCACCTGCGTCGGGTCCGCCAGGTCCAGCGTCACCACGTTCGTCACGCCCAGCCGCGCCGAGGCGGTGGTGGACACCACGTCCGCGCAGTTGAAGGGCAAGGCGCTGTTGCCGGCCGCGGTGAGCAAGAGCGCGTCCGGCAGCCACTGGGACAGCGAGCGCTGGCGGATCCGGACCTCGTTCGAGTTGGCCAGCGCGTCGAACGCGTCGGACAGCGCCTGCTTGCTGACCGCCGACTGCTGGACGTTCCAGTCCACCCAGGTCGTGAGCTCGTTGAGCCAGGGGAAGGCGTGCTGGGTGACGACGCGCATCGAGTTCCCCACCCGCCGCGCGTCGAAGTAGCGGCCAGCGAGCTGCTGCCGGGCCACCACCCGCGGGGTGGAGAGATCGCTCACGTCCACGTACGAGACGATGGTGGCGTTGGAGTACCAGTCACCGCACCCGCCTTGCCGGCACCACGACGGCAGGTCGAAGCCCGGGACGAAGCCGTAGGAGAAGACCACCACCCGATCGCCCTCCAGGAACATCGCCGCGGGCCGGCCGTCCAGGGCCACCTGCCCGCGCCGCGCCAGGGCCGACGCCGGCCACGTCGACGCGGTGAAGAGCGAGCGCCCGGAGAGGACGAACAGCCGCGTCCCGTCGTTCTTCACGAAGTCCGCTTCGTCTACCCCCACCACCTGGTTGTTGGTGGTGGTGTAGTCGGTGGGGCCGCTGCCGGCGCCTCCTCCACCGCCGCCCGCACCACCGCTCGAGCCACCCGCGCCCCCCGCGCTCCCCGAGTCGAAAGTGCCCGTGCCACCCCCGGTGCCGCCGCCGGTCCCATTCGGCTGGTGCGAGGAGTCCCACCACTGCAGCGCGTACTTCTTGCTGCTCGCCACCCGCAGCCGCATGTCGAGGACGGCGCGATCCTCCAGGTGCTTCTCCAGGTCCGCGCACGCCGCACCGCCCCCGAAGGTGACCAGCGCCGCGTACTTCGTCGCCGTGGGCTGCTGCGAGGCGGTGAAGCCCGGCTCCATCGGGTTGGGCAGCGGGTCCAGCGTCGACGCCTCCCGCGTCGAAGGACCGCAGGCGAACAGCGACAAAACGAGCAGCGGCTTGATGAGGCGCGTCATGGCAATCGTCTCCCCGGGGTCATCCCGTCTCGCCGCCTTGGACACGCGCCCCGGCCGGCGTGGGACATCGCCGCACGCGAGAAGTCGACGGCCCTCTCGTACTGCTGGGTTACGCTGCGCCTCCATGCCGGTCGAGCGCACCACCGATGAACGAGGCCGAGTCCGCCTGCGGCTGCGGCCGAAGCAGTCGCTGGCCCTTCGCGTCCTCGCCAGCGTCGCCGTCTTCGTGCTGCTGCTCCTCTTCGGACCCGGCCTGCTCAGCCTGGGCTCGATGCGCGTGGAGGTGACGTGCACCCGCACCAGCGGCGCCGCGGCCTGCGACGTGCGCGAAGGCGTCCTCTTCGGGCTGCTCCACCTCGAGCGGCACGCCGACGACGTGCGCGAAGCGGCGCTCCTCGAGAGAGACGGCAGCGGCTCCACGCGCGTGGCGCTCCTCACGGGCGCCGGCGCCGAGGTGCCCGTCCTGAGCCTGTCCTCGGACCGCAACCGCAAGGACAAGGACGCGCTGGTGAGCGAATTGCGCGTCTTCCTCGCCGACCCCAACGCCCCGAAGCTCACGCTGCACCGCACCTTCACCAACACCTTCACCTGGGTGGGCGGGGCCTGCTCGCTGGTGTGGCTGCTCGTCTTCCTGAGCGCGCTCTCGCTGCCCCGCTATGCCCTGCGTCCACAGGTGCTCACCGTCGACGCCGCGGCGCGGAAGCTGGAGCTGCGGGAGAAGCCCGGCGGCGCGAAGGTGGTGACGGCCGGCTTCGAGGACGTGGCCTCCGTGGCGGTGACGATGAACCAGGGCGGCTGGGTGGGAAAGCTCACCGAGGCGGCCAACGCCGACGAGGCCGGGCGCCCCCGCAGCACCGCCGCGGCCAGCGCTCCACCCCTCCACCTCGCCCTCACCCTCAAGTCCGGACCGCGGCTGGTGCTGCTGAACACCGCCCGCCTCACCGACGACGAGATGCGCGCCTTCGCCGCGGAAGTGGCGCAGCTGCTCGGCGCACCGCTCACTCCCGAGCCGAGGCCGGCGCCCACCTGACGAACGGCTGCGAGAAGGGGCCGGGCAAGGCACGTGAAGCCCATCACCATCAAGGGCGTCGAGCGCGAGGTGGACGCGCCTTGCGAGGTGCCCCTGCCCTGGGTGCTGCGCGACGACTTGTCGCCTCCGGAGCAACACCCGCGCCCTCGCGCCCCCGCGTGCGAGGCCGCAAGCGCCTGACTTCCCGCCGGAGTGTCATGCGGCCTGTCGGCGTGCCCCTTGCTGTGCGGTGGGCGCATGGGTTCCCTCCAGAAGCAGCTCTTCGGGCTCCTCGCGGCCGCGCTGGTGTGGACGGGCTGCGAGGGCACCCTCTCGGGGCCGAACGACCCGTCCTGCCCTCAGCGCCTCACCGCGCTGGGGCCCACCGCGCTCAGTGGCCCGGCCGGCACGTCACGCGACCTCTCCGTCGAGGTCCGCGACTGCGTGGGCCTGCTCCCCGACGCGCAGGTGGAATTCACCCTCGACTCTTCCGCCGGGGGCGCGCAGTTGTCCACCCTCAAGGTCCTCACCGACGCGACCGGCCGGGCTACCACCACGCTCTTCCTCGGTGACCTCGAGCAACTCCTCGCCGTCACCGCGCGCGACGCGACCAACGGCTCCAACGTCGTCCTGCGAGTCACCGTGCTGCCCGGCAGCGGCACGGGCGGCGGCGCGGCGGGCGGGGGCGCAGGCGGCGGAGCGCCCGGAGGCGGCAGCGGTGGTGGCCCCACGGGCGGAGGGACAGGCGGTGGAGCGACCGGTGGTGGCATCGGCGGCGGTGCAGGCGGCGGTGCAGGCGGTGGCCCAACCGGTGGTGGCAGTGGCGGTGGCGTAGGTGGTGGCGCCACGGGCGGAGGCGCGGGAGGCGGCGCCACCGGAGGCGGCACGGGCGGCGGTGCGACGGGTGGCGGCAGCGGGGGCGGAGCGACTGGAGGCGGTGGCGGCACGGCGGGCAACGGCGCGACTGCGGGAGCCCACACCTTGCCGGCGACCATGGCCTGCCACGCCACGACGACGGCGACGGTGGCGATGACCAACACCGGCTCGACCACGTGGACCAGCGCGGGCGGCTACGGCCTGGCCTGGGTCGACGGCCCGGCGAACGCGTTCCTCCCTGCGGCCGCGGAGGACTTCGTGGTCCTCCCGGGCGGCCTCGACGTCCCCCCCGGCGGGAGCGCCAGCTTCCAGGTGCCGCTGCGGGCGCCGCTCGTCTCCGGCACCTTCGACGCGCGCTTCCGCATGGTGGCCGGCACCACCACGCCGACGGCCTTCGGGCCGGTCGTCACCCGCTCGGTGGCGGTGAGCTGCGCGGTGACCACGGGCTGCACCTTCCCGCAGGGCGTGCCGGATCCCGAATACACCGGCCACACCCTCACCAACGCGATGGTGGCCAACCTGGTCAACACCACCATGGAGCAGCTGTCCGGCTGTCCGAAGGGCAGCGACTGCTCCATCGGCGATCGCTACACGGATCAGACCTGGTTCGCGGCCGTCACCGCCTCCCTGCGCGCGCAGGGCCTGTGCGCCGGACAGCACGAGGTCGGCCACACCGACGAGATCGCCGTCAGCTACACGAGCTGCGGCGGCCTCTGGTACGGGTACCACGTCTTCAACTACGGCGGCTCGAAGGTGGTGTGGAACAACGGCGCGCAGCGCGGCAGCTGGAGCATTCAGCCTCAGCACTGTCCACCGTGAGGCGCCGGCGGCGCGCGGCGAGCCCGAGCAGCAAGAGCACCAGCACCCCCGGCACCGTTGAGTCCTCGCACCGTGTAGTCCTGCGCTGCGCCCGTCCCGACGTCTCCTCCTCCGGCGTCGGGGCTCCCGGCGTCACTCGCTCCTCCATCGATGCCCGCGTCCGCGCCGGGGCACGAGCCGAGGGCGGTCCACGCCGCTTCATCGAGGTGGTACAGCGAAACGTTGCCCGTCAGGTCCATCGCGTCGAGGCGGAAGGGCTCGGTGCCGCCGTCGTCGGGCAGGCGCACGCCACTGGGCCGCGCCGTCGTCCAGCCCACGCTGGTCCAGCGAGTCACCTGCTGGACGTCGAACACCGGCGAGTCCATCACGCCGAAGCGGGAGCCCGGCTGCCGGGCGATCCCCGCGTCCGGGCCAGTGGAGAGCGCTGTGAGGGCGTCGAGGCGCACTCCACCGTCGAAGCGCGCCAGCCCCTGTGCTTGGGTGGCGGCGAAGTCCGCGTCGGCCACCACGGGCCCACAGACGCCAGCCAGCACGAGGAGCGGGAGCATCATGACGAGGCGAGCCTTCGGTCTAGCGCAGTCGCTCGGGCGGACGGCTCCAGCCTTCTTCCTCCTCTCCGCCTGCGCCACCACCCTGCCCGCCCCGGAGGCACGCATGGAGAAGGAGAACCCCATCGTCCAGACCGGCCACGAGGTGCTCCGCCTGCAGGCCCAGCCGGTCCGCGCCGAGGAGATCCGCACGCCGGACTTCCAGGCCCTGCTCACCCGGATGGTGACCGCGATGCGGGAGGCGCCGGGGGTCGGCCTCGCCGCGCCGCAACTGGGCGTGAGCCTGCAGGTGCTGGTGCTGGAGGACCGGGTCGAGCTGCAGGCCACGCTGACGAAGGAGGAGTTGGCCGAGCGCGAGCGCGGGCCCGTGCCGCTGCGCGTCTTCATCAACCCCACGCTGACGCCCATCGGCGAGGAGCAGGTGACCTTCTTCGAGGGCTGCCTGTCGGTGGCGGGCTACGCGGCGCTGGTGCCGCGCTTCCGCGAGGTGGAGGTGTCGGGCCTCGACGAACGCGGCCAGCCGGTCACCTGGCGGGTGAAGGGGTGGCCGGCGCGCATCCTCCAGCACGAGGTCGACCACCTGAAGGGCACGCTGTACGTCGATCGCATGGTGTCCGTGAGCTTCGGCACGCTGCCGCAGGTGAAGGCGCGCTTCGGCGGCAAGCCCGCGGTGGACGTTCGCAAGACCTTCGGCGTGGAGTGACGCTTTAAGGCTCGGGTGCTTCCCAGGAGATGCGGATCTGCCCGGGCGCCTCGGCCACCGGCTCGTCCTTCTTCTCCTCGGGCTTGGCGTCCTTGCCCTTCTTCGGCTTCGGCTTCGGCTTGTCCTTCTTCGCCTTCGGGTCCGGCTCGACGGACACCTGGCAGGTCGCGCCTCCGCAGGGCAGCTCGCTGGGCAGGGAGACGATCTCTGCTTCGTCGAGCGCCTTCGCCAGCCGCTTCGGATCCGCGATGGCGTCCTCCTTCATCGGCAGGGTCGGCAGCACGCGCCGGCTCACCGCCAGCACCTCGGCGCCCACCGTCTTCGTCGTCACCGTCGGCGCCTTGATCAGGTACGAGTACTTGAAGCGCTCGCAGCCGCCGAGCTCGACCGTCACCGTCTCGCCGTACGGCAGCTTGAGCTCCTGGCGGTACGTCCTCGCCTTCGCGTCCAGCTTCGAGGAATTGAGCTTGAAGCCCTTGGGCAACTTCGCAGCGAACTGCGGCTTGAAGTCCTTCGTGGTGACGGAGCACTCCGCCGCCGCCCCAAACGCCCACAGGCTCAGCGTGACACCCAGCATTCGGCAGGAGCGCTTCCTCATGCGCGGGAGTGTGCCTGTCCCGCCGCGCACGCACCAGTGCCGGCTCCAGTGCTGGCAGAAGAAACCTCGCGGCCTCACCTCTGCCGCTGCAGGACTCGCTCGGCCTCGCTCCCAGCGCTAGAGCGTCGGCATGCAGGCTCGCGCGGGCATTCTCTGCTTCCTGACCCTCCTGTCCTGCGGGGCGCCGCCTGGCGACGACGACGCGGGTGCGACGATGGACGCGGGCGAGGCGATGGATGCCGGTGAGACGGACGCAGGTGAGCTGACGGACGCAGGTGAGCTGACGGAAGCAGGTGAGACGACGGACGCAGGCGAGACGACGGACGCAGGCGACGGGACCGACGCTGGGGCGCCCACCGACGCCGGCAGCGCCAACGACGCAGGGGCGCCTGACGCGGGCGGGGACGCAGGCCTTCCTGGCCCATTGGCGCGCTTCGAGCTGGACGCCCGGGACCTCACGGTGTCAGTCGACGACGACGCCTCCTCGGGAGGCACCGCCCCCATCACGAGCCGCGCCTGGGACTGGGGCGACGGCAGCTCCGCGACCGGCCAGACACCACCTCCGCACACCTACTCGACTCCCGGGAGCTACGTGGTGACGCTGACCATCACCACCAGCGCCGGCGGCTCGGCGAGCGCGGCGCGTACCGTCACCCTCTCGGAGCGCGCCAGCGGCTCCTACTCGCCGGATGACGCGACCACCGGTGTGCCCGACGTCGTGAAGGACCGGCTCCACCTGCTCGACCTCGAGAAGCCCAACAAGAGCGCCACCAATACGCCGACGGACGCGGAGGAGACGCTGTACGTCCTCTACAGCAACGGGGCCTACTCGCTGCGGCGAAACACCTCGACCACGGTGACGCTGCCTGCCGGCTTCACGTACCTCGAGAACGGCCGGTTCGTCATCGATCGCCTGCACCTGCGCGGCTATGTGTCGGTGCGCGCCCCCAACGTGACGCTGCGGCGGTCCATCGTCGAAGGTGTCTCCATTCCCGCAGCGCCAGACGCCCCTCCGCCCAACGGCGTGACCAACGGCAAGACGCTGCTCAACAGCAACGACGCCAACACCGTGGCGCTGCGCCTCGAGGACTCCGAGTTCCGCGTGCCCCCGGCCGTGCAGCGCGGAGCCGGCATCAACACCGACTACCACCACGGGCTTGGCTTGCGCGCGTGCCGGCTTGCTCTGCTGCGCAGTGAAATCACCGGCACCGTCGACGGCATGCAGATCCACCAGGGCGCGGCGCCCAACACCGACGTCCGCATCGAGCGCAGCTGGATTCACCACAACCAGTGGTACGCCTACGACGCGGACCGCAGCGACGGCGACTCCACGCACTCCGACGGCATTCAGGTGGAGTGCAGCCTGCCCGCGGCCGGCCAGCTCTTCGGTGTGGTGCTGACCGGCAACACCATCGACATGACCAACGACGCGAACCTCAACGCGGCGGTCATGGTGACGAGGAACGCCTGCGCCACCTCGGGGCTGCTCATCACCCGGAACTTCCTCGACGGCACGCCCTTCCCCATCAACATCGGCCTCGGGACGGCGAGCAGGCCCATCACCTACTTCGCCGATCACAACCGCTTTGGCCCCAACCGCGCCACCGGGACGACGCCCAACAGGACCTGGAGCTCGAGCAACACGGCGAAGGTCATCGCCACGAAGAGCAACAACAACGGCGGGGCCACCTGGGAAAACTACGGGGCCGGCGCGACGCAGAGCTACGTCTACTTCTCGTTCGACGCGCCCGCGGCGGCCGGCCAACAGCCCCCCGCGGGCGAGAACAACACCAACACCATGGTGGCCCACACGCGCACCTCGCAGACCTGGGGCACGACCTCGAACGGCCCGGCGGGCATCGGGCTGTACTGAGGCCGCTCAGAAGCCGCCGTTGCGGATGTGCTGGGGCGTCGCCGCGCCGCGCACCCACGAGGTGAAGCCCGCGCCCGTGGACGACTCCACCGCGAACCAGTCGGCCCAGCCGCCGCCGCCATTCGGACTCAGGGTGAGCAGGTCCGCCTTCTGGTTCCCGTCGAGGTCACCCACCAGCACGCGCCACTCCCGGCTGCCCCCGCCGCCGTTGCGCATGTGAATGGGCGTGTTCGCCCCCCACACCGTCGAGCGGAAGCCCGCGCCGGTGGACAACTCCATCGCCACCCAGTCGCGCCAGCCGCCGCCGCCCGTGGCGGTGATGCTGGCGAGGTCGGCCTTCCCGTCGCCGTTGAAGTCCGCCGCGATGACTGCGTGGTCACCCGTACCGCCGTTGCGCATGTGGCTGGGCGTGTGCGCGCCCCACACCGTGGAACGGAAACCCCCGCCGGTGGAGAGGTCCATGGCGATCCAGTCCCTCCAGCCGCCGCCGCCCAGCGGAGACACGGTGGCCACGTCGTCCTTCCCGTCGCCGTCGAAGTCCGCCACCAGCACCCGGTAGAAGTCCGGGCCGCCGTTGCGCATGTGCATGGGCGTGGGTGAGCTCCACACGGTGGACACGAAGCCGGCCCCCGTGGACAGCTCCATCGAGTACCAGTCGCGCCACCCGCCGCCGCCGTTGGGGCTCACCGTCAAGAGGTCCGCCTTCTGGTCGCCGTTGAAGTCGCCCACCCGCACCAGGTAGCCGCCCGGCCCGCCGCGGCGAATGTGCCCCGAGGTGACGGTGCTCCACACCGTGGAGGTGAAGCCCGCGCCGGTGGACAGCTCCAGCGCCACCCAGTCCGCCCAGCCGCCGCCGCCGTTGGGAGACAGCGTGGCGAGGTCCGCCTTCCCGTCGCCGTTGAAGTCCGCGGCGAACACCCGGTAGTCGCGCGTCGCGTCGCCGTTGCGCATGTGGATGGGGGTGGTCGCGCGCCACACCGTGGACACGAAGCCCGCGCCGGTGGACAGCTCCAGCGCCACCCAGTCGCGCCAGCCCCCTCCGCCGGTGGTGGAGATGGTGGCGAGGTCCGTCTTGCGGTCGCCGTTGAAGTCGGCGGCCAGCACCCGATAGTCGGCGTCGCCGTTGCCGTTGCGCATGTGCTGTGGCGTGTGCGCGCTCCACACGGTGGAGGTGCCGCTGCCGGAGAGTTCCATCGCCACCCACTGGGCCCAGCCCCCGCCCCCGTTGGGCGAGATGGTGGCGAGATCCGTCTTGCCGTCGCCGTCGAAGTCGCCGGTCAGCACCTCGTACTTCTTCGCGGGCGGAGGCGGTGGCGGCGCGCTGGCGAACTTCGCCACCAGGTCCAGGTAGTGGCCCCAGTCCCAGTACGGGCCGGGATCCCAGTGGTGACCGGCGCCTCCACAGTGCGCGGCGTTGGCCTGCGCGTCGCTGCAGATGCCGCCAGCCCCCGAGGACGGCACGTTGCCGTGGCCGAAGATGTGCCCGCGATCGATGGGGATGCGGTAGCGCGTGGCGATGGCCGCCACCAGCTGCGCCGACGCCACGTACTGCGTCTCGTTGTAGTAGCCGCCGCCCGCGGGCCGCCCGGCGAAGCCCTCGTGCTCGATGCCGATGGAGTTGCGGTTGTACCAGCCGTTACCGCAGTGCCAGGCGTTCATCCCTTCGTCCACCATCTGCACGATGTGCCCGTCAGACGCGCGGGTGAGGTAGTGCGCCGAGGACTGCCGCGCGGTGTTGGAGAAGACGGCGATGGCCGACGACATGAAGCCCTCCATGTCGTGGACGACGACGAAGCGCACCGGGTTGCCGTCGCGGGAGCTGAAGTTGGGGCTGCGGATCCACTGCACCGCCGGGTACTCGCCCACGCCCAGCGCGCGCGCGGTGGTGGTGAGCGCTGGCCCGAAGCCCGTCACCTCCAGCGTCTCGCCGTCGTCCAGCGTCACCTTGAAGCCGGCGCGCAGCAGGTCGTGGATCTCTGCGATGGCCAGGTTGCCCGCGGCCGGCGAGTCCTCCAGCGCGAGGTAGCGCGTCAGGGCCTCGCGGAAGGGCGCCAGCGTCTCGAAGTCCTCGTCGGAGGTGAGCGGCTTCGCCTTCTCGGCCAGCACCGCCGCGCCGGCGAGGATGTTGGCGGCGTCGTCGTTCCTCACCGCGTCCTCGGCGAGCCCGGCTGAGCGCGCGCCGGCGGTCACCTGCTCGAGCGAGAGGTACATGGGCCCGAAGTGGTGAATGCCGCCGTACTCGTCGCCGCTGAGCTCCGGATCATCGCTCACCACGTCGTGCCTGAGCGGCGTGTCGTCGGGGGACGCCGACTCGAAGCGGCCCTGCTGGTAGGCGAGCGCCATCACCACCTCGCGGGGGAGGCCGGTCTGCTGCTCGGCGAGGCGCAGGGCGTCGTTGCGCTTGCCGGGGTGGTTCACCGCGTGCGGCCGGGTCGCCTCCTGCTTCACGTTGCCGAGGCCCTCGCCGCACGCGCTGGCGAGGAGCAGCACTGCGATGGCCCAGTTGGTCCGTGTCATGACCAGGGGGTGAGCAATTCGTGGGCCGGGTGGCCCACCGTCACCTGACGGTTTCACCCAGGGGCTCTCGCCCCGCCCCGGCGACCCGAAGTGAGCCGCGCGCGTTTCACTCGCGGTGGCCGCTGCAAAGGGGACGAGCAGAACGGGAGGGGACAGGCGCGCGTGGATGCACCAGCGGGATCGCCCGGGAATCGGGCGTCATGGCGGCGTGACAGCAGCGCGTGGATCACCAGCACGCCATCTCCGAGGTGCACGCGCTTTCGGCTCGCGCTCGACGTACGGCGTCAACGGCGTCGCGCCCGGGTGACGCGATCGACCAAAGTCCGTCGTTGCGCGCCTCGCCGGGAGGCCCAACACTGGGTGCATGTCCCGTTACTTCACCTGGCTCGGTCTGTGGCTGCTGTGCGCGAGCAGTTGTCAGCCCAGGTTGCGCTCGGCCGGGGTGCCGACCGTCGGCGACACGCTGGCCACAGCCGCCGCGGCGGATTCGTTTCGGATCGTGAAGGAGTGCCAGGCCCTGCGGGACAAGCCTGTCACGTGGCGGGAGGAGGAGGCCTTCGGCGCCACGCTGGCGCTGGACCTCGCCCATCGCGCGGGCAGCCACCCCATCGCCGACGGCGGGGTCGCGTGGGATCCCGCGTGGCTCGGCCTGACCGCGGAAGAGACGGAGAGGGTCGACCGTGAGCTGAACCTGCTCGGCAAGGGCCTCGCCGCGTTCTCCGGGCGTGGACACCTCCCGTGGGTGTTCGGCGCGCTGGACGTGGAGCGACCGCTCTTCTTCGGCAGCCCCGGCGGCTTCGTCTTCGTCACCACCGGCCTCCTCTCACGGGTGGAGAACGACGCTCAGTTGGCGATGGTGCTGATGCTGGCCATCACCCGGGTGGCGGAGCGGCGCGACGTGGCCTTCCTCTCTCGCGCGCTGGAGGTGGAGTGCCTCGCCGCCGCGATGACCGAGAAGTCCAACGACCAGCTCCTGCGCGCCTTTGGTGAGCCGCTCACCGAGCTGCCTGCCGGCCTTTCCCGGAAGGTCAGCGACAAGTTCCTCACCCTCACCCTCGCCTCGACGGTCACCACCTACGAGCCGGAGCTGGTCGACCGCGCCGTCGAGACGCTCGCCTTCGCCGGCTACCAGCCTTTGGACGGCGCCCGACTGCTCGAGACGCTCAAGGGGGGCGAGGCACCGTGGCGCTACGAAGGCGTGCAGCTCGCCGAAGAGGTGCGGCGCGCGACCGAAGCCTTGCCAGCCCGCAGCTTCCACCTCACCACGCCGCGCTCGAAGGCCGCGGCCCTCGTCTTCCAGAAGCGACCGACGCGCTGAGCCCCACCACCGGTGGCCGGGACGCTCGTCGCCGGTTTCTTCCGCGCCCCGCGATGGCCCTCGGAGTAGAACCCGGGGCCGCATGAGCACCTTGAGCTCCCAGCTAAACCCCCGCAGCGCCGACTTCCTCGCCAACGCCACCGCGATGCGCGGCCTGGTGGAGGACCTGAAGGCGCAGGTGGCGAAGGTGTCGCTGGGCGGCGGCGAGGACGCGCGGAAGAAGCACCTGGCGCGCGGAAAGCTGCTGCCCCGCGAGCGCGTCAACGGGCTGCTCGACCCCGGCACCCCCTTCCTCGAGCTCTCGCAGCTCGCGGCGCACGGCATGTACGACGGCGCTGCGCCGGGCGCTGGTCTCATCACCGGCATCGGGCGCGTCACGGGGCGCGAGTGCGTCATCGTCTGCAACGACGCCACGGTGAAGGGCGGCAGCTACTACCCGCTGACGGTGAAAAAGCACCTCCGCGCCCAGGAGATCGCCGCAGAGAACCGCCTGCCCTGCATCTACCTGGTGGACTCGGGCGGCGCGAACCTGCCCAACCAGGACGAGGTGTTCCCCGACCGGGAGCACTTCGGCCGCATCTTCTTCAACCAGGCGCAGCTGTCCTCGAAGGGCATTCCGCAGCTCGCCGTGGTGATGGGCAGCTGCACCGCGGGCGGCGCGTACGTGCCGGCGATGAGCGACGAGTCGGTCATCGTGAAGAACCAGGGGACCATCTTCCTGGGCGGACCTCCTCTGGTGAAGGCGGCGACAGGCGAGGTGGTGTCGGCCGAGGACCTGGGGGGCGGCGACGTGCACACGCGGCTGTCCGGCGTGGTCGACCACCTCGCGCAGAACGACACGCACGCGCTGGCCATCGCGCGGCGCATCGTCTCGCACTTGAACGTGGAGAAGCGGCCCAACATCCCGCTGCGGGCGCCCGTCGCGCCGAAGCACGAAGCCGACGAGCTGTACGGCATCATCCCCACCGACACCAAGAAGCCCTTCGACGTGCGGGAGATCATCGCGCGCCTGGTCGACGGCTCCGAGTTCGACGAGTGGAAGGCGCGCTACGGCACCACGCTGGTGACGGGCTTCGCGCACCTCCACGGCATGCCCGTCGGCATCATCGCGAACAACGGCATCCTCTTCTCCGAGTCGGCGCTCAAGGGCGCGCACTTCATCGAGCTGTGCTGCCAGCGGAAGATCCCGCTCGTCTTCCTGCAGAACATCACCGGCTTCATGGTGGGCCGAAAGTACGAGAACGAGGGCATCGCGAAGAACGGCGCGAAGATGGTGACGGCCGTGTCCACCGCGGCGGTGCCCAAGCTGACGCTCATCATCGGGGGCAGCTTCGGCGCCGGGAACTACGGCATGTGCGGCCGCGCCTACGGGCCGCGCTTCCTCTTCATGTGGCCCAACGCGCGCATCTCGGTGATGGGCGGCGAGCAGGCGGCGAGCGTGCTGGCCACGGTGAAGCGCGACGGCATCGAGGGCAAGGGCGGGAAGTGGTCCAAAGAGGAAGAGGAGGCCTTCAAGGCGCCGATTCGCGCGCAGTACGAGGAGCAGGGCCACCCGTACTATGCGTCGGCGCGCCTCTGGGACGACGGCGTCATCGACCCCGCCGACACGCGCATGACCCTGGCCCTCGCGCTGTCCGCCACGCTCAACACGCCCGTGCCTGAGACGACCTTCGGCGTCTTCCGGATGTGACCATGTTCGACAAGATCCTCATCGCCAACCGTGGAGAGATCGCCTGCCGCGTAGCCGCCACCGCGCGCAAGCTGGGCGTGAAGACCGTCGCCGTGTACTCCGACGCCGACGCCGGCGCGAAGCACGTAGCCGCCTGCGACGAGGCGGTGCGCATCGGCCCCGCGCCCGCGAAGGACAGCTACCTGGTGATGGAGCGCCTCCTCGCCGCGGCGAGGTCGTCCGGCGCCCAGGCCATTCACCCCGGCTACGGCTTCTTGTCCGAGAACGAGGACTTCGCGGACGCGTGCGTGAAGGCGGGGCTGGTGTTCATCGGCCCGCCGGCGAGCGCGATCTCGGCGATGGGCCTCAAGTCGGCGGCGAAGACGCTCATGCAGAAGGCCGGCGTGCCGCTGGTGCCCGGTTACCACGGCGACGATCAGGACCCGGCGCTGCTGGCGAAGGAGGCCGCGCGCATCGGCTTCCCGGTGCTGATCAAGGCCAGCGCGGGCGGGGGCGGCAAGGGCATGCGCGTCGTCGAGAAGGCCGGCGACTTCCAGGCGGCGCTCGAGTCCTGCAAGCGCGAGGCGGCGAGCGCCTTCGGCGACGACGCGGTGCTGGTGGAGAAGTACCTCACGAAGCCGCGGCACATCGAGGTGCAGGTGTTTGCGGACACGAAGGGGAGCTGCGTGTCCCTCTTCGAGCGCGACTGCAGCGTGCAGCGACGGCACCAGAAGGTGCTGGAGGAGGCGCCGGCGCCCGGCATGACGGCGGCGCGGCGCAAGGCGATGGGCGAGGCGGCGGTCGCAGCGGCGAAGGCGGTCGGCTACGTCGGCGCCGGTACGGTGGAGTTCATCGCCGAGGGCGACGCCTTCTACTTCATGGAGATGAACACCCGGCTCCAGGTAGAGCACCCGGTGACGGAGCTGGTGACCGGCTTCGACCTGGTCGAGTGGCAGCTCCGCGTGGCGTCGGGCGAGCCGCTGCCGGTGGAGCAGGAGGACCTGAAGCTGACCGGCCACGCGGTGGAGGCGCGCCTCTACGCGGAGAACCCGGAGAAGGGCTTCCTGCCCAGCATCGGCTCGCTCGCGCACCTGCGCTTCCCCGCGCACGTGGAGTTCAGCGGTGGGAAACGCACCGCGGTGCGGGTGGACTCGGGCGTACGGCAGGGCGACGCCATCACGCCCTTCTACGATCCGATGATCGCCAAGCTGATCGTCTGGGGCAGCGATCGCGAGCAGGCGCTCAAGCAACTCCAGCAGGTGCTGGAGGAGACGCAGGTGGTGGGCCTCCACACCAACGTGGCGTTCCTCCGGCGCGTCATCGCGTCGAGGCCGTTCGCGAGCGGCGAGGTGGACACCGGGCTCATCGCGCGGAACCACGACGCGCTCTTCCCCAGGGAGGCGCCGCCGTCGGACGCGGTGCTGGCGCTGGCCACCGCCGCCGAGCTGCACCGGGAAGAGGAGGCCGCGCGCACGTCGACCGATCCGTGGTCGGCTCGGAGCGGCTGGCGGCTCAACCAGACGTACACGCGCACACTCAAGGCGTCTTCGGCGCACGGCCCGCACGAGGTGTCCGTGACGTACGGCCACACCGCGTACCGCTTCTCCTCAGGGAAGGCGGAAAGGCGCCTCACCTTCACCGTGGCGGGCGACGACGTGCACGCGATGCTGGGCGATCAGCCGATCCGTGGCACCGTCGTCTTCAGCGGAGACGAGGTGCACGTCTTCCACGCCGGCACGCAGACCGCGCTCAAGCGCTTCGATCCGCTGGCCCACGCCGCCGAAGAGGCCGAAGGCGGAGGACTCGCCGCGCCGATGCCGGGCAAGGTCGTGGCGCTGCTCGCGAAGCCGGGCGTCAAGGTGGCGAAGGGCACGCCGCTGCTGGTGATGGAGGCGATGAAGATGGAGCACACCATCACCGCGCCCTCCGACGGCCAGGTGGACTCGTTCCACTTCGCCGCGGGCGACCAGGTGGCCGAGGGCGCCGCGCTGCTGGCCTTCACCGCGGGCTGAGCAGGTGGCCAGCCGACGCCCGAAGCTTGGCGCGGGTGGAGCACCCAAAGTTTCTGCGAAGCTGGCATCGGGGAGCAACTTTGGTGCTCCGCTGGGAGACCCCTGGCCCCCAGGCGGATTGTCAACTTTGGTGCTCCCCTCACCGGCACGGCCGTCGCGGCGCGTCGAGGTCGAGCCGCTTGATGAGCGTGTCGAAGTTCAGCGCGTTCGCCTGTGGACAGATGCTCGCCGCTTTCGTCTCCAGGTTTCCGCTCGTGTACTCGACCTGCAGCACCGCCTTGCCGGCCTGGATGAACGGGGCGAGGTCGCTGCACTCGTTGTACTGAAAGCACTCCTCATTGACGGCGAAGTCGAAGTCGCCAACCAACTGAGGAACCTGCGCCAGGTCATTCTTCAGCGCCACGCCGAGGCCCCGCGCGTGCGCCTCGCGCGCGAGGAAGCGACAGAAGTCGAGCTGGTCGGCGGCCGTCAACGGAATGCCCGGGTCGTTGTCGATGGCGTCGACGTCGTCGGGCTCCAGCGCGTCGCAGCGCTTCGTCACCGCGAGGTCCATCCGCGCGCGCATCACGTCGCGCACCGCTTGCTGCCGGAAGTCCAGCCAGTACTGCCCCGGCCAGCCCTGCACCGGGTTGCCTCGGTACGGCTCGAGCTGCGCGGAGTCCGGCCGGCCCGGCTCGTACGCCGTGTCGAAGTAGCAGATGACCTTCCGGCCCGAGGCGTGGAGCGCGTCGATGGTGGCCTGCGGCGTCTCGAAGAGGTCCACGTCGAAGACGCCCGCGTCCACGCTGGTGTCGATGGCGCCGGTGAGCTGCCACTGCCACGACGTGCCCGGCGCGAGGCGCAGCCAGCCGCCGTCGGTGCTCGAGCCTCCGTCAGCGCCAAAGCCACCGTCGGTGCTCGGGCCTCCGCCTCCGCCTGCTCCACCACCTCCTCCGCCTCCGAGCCCTCCGGCAGCGCCACCGCCGCCACCGCCGACCGCGCCTCCCCCCGCGCCTCCTGCGCCGCCGTCGGCCGGTCCTCCTGCGCTGCAGCCCATCCACGCGAGCACTGCGACGAGCGCGATGACTCTCATGGCGTCACGGTACCAGAGGCTCGCCAGCCCACCACCGGGTGCGCTGCGACAGGGAAGATGACCTTGTTGATCCAGCAGCGCTTGCCCTCGTCGAAGGTGGTGTTGCCGTCGGCTGCCGAGCCGCAGCCCTGCACGTCATTCCGACTGCACACAAGACGACCGCGGCCAGAGGCCAGGTGGCTCTGCCTTCCCCGAGCCTCGCCCCCCCGGGTGCTGCAATCAGGCTGACCCGTCAGGTGCACTGACCCAGGCGGCAAGCCCGCCCCTGCTGCTGGCAGTCGTGCGTCTGGCGCCAGGTGCAGCCCGTCCCCGCCGCGGTGCCGCCACTGCACTGGTGGTCGGCGCACCCCGCCCCCTGCTGCCGGCAGTCGTGCTCCTCGCGCCAGGTGCAGCCCGAGCCCGGCGCCGTCCCGCCGTTGCACTGGTGGTCGACGCAGTTGCTCCCGTACTGCGCGCAGTCGTGCGCCTCCCGCCAGGTGCAGCCCGT
>JADLDB010000093.1 GCA_020846875.1 Myxococcales bacterium | reverse complement strand
GCGGCAGCGCCTTCGACAGCGCCGTGCGGTACGCCGCGAGGAGGAGCGCCTTGAGCTCGGCCCAGGGGAGGCTCACCAGGACCTCGCGGGGGGGGCGCGCACCATGCGCGAGCCATAGCAGGTTTCCCCGGGGTGGCCCGTTTCCTCGTCGAGTCGCCGGCGACGCCGTACACTCGCGCCACCCGTGCACCGCCTCCTCGCCCTGCTGTGGCTCCTGGCGACCCTGGGCTGCGAGGAGCGGCCGCCCGCGCCCGTCGTGGCGCCGCCTCAGCCCGCCCCCGCCCCGGCACCGGAGGCCGCCGCAGAAGAGGCGCCTGCTGAGGAAGCGCCACCGCAGCCCGCCACCGTCCTCGAGGTGCCGGAGGAGCCGAGAGCCGAGGCCACCGACGGGGAGGCGTTGATCCCCCACCTCCTCGATGATCCGGCGCGCGCGGAGGAGCTGCTGCTTCGCCAGGCGGCGCCCACCGCGTGGCAGGTGGCCTTGTTGGCGCAGTTGGCCGTCCAGCGGGGCGGCGCGAAGGCGGACGTGCTGCCCGAGGGCGCGCTGCCCCAGTTGGTCCCCGGCGCGGGCGCCGTGGAGGCGGGCGCCGACGCCTGGGTGGCCGCCGCGCAGGTGCCGCTGAAGGCGTCTGGCGCGAAGAAGGGCGGCGCGCCCCTCACCCTGCCCTTCAACACCCGGGTGAAGGTGGAAGCAGTCGGAGGCGCGAAGGCCACCGTCGCGGTGGAGGTCGCCCGGGAGGTCGACTTCGGGCCCGAGGGCAGCGAGCCCACCCGGGTGTCGACCCGGACGATCCACGGCACGGTGGACGCGAGCTGGCTTGCGCCCAGGCCCGCGTCCATCCAGCTCCTGGAGCACGCCGCGGCCACCCAGCCCGACACCGAGGAGGGCCGCGCCAACGCGGTGGCGCTGTGGCACCGAGCGCTCTTGCTCGCGAGCGACGAGCCGGCGCGGGAAGGCCTGCTGCGGGCAGCCTGGGCGGCTCAGCGCGCCTCGTCGGTCATCTCCGCCGCGCTCACCAGGAACTTCGCGCCCGCCAGGCGCGCCAGGCTGGCGTGGGGCTGCAAGGGGGACGTCGCCGGGGCGACCTGGATGGTCGAGGCCAGGGCCACGAAGACGCTCCCTGCCGCGGTGTGCCTCACCGGCGTGGACGCGCGAGAGGCCTGTGACTTCGAGCCCACGGACAGAAGGCGCGTCCGGCAGGAGGCCGCCGCCCGCCGAGCGCGCACAGGGGTGAAGGAGGGGCCGCTGCTCGAGCTGACCGTCGACGCCCGGCGGCCGCGGGCTCTGCTGCTGGCTGGATCGAAGCTGCGCTACCAGGACAGCTGCGCCGACTTCGAGGAGCTGGCCCTCGACTCCCAGGCGGCCACGCTGCGCCGGCTGAAGCTGCCGCTGGGCCAGGCGGAGACGGTGGTTCGCGTCGCGGTGCCCCAGTACCACGGCATGGAGTACGCGGTGCTCGACGCGCCCAGCGAGCGCCGCGCCGCCGCGTGGATGCGCAACCGCGCCCGGTACCGCTGGACGATGGGCGCGAAGGGCCAGCTGCAGCTCTCCCTGCAGCCAGGCGATCACGACTTCGAGCTCCCGCCGGACGCGGCGGCGGTGACGGTGGCCGCCCCGCCCCAGAAGGACTGCCTGTGCAACGACGACCAGTGAAGGGCCGCTGAGCCTTCGCGATCAATCGGCGCCGGCGTCGGCGGGCGGCGGCTCCACGAGGCGATCGTCCAGCGCGAAGCGGCCCAGGGTTCGCCGGAGGACTTCCCACAGCGCCTTGCGGTGCTCTTCCTTCGTCACCTGGCCTTCCAGTACCAGCCCCGCGCCCACGTAGCGGGCCGTCGCCTTCCGGCCGGCCGCGGCCTTGAGCCCTTCCTCCACCGCCTTGAGCTGCGCCTGCAGCACCTTGTCCGTGAAGGTGAGCTCCAGGTGCCGCGCCTCGAAGGCGTCCGTCTGGAAGAGCGCGGTAAGGGCCTTCCTGCACGCCTCGTCCTGCACGGTGACGGTCAGCTTCACGTCCTCCAGCGGCGTGGGCTTCAAGTCGGGGCAGGCCTTCTGGGCGGCGGTGAAGAGGACGTCCTCGGTGACGGGCTTCGACGCCACCCGGAGGCGCCAGGCGGCCACCTTGCCGTCGGCGCCCAGCAGCACCACCGTCCGCCCGGGCTCGAGGCCGGTGAGGAGCAATTCGCCGGACTCCTCCAGCCACTCCACCTTCGCCACCTTTGGATCTTCCACCTCGAACCAGTCCAGCCGGGGCAGGCGGACGAACTTCTCTTTCCCGGCCTCCACGTCGTGGATCCAGTCCACCGGCCAGGCCTGGGCCGCCGCCGGCAGCGCCAGCGCCCACATCAGCCCCAACCGTCGCGCAGTCCCCACGCCCGCCCTCTTCACCACGCCTCACTGCACCCGTCAAAAGGGGTGTCAGAGACCCCGAAAGTCTTCTGATTTCAGTTGTTTGGCTCCGAAATCCCGAGGCGGAGCGCGATGGGCTAAACAGGGAGGTGGAATGCCGACCTGGGCCATATGGCTCCTGTTGGGGGGACTCCTCTCGATCCGCGGGCTGCTCGCGGCGATGGAGACTGCCCTGCAGGGCTCGAGCGACTTCAAGCTGCGGGAGCTGGCCCAGGGAGGCTCCAGGCGCGCGGTGCGGGTGCTGAAGCTGCGGGCGGATCCAGAGGAGACGGCGGCGGCGCTGCGCTCGGGCATGGTGCTGGCGGGCTTTCTGGTGACGGCGATCGCCGTGCTGTCCACGCCGCAGTTGGTGGGCTTCGCGCCGGTGGAGCTGCACACCACCTGGGCTGCCTGGGCGGTGCCGTTGTCGGTGGCGCTGGTGGCGGCGCTGGTGACGACGCTCTTCGAGGTCACCTTCCGCTCGGCGGCGATGCAGCGCCCCGACGTGTGGGCGCTGGTGCTGTCTCGCTTCGGCAGCGTGACCGTCACGGTGCTGTACCCGCTGGTGAAGCTGCTGTCGGTGCCGCTCAACCTGCTGCTCAAGCCCTTCGGGGCCCAGGTGAGGTTCCAGGCGCCGCCCCCGCCGCTGGAGGAATTGGAGAAGCAGCTCATCCGCCAGGCGCAGCAGGACGAGGTGGACAAGGGCGCCCCGGAGTTGATCCGCAGCATCTTCGAGCTGTCGGACAAGACCTGCCGCGACGTGATGGTGCCGCGCACCGAGGTGGTGGCGATCGAGCTGTCCACGTCGATGGACGCGCTGATGCAGCTCGTCTCCGAGGAGAACCACAGCCGCATCCCGGTGTACCAGGACGACATCGATCGGATCATCGGCATCCTCCACGTGCGCGACATCGTGCCCATGGTGCAGAACCCGGAGCTGATCGTCCTGCGCGATCTGCTGCGGCCGGTGGTGTACGTGCCGTGGGTGAAGCCGATCGGCGATCTGCTGCGCGAGATGCAGCGCGAGCGGATCCACATGGCGGTGGTGGTGGACGAGTACGGCGGCTTCTCCGGCATCGTCACGCTGGAAGACATCTTGCGGGAAATCGTCGGCGACATCCGCGACGAGTTCGAAGAGGACGTGCGCACCTACGAGAAGCAGGCCGACGGCAGCTTCCTGGTGGACGCCACCCTGCCGGTGGAGGACTTCGCGAAGGCCTTCGCCTTCAAGTTCCCCGAGGGCGGGGAGTTCGAGACGCTGGGCGGCTTCCTGTCGCACCTGGCGGGGGCGATCCCCGAGCTGAACGACAAGTTCACCTACGAAGGGTGGACCTTCTTCGTGCACGGCAAGGAGGGGCCGCGGCTGGACCGGATCCGCGTGCTCAAGCCAAAGCCGCAGCCGGTCGGGGATCGCCGGCCGAGCCACGAGCGCCTCGAGCCGGTGAAGTCCGTCTGACCTACTCGCGCGGCTGATCGAGCGTGGGCAGGCCCTTCACCAGGGCTTCCCGGGTGGACGCGAAGCGGAACTCGGTCACACCAGGCGCGCGCAGCCGCACCACGCCCGTCAGGCGCACCTGGACGAAGGCGCTGCCACCGCGCCAGGGCACGCCACGGAACACCAGCGGGCTGTTCACCAAGAGGGTGACGCGCCCGTCCTCGCGCTTCTCGGCCTCCAGCACCCGCTCCACGCCCGCGGCCACCCGGAGGCCCTCGAGGAAGAGCTCCCACTCCACCTCCTCGAAGGGAGCGCGGGGCGGCGCCAGCGCCAGCTCGGCGTGCAAGGCGCCGTCGTCGGGCCCGTCGAGGCGCACGTCGAAGGCCGTCACCTCCGCCTGCGCTGCGTCCGGGATGGAGCGAGACGTGGTGGCACAGGCCCCCAGCGTCACCGCCAGCAGCAGGCCCACCGCCAGGCGCACGCCTCACCCTCCCAACAGCGGCTTGAGCGCGTCCACCGACACCGGCCAGCTGTTGCGCCGGGCGAGGATCTCCAGCACCTTGGCGAACTCGGCGGCCGTCTGGAAGCGCGCGCCGCGATCGGGCTGCAGGGCCTTGCGCACGATGGCCGCGCCTTGATCGGGGATCTCGGGGTTCAGCTTCTGCACGTTGGGCACCCGGCCGTCGCGCACCTTGTGCATCATCTCCATCTCGGAGTTGCCGGCGAACAGCCGCTCTCCGGCGAACAGCTCCCAGAGGATGATGCCGGCAGAGAAGAGATCGGCCCGGTGGTCCACCATCTGGCCCAGCACCGCCTCGGGGGCCATGTAGCTGATGGTGCCGCGCAGCGCGCCCGAGTCGCCGCGCGTCACGCCTTCCACCTCGGCCACGCCGAAGTCCGTCAGCTTCACGTCGCCGGCCACCGAGAGGAGGATGTTGGACGGGTTGATGTCGCGGTGGACGATGGTGCCGCCGCCGTCCCCCACCTTGGCGCGGTGCACGTAGTCCAGCGCGCGCAACAGGCAGATGCCGATGTAGGTGGACGCGGACGCGGGGATGGTGGCGCCGGCCTGCTTGAAGGCGTCCTGCATGTACTGGAGGGTGCGGCCAGAGACGAGCTCCTGGACCATCAGGTAGTCCATGCCGGCCTTGAAGCAGCGGTAGGTGCGGACGATGTTGGCGTGGCGCAGGCGCACCGTCAGCTTGGCTTCGTCGACGAACTGCTTCACCCAGGCGGCGTCGTTGCGGTAGCTGGGGAGCAGGCGCTTGATGACGATGTCGTCGGGCTCGCCGGGGCTCTTCTGCGTCGAGGAGCGGGCCTTCGCCTGGTACACCTCGGCCATCCCGCCCACCGCGAGCCTGCCCACGAGCTGGTAGCCGCCGAGCTCCGTCTCCTGCGCCACGTCGGGGAAAAGCGTAGCCCGGGGGCGCGGCCGGGCAAGCCGCTTTCCCTTCCATCGGGGAGGGGGCGGGCCTCACCCCCGTCAGCGGGTCCGGTACAGCGCCTCGTAGGCGCGGGCGGAGCGCTGCCAGGAGAAGTCCTGCGCCATGCCGCGGCGCTGCACCTGGCGGTACTCGTCGGGGCGGCGGAAGAGGTCGAGCGCGCGCAGCAGCGCCCGGGAGAGGCCGGCGGAGGTGAGCTCGGAGAAGACGAGGCCGGTGCCCTGGGGTTGGGCCACGTCCACCACGGTGTCCTTGAGGCCACCCACGTCGCGCACCACCGGCACCGCGCCGTAGAGGAGCGAGTACATCTGGTTCAACCCGCACGGCTCGAAGCGGGAAGGCATCAAGAAGAAGTCGCTGCCGGCCTCGATGAGGTGCGCCAGCGCGTTGTCGAAGCCCACCTTGACGCCCAGGCGCGTGGGGAAGCGCTGCGCCAGTTGCCGCCAGCGGGCCTCGAAGGCCGGCTCGCCGCTGCCCAGCACCACCGCCCGCGCGCCCTGCTCCAGCACCCGCGGCACGGTGTCGAGGAGCAGATCGACGCCCTTCTGCTCCACCATGCGGCCCACCATACCGAAGATCGGCTGGCCGTCGGGCGGCGCGTCCAGGCCATAGGCGTCCAGGAGGGCCTGGCGACAGCGGGCCTTCCCGGAGAGCTCCATCGAGGTGAAGCGGGCGGGCAGCAGCACGTCGGTGGCCGGGTTCCACTCGCGCACGTCGACGCCGTTCAAGATGCCGGACAGCTCCTTCGAGCGCGCGCGCAGGACGCCGTCGAGGCCGTGACCGCCCAGCGGCGTCTGGATCTCCTTCGCATAGCTGGGGGACACGGTGGTGAGGACGTCGAAGGACTTCAGCGCCGCCTTCATGAAGGAGAGCTGATCGTAGAACTCCACGCCGTCCACCGTGTAGAGGGACCAGGGCAGGCCCAGCGCCTCCAGCTCGCTCTTGGGGAAGTTGCCCTGGTAGGCGAGGTTGTGGATGGTGAAGACGGTGCGGGCGTTGCCCAGCGGAGTGTGGGCGTAGCCGCGCTTGAGCGCCAGGGCAGCCAGGCCCGCCGGCCAGTCGTTGGCGTGCACCACGTCGGGCAGGAAGCCGCGCGCCTGGGCGTGGGAGAGGCCGGCCATGGTGAAGGCGGCGAAGCGGCGCGCGTCGTCGGGGTGGCCGTAGAGGCCCGGCCGCTCGAAGAAGGGCGGCACGTCGACGAAGACGTGGGTGAGGCCGTCGCCGCCCGGGCGTTGGCGCAAGCGCGCCGTCACCGGGCCGAAGGGGAAGGTGAGCGTCAGGGCGCCCGCGTCCTCGAGTCCCTCGCGCGGCACGCCCAGGTAGAGCGGAGTCACCACCAGCACCTGGTGGCCGAGGGCGGCGAGGGCCGAGGGGAGCGCGCCCGCCACGTCGCCCAGGCCTCCCGTCTTGGAGAAGGGCGCCACCTCGCTGGAGAGAAAGAGGACCTGCATCGGCGTCGTGGGCACAGCTCATAGCAGGCTCAAGCGAGACAGACGGCGCGAGGTTTGTACGGCGGGGCGCGAGGGGCTAGGCAGGAAGTCGTGACGACCCACGCCCCATGGAACGAGCCCTTCGATCGCTTCGCCCAGCTCTACGCCGAGGCGCAGCGGGTGCAGCCGCAGGACCCCAACGCGGTGTCGCTGGCCACGGTGAGCGCGGACGGGCGGCCGTCGGTGCGGGTGGTGCTGATGAAGGACTTCGATCCGCGGGGCTTCGTCTTCTACACCAACCACACCAGCCGGAAGGGGCGGGAGCTGCTCGCGCAGAAGGCGGCGTGCCTCAACTTCTTCTGGCCGGCGCTGGCGCAGCAGGTGCGGGTGGAGGGCGTCGTGGAGCCGGTGCCGAGGGAGGAGGCCGACCAATACTTCGCGACGCGGCCGCGCGTGTCGCAGCTGGGCGCGTGGGCGTCGCACCAGAGCCAGCCGCTCGACTCGCGGGAGACGCTGGAGCAGCGCCTCGAGGAGGTGACGCGGAGGTACGACGGGCAGCCGGTGCCGCGGCCTCCGCACTGGGGTGGGTTCCGCTTGAAGCCGGAGCGGATCGAGTTCTGGCGGGCGCACCAGTACCGGCTGCACTTGCGGGAGGAGTACGTGCAGGACGGCGACGGGTGGCAGAAGGGCTGGGTCAACCCCTGACCCTCGTGGCTGAGACAGGCTTGTTTGCGCTAGCGGAACTGCCCAGGAAGGGCCACCAGCGCACCGGCGGGATGCTTGCCATCACGACTACTCGTCCTTCTTCGGCGTGTGCTTCCGGTGGGCGTGCGTGAACCCGAGCCAGGTTGTGCCGTAGGGTGGCGGCCCTCGGCGGAGGGACACCATG
>JADLDB010000092.1 GCA_020846875.1 Myxococcales bacterium | reverse complement strand
TTCTCGGTGGCCTTCAAGGACGCGCGCGCGAAGGTGACGGACGGCGTCGCCTCGCTCGGCAGCCACGCGGGCAACACGCTCGTCGTGGCGGACCCCACCGTGTCCCGCTTCCACGCGGAAATCCGCTTCGAGGACGAGCGCGTGCTGGTGCGCGACCTCGGCAGCACCAACGGCACCTTCCTCGACGGCGTGCGGGTGAAGGAGGCCTGGTGGAAGCCCGGCCACGCCCTGCGCCTCGGCGCCGCCGACGTGCTGCTGGAGCTCGACGGGAAGCGGCACTTCCTCCCGGTGTCCCAGGTGAGCCACTTCGGGGAGTTGGTCGGCTCGTCGCCCGCCATCCGCCACGTATTCAGCGTGCTGGAGAAGGCCGCGCGCACCGACTCCACGCTCATCCTCGAAGGAGAAACGGGCACCGGGAAGACGCGCGCCGCCGCCGCCCTCCACGAGCTCAGCCAGAGGGCCCCCAGGCCCTTCCTGGTGGTGGACTGCGGCGCCTTGCCGCCCACGCTGCTCGAGGCCGAGCTCTTCGGCCACGAGAAGGGCGCCTTCACCGGCGCCGTCCACCGGCGCGCGGGCATCTTCGAGGAGGCCGACGGCGGCACGGTGCTGCTGGACGAGATTGGCGAGATGCCGCTGGAGCTGCAGCCGCGCCTGCTCCGCGTCCTCGAGGAGAAGCAGATTAAGCGCCTCGGGCAGAATCGCTCCACGCCCGTCGACGTGCGCCTGCTGGCCGCCACCCACCGGGACCTGCGCGCCGAGGTGAACGCAGGCCGCTTCCGCGCCGACCTCTACTTCCGCCTCGCCGTGGTGCGGGTGACCATGCCGCCTCTGCGCGAGCGCCGCGCCGACCTGCCGGAGGTGGCCAGGGCGCTGCTCGCCCAGCTCCGCGCCACGCCCAAGACGCACCCGGCGCTCTTCGAGCCAACCTTCCTCGCGTCGCTCGGCCGCTCCTCGTGGAGAGGGAACGTGCGCGAGCTGCGCAACTACCTCGAGCGCTGCATGCTCTTCGACGAGCACATGCCGCTTCAGGACTCCGCCCACGCGCCGGGGCCCCAGACGAGCTGGGCGGGCACGGCGCTGACGCTGGCACGCCAGCGGGTGGTGGAGGCCTTCGAGCGCGTCTACCTGGGCCAACTGCTCGCCCGGCACGACGGCCGGGTGGCCCAGGCAGCGACGGAGGCGGGGGTCGACCGCGTGTACCTCTACCGCCTCATGCGCAAGTACGGGCTCAAGGCCGGCTGACCCTTCGTCACGGCAGCGAGTGGTACAGCGGCAGGCCCGCCGGCGCCGGGTAGAAGCCCAGGTTGGAGGCGGAGCCCACGTCGCCCGAGGTGATGGTCACCGAGGGCAGCGTCGGCATGCCCGGCCCCGAGCTGGTGTCGAGCTGCGCGGGCGCGAGGCGGACGAAGGTGCCCATCGAGCCGGCGCTCCACAGGCCGCCCTGGCCGTCGAAGGCGAAGCCCTCCAGCAGCGCGGTGACGCCCAGCGTGATGCGCACCTGCGGCTGCAGGTCGGCCGTCGCCGCCAGAGACGCCGCGCCCACCCGGTAGAAGACGTTGGCGCCGAAGTCGTTGGCCCAGAGGTCGCCGCGCGTGTCGAAGGCCAGCCACGACGGCGTGTACAGCGAGGTGTCCATCGGGTTGGCCGACGCGCGCACCCCCAGCTTCGCCGTCGGCGCCGCGACGCTGCCCGCCGCCAGTTGCGACGCGTCGAAGCGCCAGGCGCGCTGGTCCATCTTCGAGGCGACCCACAGGCCGCCCGCCGCGTCGAAGGCCACGCCGCCCGGGTCCGGCACGGTGATGGTGAGCGCCGGCGTCACGTCCCCCGAGGCGGCCAACTGGGACGCGTCCAGCCTCAGCACCGCGCCGCGGCAGGGCGAGGCCACGTACAGGTTGCCCTCGCGGTCGAAGGCCAGCGCCCCCACCAGCGGGACGCACGCGCTGCCGGTCAGGTTGAGCTCGCGGTCCGGCGTGGCCATGCCCGACATGGCGAAGGCCGACGAAGGGAAGCGGCTCACCGCGGCGTCCGCGCCGCCCACCCACACGTTGCCGTCCTTGTCGAAGGCCACGTCGGCGCGGAAACCGCCGCGCGTCACCACGCTGGCGGCCTGCGTCGACGTCGAGGCGAGCTGCGAGGAGCGGAAGCCCAGGAACTGGCCCGTCGCGTTCGCGTTGAGCGCCCACAGCGCGTTGGAGGTGGCGACCTTCGTCCAGGTGACGGTGACCTCCTGGGTGGCGGCGTCGGTGAGGCAGAAGCTCGCCGGCGACACGGTGGGCAGGTACACGGTGCGCACCAGTGGGTCCGCCACGGTGACGCGCTCGGCGGTGGCGCTCCACGCGCCGGTGCCCATGCCCGTCAGGCTGCGGCTCGCGGTGACCGTCTGCGCGCTGGGGCCGGTCAGGGTGATGTCGGCGGCGACGCCCGCGGGAAGGCCGGTGGAGGTGACGTTGATGGTGCCGCTACCGCCGGTGCTGCAGCCGGGCGGAGGCGGCGTCGGACACGGCGCACACGACACGGCGGCGGTGAGGACGGCGGACGACACGACGAGCAGCGGACGCATGCGGGGCTCCAGTCTTTCTCTGAGTGCGGGGGGGCTGACGACGAAGAAGGCAGAGCACGCGCCCTGCCGGCCTGCAAGCGAACGATTCGGCGGAGCCGTCAAATCAGGCTCTGCACCACTACCTGCACCGAGTCGGTCGACAGCACCGGGCCTCCGGCGCTGGCGCGGACCCGCACCGTGATGACGTGCGTCTCCTGGGTGGAGCCCGGCGCGCAGTAGAGGCGCACGGTGCCGAGGCTCGCGCCGGTGCCGAGGAGCTGCTCGCCCGTCGCCGGTCCGCCCGGCTGCAGGTCGCCGCGGTTGGTGACCCACTCGAACACCAGGGTGGACGGGTTGATGACCATGCCCATCGCGTCGAGGGCCCGCGCGGTCAGCACCTGGTTCAAGTACGGGGCGAGGGCATCGATTCCGTCGGCGAAGCGCATCACGTTGGCCGACGGCGTGGTGACCTCGACGGCGACGGCGCAGTCCACGAAGGTGACGCTCTTCGTGTCCACCCCGCCGAAGGACGACGCGGTGAAGGTGTAGGTGCCCGCCGGCCGCGAGAAGGAGGTGGTGAGCGCCGTCGAGCCCTGCGCGACGCCGTCGACCGCCCACGTCACCGAGGAGCCCGTCACCGCCGAGTCCGGGTACGTCACCGAGGCCCGGAAGGAGGTGGGCCGGTTGGCGCAGACCGTCTGGCCCGGGAGCAGCACCGGCTGCTCAATCCGCACGGTGGGCGTCAGGGCCACCGGCGTCGACACCGACACCTGGTAGGGCACGTCCAGCCCCACGGCCGACGTCACCCGCAGCGACACCGCCGCGCCCGAGGCCCGCACCAGGCGGTACGTCGCGACGTGCTCGGCGCCCGCCGTCGTCTCGCTCACGCGGGGCGGCAGCGGCCCCGACGTCCAGAGCGTCGGGTTGTCGCTGCCCACCCACCGCACCACCACGTCGCTGCCGAACACGCGGCCGCTCATCACCGGCACCGTGAAGCGGTACCAGTCTTCGTCCTGGGGAGCGCTGTCGAACGCGAAGATGGTGCCGGCGACGCGCGTTTCGAAGGGCATTGCGCGGGCGCGGGCCTCCACGTCGTCGTCACCGTCGGCCTCAGAGAAGTTCAGCGTGGTGTCGTAGCCGAGCGCGCCGAGGTCCGGCTGTGCGCCCCGTGCGGCGGCCAGCACCGCCGCGAGCGGGTCCAGCACGTTGCGGCGCTGGGCGTCGTCGGTGAAGCCGCGCGCCGCCAGGGTCGCGTTCGAGTGGGCGGTGGAGACGAGGAGCTCCCGCACCCTCGAGACGGCCGTCGCGCGCTCGGCCGCCGTGGCCCGCGAGGGGTCGAGCGACGGGTTGGCCGCCTGCATCGCGGCGACGGTACCCGCCACGAAGGGCGCCGCGCCGCTGGTGGCGTTGACCTCGTCGATGACGGTCATCCCCGGGCTCGCGTCGTCCGGCGAGACGAAGGACGAGCCCGACGGCGCCCACACGTCCACGCGCGCTCCGATGAAGTGGACCGATTCCAGCCCGGGGCCTTCGGCGGCGCCGATGGCCAGCACCCCCGGCAGCGTCGCGGGGATGATGCCCCACGCCTCGGTGCGGCGCTCGGACAGGTTGACGTAGTCGCGGATGACGTCGGGGAAGGCTTCCCGCGGCAGCGCGTTGCCGGCCGACGCCACCACGGGCACGCCGGACGCGGTGGCGGCATTGACGGCGCTGGCCATGGTGGAGCGCACGTTGCCCAGCGCCAGCGTCGAGAGGCACGCGTTGGTCGCGATGACGGCGGCGGTGATGAGGCCTCCGCACACGGCCTGCCCGACGATGGGGATGGCCGCGAGCGGGCTGGTGCAGAAGGCGGCGGCGGCGGTGTGGGCGATGGCGGTGACGACGCCGCAGATGCCCAGGCGCCCGGCTTCGCTGCAGATGTCGAAGTCCGGCCCCACGCTGGTGACGACGGTGCACGGGTAGCCGGCGCTGATGTTGATGACCTGCGCGCCCTGGCGGAGCGCCTGGCGGATTCCGCCGCCCATCTCGAAGGCGTAGGCGGCCAGGTCGTACTTGTAGAGCATGGGCACGGCGAGCTGCCCGCCCACGCCCGCGGAGCCGAAGCCGTTGTCGACGACGCCCCCCAGCGCGGTGACGACGCCCGTCCCATGCCATACCCGCGGCCCCACCAGCGACGCGCCCACCGTCGGGGGCCCGAGCGCCACGCCCGGCCCGCAGCGCATGGAGCGGCCGGTGAAGTCGCACTGGTCGATGCCGCCGTCGGCGCCGGCGCGGAAGTCGGCGGTGGGCGCAAAGCCCATGTCCAGCACCGCCACCTTCACCCGCTGGCTGTCGAGCTCCATCAGGTCCAGGTACGTCCACAGCGCTGGGACGGTGGTGGTGCAGGGGCGGGCGCTGCTGCCCGGCAGGCAGCTCGCCGTCTCGGCGGCGGTGCCGCGCAACTGCATGGTGGCGGTGACGGTAGAGGCCTCGGGCTCGGCCAGGCGCGGCGCCGAGTGGTACTGGAGGCGTGGGTTCACCGAGACGACGAAGCCGTCGAGGCGGAAGGCCAGCGCCAGGCCGTAGATGGCCGCGGCGTCGGCGCGGCTGGCGAGAAGCTCCCCCGACTCACCGGCCAGCGCGCGGACCACAGCGAGGCGCGCGGGCGTCAAGGAGGATGGGTCCACCTCCACCAGCGAGGCGAAGCCGCTGTCCACCTCCTCGGTGGAGACGAGGGTTCCGCCGGACGCGGCGAGGAAGCGGTTCAGCTCGGCGTCGCCGTCGTGGAAGAGGACCAACTGGTGGGTGGCGAGCTGCAGCGGGGCGCCGGCGCCAGGGCCGTCGCCGACGCGGAAGATGGTGCCCACCGGCCGCGCGCCCGCGGGCAGCGGCTCCTCGTCGGTGGTGAGGGCCAGGCCCGGCTCGACTCGCGACGCGGGGGCGCCGGGCCGCGCGCCCTCCAGCACCGCGAGGTCGCTGTAGGCGGTGGCCTCGAGGTCCTCGTACCCGGGCTGGGTGGTGTCGACGCCGAAGAAGGCGACGAAGGCCCCGCCGGCGGGCAGGGTGAGCGTCCCGTCCTGCACGGCCCCCGAGGCCTGCGACGCGCGCACCGGCACCCCGGCGGTGGACTCGTACCGGCCGTCGGTGCGGCGGGTGAGCGCCAGCCTCTCCACGTCGTGCGACTCGCTGGCCACCAGCACCACGTCGCCTACCTGCGCGGGCGCGGGCCGGCCGCCCAAGTCGACCGTTACCTTCGCCACGTCGCCGTCGGCGAAGAAGAAGGCGCTCAGCTCCACGCTGACGGTCGCCTTGCGCGTGGGCGGCTTCGCGGGCCTGGGCACCTCGACGCGGACGGAGGCGGTGGCCGTCGCCCCTGAGGCGTCGCTGGCGGTGAGGGACAGCGTCGAGGCGCCGGCCGGCGCGTCCTTCGGGACGTCGAGGCGCACCCGCAGGCCGCTCGCGGAGGCCGACAGGGGAGCCCCCACCGAGGCGTTCAGCGTGACGGGCTCGGCGGCCGCGCCGGTGAGCTTCACGTCGAGGAAGGTGGGCGCGCCCGGCGGGGCGGTGACGGCCTCGGGGACGGAGAGCTGGAGGGTGGCGGCGGGTGGTGAGCCGCCGCACGCGCCGAGGAAGAGGACGAGGACGGCCGACGACCATGCGGTGTGTCTTCTCATGAGCCTCCGCAAGGCAAGGCCTGCGCCAGCCCGAAGCCGCCGGAACGAGGCCCCTGCCGCCTGCGCCTGTGAATGGCCCGTTCACCGCGTGTGAACCGGGAGGTTACTTCCGTGTTCGCCCGCTCCCGCTAGAGGCTCACGACGAGGTCGAAGACGGACGCGAAGTGCAGCGCGCTGGCGGCGATGACCATCAGGTGGAAGACCTCGTGGTAACCGAAGACAGCCGGGTTCGGGTTGGGCCGACGGCGCGCGTAGACGACGGCCCCGGTGATGTAGACGACGCCCCCCGCGACCAGCAGTGACGTGCGCCCCGCACCCAGCGCCTCGACGGTGGCCGGAAGCAGGGGCGCCACCGCGCAGCCCAGCACCACGTAGAGCACCACGTTGAGCGAGCGGAACGCGTTGACAAAGAAGAGCGCGTGCAGCAACCCCAGCGTCGCGCCGCCCCACACCACCGCGAGCAGCGCGCGTCCCATTGGCCCGGGCAGCCCGACGACGCAGACGGGCGTGTAGGTGCCGGCGATGAGCAGGAAGATGCAGGCGTGGTCGAGCCTGCGCATGCGCCGCCGCGCGGGCAGCGACCACCACCTCCGGTGGTACAGCGCGCTGATGCCGTACATGCCAGCCAGCGAGAGCGCGTAGACGAGCGCCGCCCACGCCTCCCTCGGCCCGGGCGCCAGCGCCACCAGCGGCACCCCCGCGGCGAGCGCGAAGAAGAAGGCCACCTGGTGCGACACGCCCCGCAGCCTCGGCTTCACCTTCTCTGCTTCGTCCGCGGACATGGGAGTCAGCGTACGTCTCGTCGTGTCACGCCCTTGCAACGACGCGCTTGACAAGGAGGGCGTGTCGGCTCATCCTGCGAGTGGTTCTCAAAATCAACCCAGGAGCCCTCATGAGCACGGCAGCGAGTACCGTCGAGTTGCCTGGCGCCAACCTGGACGTCAGTCGGATGCCGGGGCATTGGCTGCTGGCGCGGCTGGGGAAGCGGGTGTTGCGGCCCGGTGGACTCGAGCTGACGCGGGCGATGCTGTCGCGCCTGGCGGTTTCGTCCGGGGACAGGGTGGTCGAGTTGGCGCCCGGGCTGGGCACCACGCTGCGGCTGGTGCTGGCGATGAACCCCGCCTCGTACACGGGCGTCGAGCGCGACGAGGTGGCCGTGCGGGCCACGCGGCGATTCTTGCGCCAGGGCCGTGATGAGTGCCGGCAGGGCGTCGCATCGAAGACCGGCCTCGACGGCGCCAGCGCCGACGTCATCTTCGGCGAGGCGATGTTGACGATGAACACCGCCGAGCAGAAGGCGACCATCATCGGCGAGGCGTTCCGGGTGCTGAAGGACGGCGGGCGCTACGGGATTCATGAGCTCGGGCTTCTGCCCGACGACCTGCCCGAGGCGGACAAGGCGGAGATTCAGGAGGCGCTCTCGCGGTCCATCCACATCGGGGCCAGGCCCCTCACCGTCAGCGAGTGGCGCCAGGCGCTCGAGGCCGGAGGCTTCGAGGTCATCTCGACGCAGACCGCGCCGATGCACCTATTGCAGCTCGGCCGGCTCCTTCAGGACGAGGGCGTGCTGGGCGTGCTGCGCATCACCTTCAACGTGCTGCGCTCTCCGGCGGCGCGGCGCCGCGTCCTCGAGATGCGCTCTGTCTTCAGGAAGTACGAGTCGAAGATGTGCGGCGTCATCGTCGTCGCCCGCAAACGCGCCGCGAGCTGAAGCTCGCCTCCGGGGACGTCAGCTCTTCAAGCCGTACTTCTTGAGCAGCTTGTACACGTACACCCGGTCCACCTCGGCTGCCTTCGCCGCCTCGGCCACCTTGCCGCGGTGCAGCCTCAAGAGCGCCTCCAGGTAGTCGCGCTCGAACTGCTCCAGGGCCAGCCGCCGGGCCTCGGCCCAGCTCCGCCGCGGGTTGACGTGGCCGGCCCTGCTGGGCGGGACCGTGTCGTGCAGCGGCAGCGCCGCGCCCATCACCAGGCAGCGCTCCAGGTGGTTGTGCAGCTCGCGCACGTTCCCCTGCCAACTCGAAGCCTGCAGCCGCTGCTGGAATTCATCGGTGCGCAGGGGCGCGGCCTCTTCTTCCGTCAGCGCCTTCGCCTCGAGGTAGTCGTCCACCAACACGGGGATGTCCTCGGGGTGCTGGCGCAGGGGCGGCATCACCACGCGGACGACGGCGAGACGGAAGAAGAGGTTGTTGCGGAAGCGCGTCTCGTTCACCCGCTGCCGCAAGTCGACGCGGCTGGTGGCGAGGAGCCGGCAGCGCAGCAGTACCGAGGCGCCGCCGCCTGGCCGTCGCAGCTCGCCGCGCTCCAGCACCGTGGTGAGGCGGTTCTGGTGCTCGGCCGACAACTCGCCCACCTCGTCGAGCAGCACCGCGCCCTCGCGCGCCTCCTCGAAGACGGACAGCCGGCGCGGGCTGTCGCGGCCGAACAGCATTGCTTCGAGGTCGCCGGGGGTGAGCGCAGCGCAGTCCACCGTCAGGAAAGGCTCGTCCTTGCGCGCGCTCGCGTCGTGGATGGCCTCGGCCGCGGCCGACTTCCCGGTGCCCGTCTCGCCTTCCAGCAACACCGGGCGGCTCGTCTCGGCGGCGCGCTCCAGTTGGGCGAAGCAGGCGCGCATCACCGCGCCGGCGCCCAGCAGCGGACCGAAGGCCTCCTCGCTGGACTGCGGCCGGGGTGACACGTCCCCCGACAGCGAGAAGCGCAGCGCCACCTGCCCCAGCGTCAGCACGCACCCGTCCTTCAGGTGCGCCTCCTTCACGCGCACGCCGTCCACCTCGGTGCCGTTGGCGCTGCCCAGGTCCTTCACCCACGCGCCGCCGGGCCCCACCCCCACCTCACAGTGGAAGCGCGACACCGTCGGCTCGTCCACCTGCACCTCGTTGAGCGCGCTGCTGCCCACCTGCGCGCTGCCGGTGTTGATGGTGACGGCCCCGGCCAGGCCGTCGCAGCGCGTCAGGGTGAAGTGACGGAAGCTCGGCAGCTCGTAGCGCCGCAGCTTCAGGGTGGAGTGCGTCCTTCGCTTGAACGTGCCGCTCATGGTTGTGGTCCCCCAGGCAACAACCACCCCGGGGGCAGGGACTCGCAGGCAACAAACCCCGGTAGTCCGAGGTGCGCAAGGCCACGCTGCGCGTCCGGTCGCCTGAAGGACCGTGGTCTCTCGTGAAGCGAGAACTCCTCGAAGCCTCACTCCGAGGCACTACCCAGAGGAAAACCGCCATGACTGTCCGACTGAACTCCGTCGTGTTGCCCCGCATCGCCCAGCCGGCCACCAGGCCTGCCGCCCCATCGCTGGCTTCGGCCATCAAAGGCCTGCAGGACGTCTTTGGGACGCACTCCGGCTACAAGTCGCAGCTGCGCGGCATGAATGACCAGCAACTCGCCGCGGAAGGCAAGCGCCTGCAGGCCGTCATCGCCGACGCGTCCAGCGGCCCGAACAAAAACCCGTCGGTGGCGGCCCGCGCGCGCGCCCAACTCGGAGAGGTGCGCGAAGAGCAGAAGACGCGCGCGGACTTCTCCAAGTCGCCCAACCCCGCCTACGCGCGGCAGGCGCACTCGATGAGCGACCAGCAACTGTCGCTGGAGCGCGCGAGGCAGCTCGAGCGCTACCAGGAGGCCACCTCCGGCCTCGACCAGGACCCGACGAAGGCCGCCGACGCCAAGGCGAAGCTGGAAATCCTCGGCCAGGAGACCATCGGCCGCTTCAAGGACAAGCTGCAGGGCGCGCTGCCCCGCGCGGTGCCCACCAAGCCGATGGGCATCTTCGAGCAGGTCGGCTACTCGGTGAAGGCCTCGAGGATGACGGACGCGCAGCTGCGCCAGGAGAAGGCGAAGGTGCTGGGAGAGCTGCGTGACGCCACCACCGGCGCGCACCGCGACCCCGTCGCCGCGGCCAACGCGCAGAAGAAGCTCGACATCCTCGGGCACGTCGAGCGCAGCCGGACGCCGCAGACGAAGCCCATCAGCCACGAGGAGCTGGTCGTCTTCCAGAAGGCTGCCGCGCAGAAGAGCTCCGGCCAACTGCAGGCCGACATCGCCCGCCTCAAGGGGCAGCTCAAGCAACTCGAAGGCAAGGACCCCGTCGCGCAGGCCAACCTCATGCGCAAGCTGGGGGTGCTGGAAGGCGCGCTGACCCGGCGCGAGGCCGAGGTGCACGGGCTGGGCAGGTGGGCCGCGCGGGCGGGCGACGCCGAGCTGCAGAAGGCCGCCGACGAGCTCCGCCAGGGCCTCAACCGCAGCAGCCCGGACTTCGCGAAGAAGCTCGAGAGCCTGGACATCATCACCGCGGAGCAGCACCGGCGCCAGGTGGAAGGCCCGTCGGCGCCGGCGCCGAAGCCGGCCGAGCAGAGCCTCGAGTCGCTGGTGGCGGACCTCCTGAAGAACCTCGAGCGCTACCACGAAGCCACCACCGGCTTCGACCGGGACCCGGTGAAGGCCCGGGACGCGATGCAGCACATCCGCAGCGACGTCACTGAGTTGCTCAAGCGCCTCGTCGCGGAGGCCCTCAAAGCGGCCTGACCTCACCCCCCGGCGCAGCCACGGCCAGCGGCGGTGGTGCGTCCCTTTCGCCTCGTCAGCGCTCGACGCTCAGGCGCAACGCGCCGGTGGCGTCCACCCAGGCGAGGACGCGCTTCCCGTCCGGCAGGTAGGCCAGCTTTGGCCGCAGCCCGGTGTCCACCGTCACCGTCTGCCCCGTCCACCCCGCCAGGCCCGGCGCAGCGGTGAAGACGCGCAGCCCCCCCGCGGTCTCCACTGCCAGCGACGGCAGGCGCGTCGTCGGGTGCATCGCCACGTCGGGGCCGGTGCCAGGAAGGCCCGTGGCCACCGGCGCAGGCGTGCCCCATGTCGTGCCGTCCGCCGAGGAGACGGCCACCACGCTGGGGCCGTCCTGCCAGGCGACGACGAAGCCGGTGGTGGCGTCGTACGCGAGCGAAGGGCCGCCCTCCACCTGCCCGGCGGTGAAGGTGCGCAGCGCCGACCAGGTGCCGGCGGCGCTGCGCCGGGTGAAGGACACATTCTGCCCCGTGCCCGAGACGGCGCCCGGCAGCGCGTCGAACACCAGCGCAGGCTGGCCACCGGCCATCGCCATGCGCCCGTGAGCCCCCCAGGCCCCCTTGTCGTTGCCCCCGGCCTTCACACACTCGAAGGTGGCGCCGCTGCCGGTGGCCACCGCGGCCTCCACGTCAGCGGCGGCGAAGTCCTGCTGGGGGAACTGCCCGTCGTGCACGTCGCGCCAGGAGAAGTACGTGGTGGCGCCTTCCACGCCGAGGGCCGGGTGCACACCGACGAGGAAGCCTCGGTCGGACACGGGGTTGCCGCAGACAGTCTGGTTTCCCTGGGTGGCCACCACCTGCCTGACGAAGTTGCCGCCCACCCGCGAGGCCATTACCGCGTCGGAGTTGGGCCAGAAGAGGCTCCCGTCGTTGCCGCCGCCCAGGTACGCCACCTTCGGCTCGCCAGCCGAGTCGAAGGCCAGCGCCACGCCGAAGTCCAGGGCCACGGTGTCCACCGGCTGCGAGGCGCCCACGCCGCTCGCCGTCACTTCGCGGTAGCGGACCTCAAAGCCCGCGTCCAGTGCGTTGGCCACCAGGTACGCCACGCCCACCTTCCCCTGCGCGGGCGCGGCGGCCACCGCCAGGGAGCCGACCGGGCCACTCTCCAGCGGCTGGCTGACGAAGGCCTGGCGACACAGACTCGTCGCCGGGTTGAGGGCGAAGCCGTCGTCACAGGTGCACACCGCCTGGCCGCCGTCCGGCCGGGAGCACCTGCCCGCGGTGCCCGCCATCACCTCGTCGTTGCAGGTGGAGTCCATGCCCGGCGCGCAGCGGTCCGGCGGGGGGCAGGTGCACGCGCCCGCGTCGGCGTCGAGGCAGCGGCAGCCCGCGCCACACTCGACGACGCCACAGGAGGGCGCGGGGAAGCAGCCCGCCACCGGGGCCGTAGACGTGCAACTCACCACCCCGGCGTCATCGGCGCTGCAGGCGCCTGCGAAGGCGCAGCTGACGCCTTCGCAACTGCCTGCGGCCGCCGGCGCGCCTCCGTCGGCGAAGGTGGGCAGGCCTCCGGCGTCGGCGCGGCAGAGCGAGCCCTGGGGACGGCAGCGCCCGTCGGGGCCCGTCTCGAAGCCTGCGCCACAGGTGCAGCGCCCGTCGGGGCCGCAGTCGCCGGCGAGGGCGCTCATCGCCAGGTCCTCGTTGCACTCCTGGTCGCGGCCCGGCGTGCAACTCGGCGAGGGGTTGAGACAGATGCTGGCGTCACAGGACGCGGCGGGCGCGGGGTGACAGCGGCCGTTGGTGCCCAAGACTGCGCCGGGGATGCAGGTGCACACGCCGTCGCTGCCGCAGCTCCCCCAATCCACCGCGGGCGGGGCCGACGTGTCGTTGCAGGGGCGGGAACTCAACTCCTCCTTGCAGGACTTGGTGGTGCCGACGTTGACGTCGGTGAAGCACGCGGCGAGGGCGACGGCGGCGCAGACGACAGCGACTCGGTACATGAAGGCCTCCCTGGTGGTCCGCGGTGAGTGGCCAGCCGTCCGCGAATCCGTCACGGCGGTGCACAGGCCCCTTCGACGCGTGCCAGTGAAGGGGAGGCAGGGAAGCGGACGCGCAGCTCCAGCAGCGCGGTGGCGCCCTGCTGTCTCGCCCCGGACGCACACAGCGCCAGGGCCCGCAGCGCGAGCCGCTCTTCCGTCAGCGCCCCTCGCGGGCAGGAGCGCGCCCAGTCGTCGAGCAGCGCCAGTGACTCGGCGGGGGCGGCCTCCAGCTTCGCCTGGACGGCGCGGACGAGGCGGAGCTCTGCCTCGAGGTCGCAGGGGTCCGGCGCGGCGCGGGCGGGGGCGGGCGGCACCTCCGGCGTCTCGAGCGCGGCTGCCTCCGGAGTGGGCGGCGGCGCAAGTCCGGCCTCGTCCGTCGCGGGTGCAGGCTGCGCAATGGCGGACGGCGTGGGGCTGGAGGGCCCGGCGGCGCGCGGCAACGGCGCAATGGAAGGGAGGTTGGTGGGACGTGGTGTGGGCGCGGGTGGCGCGGACGGGACGGAGGGAAGAGGGCCAGCCGGTGCGGGTGTGCTCGCTTCCGGGCCAGGCGCGTCGAGGTGCGGTGCAGCCGTGGGGGCAACCCGCGATGGAGGAGCCGCCTGCGCGGTCTCGTCAGCCGCCGAAGGACGAGTCGCGAGAGTCTGCACCGCGGCGGTGCCGAGGACGCCCGCCCCGGCGGCGGCGACGAAGGCCAGAGCCAGCTTGAGGCCGCCCAGCTTGGCGGCGGTGGCTCCCGCCGACGCGAGGGCCCCCGAGGCCGCCGCGCCCGAGCCCGCTGCGGCGCCGCCAGCCGTCACCACGCCCGCCGCGCCTCCGCCGGACACCACCGCTCCGCCCGCCGCGCCGCCGAACGCCGCCGCACCTCCGCCCGACACCACCGCACCGCCCGCTGCGCCGCCAAACGCCGCCGCGCCTCCGCCCGACACCACCGCACCACCCGCCGCGCCGCCGGACGCAGCCGCGCCTCCACCGGACACCACCGCTCCGCCCGCCGCGCCGCCAGACGCCGCCGCACCTGCCGCGCCTCCGCCGGACATCACCGCTCCGCCCGCCGCGCCGCCAGACGTCACCGCACCTGCAGCCGCTCCGCCGGACGCCACCGCACCACCCGCCGCGCCGCCGGACGCAGCCGCGCCGCCACCCGACGCGAGCGCACCGCCCGCCCCGCCGCTGGACGCCAGCGCGCTCGTCGCACCACCCACTCCACCGGACGCGAGCGTACTGCCCACCGCGCCGCCAGACGTCACCGCACCGGCCGCTCCGCCGGACGCCACCGCACCACCAGACGTCAGCGCACCGCCCACCGCGCCGCCGGACGCCGCCGCACCTGCCGCGCCTCCGCCCGACACCACCGCACCGCCAGACGTCAGCGCACCTGCCGTCGCCTCCCCTGAAGCCAGCGCGGCACCACCGGCCGACACCGCGCCCGCCGCGGCGCCCAGCGCGGTGGCCGGCAGCGCCGCGGCCAGGGCGCCCAGCACCCGCTGCGCGTCCTCGGTGGACGGGGTGGTGGCCGCCTTCGCGCGGAGCACCAGCGCCCGGGCCTTCGCGTTCATCTCGCTCATGGGGCACCTCGCCCGGTGTCATGCGCCTCGAGGGCAGCCTCGAAGTCGCGCCGCGCCAGCCGCAGCCGCGAATAGACGGTGTTGACGTTGACGCCCAGGCTGTCGGCGATTTCGGGGGCCGTCAGCTCCTCGAACTCGGCCAGCACGAAGACGTCCCGGCGCTCCTCGGGGAAGGACTCCACGATGCGCGCCACCAGGGCCAGCGCCTCGGCCTGCGACGCGGCCTCCAGCGGCGTGCGCGCGGCGTCCGGCACCGTCTCGTCCAGCGGGTGCTCCGGCTTGCGCTGGCGGGTGCGCCGCATGTCCGACGCCACCCGCACGGCGATGCCCAGCACCCACGTCTTCAGGGTGGACTGGCCGCGGAACTCACCCAGCCGCCGGTGCGCGGTGAGGTAGACATTTTGCGCCGCGTCGTCCAACTCGGCGGGCCGCACGCCCAGACGCGAGAGGACGCGCCACACTGGGGCGAACGTCTCCCGGTAGAAGGCGGTGAAGTCCACCGGCACCGGGGACGGCGACGACTCTCGCAGCGCGACAGGGCCCACGGACGGCTGTGGTGGCCGGACGGCGGCCTTTCCGTCACCCGCGGCAGCCGTGGCGGAAAGGGCCAGCGATTCTGGTGTCCTGGACGTCACTCGAAGTGCCACTCCGCGCCGAGGCGGGCGCCGAGGCTCAAGGCAGGCGCTTCCCACAGCACCTCCTCCTGGCCGCTCACCGTGGCCACCACCCGCGGGCGCACCAGGGCGGCCCCCACGTCGGCGTCCAGCCGCAGCCAGAGGGACGAGACGAGCCTCACGCGCCCCAGGCCCCCGCCGCCGGCGGACAGCCAGACGGCGTCCCCGGTAGACGGCAAGGCGAGGCCGCTCTGCCCCGAGGCCGACACCCAACTGGCAGAAACGCCCGCGCACGGCCCGACAGCCCAGCGGCCGAGGGGGAACTCGAAGCACGCCGCGAGGCGTCCGGTGAGGCGCGCGGTGACGGTGGCGCTGGGGGAGTCACCCGCGGTGGCCCCAAAGGGCGTGGCGAAGGACAGCTCCAGGCGCCACGGCCCTCGGCGAAGCGCCGCCGAGGCCCA
Organism: Myxococcales bacterium; assembly: GCA_020846875.1. Lineage (GTDB taxonomy): Bacteria > Myxococcota > Myxococcia > Myxococcales > Myxococcaceae > JADLDB01. The sequence continues at coordinate 52,520 of JADLDB010000092.1, read as the reverse complement.
CGCCCCCGGTGCGGGAGACGGCAGCGGGCCTGCCACCACGCCTCCCGCGAGTCCCACGGTGAAGACCCACTCGGCCCGTGCGCCCACGCCCCCGTCGGCGGAGAGGGCGGCGTCGCTCGACGCTGGTGCCAGCGCGTCAGCCGAGCCCGCGTCAGGGGCGGACAGTCCGGCAGCTGCAACGTCGGACACAGGCGCGAGGGGATCCGCCAGGGCCAGCGCCACCACGACCGCGGCGGCCTCCACGGCGTGTGCGCAGGAGTCCGCGTCCAGCACCCGCAGCCCCACTCCACCCTTGGTGTGCGTCTGCACGCGGGCCACCCAGCCGGCCGCGACGCGCTCCAGCGTCACCACGGCCTGCACGTCGGCCGAGCCCGCCTCCGTCTCCAGCACGGAGCCGCGCTGCCCGCGCACCTCTTCGAGGAAGGCCGCGCGCGGCGGACAGTCCGGGGAACCCCGCCAGTCGAGGGACAGGGACGGCGCCGCGGCCTGCACCACCCACACCAGCGCGAGGGCCGTCACAGCGCGCCAGCGTAGCGCCCTGCGATGCCCCTTCAAGCGAGCCGTCCCCCGGGGTGACGAAGCGCGGGCCGGGGAACTACCGTCCCGCTCAGGACCAGAAGCTGGACGCGTGGAACCGGGTGCGCGCCACCATGACGTACGTCTCCCTGCTCTTCCGGGAAGGCGGGAACCTCGCCGGCGTGAAGGACACGCTCAAGGCGCTGTCGCTGCACCCGTCGGCCCGCGCCTGGTGGGACTTTGGTGGTGGCGCAACAGGAGCGCGAGGAAGCGGAGCGCAAGCAACGCGAGTCCGCGGCGCCTACGCCCTGACCCGGCGGCGGCCATTCTGGGGCAAGTGGGCCATTCCCATGGCCCGCATGACCCCAGAGTGAAGCGGCCGTGGAACGGCCGTGACTGGTGGCCCCCGCGTTTTTATGCTCGGCGGCGATGCGTGGTGCGGTGTCCCTCGGTTGGTCGTGTCTCCTCATCGGGCTTTCCGGTTGCCCGGAGCGCAAGCACCCCGAGCGCGGTACCCAACTGCGGTACACGAAGGCGGAGGGCGTCCTTTCGCCCCGCGAAGCCATCGAGCGGCGGCTGGCCCGCGCGGGCCTCTCCGCGAAGCTGTCCGAGGACGACACCACCCTCACCGTGCGCATCCCCGAAGGCGGCGACGTCGCGGCGGTGAAGGCGTTGCTCGCCCTGCGCGGCCGGCTCGAGCTCTGCGCCGTCGACGAGGCGACCGCGAAGAGTTGGTGCGCGCACACCTCCCCCGGGGTGACCGCCGTCCGCTACGGCGAAGCGGACACCTGCCGGCTGGAGGCCGCGGGAGAGCAGGCGCTGGCTTCCTTCAAGTCCGGCGGCCTGCGCGTCCTCTTCGAGCAGGCCGACGGCCGGGTGGTGGCGCACGCCGCGGAGGAGCGCTGCCTCGCCCCGCGCCTCACCGCCGGCGAAGTCAAAGCCGGGCAGAAGCTGAACGGCCGCACCGCCGTCAACGTCTCCTTCGAAGGGAAGTCGGCGCGCGAACTGGAGACGCTCACCCGCGCCAACCTCGGCCGGCCGCTGCTGGTGGTGCTGGACGACGAAGTCCTCGTCGCCCCGCTGGTGCAGGACGCCATCACCGGGGGGAAGTTGATGATGACGCTGCCTGGCTCGACGGAGGCGGAGCTGTCGCGGCTGCTCACCGCGCTCCTCGGCGGTCCGGTGGAAGGCCTCATACCCTCCTCGGAGTCGCGCTACGGCCCGCCCTCCCTGCGGTGACGCCGCGCGGGGGGACTGGCTAGAGTAGACGTATGTCTCGCCGCCCCCGGGTGGACCTGGACGCGTTTCCCAAGGCCCCGACGCACGAAGAGTGGCTGAAGCTGTCGGCCGCGGAGCGCCGTCGCGTCGTGGACGCGCTGCCCGACGAGGTGACGGACGCGGAGATGTCGCCGCCCGAAGGCGACCTCCACTTCTGGGGAAAGGTGTCCGCCCTCGACACCTTGAGGAGCCACTTCCGGCGCAAGCAGCGCGCCGTGTACCTCGCCTGCGAGTTGCCGGTGTACTACCCGGGCGAGCGCCGCTTCGCGCCGGACCTGCTGGCGGTGGTGGGCGCCGAGGACAAAGAGCGCGGCAAGTGGGTGGTGGACGCCGAGGGCCAGGGACTGGACGTGGTGATGGAGGTCCACGTCGGCGGCGACCGGAGGAAGGACGCCATCGACAACGTCGAGCGCTACGCGCGCCTGGGCATCCCCGAGTACTTCATCTTCGACCGCAACACGCCGGCGTTGGTCGCCTACCGCCTCGCTTCGAAGGGGAAGAAGTACGTCCCCATCGTGCCGCAGCACGGCCGGTACCGGTGCGAGCGTCTGGGCCTCGACCTCCAGCTCGAGAACGGGAAGCTGCGCTTCTTTGACGGGAACGCGCTGCTTCTCGAGACCACTGAGTTGGCCGAGCGCCTCGAGCGGATGGTGGACGACCTCCAGAACCGCCTGGAGGAAGAGAAATCCCGCCGCGAAGAGGAGACGCGCAAGCGCGAGGAGGAGACGCGCAAGCGCGAGGAGGAGACTCGCAAGCGCGAGGAGGAGACTCGTAAGCGCGAGGAGGAGACACGCAAACGAGAGGAGGCGGAACGGAAGGTGGCCGAGTTGGAGCGCCAGCTGAAGAAACGGAAGTGACGTCAGCGCAGCGCCAACCACACGGCGAGGAAGCCCAGCCCGGTGGCGCCGAGGAAGACGCCGGCAAAGAGCAGCGCCTTCTTCCACGCGCTCGTCCCGGTGCCATAGGCGCTGGTGTCCGCCTCCGGGTCCGACTGGTACTCGTCCGGCCCGTCGACGGCCTCGATTTCCTGGATGAGGCTTCTCTCGACGAAGCGCGGCTCGTCCGCGCCCTCGAAGGTGACGCCGAAGGAGGTGCGCGTCGCGTTGACGGCCGCGCCCACCTCGAGCGGCTTCGTCTCTCGCGGGTCCCTCGCCGGGGTGGGCGTCCCCTCGCCCGAGGCGGTGGGGTCGTCCCGGCCGGGGTCGGTAATCTCCTGGTCCGACGGGAGGAAGTCCGCCGGCGCCAGCACCGCGGTGTGCTCGAAGGCCAGGGCGGTGGGCGGCACCACCTGCACCCTGCGCGTCTTGTCTTTGAGCTCGATGAGCGTCTTGCCGTACACCGCTTCGTACAACACCGCGTCCTCGCCCTGCTTCTCCTTGGCGAACACCCGCGACAGCAGTTCGCCCAGGTCCCGCTCGGTGAGGTCCGGCGCGTGCCGCTGCCGCGCGCGTCGCAGCGCCTCCGCGAAGGCCGCCGCGGTGGGGTAGCGCTCGTCGGGGCTCTTCTTGAGCGCCTTCAAGATGACCTCGTCCACGTCCTTCGGCACCGCGGCGTTGAGCCGCGAAGGCGCCTCCCAGGAAGGGTTGGCGGCCTTGCGCCAGCGCTCGATGGGGTCGCCCTTCTGGGGCAGCGCGTGCCCGGCGATGAGCTCCCACAGCATCACCCCGCAGGAGTAGACGTCGGCCCGGCCGTCGACGATTTGCTTCTTCGCCTGCTCGGGCGCCATGTACGTGAGGTTCCCGATGACGACGCGGGGCGCGGTCTGCTCTTCCTTCAGCGTGGACTGGGCGGCGCCGAAGTCGATGATTTTGACCTCGCCCTTGTAGGAGATGCAGACGTTGGCGGGCGAGAGGTCGCGGTGGACCAGGTGCAGCGGCGCTCCGTTCTCATCGCGCGCCAGGTGGGCGTACTCCAGCCCCTCGCACACCTTCTCCGCGAGGAGCAGCGCGATGCCCAGCGGCATGTCCACCTTCCTGTCGCGCAGGCGCCGGGTGAAGCGGCTGACCGTCTTGCCCTGCACGTACTCCATCGACAGGTAGTACTCCCCATCGACGTCGCCCATCGCGTACACGCGCGCGATGTGCGGGTGCTTGAGCCGCACCACCACCTTCGCCTCATCGAGGAAGCGCCCCACGAAGGCCCGGTTGGCCACCAGGTTGGGCAGCACCTTCTTCACCACGCAGGCGCGCGGCGCCGCCCCTCCTTCTCGCGCCAGAAACACCTCTCCCATGCCGCCCGCGCCGATGCGGCGGATCAGCTGGTAGCGCCCGAACGGCAGCGGCGCTTCCGGCGTCGGCTCCTGCAGCATGAGGCTCGCAGCTTGCGGCCCACTGGACGACGGAGCAAGCGAACGGCGCCGCCGCCGCGCGCCCTCCAGGCTGTCCGTGTCCTCGGTCATCTCGCGTTCGGCTGAGGTTGGGGTGGATGTAGGGAAATTATCGACACATCGCGTCAGGAGTTGCGGCGCTGATACATTATGTTAATTCAACAAGTTATAGGCTGTCTTTCGGGCGCGGGGAGAAGCGGGAGGCCTGCCGGGTCCGCCTCCCACGCCGGCCAGGAGGGCGACTGCACGCGGTGCGCTCGCGAACTCAGAAACGCCGGGGCGGGCCGGCACCGCGCCGAGACGGTGGGTGAGGCGAAGACGCGGGGCCCGCTGCGTGCTTGAACACCACATCAGGCCCGCGTCGAGGGCCACGCGGCCCGCCTGAACCGGACGGCGAGTCTCGGCGCGGCGGTTGTGGCTCGGCTCGGCCTGGCGGGTGGCCCTTCGCTGCGCTCGGGGTGTGCTGCGCGGACTGGGCGTCGTTGCCCCGCTGCGGCTGGCGTTGCGTGGAGTCCTCCCGGTTGCGCTGCGCCTCGCGCCTGGCGCGCGGCCCGCCCTCCGGCGCCCGCGAATCGCCCCACCCCTGCGTGCCCCTGGGCTCTCCGCGCAGGTGAGTCTCACTGTGCCTCGAGAGCCCGCCCCTCGCGGCGTGCTGCGGACGGTCCGGCTCGTAGTCCGGCGTGAGGTGTCTGCGCACGTACGCCCGCCAGATGTCGTCGGCGTCGCGACCGTGGCGCGCCAGCGAGGGGTCGATGCCCGAGAAGAAGCGCAGCAGGTTCCCCAGGTCGCGGCGGAAGTAGTGCTCGGATCGCGAGTTCTTCGCCGCCGTCACCACCTGCGGAAAGTCGATGAGGACCGGCCCCTGCACGCCGAGCAGCACGTTGAATTCCGAGAGGTCCGCGTGAATCCAGTCCGCGGCCAGCATGCGGATGACGTCGCCGCGCAGGCGCCGGTACAGCGGGCCTGCCTGCTCGCGGCCAAGGCCCACGTCCGCCAGGCGCGGCGCCACGCGGCCCTCGGCGTCGCCGATGACCTCCATCAGCAGCACGCCTTCGTAGAACAGCACCGGCTTCGGCACGTGCACGCCCGCCGCGTGCAGCGCGAACATCGCGTCGGCCTCCGCCGACTTCCACGCGTCCTCCGCCGCCACGCGGCCAAACCTCGAGCCCCTGTCCATGGCCCGCTGCGTGCGCGTGTTCCGCACCGCGCGGCCTTCCTTGTAGCCGACGTCATTCTTGAAGCTGCGCGTGTCGCGGTCCTTGTACAGCTTGGCCGCCACGGGCTCGCCGCGGTGGCTCACCAGCCACACCTCGGCTTCCTTGCCCGTCTTGAGCTGGCTGTACACCTCGTCGATGACGCCGTCTTCGAGGAGCTGCTGCAGTCGGTCCATCGCCTCCACCTCGCGGCAAAACGCAGCCCCCTCGGCGCCGTCGCGGCATAGCACCGGCCAGAAGCGACGGCGACGTCCGCCACGCTTTCCTGCACACGCCGCGGCCAGGCGGTTTCTGCCAGCACGGGAGGGCTGCTGGCGCTGGCCATCGCGGCAACTTCGTCAAGGCGTCGCCCGCGGCTCGCGCCGGCGTGGGAGTCGTCATGCGTCAGCGGTCCTTCGGAGTGGTGGGGTTCATCATCGGCGTCGCGTGGGCGACGGTGTCGTCGTGCGGGCCGGCGCCGGCGAGTTGCTCGGCGTCGAGCTGCGCGGGGTGCTGTGACGCGTCGGGGGCCTGCGTCACCTCGACGTCGGCGAACGCCTGCGGCAGCCTGGGCTCGATGTGCCTGCCCGGCCAGACGTGCACCTTCGGGCAGTGCGTCGGAGGCTCGGCGGGCGGAGGGGCTGGCGGAGGCGTAGGGGGCGGCGGGGGCGGAGCGACGGGTGGTGGCTTCGGAGGGGGCGGCTCCGCGGGCGGTGGCGCCGGTGGCGGCGGCGGGAGCTCCACGGGCGGTGGCGCCGGTGGTGGCGGCGGGAGCTCCACGGGCGGTGGCGGCGGGGCTGGCGGAGGAGGAGGCAGCGCCCCGCGCGCAATGCGCGTCTTCATCACCAGCACCGCGTACCGTGGGGACCTTGCGGCGGCGGGCCAGGCAGCGGACGGGTTGGCCGGTGGGGACAAGTTGTGCAACCGCGCCGCGCAGGCGTCGCTCAAGGGTGGCACGTGGAAGGCGTGGCTGTCGTCGTCGTCGTCGTCGTCGCTTTCGCGGCTGCAGGACGTGGGCCCGTGGTACCAGGAGCGGTACGACGGCACGGTGGTGCGCACCTTCAACAACGCGGCGAACCTCTCTACGGCGCCCCTGGTCCCGCTCGTGTACGACGAGAACGGCGCGAATATGAGCGGCGTGCCGTACTGGACCGGCACCTCCACGGGCGGCGGCGCGTCCGGCGACAGTTGCAACGGCTTCATGTCGTCGTCGAGCATCTACCAGGGCACCACCGGCACCTCGGGTCCGCCGACCGCAGGGTGGACGGACAGCAGCTGGCACTACTGCGACGGGTCGATGCGCTTGCTCTGCTTCGAGCAATGACGGGCGCTCGGCGCTGACTGCGGCCTCCTCCTCGTTCTCGATGCTACGGCCCCGCGTCGGGCGGCGCGTCGAGCAATTCGCACAGCCGGGGCAGGCCTCGCGTCAGCGCGGGCCCGGGCTGCATCAAGTCCCTGGTGGGCAGCGTCACCCAGCGGGTGCGCTCGAGCGGCCCCAGGGCCTGCAGCGGCGCCTTGCCTTCCATGGAGTCGGCGGCGTCGATGAGGACGTCCGGGGCCAGCTTCACCGCCTTCTCCAGTGAGTACGTCGGGTACGCGGTGGGCGCCTTCTGCGCGGCGTTGACGGCCCCGCAGTCGCGCAGCAACTCGTCGGCGAAGCTGCCCGGGCCGGCCACCACCAGCGGGGTGAAGCCGTAGACGAAGAGGACGCGCGGCTTCGTCCTTCGCTGCTTCGCGCGCTCCCTCATCCGGGTGCGCGTCTGGGACAGCTCATCCACCAGCGTCTTCGCGGCCCCCTCTTTCCCCAAGACGCGGCCCAGCACCGTCATCGCGCTGGCCACGTCGCCCACGGTGGTGAGGGGCACCGCCAGCACCGGCACGCCCAGGCGCGCCAGCGTCTCCACGGCCTTCTGGTTGGCGGGCGCCTTCTGCACCACCAGCAACTCCGGCCGGAGCGCCACCACCGCCTCCACCGAGAGGTCATTGAAGCCGCCCACGCGCGGCAGGGCCTTTACCTCCGGCCGCTCGTCGAAGCGCGAGACGCCCACCAACCGCTCCCCCGCGCCCAGGGCCAGCACCGTCTCCGTCAGCGACGGCGCCACCGTCACCACCCGCGTCACCGGCGAAGGAGGCCTGGGGCCCAGCCACTGCGCGTCAGACGCGCCGGCCAGCACGAGGAGGCTCAACCACCCAACCATGGGCTGCCTCTACCACGGCCGGCCCCTGTCAATGAGGGTGACAACCCTGCGGGGACTCCGACACCCCCGGGGCGACGACAACTTCAGAGGAGGCGCGTCATTATGAGTATTCAGCCCACAAATCAACGAGTTGTACCGCAACCCGGGGTGCCGGCGAGGGCGAAGGACGCGAGCGCGAGGAGGGCCCTGGCGGCGCTGGACGAGACGCCCGGCCCGGTGAGTGGCGCCGCGCTGGCCAGGGCGATTGGCCGAGGCATCGCGGACTACGACGCGCACGGCGCCTCGGTGGAGTACCGGGACTTCGCCCGTTGGGCGCACGCCAACGCCGGCCGGCTGACGCCCGAGGCGCGCGCGGTGATGGCGGAGTACACGAAGGTGGCGCAAGTGGCGCAGCGGCGGGGCCAGCGGAGCCTCTCGGCGCCCCTCGTCAGACACCTCCACGCCGCGATGAAGAAGGCGTCGGCGCCGCGTCAGTCCGCGAAGCCACCTGTGGAGCCGTCGCCGACGCAGCAGCTTCCCCCGGCGGTGGGGAAGGAGCCCGCGCCGTCCAAGCCCGCCCGGAGGAGCCGCCTGGACCGCGTGCTGGCCCACCCCAACAGCGTCTTCAAGCGCCAGGGCTACAGCGCGAAGTACAACCCGAGGCCGGACGAGCTGAACGCGCGGGGCCGGCTGGTGCGCTCCCTGTCCAACGGCAACTGCGGCCCCACCAGCCTGGCGATGGCGGTGAAGGCCTTCGGCCTCGAGCAGGGGCGGGTGGCGAGGAATCCGGAGGACAGCATCGACCTCGCGCGCAACGCGATGACGAAGTCGTCGGGGTGGAACACGCTCAGAGAGCCGGCCACCAACGACAAGGGCACCAAGCAGTGGCAGTGGGAGCGCGGGGCGAAGCGCCTGGGCCTTGAAGAGAAGAAGCTGCCCATCTCCCGTGCCCACCCGCTGCGGGCCCTGGACGAGGCCTTCAAGAAGGGCCACATGGTGCTGCTGGGTGGCCAGCCGGGCAGGCCCGGCGCCGGCAACCTCACCGCCTTCGAGCAGGCGATGCGGCACCGCAGCGGGTACTCGACATACAGCTACGACAAGGGCCACGCGATTCTGGTGATGGGCAAGGACAAGCAGGGCCGGTACCTGGTGGCGGACCCGCTGTCGCGCAAGGGCGTCGTGCCCATGACGGCGAAGGAGTTGTCGTCCTTCAAGCAGTGGTACGGCGTCGAGGTGTGGCGCTGACGTCTGCGCTGACGACGTCTTGGTGTGTCGGGGCGGACGACTCCGGAGCTCGCCCTCCCCGGGTGTCTCAAGAGGCTCGAGCTCCAACTCCCTCTGGGGCTGCTCGAGGTCCGCCGGATTCACAGAGCAGCCCGGGCAAACGACGCGGCACGGCCGGGCGAGTCGGCAGGCCCCTTCAAGCTGGGCGCCTTCCGCCTGGCGCTCGAGGCGGGCTGCCCGGTGGTGCCGGTGGTGCTGTCGGGCGCGCGGGAGCTGTTGCCCAAGCACTCCGTCCTCTTCCAGCGGGAAGCGGACCTCAGTCTGAGCGCGAGACGCGCGAGCCGGCGAAGCGCGCCTGGTACCCCGCGGCGGTGGTGCGGCTGTCGGCCACGCCGGCCTGCTTCAGCGCCCAGTGAATGAGCCCCGAGCAGTCGAAGGCGCGCGGGCCCTCGGCGCCGAAGACGTACGGCTTGCCCACCTGCGCGGTGGCGACGTCGATGAAGCGCCGCACCTTCGCGGTGGCGCCGCTGGGCGCGGGCGAGGGCGAGAAGTCGCTGCGGCCGTCCCAGCACTTCGAGTCGCGCGAGCCGAAAACACCGCTGACCTTCCGCGGGGGATTCACCGGGGCATCTTCTGCGGCCGGGCTTGCACCTCCGAGCCCGCTTCGGGGTCAGGGGTGGGTGCGCATCTCCTCGGCAGCGGTCCTGCTCCCGGTGTCGAACTGGCCTCTCGTGCTGCCCTGGTACCGCGACGTGCTCGGCTGCCGGGTCGTGAACGTCGATGAGTCGCTGGGGCAGGTGGTGCACCTGCAGTTCGGCCGGCAGCGCTTCGGGCTCCACCTCGATTGGGGCAGCCCTCGCGCCCCCCGCGTCGACCCGACGCAGGTCCGCGCCCCGACGCTGGCCTTGTTCTTTCGTTCGCTCGCCGAGGCGCGCCGGTCGCTGAAGACGCGCGGCCTCGCGCCATCGCGAACGCCGACCGGGCTCCTCGTGCTCCGCGACCCCGAGGGAAACGAGCTGCTCCTGCTCCAGGAGGCCAGGCGGCGTGACGCACGCCGAGCCCGACGACGCGCCGCCGAGCTCGCCGAGGGGTCCGCGTGATTGCCGTCATCCTGCTCGCCCTGGCGCAGGCGCCCCGGCCCGTCGCGACCGTCGACTTCCGCGGGCACGCCCCTGCCGTGCTGCAGTCGGGCCTCGAAGCGCTGCTGCCCCCGCTGCACGGCTGCCTGGCGCCCGAGCCTCCGCCCAACCCACGCCGCCCGGCGGTGCGGGCTGGGCCCAGCGAGGTGACGGTGGAGTTCGTCGTCGCCGCCTCCGGCGCGGTAGAGAGCGCGAAGGTCCCTTCGTGGGGCGCCTTCGTCGAGGACTGCGTGCGCGCGCAGCTGCTGCGCACCGAGTTTGGCCTGGCGCCGCGGGCCGCCGGCGCTCGCTCCACCTTCGTCACCGCGACCTTGAGCTGCACCCGGAAGGCGTGCCGCTGGAGCTGGATGCCCGCCGAGGACTGAGACGCGCGCCCGACGTTCAGTCAGAGTCGAGGTGCTGCCGCCGGTGCCCACGCAGGGGGAGACGGACGCGCAGGCGCTGGCCGACCGGGTGCGCGCGGACATGGCGCGCACGCTGGAGCGCCTCGAGGCGCGCTGACTTCGCCGCCTGCCGTCACACGTCCAGGTTGGCGTGCAGCGCGTTCTCTTCGATGAAGACGCGCCGCGGCTCCACTTCCTCGCCCATCAGCAGCGAGAAGAGGCCTTCCGCCTCCACCGCGTCGGACACCTTCACCTGGAGCAGCGTGCGGACCTTCGGGTCCATGGTCGTCTCTTGCAGTTGCTCGGGGTTCATCTCGCCCAGGCCCTTGTAGCGCTGGATGGAGAGGCCCTTCTGCGCGTCGTCCAGCGCCCGCTTCAGCACCTCCTGGTACGTCTGGGCGGTGAAGGACTCCTCGTCCACCTGGAGCGTGTAGGGCGCCGCCCCGAAGGAGGCGAAGGACAGCTTCAGCTCGGCCAGCAGCCTGAACTCCGGGCTGGTGAGGAAGGCGGTGTCGATGACCGTCTCCCGAGGGCTGCCGTGCACCTCGGTCTTGAGGATGTACTTCTTCGCCGAGTGCTCCGGGTCGTCCATGCGGCCCACGGTGTTCTTCTCCAGCCACTCCACCAGCTCCGGGTGGCGGGCCTCGAGGTACTCCAGCATGCCGTCCAACTGCTCCTCGGCGGCGTCCGGGTCCTTGAGCATCTCCGGCGAGAGGCTGGTGGCCTGCACCAGCGCGTCCACCACCCGCGCGTCCTTGCGCAGCGCCAGCTTCTCGAGGTGCGCCTCGTAGCTGATGACCTTCTGGAGCAGCGCCTCCAGCTCCTTGCCCTTGAGCTGCGACCGGTCCCCGCGGATGAGCTGCGTGCGCTCGCCGGCGATGGAGAGCAGGAAGTCGTTCTTCGCCTCCTCGTCCTTGCAGTACACGTCCTTCTTCCCGCGCGTCACTTTGTAGAGCGGCGGCTGGGCGATGTAGACGAAGCCCTTCTCGATGAGCTCCGGCATCTGCCGGAAGAAGAAGGTGAGCAGCAGGGTGCGAATGTGGCTGCCGTCCACGTCGGCGTCCGTCATCAGGATGATGCGGTGGTAGCGGGCGTCGTCGGGCCTGTAGTCCTCCACGTTGTTGCCCGCCCGCACCCCGGTGCCCAGCGCGGTGATGAGGGTGACGATGGCCTCGCTGGTGAGCATCTTCTCCACCCGAGCCTTCTCCACGTTCAGGATTTTGCCCCGCAACGGGAGGATGGCCTGGAACTGCGGATCTCTGCCCTGCTTGGCCGAGCCGCCTGCGGAGTCGCCCTCGACGATGAAGAGCTCCGACTCGCGCGGGTCCTTCGAGCGGCAGTCGGCCAGCTTGCCCGGCAGCGACGCGCCGTCCAGCACGCCCTTGCGGCGCACCGTCTCGCGGGCCTTGCGGGCGGCGATGCGGGCGCGCGCGGCGTCGCCGATTTTTCCGACGATTTTCTTGGCGTTCTGCGGGTTCTCCTCCAGCCAACTGTTGAGCTGCTCGTTGACGATTTGCTCGACCAGGCCCTTCACCTCGGAGTTGCCCAGCTTCTGCTTCGTCTGCCCTTCGAACTGCGGGTTGGGCAGCTTCACGCTGATGACCGCGGCCAGGCCTTCGCGCGCGTCCTCGCCGGCGGGCTGCTCCTTCAAGTCCTTCCACGACTGGGCGCGCTCCGCGTAGCCGTTGATGGTGCGGGTGAGCGCCGCCTTGAAGCCGGACAGGTGGGTGCCGCCCTCGGGGGTGTTGATGTTGTTGGCGAAGGTGAAGACCTTCTCGTCGTAGCCATCATTCCACTGCATGGCGATTTCCACCTGCACGTTGTCCTTCTCGCCCTTGAAGCTGACGGGCTTGTCGTGCAGCGGGCTCTTCGCCTTGTTGATGTACTCCACGAAGCTGACGATGCCGCCTTCGAACTTGAACTCGTGGCCCTTGCCGCTGCGCTCGTCGGTGATGGCGATGTGCAGGCCGGCGTTCAAGAAGGCCAATTCGCGCAGGCGCGTGGACAGCGTGTCGAAGTCGTAGTCCTTCACCTCGAAGATGGTGGGGTCCGGGTGGAAGGACACCTTGGTGCCCCGCTTGTCGGTGACGCCGACCTCCAGCACCGGGCCCTGCGGCACGCCGCGCACGTAGGTCTGCTGGTACACCTTGCCGTTGCGCTGCACCTCGACCTTCATCAGGTCGCTGAGCGCGTTGACGCACGACACGCCGACGCCGTGCAGGCCGCCCGACACCTTGTACGCGGAGTTCTCGAACTTCCCGCCCGCGTGCAGCTTCGTCATCACCACGTCCAGCGTGTCCATCCCCGGCACGGAGGGGTGCGGGCCCACCGGAATGCCGCGGCCGTCGTCGACGACGGTGATGGAGTTGTCGACGTGGATGAAGACGTCCACTTTGGTGGCGAAGCCCGCCAGCGCCTCGTCCACCGAGTTGTCCACGACTTCGTAGACGAGGTGGTGCAGCCCGCGGAAAAACGTGTCGCCGATGTACATGCCCGGGCGCTTGCGGACCGCCTCCAGGCCCTCCAGCACGGTGATGGAAGCGGCGCCGTACTCGCCTGGCTTGGTCGACTTTTCCTGCGGTGTGGTGGTGTCCATCGGACCTCGGAGAGCCTCGTTCGCCGGCCTGGAAATCGAAGGCGAACAGCCCCTTCGCTCCTAGCACGAACAGGCCCTCGGTTGAGGCCTTTCCGATGGGTTTTCGGGGTCTCAAACCCGCTGAAACCACTCAAGAAAACGGGGTGTCTGGCACCCCGCTTCCCTGCCTCCTCAAACCGTCACTTCGAAGTCGCCCTGTCTGTCTTTGATGGTGTTGTGGAGGTCCACGCTGACGCCCTGGCCGGCCACCTCCAGGCCGCCCTCGAAGTCGAAGCCCGTCGTCTGGTAGTGGTAGCCCTCCAGCTTCACGTCGGGCAGCTCGCGCAAGGCGCCCCGCGGGTCGCCGCTCACCAGCTCCCGCCCCACGCGGATGGCGTCGCCCACGTCCAGGCCCGACGCCTCGAGGGAGATTTCCCCGCCGTGGGCCACGTCGCCCACCTTCACCTCGCCGCCGATGGTGCCGGTGATTTTCGTCTGCGCGCCCGGCATCAACCGGGAGATGGCCCCCGACTGGTCGGTCAGCAGCGCCACCGCCGCCGGCAGGTCCTTCACGTCGCCCAGGCTGTCCGGCAGCTTCACCCGCGTCTCCACCTCCAGCGCAGCGCGGCCCGACAACTCGCCCGCCGGCAGGCTGCCCGTCACCCCGTCGCCCAGCAACTGCGCGGTGGCGTCGCCGGCCACGGTGCCCTCGATGGTCTGCTTGCGCACCAGGTCCTTCGTGCCGTCCTCGTTGAACTCGATGCGGTAGGCCACCTCGCCCTCGGCCGCCGCGCCCGCCGACAGCTTCACCCCGCCGGCCTCCAGGCTGGCGTCGACGCCCGCCGACACGCTGGCCGACACCTCGATGGCCGACAGGTGGTCCTTCATGTACGAGAGGTCGGAAGGCGAAGGCGCCAGCAGCGGCGCCACCGCGCTGAAGGGAGGCGTGCCCGCCGCCGCCGCCGCCGCGCCGCTCATCGCCAGGGACTCGGCCAGCTTCTTCGCCTCCTCGGCCGTCTTGGCGCGGAACTCCACCTTGCCGCCCGCGCCCACGTCCGCGCCGGCCAGCGCCTCGAGCCCCACCTTGCCGTCGACGCCCGCGCTCACCGTGTAGCTGCCGTCCTCGTTGCGCTTGACCTGCAGGTCCGCGGACACCTCCACGTCCACGCCCGCCGTCACCTCCACGCCCCCGCCCACGGTGAAGGTGTCGCCCGGCTGCAGGCGGTCCACCTTCTCGTCGATTTTCAGGGCGCCGTTGACGGCGTCCTTGAACAGGTCGCGGGCCTTGTCGAGCAGCGGGCCGGCCAACTCCAGGCCCTTCTCGGCCGCCCACTCCACGCCCTCCTTCACCGCGTCCAGCGTCAGGCTGGCGGCGTCGCCGATGACGGAGAGGGTGCCCTTGGCGGTGTCGATGGCGAAGTCCGCCGCCGCGCCGATGAGCTTCTTGCCCCCGTCCACCACCGAGCCCACCACGCTGCCGCCGAAGTCCCAGGCCGCCCCCGCCACCTCGCCCACCTCGCCCGCGAGGTCGCCGAAGAACTCGGCCGCGTCCACCGCCCGGCCCACCGTGTTGTCGTAGATGGTGTCGACCAACCCGCCGAGGCCGCCCTCGTGCTGGGTGACCAACTCGTCCATCGCCTCACTCTTTCCCTGCGCCTCGAGCGCCCCCGCCAACAGGCCGCGGAACTTCGAGCCGCCATCCATGAAGGCGTCGAGGCCGTCGTCGACGTAGTGGAGCTCGCTGTCGTCGTTGATTTCCTGCGCCACGCCGTAGGCCAGGCGGGCCGCCGCGTCCTCCGGCGCCACCTCGGCCAGCCGGGCCAGGTTGGAGGCGATGCCTTCCACGTCCTCGCGCTCGAACTTCTCGTCGGTGGCCGCGCCCAGCAGCTCGCCGGAGCGCTTGAGCCGGTCCTGGGACAGCGTCATCAGCGAGCGGACCATCGCCGGGTCGTCCCGGTTCGCCTCGGCGGCGCTGGCCAGCCCGTCGGTGAAGGCCTTCGCGTCGGCGTGGGTCCACTGGCTGAGCGGCTTCTCGACGAGGCCCTTGAGCTCCTTCTCGTACAGCTCCGAGGCGCGCTCGCCCGGCGTCTTCGGCGTGGGGGCCTCCGCCGGGGCCACGTCGGCGTTCAGCAGCGCCTTCGCGGTGCCGCCCAGGTGCAGCCTGTCGAAGGCCGCGCGCTGCGCCGCGCTGCCGGTGGGCGCGGACATGGCCGCCTGGAGGTCCTTCGCCTTCACCGTGCCGGCCGGGGCGTAGGCGCCGTCGGCGTCGAACTTCTTGAGCGAGGTGTAGCTGCGGTTCTCCACCGGGTCGGTGAAGCGGCCGTCCTTGCGGAAGAGCAGCTTGCCCGAGTCCACCGGCGTGCCGGGGCGGGTGTCCTTCATGAACACCACGTCCGTCTTCGCGCGCTCCGCGGGGGACATGCGCGCCAGCGCGGCCTTGGCGGCGGCGGCGGACTTCGCGGTGGCGTCGGCCCCGGGCAGCGCCTTCGCGGAGGACAGGCCGGTGGCGCCCAGCGAGTTGGTGGCGCGCTCGCGCAGCGCCCGGCCCATTCCCTGGGACAATTCGTCTCTGGTGAAGGTCTTCTTCGGCGGCGGGGCCTTCTGGGCCAACTTCTTCGCCGCGGCCTCGGCGGCCTTCTTCGCGGCGGCCTGCGCGGCCTTCTTCGCGGCTTGCTCCGCGGCGCGCTTCGCGGCGGCTTCGGCGGCGCGGCGGGCAGCAGCTTCAGCGGCGCGGCGGGCGGCTTCCAGGGCGGCACGGCGGGCGGCGTCACTCGAGATGGTCATGGCGAGTCCCTGCAGCGAGGTGGAGTCACCCAGATTCTCGTGCCTCGAGAATGCCTGCCTTTTCGCCGCTTCTGGAAAGTCGCTTTCGGGTGACACCGGCCCCCTCGGGCACACACTGTGGGTGAGTGTGGGGCGGCGCTTTCAGGGGGAGCGCGCTTCCCAGGTGCGGTGCTGGTGTTCCTGGAGCTGCAGGTCCTGCTTCCAGGCGCCGCCGTCGGGGAAGACGACCTGCAAGGTGTGCCGCCTGTTGGCCTCGAGGGGCACCTCGGCGGGGGTGCGGGCCACGGGCTGGGCGTCGAGGAGGACCAGCGAGTCGTCGGGGACGCTCCTGACGGCGGCGACCGCCAGCGGCGCGCTGGTGCGCCGAAGCGTCACCGTCAGCGGGGCGTCCACCGCGTCCTCGTCGGGAGAGAGGCGGAGCGTCTCTGGGTGGTGGCAGGGCAGGGTGAGGCGCACCTCGTAGCGGCGCCCGAGCGGCAGGGCGAGCCTGCCCGGCGCGAAGCCGAGGTGCTGGCCGTCGACCCAGAGGGCCGCGCCGGGCGGCGTGCTGCTCAGCAGGTACGTCGGCTTGCGAGGGGCGCCCGGGGCCTCCTCGCCCGGCGCGCCAGGCCGGGTGAAGGTCGCCGGCGCCTTCGGGGCGGTGGTGGTTTGGTACCAGGCGAGGCCGGCCCCGGCGCAGGCCACCCCCACGAAGGCGAGGAGAAACGGCCAGCGCGCGGACGGCGGAGGGGCCTGGGGCGGGCGTGAGGCCAGGGCGGATTCGCGCGCCAGCGTGGCCCTCGTCGCCGCGGCCCGCTCGAAGGCGCCCTTCGCGTGAGAGAAGCAGGCGGCGAGGGCGTCGGCGCAGTCCGCGTGGGTGGCGTAGCGCGCGCCGGCGTCGGCCTGCAGCATGCGCGTCAGCACCGGCGCCAGCTCGTGAGGCACGCCAGGGCCCAGCGGAGGCAGGGGCGCCGGGCGGCGGAGGCTGGCGAGCAGTTCGTCGCGCGTCGTGGCCGAGTACAGCGGGGCGCCTGCGAGCAACTCGGCCAACACCGCGCCCAGGCTGAACTGCAGCGCGGAGGCGGTGGGGGGCTGGCCCAGCACCACCTCCGGCGCGGCCCAGGTGCGCCAGGCGGCCCCCAACTGCACCACGGGCTTGTCTGGCGAGGCGAGGCGCACCCGGCCGCCGTCGTCGAAGAAGAGGTGCGAGGGCGCGGTGAAGAAGGCCCCTTCGGCGCCGCGCAGCGCGTCGGCCACCAGGCGGACGGCCACCGGGGCGGGCACCTGCCGGCCTTCGCGGGCGAGGCGCTCCACCAGCGCGGCCACGGAGGTCTCCCGCGGCGAGACGCGCCAGCGCTTCGGCGGCGGCTGGGGAGGCACCGCCATCCTTCAGCGCGTCGTGGGAGGGTCGCCCGCGCCGGGCGTCAACAGGCGCAGCACCTCGGCCTCATCGAGGGGGACGAAGCGGGCCTGGTCGGCTTCATAGAGGTGCATCATCGCCTGGCCGATGTCGAACCACAGGGCATGCAGCCGCACCTCGGCGGCGCGGCGCTTCACCGGCTGAAACGACGCGACGTGCTCGAGCTGCAGCAAGACATTTTCCTGGGACAGCCGGTCCGCCTCGGCCAGCCCGGCAGGGAAGGACAGCTTCGAGCAGGCAAGCCGCTCGAGGGACGGCTCGGCGTGCGCCAGCCAGCTGGCGAGGTTGGGGGCGCTCTGGTGGAGCTGCTGACGGCCGCGAAGGAGGGCGGCCATCGCGCCGCAGTTGCTGTGGCCGCACACGGCGATGTCGCGAATGCCCAGCACCTCCAGGCCGTACTCGATGGCCGAGGCCTCGCTCACGTCGCCTACGCTGTGCCCCGACTGGTCCGCCGGCGCGATGATGTTGCCCACGCAGCGCACCACGAAGACCTGGCCGGGCTGGGCGCCCAGCACCTGCTCGAAGCGGCTGTCGCCGCAGGCGACGAGCAGCAGCTCGGGGTTCTGCTCGTGGGCGAGGGATTGGAAGTGGGCCTTGAGGCGCGGGTCCATTCCCTCGGAGACGCCCACCAGTCCGTGAAAGAGGTGCAGCATGGGTCGGGCATTGTGCAGGCCGGTGTCCGGTAGCGCCAGACAAACGCGCGGGAAGCATCCCGCGCCTGGCAACGAGAGGAGCCGTCAGCGCCCTATGACCTGGAGGGGCGCCGACATCACCGAGTCGTTGGCGGCGAAGGCGCCGTGGCAGGCGTTGCACGTCTGCCCGGCCTTCCCGTAGGACTCTCCGGCAGGAGGGCCCAGGCCCCGCCACTCGATGGTGACGCGCCCGCTGGCTCCGTCGCGAAAGAGCTCGAACCACTCCCAGCCTGTCGCCCCGCTGGCGTTGTACTCCCCGCCGCGCTTGCCCATGGCGAAGACGTTGAAGGGCGACTCCTTGACGATGAGGGTGCCCACCGGGAACTCCGGCACCCCCGCGTCGGGCAGCCGGTTGATGTACACGACGCGCGGGTCCGCGGTGTGCACCGGGTCGAGGCCACCGTCGTTGGGCACCGGCTCCAGCACGAACGAGGGCCAGGCGCGGTAGTCCGCGAAGTCGCGCTCGAGGGCGATGGCGCCGGGCTCCGCCACGCCCGGCCCGCAGGCGGCGGCGAAGCCCAGCAGCAGCAGGACGTGGGCGCGGCGCCTCATCGTGTAGCCCCTTCAGTTGGCGGGCAGCCGGGGAATGCCCAGGGCCTCGGCGGCCTCGGTGAGGTCCTTCACCAGCGCGCCCTCGCGAGTGGGGTCGGTCTCGTCCGCCACCAGGGTGTACAGCTTCCCGAAGGGCGTCATCCGGTCGCCTGCGGAGGGGTTGAGGGAGCTCCACGTAGCTGGCGGCCGGGGCAGCGCCTCGCCCGGCACCGCGTCATAGCCGGCCTTCATCCGCGCGAAGCCGGCGCGGAGGCGGGCGTCCAGGTCCGCCTTCCCCAGCGACAGCAGCCACGGCGCGAAGGCGTCGTAGGTGGTCATCGCGCCCGCGAGGTTGGCGCGCATGTCTGCCAGCGTGTGCTGCGCGTAGCGGGACTCCTCTTCTCCGGTGGCCGCGAAGGACGTCTTCTCCACCTGCTCCTCCATCGAGCCGATGACGCCGCGGAAGGCGGCCGGCGTGTCCAGCGCCAGCGGGGCGAAGTCGTCCTTCATCGTCTTCACGTCCCTCACCAGCCGCGCGCACAGCTTCGTCTTGAAGTCCTGGGCCTGCTGGGCGGTGGCGGGGAAGGCGGCGGCCACGTACTTGCTGCCCAGGCCCTGCTCGAAGGTGAGGACCTCGGCTGGAATCATGTCCGCCCAGAGAATGCGCTCGATGCCGTGCACCCCGGTGACGACCTGGTCGTCGAAGAGGTCGGTGTCTGGCTGTGACTCGAGGAAGCCGTCGTAGCGCTCGTCGGTCGCCGCGTCCAACTCCGGGAAGAGGACCGCGATGGCGCCCTCCACGCGCTCATACGCGACGCGCGCCTCCTTCCAGTGGCCCTTCATGGTGTCGATGGCGGCGCGGTCGCCGGCGCCATTCCAGGCCGCGGCAGGCGCGGCGTCGCAGAGCGCGGCGGCTGACTGGTGCAGCACGTCGAGGTTCTCCTGGACATAGGCCTTGGTCTCGAGGAGCGCGGTGTCCTGTGGAGGCTGGCCGCAGGCGAGGACGGCCAGGGCGGCGACGAAGGAGAGGGGCTTTCGCATGGTGGATGGTGTCAGAGGGACGACAGGTAGCTGAGGAGCGCGGCCCGGTCGTCATCGGACAGCGCCAGGTAGAGGTCGGCGGAGGCCTTCGCCTCGCTGCCCGCGCCGCCGTGCAGCCGCACCGCCTCGTCGAGGCTCTGGGCCCGCCCGTCGTGAAGGAAGGCCTTCAGGAAGCGCAGGCCGACGAGGGGGGAGGTGCGCCACTCGCGACCGGTGGCCTCGCCGTCCGTCAGGCCGTCAGCCAGCGCAGGCCCCATGTCGTGGACGAGAAGGTCCGTAAAGACGGGCGCGTCGGCGTTGGCCAACTGGGGAACAGGGTAGTCGGCGCGCGTCTTGAGGGAGGGGACGTGGCAGGCGTCGCAGGTCACCTGGGCGAACAACCGCGGGCCGCGGGGGCCCATGTCCTGGCGCGGCGGAATGGCGATGAGGCGCACGTAGTCAGCGATGGCATTCACCAGCGCCGCGTCCACGTCCACGCCGGCCTTCGCGTCGTCGGTGAGGCCGTCGGGGTTGGGTGGCTCCACCGGCCGCAGCGCAGAGGTGATGCCCATGTCCCCCTGCAGCGCGTCGGCGGCGAAGTCGTCCAGGGTGGGCTGGCGGGCCTTGAGGCCGAAGCGGCCGATGACGACGGCCCCAGGCTGAAAGTCATGGAAAGGCGAGTCCGGGTTGGCCTCGGACCGCCAGGTGACGCGGTTGACGCGCCCCGAGACGCCGTCCGTGCGCTGGGCCTGGGCGGCCGCCACTCGCAGCAGCTCGGCGTCGGAGATGGCCTCCAGCCAGCCGCGGCCCATCACCGGGATGCCGGCGCGTTGGTGGAGTCGCACGTCGGCGCGCGAAGGGGCGAGCAGTGGGTGGGCGCCCGTGATGGCGAAGGGGCGCACCACGGTGCCGTACGGAAGGGCGGGCATGCCCGGCACTGGCTCGCCCGCGGCGTCCACCTGCACCATGCGCTCGACGAAGCCGGGGCCGCGGGTGGCCGCCTGGTGGCAGCCGCCGCAGGACGCGCGGATGTACACGGGGCCCAGGCCGTCGGCCTCCCGGAACGGCGTGTCGAAGAGCGCGTCGCCCTCGAGGAAGCGCGCGCCCCAGGCGGCGTCGAGGCCGCGCACCGGCAAGTCCGAGCCGTCTTCCTGTTGCAGCCTGAGGCCCGAGGGGCCTGGTCCGCAGGCAACAAGGACGAGGACGACCGCGAGGGAGGCGTGGCGCACGGACACAGGAGGCTCTCTTTCAGTGGTGGCGCTCTGCTGGCTCCGCATCGAGGCGGGCGGCGGCGCTCGTCAAGGTAAGAGCCAGGGCACGGAAGACGCCGGGCTCCATGCGCACCGTCACCGGACCCACGCTGACGTGCAGATGGCCGTCGGCGCAGCGGGAGACCTGCGCACACGGGCTGTGGGCCAGCACCTCCGGGGCCGACTTCCTCGCGTGGCAGCTCATCGAGCGGCTTCTTTGTGGAATTGAGAATCAAAGTCAACACAGGACTGCGCGCCCTTCCCGGCCGGGTTAAGCAGGGGTGATGGGTGAGCTGACGCCGAGGCACGAGGAGCAGGGCCACCGGGGCGCCTTCTTTCTTGAGAAGGAGGGCGCCCGGCTGGCGCAGATGACGTACACGCGGTCCAGCGCCGGCCTCATCCTCATCGACCACACCGAGGTGTCCGACGCGCTGCGGGGCCAGGGCGCGGGCAAGGAGCTGCTGGACGCGCTGGTGGCCTGGGCGCGCCAGACGAAGACGAAGGTGCTCCCGGTGTGCCCCTACGCGAAGGCGCAGTTCGAGAAGCACGCTGCGCTGCGCGACGTGCTGTCGGCTTGACGGCGGCGCCTCACTCCATCCAGGCCAGGCGCGGCAACACCCCCAGCACGTCGGTGGCCAACGCGCGGCGCTCCACCGACGTCGTCTGGAGCGTCTGGGCGTCGAACACCGACAGGACGCTTCCTTCCGGTCCGTCCCGCCAGAAGGCGGCGAGGCGCCCGTCCGATGAGAGTGCCACCGGCCAATTCCCGAAGACGGTGGCCTGGGGCGCCGTGAGCGGCAACGCGTGCTGCAGGCCCGTGGACAACGAAACCACCACCGCCTGCCGCCAGTCGGCCGCCGACGGCCCGCGCGTCGCGCCCCCCACTACCAGCACCTGGCCTCCCCGGCGCTGCGTCCTGAGCACCGTCACGCCTGTCGCCGCCACCTCCGCCACCGGAGTCCACGTCGCGCCCAGCGCGTCCGTGCGCAGCACGTGGAGTTGCCCACCCCCGAGGAAGGACGCGTACACGAAGCCCTCGTCGTCCAGCGCCAGCCCCTGGTCGACGTGCGGCCCCAGCGCCCGCAGGCCGGGGCTCTCCAGCCGCACGTCGTCGACGCGCCCACGCCCGAAGTCCGCCAGCACCAGCCGCGACTCCCGCGGGTCGCTCACCAGCGCCTGCCGCGCCCGGTTGGCCGCCAGCACCACCGGCGAGGGGAAGGGGGCCGCAAGCTTCGTGTCCCGCTCCGGCGTGGACTCCCACAGCCCGTCTCCTGTGGCCGCGAAGAGGTGGTCCTCCACCGCCTCGAAGGTGGTGACCGGCCCCACCGCCGTCACCCGCACCGCCGTGTCCCGCCGCGCGTCCACCCACCGCACGGTGCGCGACGCCGTCAGCGTCGGCACCAGGCCGTCGGCCAGCACGCCCCCCAGCGGGCGCTGAGTGAGGCGGTGCACCTCCTCACCGTCGATGAAGTGGCCGTGCGTGTCACCGCCCACCACCACCGCGCCGCCCTCATTCAAGAAGACGCGCTCCACCGCCACGTTCTCCGGCCGGAAGAGGCGGCCGTCGCGCCGCGCCAGCACGAAGCCCTTGCCCGCCTGGAAGAAGGTGCACCCCACCTGTCCCACCCCTCCCGTGAGGCCGTCGAGGGAGCGTCCCCGTTGCTCCGTACTCAGCGTGTGGACGAAGCGCGTCTGCCCGTCCAGGGCGTGCCCCGTCAGTCGGCCGAAGTCGAAGTCCACCAGCAGCGGTTCCCGCGCAACGCCCCCGCCTCCCCCCGGACCTCCCCCGGGAGCGCCTCCGCCACCACCTCCGCCGCCCACCACTCCCCCGCTTCCACCTCCTGCTTCCGCCTCCACCACCGGCGCCGTCCGCCCACAGGCGACCGCCAGCAGCAGGCCCACGACGAGACAGGCGCAGCGCATTCCGCGGCAGATAGCCTCCCCCGCCGGCCTCCGTCATCCCCCCCTCGAGGCCGGGCTCGTCGTTGCTGCACCCAGTCGTCGCTGCGTGCTATGTCCGTGGCCATGGAACGCTGGGTGTTTGTGGTGACTTGTGTGTTGATGTCTGCCTGCGCGAGCACCTCGCGCTTCACCACCCGCGAGGAACTGGAGAAGGTGCTGGCCGCGCCGAAGCCGGCGAAGGTGTTCAAGGACGCCTCGCTGGACGTGGAGCGCTGGGAGTTGACCGGCCCCTTCCCGCTGACGGTGGGCGACGCGCCGCACGAGGCCTCCGACGCCTTCAGCCGCTTCTTTGTCGGCCGTGCGTCCGCGAAGGGTGTGCGGCCCACCCAGCCGCTGGCCTGCGTGGCGCGGGAGACGGCCCGCTTCCTCGCCGAGAAGGGCCAGCTCCCCGGCGCGCTGCTTCAGGCCTTCCTCACCGCCCGCTGCGGCAACTTCGCGCCCACCGTGCGGCTCAACTCCCTCTCCGGCGACGCGCCGGCGGACGTCACCGACGACGCCCTCCTCGCCCGTTGGCAGGAGGAGGTGGCGAAGATGTTCGACGGCCTCTCCGCCGGACAGTCGGGCGGCCTCGCCCTGGCGCGCGCCGGGGACAAGGCGGCGGTGGTGCTGGCCAGCCTGACGCCGAAGGGCGCGCTGGAGCCCCTCTCCATCTTCCCCGCCCCCGACGGCACGGTGGTGCTGCGCGGCACCGCGCCGGCCGGCGCCGCCGAGCTGTACGGCTACGCCAACCAGGGCCGGGCGAAGTCGGAGCGCTGTAAGGACACCGGCCGCTTCCAGTTGCCCTCCTTCGAGCTCACCTGCCGGGTGGACCTCTCTGACGCCTCCGCGTGGATTGACGTGGCGTCGGCCGAGAAGGGGCGCCTGCTGGGCCACGGCTTCGCCCAGGTGCTGGTGTGGCCTTCGCAGCAGCCCTCTTCCGTCTACGTGCGGCCGCAGTACGGGACGCCGGGCGGCGAGTTGTCTCCCGAAGGCCTGCTGGCCGGCCTCAACGAGGTGCGCACCGCCGCGGGCCTCGCGCCCATGGAGTTGTCCGCGGCCCAGACGGCCGACAACCGCGAATTGGCCCCCTTCTTCCTCGACGCCGTCTTGCGCGGCGACGCGAAGGAGCAGGACCGCATCGCGATGGGCGTCATCGCCGGCTGGCGGGTGGAGTCGGACATCTCCGGCGGCACCATCCACAGCGCGTGGGTGGAGGCCCCGGACCTCTCGCTCCTCCTCGCCCACCAGTTGGAGTCCGCCGGCACCCGCGCCCAGTTGCTCGACCCCGACAACCGGGTGCTGGCCGTGGGCCTGTACCGCGAGGAGAACTTCGCCGCCGCCCTCGTCTCCGCCTACCCGAAGGTGGACAGCACCTCCTGGCCCGACTCCACCGAGGCGGTGCTGGTGCACCTCGACGAGGCGCGCAAGAAGGAGGGCCGCCCCGAGGCGCAGTGGGTGAAGCTGCCTTCCCAACTGGAGAAGTCGCTGGCCGACGGCGTGGCGAAGAAGGACCTGGACGACGAAGAGGCCCTCTCGCGCTTCATGGAGGAGGCGTCCTACGTCACCCAGCGGCCGGTGCAGGGCTGGCGCCTCCACGTCACCAGGCTGTCCCAGGTGGACTGGCCCGAGGGGCTGCTCAAGAAGCAGAAGCTGGACGTGCTGGGCGTGGTGACGGTGCAGCGGAACAAGGACGACCCCTGGGCCGACTACCTCATCCTGGTGGTGGTGCTGCTGGGCGACGGCATGGACCAGACGTGACGCCGCTTGAGGAGGTCAGCCCCCCCGCCCCGGCGCGCCTCGCCTAGACTCGGCGTTTCGATGAACCGCGGCGCCGTCCTCACCTCGCTGCTGGCGCTGTCCTGCGCCGGCTCCCCCACCTCTCAAGAGGACGCCGGCACGCCCCACGCGTCCGACGCCCTGAAGGCCTGCGCCGCGCTGCGCACCCCGGCCGAGGTGGCCACCATCTTCTCCGCGGTGGAGCGCCTCAATGCCATGCCCGCGCCGAGAAACCCCGCTTGCTTTGTCGCCGGCCTCCCCCGCCCGGTGGACGCGGTGGCTACCATCAGCGTCCTGTCCGCCCAGCCGGCCGCCGGGCGCGAGAGCCCCCGCGTCTTCCTGCTGCTGCCCGGCCTGGTGGTGTCGGTGGTGCCGGACGGCGACGGCGCGTCCCTCGTCGAGTTCGCCGAGTGGACCAGCAGCACCCGCACCCTGAAGGGCGAGCTGAAGTTCCCCATGCCCGACGCGGGCTTCGCGCCGGACGCGCCGCTGACGCGGGTGCACTCCAGCTTCGGCGTCACCACCTGCGGGCTGTGCCACCGCAACGAGGTGCCGCACCCCACCATCGACGGCGGCTTCGTCTCCGACGCCTTCCGGCCGGACCCCGGCACCCTGGTGCCTCTCCACGAGGTGGCCGCCCAGCACACCGCCTGCGGAGAGGACGCGGGCCCGCGCTGCGAAATGCTGCACGCGCTGTTCGACTTCGGGCCGGTGCGCCAGGGCGCCTTCGCCGACGAAGTGGACCTCTTCGTGAGGTAGCCGTCCCCGGGTAGGCTGGTGGCCGCCTTCTCCCGCCGCGCCCTCGCGTCGCTGTCCACGCTGCTGGCCTTCCAGGCCGGGGCGGTGCCGCGGTTGGTGGAGCCCACCAACGGCGAGTGGACCAGCCCGCCAAGACCTTCTCTCTCGGCCAGCAGGGCAGCGCCACGCTGACGCGCCGCTGGTGACGCCTTCGCCGCTGGCCGCCGGCCCGGTGACGGTGGGGTGGGAAGACGGTGAGGTGGGCCTCCTCTTCGTCCTCCAGCGGGCAGCGGAAGCCGTCCCTTCGGGCCCAGTGGTGGCGGCGGACACGCCGGCCTCGTCCTTCGTCGACGCGGCCCCCGACGGGCGCTACGTCACGCCCACGGCCTCGTCCGTCGACGTGACGACGCCGGGCCCGGCGGTGTCCATTGCCCCGGTGCAGGGCCAGGTGGCCACCTGCGGGGCGCGCTTCTCCCTGCCCCTGTCCGCGACGGGCGACGGCCCGGTGACGTGGGCGCCGGCGAGCGCGCCTCGAGTCCTGACGGCGTCGTCAGGGTGGCGGCCGGGGGGGTCTTGGCGCAGACTCTAGGAGGACTCACCTCCATGACGACTCGAAGCTGCGCGCTGCTGCTGGCGGCGCTGGTGGGCAGTGGCTGCCAGTGCAGCGGGGACTCGCCCCTTCTGCCGGACGGGGGAGACGCAGGGCGGACGGACGAGGTGCGCCTGTCCACCGCCACGCTGTGCCTCACCCCGGAGTTGGTGTCCGCCCCCACCAAGGTGCTGGTGCTGGTGGACACCTCGGGCAGCACCTGCCTGAGCGACCCGGGCACCGCCTCCGACGCCGGGGCCTGCCTGGGTTTCACCGGCATGGGCGGCGTGTCCCGGCGGGAAGCCACCCTCGACGCCTTCCTTGGCCGCGCCCAGGCCGCGCCGGAGGCTCTCGTCAGCGTGTCCTTCTTCGGCGAGGCCGTCACCGGCTCCCTCCCGTCCTTCCCGGGCGGCTTCGTCCGGCCGGATGCGGCCTTCCGCGCCCAGGTCCAGGCCTTCCTCCAGGCGCCCCCGGCGGGCCCCAGCAACCTCGAAGGCGCCCTCGCCTTCGCCCACGCCCGCCTCTCCGCCGAGGTGCAGGCGATGCGGCAAATCGACCCGGGGATGTTGAGCCGCACCACCTTCCGCCTGGTGGTGCTGACGGACGGGCCGCCCTCGCCCCGCTGCCTGGCCGACGACACCCAGGACGCGGGGGCCACGCCGGCGATGGTGGAGGGCCTGTGGCCGGACAGCAGTACCTTCTGCAACGACGTGGCAGGCCTCGACGGAGGCTCCCTCAACCAGACGGCCGACCTCCTCTCCCTCGTCGACGCGCTGAAGACGGCCGCGGCGCCGGCGCGCGCCTTCACCTTCGACACCGTCTTCTTCTTCAACGACGCCAACCTGGCCGCCTGCGGGCCCGTCTGCGACGACGCCTTCGGCCGCTACGCAGGCGTCGCGCCGGGCGGGCAGTACCAGGCGGCGAAGACGGACGCGCGCAACCTGCTGGGCCTGTTGTCCACGCGCGGAGGCGGCGCCGCCCGCGACCTGGACACCGCCGGGACGGACAACCCGTTGAGCCAGGTGGACTTCGTCGACGGAGGCGTGGCGTCGGCGCAGGTGCTGTGGGCCCTGCCGCTGCGCTCGGTGGCCTCCGACACCGCGCCCCTCCCGGACAGCGACGGCGACGGCCTGTCCGACGCGCGCGAAGCGGAGGTGGCCACCGAGCCGCTCAACCCCGACACCGACGGCGACTGCCTGTCCGACGGCTTCGAGGTGCAGCGCGCCGCCGCCCTCTTCGACCCGAAGGTAAAGGACGCGCGCGGGTGCGACCCCGCCAGCCCCATGACGCCCAACTGCGTGTGCCGGGACGTGGACGGTGACGGGTTGTCTCAGTTCGAGGAGAACGTGCTGGGCACCTCCGCCGCGCTGTTGGACTCGGACTTCGACGGCGTCACCGACCTCCAGGAGGCCCGGGGAGACATGGACGCCACGAGGCGCCAGCCGCTGCGGGACGGCGACGGCGACGGCGCGCTGGACGTGGACGAGGTGCGGGCCACCTCCAACCCCGCGCGCGGGACGGACGCGGAGTTCCGCCGCCGCTACGCCGTCAGCCCGCGCCTCACCCTCGAGTCGCGGCAGGGCGCCCAGGAGTGCTGGGACATCGCCATCGACGGGCTGTCCACCGTGACGCTGCAGACGGACGGGGGCACGGCCGACGGCTACAACCTGGTGAAGCTGCTGCTGGGCGTGGGCAGCGCGCCCGACGACATCCTCCGCTGGTATGGGGAGTGTGTGTGGGTGCACCGGCAGCGGGGCGGCGCCGCGGTGCCCAACCTCACCTTCCCGGGCAACCGCTGGCGGCCGCTGCCCGAGGTGGTGGACGGCGACTGCGAGGGCACTGCGCCGCCTTGACTCGGGGCGCGGTCACCTTGGCGACGCCACTCGAGACGTCCTGGGTCAGTCAAGCTCGGGCGACGTGGAGCGCGGCATGAACGGCCTGCAGCTCATCTCTGCACTGAACTGGCTCCAGGCGGTGCTCCTCGCCGTCCCCGCGGGAATGGCGATGTCCGGTCTGCCCCCTTCGTCCGCACGCGCCCACGGCCCTTGTCGATGACCAACGCACCATGCCGAGCGCGTGGACGCTCTACGTCGTGTGGGTCAGCGACGCCCTTCCACGGCTTCACTCAGAATTCCGTCGTCACGCCAGCGCCTCACCGCCCACGTCTCGCACCTTTGCGCCCGTCTCCTGGCTGGCCTGGGCCGTGCTCTCACCGCCTGCCTGCATGCGACTTCTGACCGCGCTGCTTGCCTTCGCCCTCGCCGGCTGCGGCCGCGCCGGCCTCACGCCCCCTTCGCCCCACGCCCCCTGCCCGGACTGCGTCGACCGCTTCTTCCCCCCCGAGGACGCGGGCCAGGTGCTTACGGCGGCGGCCGATGCCGGCGCGGAAGACGCGGGCGTCGTGCTGCCCTGCGGCAACGTCCCCTTCGGCCCCGACTGCTGCGCCGGCGCGACGCGCATCTCCAGCGCCACCTGCGTCGATGGCGCCTGGGCCTGCACCCAGGGCTCCTTCTGCACCTGCGAGGGCCAGCCACAGGGCTTCCAGTGCACGGACTTCTGCGGCTCCGACGCCTTCCTCGCGCCCGTGTGCCGCAACGGCCAGTGGAGCTGCGAGCGCCCCTTCGTCGAGACGACGCTGTGCGCCCCCGACACCTGCTGGGGCGAGCCCGGCGACTGCTGCGGCGCGCCGTCCTGCGTCGACGGCGGCTGGGTGTGCGGCTTCAAGCCCGCCGGGTGCTGAGCCACCGCCGGAGAACGCTGCGCACGCCCTTGCGCAGCTCCCCTGAGCCTCCCCCTCGTCTCGCGCACCTCCGCCGCGGTACGGCGCCTGCTCTCTGCGCCCCCGTGCGCATCGTCCTCGCCCTCCTGCTGATTCCGGCGCTCGCCTTCGCCCAGGAGACGCCCACCTGCCGCGACCCGGAGGACCCGCGCTGCCGCGAGGAGCCCCTGCAGACCTTCGTCGACCCGGTCCCTCGCCAGGTGGTCGCGCCCCGCGCCCCCGGCCCCAGCAGCAGCTCGCTGCCGACCCCGTCCGGCTCTCCTCCCGCGGACGCGCCGCTGAAGACGGTCCCCAACGCGGGCGGCATCGGCGGTGGCGGAGAAGCGGCGCTCCTCGTCGCGGTGGTGCTGGTGGCCCTCCTCCCCATCATCATCTACGCCGTCGACGAGGACGCCCCGCCGGACGTCCTGAATCGCTTCTCCGGCTTCGGCGCCGACGTCCGCCTGCTGGGCGGCGGCACCTGGACGCCCCCGGAAGTCGGCGGGCAGAGCTTCCTCGCCGGCCACTACGGCGCCCGCGCGTCCCTCGGCTACAGCTACTTCGGCGCGGACCTCGGCTTCCGCCACGCGCCGGCCGCAGGCGCCCAGTGGGACATGCACTTCCTGGTGCGCATCAAGCCCAGGGCCCACGTCTCAGGTGCGCTGGCGCTCGGCTACCGCAGCGTCGACTACCACGGTACCCGGGTGCACGGCTTCGAGGCCGCGCTGCCCCACGAGTACACCTTCTGGCGCAACGGCCCCATCCAGCGCTTCGGCCTCGAGCTGCGGCCCGCGATTCTGGTGGGCCCTCCGTACACCGACTTGCGCCTCGACGGCGCCTTCGTTCTCTCCCTCTCCGGGCCGCTCACCGCGCGAATCGGCGGCAACGTCTACTCCTTCGGCCACGAGGTGCGCGCCGGCTTCGAAGCCGGCCTGGTCGCCGAGCTCTGAGCTACCTTCCGCGCCCATGCGACGACTTCTCCTCGGCGTCACCCTCGTGCTGGCGGGCTGCGGCGGGGGGCTCAGCGCCACCTCCCCCCTGATGATGACCTGCGACCTCCGCACCAACTCCGGCGCGGCGGCGCACGGCCAGTGTCAGGAGTGGCGCGGCGACAAGCAGGCGGAGACCAACGTCAACGTCGACTTCAACGTGCTGTGCACCAGCACCCTGAGCGGCACCGTCTTCACCGGCGAGTGCCCGACGGGCGCGGTGGGGGTGTGCACCAAGCGGCCGTCCGTCGCCCAGCGGGTGGTGCTGCACTTCTATTACGCCCCCGATTGGGACGCCTCCACCGCCAGCGCCGACTGCACCGGCATGGGCGGCGGCTGGGCGGCCAGGTAGCCTTCGGCCGTCACCCGCCTCACGCACGCTCTGAGGACTTCCATGAAGGTACCCATCAAGGACTCGCTGCGCGCGTCCGCCAGGCTGAATTCCCTCGACGCCTACCAGCGGCTGTACCGCCAGTCGCTGGAGGACCCGGAGGGCTTCTGGATGAAGGAGGCCACCGAGCGCCTCACCTGGTTCCACCCACCCGACTCGGCCCTGGACGTGGACTGGGAAGAAGTCGACTTCTCCTGGTTCGGCGGGGGCCGCCTCAACGTCTGCTACAACGCCGTCGACCGCCACGCCGCGAAGACGCCGCACAAGCCGGCCCTCATCTGGGCCAGGAATGCCCCCGGCGAGTACGAGCGCATCAGCTACCGGCAGCTCAAGCACCAGGTGGGCCGGGTAGCCAACGTCCTCAAGGCCCTGGGCGTGCAGAAGGGCGACCGCGTCTGCCTCTACCTGCCGATGGTGCCGGACCTCGTGTACGCCATGCTGGCCTGCGCCCGCATCGGGGCGGTGCACTCGGTGGTGTTCGCCGGCTTCTCCGCCGACTCGCTGCGCGACCGCGTCATCGACGCCGGGGCGAAAATCGTCATCACCGCCAACGAGGGGCTGCGCGGCGCCAAGGCCGTCCCCTTGAAGGCCATCGTCGACGAGGCGGTGGAGGGCCTGGGCGTGGTGCAGCACGTCCTCGTCTCCCGCCGCACCGACGCCGCGGTGCCGATGGTGGAGGGCCGGGACTTGTGGCTCGACGAAGAGACGCCCAAGCACCGCAGCACCTGCCCGGTGGAGTGGATGGCCGCGGAAGACCCGCTCTTCATCCTCTACACCTCCGGCAGCACCGGCAAACCCAAGGGCGTCCTGCACACCAGCGCCGGCTACCTGCTCTACGCGATGATGACCTTCGAGTACGTCTTCGACATTCGCCCCGGGGACGTGCACTTCTGCACCGCCGACATCGGCTGGGTGACGGGCCACTCGTACATCGTCTACGGGCCGCTGGCCCACGGCACCACCACCGTCGTCTTCGAAGGGCTGCCCACCCACCCCGACGCCTCGCGGCTGTGGCAGGTGTGCGACGACGTGCAGGCGGCCACCTGTTACACGTCGCCCACCGCGCTGCGCGCCCTGATGCGGGAAGGCGCCGGGCCGGTGAAGAAGACGAAGCGCTCCAGCCTGCGGGTGCTGGGCACGGTAGGCGAGCCCATCAACCCCGAGGTGTGGAAGTGGTACCACGACGTCGTCGGGGACGGCCGCTGCGCGGTGGTGGACACCTGGTGGCAGACGGAGACGGGCGGCGTCCTCATCTCACCTCTGCCCGCGGCCATCGAGGCCAAGCCGGGGAGCGCCACGGTGCCCTTCTTCGGCGTGGAGCCGGTGCTGGTGGACGAGAACGGGAAGGAGGTCCAGGGCAACGGGGTGAAGGGCAACCTGTGCCTCAAGCGGCCGTGGCCCGGGCAGGCGCGCACCCTCTACGGCGACCACCGGCGCTTCAAGGAGGTCTACTTCTCCGCCTACCCCGGCCTGTACTTCACCGGCGACGGCTGCACCCGCGACGAAGACGGGTACTACTGGATTACCGGCCGGGTGGACGACGTGCTCAACGTCTCGGGGCACCGCATCGGCACCGCGGAAATCGAGAGCGCGCTGGTGGCGCACGAGACGGTGGCCGAGGCGGCGGTGGTGGGCATTCCCCATGACTTGAAGGGGCAGGGCATCTGCGCGTGGGTGGTGCTGCGCTCGGGCCAGGAGGACGTGGACAAGGCGCAGGTGGTGGGCATGCTGAAGGAGCAGGTGCGGCACGTCATCGGCCCCATCGCCACGCCCGACGTCATCCACGTGGTGCCCGGGCTGCCCAAGACGCGCTCGGGGAAAATCATGCGGCGGCTCCTGCGCAAGGTCGCCGAGGGCACCCGGGACAACCTGGGCGACACCAGCACCCTGGCCGAGCCGCAGGTGGTGGAGCAGCTCATCGCCGTCGCCGACGCGCACGCCGCGAAGAAGGGGTGACTGCTGCTGGGGCGTGGGGCGAGCGAAGCCGCCGCCCCCGCCGAGGTGCCGTCGTTGCGGCCGCGCGACTAGGGGAGCACCCCGCCGTCGACCACGGCGCAACCGTCGCTGGTGGTGCAAAACGCCGTGCTGGCGTAGCGGCAGCAGGTGCCGCCGCTGCTGGCGCAATCCGCGGAGTTGGTGCAACTGCCCGGTACGTTGAGCGAACAGGTGTCGCCTGTCGATGACTGTTGGGGCTGACAGGCTGACATCGCCGCCGTGGTGGCGCCATCCATGACGAAGCGCGAGCCGTCGGGGCAGGTGGCGGTCATGGAGTTGGCGCTCTCGTCGTAGGTCATGCGGTACTCCTTCGAGTCGGGCGCGAGGATGACGAAGGAGGCGGCGGACTCGACGCGAAGGGAGTAGCAGAGCGCGCCGTCGACGCCGTGGAACTCGGTCGTGAAGGAGCTGAAGCCGGCGGGGTTCTCCGTGTCGATGGTCTGCTGGTTGTAGGCGCCGGAGCCATACATCGAGGTGGTGGTGATGACCTGCCCCTGCATCTGCTGCGACATGGTGCAGCCGCCCGCTGGGCGATAGCAGGCCATCAGGGTCGCCATGTCGGACTGGCACGCGGCGCCGGTCATGGTGCTCAGCAGGGCAGTGCAGTCGGTCGTGGCGTCCCCGTAGGTGTAGACATCTTTCTCGACGAGCAGCGTGCCCGCGTCGAGGCAGGGCGTGCCAGCGGCAGGAGGAACCGTGGTGTCGGCGGTGCCCGTCGTCACGTCGACGCTGGTGCCGCCTCCGCTCGCGTGGGTCCCGGTGATGCGCACGCTCGCTGACTTCCGCACGGCGAGCCGGAAGCAGCCGTCGGCGCCGGCGGTGGTGGAGCTGCTCCCCAGGTAGTCGAGCCCATCGCCGTGGACCGACGCCCCCGGGAGCGGCGCGCTGGTGTTCCTCTCGGCCACACAGCCGGCGACGCAGGTCGCCAGGTAGGGCTTGTCGAGGTTCCAGGTCGACATGTGGCCCAGCGAGGCGGTGAAGGTGTTCCCGGTCGTGTCGAGGGCGACGGTGCCTTCGGGGTCCCACTCGCCGCTGGTCTCATTGAAGCTCCACAGCGGCAGGCTGCTGTCGGGTGAGGTGACGCCCTGGGCGACCGGCATCACCACCTCCAGTTGGCTGCCCGAGGCGACCTGGAGCTTGCGGCCGAGGGGGTCTCTCACGTCGATGGAGATCAACCCGAAGGACTCGAGCTGGGTGAGTCCAGCGCCGGTGTTGGCCGTGAAGCCTCCCGACGCGGCGTTGCGCACCGGCACCGTCGTGGGGTCGATGTTGGTCAGGCGCACCTTCACGTCGTCCGAGATGGGCTGGCCCTGTGGCGAGACGAACGCGTTCGACGGAATGGACACCCTCGCGCCGCCGGAGCCGGAGACCTGCCCACCGCTCGCCGGCACCGTCACCGCGGGCGCGGCCGGCAGCAGGCCGACGTGCAACTGCGTCGGGCTGTCTTCGGCGACGGCCACCTTCTTGATGGACTCGACGTAGCCCTCGAGCCTGAAGCGCACCACGGCATCGCCGGGCGTCACCTTGAGCTGATAGTGCCCTGTGGCGTCGGTGGTCGCGACCGAGCGTGCCGAGACGACAGCGACCTTCGCCAGCGGTGCTCCGGTGGTGCTGGTGACGACGCCGCGCACGGCGGACAGCTTGGCGGTGGTGGTGGGGCCCGCGGTCTGCGAGGTGCACGTCACCAACACCAACGACAACGCCCACAACGACAGGCTTCGCTTCAAGGTGTTTCCTCCGGGTCGGCCGACACGCCACACATAGCGCGGTTCCTTCCGGAAACCAGCACCCAACTGACGGAACGTCTTGGAGGTCGCGTCAGTGGCGCGGCGTGAGGTTGAGGCACGACGACGGCCGCTTCGCCTGGAAGCGCTCCAGGGTGGCGTCGGTCGCCTCGCAGGCCAACTCGATGCCGTAGTACATCCGCTGCCAGTACGCCTCGTCGCCCGGGCCCTCCTTCTTCAGGCTGGCGATGAAGAGGGAGTCAATCTGGTCCAGCACGTCCTGGCGCTGGGCCATCGTCCACTTCTGCTGGAGCGGCACGTCGAGGAACCAGGCGCGCAGCTCTTCCACCTCGTGGGCCTGGCCCCAGTTCTCCGGTACGCTCTTGAGCATCGTCTGCTCGCTGGCCACGCTGCCCGCCAGCATCGAGCGGTACATGCAGTCGCGCTTCTCGGGGGCGTAGTTGCCCACCGTGGCGCGCAGCATCTCGAGCTGCTTCTTGTTCTGCGACGGCATCATGATGCGGGACTTGAGCACCCGCTCCTCCAGCTCCGGCACCGAGAGGCGGGAGATGGACGGCTCGTAGGTGTCCAGGGCGGGGCAGGGGCTCGCCGCGAGGGGAGGCGGCGCGGTCACCACCGTCGTCGTCACCGGGACAGGTGGCGGACGCAGCAGCAACGCCGCCACTCCGCCCAGGAGGAGGAGCACCAGGCCCAGCAGCGCCGGCACGACGAGCCCGCGGGCTCTCCCCTTCTCCCCCGGCCCCCCTCCCCCGATGGGGGCGAGGGGAGGTTGCGGCGGCAGCGGCGTGGCCAGCGCGGTGGGCTGCTTCGACTCCGTCTCCACCGCGGGGCGCAGGGGTGCACCGGCCGAGCGCCACCCGGGGTCGGGCAACGCCATCAGCGCGCCGATGAAGGCCGCCATGTCCGGGTAGCGCTGCGACGGGTCCTTGGCGCAGGCCTTCGCCAGCACCGCGTCCAGCGCGGGGAAGTCGCGCGCCGGCTGGGCGTCCTCGAGGCGCGGCAGCGGCTCCTGCAGTTGGTGGAGCAGCAGCAGCGCGGTGCTGGTGGCGGGGTGCGCTTCGCGGCCCGTCATCATCTCGAAGACGAGCAGCCCCAGCGCGTAGAGGTCGGCGCGGGCGTCCACGGCGGCGCCTTTGATTTGCTCCGGCGCCATGTACCTGGGCGTGCCGGCCAGCCCGCCCTCGGCGGTGAGGCGGGCCCCGGCGTCCTGGGTGAAGCGGGCGATGCCAAAGTCCAGCACCTTGACGTGCGTGCCCGCGAGGTCTTTGCGGATGCGGACGTTCTCGGGCTTGACGTCCCGGTGCACCACGCCGCGCGCGTGGGCGAAGGCCAGCACCTCGGCCACCTTGAGCGCCACCTGCCGCGCCTCGTCGAAGGGCATCGCCCCGTCGCGCTCCAGCCGCGCGCGGAGGTCCTCGCCTTCCACGTACTCGAAGGCGATGTACAGCTGCCCGTCGGCGTCGCGGCCCGCGTCCAAGAGCTGCGCCGCGCCGGGGTGGGTGACTTCCAGCGAGACGCGCGCCTCGCGCAGGAAGCGCTGCACGAAGGCCTCGTCGTGGCACAACTGGGGGGCGAGGAACTTCAGCGCCACCCGGTTGCCCACGCCCACCTGCTTCGCCAGGTACACCGTGCCCATGCCGCCGCTGCCCAGGCGGCGCTCCACCTCGTAGCGGCCGGCGATGAGCGGCTTCTTCACCCCCGAGGAGGAGATGGCCGTCGGGTCGGTGGTGTCGTCACGCACTGGGCAGCTCCCCCGTGGAACGCGTCAGCCGGGCCGGGACGTTCCGGCAGCGCCTCGAAAGGAGGATGGGCAGAGTCGGCGCGGAAGTCCACCCACCGCGAAGCCTCGACGCGGCTTCACCCCGCTCCGGCCCGCTGCGGGTGGGCGCCTGCCGGGCGGTGGCCCGCCGGAAAGCGGTGAAGGCGCGCGAGAGCGCCGAACAGGTTGGCTCCCGTCGTGACATCGGCGATTTGCGTCGCATCCCGTCGTTGCTCCTCGGTCAACTGCCCACCAGCAGCTTCCCTCGTCGCGCCTTGGTCTGCTCGCAACTCACCGACGTCACTCGGTCCGCCAACCTGATCGGCGCTCTAGCCAGGGGCCCTCTCCGCCGGCGGGCCAACCCGATGATTTGATTGGGAATGAACCGGCCCCAATTCCACGGGATACTGGGCCGCTGCGTGAGCGCTGCGATGAGCCAAGTCTCCCCGAAGGTGGCGTTCGCCGGGAGTGACGAGCGCCTGCTGGAGGCCCTGGTGGCCCGCCGTCCGGGCGCCTGGCTCGCCTTCTACGACCGCTTCGCGCCCTACGTCCTGTCCGTGCTGCGCAAGGTGCTGGGGGCGGACGCGGAGCTGGAGGACCTGGTGCAGGAAGTCTTCTCGCGCGCCCTCGAAGGCGTCGGCCGCGTGCGCCACGCAGACAAATTGAAGCCCTGGCTGCGCAGCCTCACCGTCTTCACCGCGCGCTCCCTGCTCAAGAAGCGCCGCTGGCGCCGCTGGCTGCCCTTCGGTGGCCCGGCCGGCGGGAGCGACGAAGACTCCCTCGAGAACAGCGGCCTGCCAGCCCTCACCACCTCCGACGCAGTGCAGGAGCGGCTGGTGCTCAAGCGCGTGCAGGTGGTGCTGGACCGCCTGCCGGTGGACGAGAGACTGTGCTTCACCCTGCGGCACTTCGAGGGGCTGGAGCTGACCGAAGTGGCCCAGTCGGTGGGCGTGTCGTTGTCGACGGCAAAGCGCCGCCTGTGGCGCGCGGAAGAAGTATTCAACGAGCTGGTGAAGCGCGAACCCGAGATTCGCGGCTGGCTCGCCGAAGGGAGGTCCTTCTCGTCATGAAGGATTTCACGAAGAAGTACACCGAGGCCCTGGAGAAGCAGGGGGCCCAGGCTGGAAAGAAGAGCGACGCTGAGGTGCTGGCGCGCGCGCGGGCCCACTTCGCCGAGAAGCTGCACGGCGTCGACACTCCGGCGCCCTCGCCCTGGCGCTTCCTCGTCCCCGCGCTGTCCGCCGCCGCGGCCGCCGCCGTGGTGGCCTTCCTGGCGTGGCCCGAGACGCCCCTGTCGGTGACGGTGCGCGGCCAGCCGGGCACCACCGCGGACTTCGTGCTGGCCCAGGCAGGCGACGAGGCCCTCGACTTCAGCGACGGCACCGAGGTGCTGCTGCGGCGGGACTCCCAACTGCGGGTGACGCAGGTGACGGCCCACGGCGCCGACGTGCTGCTCGAGAAGGGCGCGGCCCACGTGGCCGTGGTGCACCGCGACAAGCAGACGCGGTGGAACTTCGTGGCGGGCCCCTACCGCGTGGCCGTGGTGGGCACGCGCTTCGAGCTCCGGTGGAACCCCGAGACGGGCGGCCTCGAGGTGGAGATGGACGAGGGCATCGTGGAGGTGGACGGCCCGGGCCTCTCCAGGCAGCGGGTGACGACTCAGCAGAAGCTGGAAGCCTTCTCCAACCCGCCCCGCGCCTCGCTGTACCTGGAGACGCCGCCGGCGCTGGCCGACGCCACCAGGCAGGTGACGCCCCCCTCGGTGCGGGTGCTGCCGAAGGAGCGCCCCGCGCCCGCCGCCGCGGCGCCCGAGAAGCCGAGGGCGCAGGGGCCCACCTGGCGCTACCTGGCGGAGAAGGGCGACGCGCAGGGGGCCATGCAGGCGGCGGACGAAGCGGGCTTCGGCTGGTTGACCAAGTCCCTGCCCAAGGCCGACGTGCTGCTGCTGGGTGACACGGCGAGGAAGGCCAGGCAGCCGGCCTACGCGCGTGAGGCGTGGCTGCAGGTGCGCGAGCGCTTCCCGGGGACGCGCGCGGCCACGGACGCGGCCATCCGGCTGGGGGACCTGGCGGCGAACGTGGAGCACGACGACGCGCGGGCGGTGAAGTGGTTTGCCCTGGCGGTGAAGGAAGCCCCCAACGCCGACACGGCGCCCGACGCGATGGGCCGCTGGCTGGACGTGCTGGTGCGGGCCAGGAAGCAGGGCGAGGCGAAGCAGGTGGCCGCCGACTACGTGAAGCGCTTCCCCAACGGCGCCAAGGTGGCGGAGGCCCGCGAGCTGCTCCAGTAGCGGGTGCTTCATCGAGGCAGCGACGCCTCCACCACCGCCAGCGCCCGCCGCGCGCGCCGCGCCAGCCTCCACGGCCCAGACGCCCCGCGCAGCACCGCGGTGCGCAAGGGCCCCACCATCCACGCCAGCGTCAGCAGCAGGCCGCCCACCAGCAGCAGCCACGCCGCCTCCCGCTGGTAGCGCAGCTGCCGGCCCAGGCCCACGCCCACCATCGCCACCATGGGCGCGACGAAGAGGACCTGAAAGCCGAAGGCCGCCACCCGCTGCGACACCGGCCGGCGGTTGAGCCTGCGCGTGGCGCCCGCCTCCCGCGCCTCGAGCGCCTTCTCCAGCGACTCCACCTCCCGCGACAGGTGGTAGACCTCTTCCTGCACCGCGGGCGTCGAGCCGGACAGCGCGTCCCGCGCGCGCTTCTCTCTGGCCTGCAGCGCCTCGTACTCGCTGCGCAGCGCCCGGTCGCTCACCCCGCCGCCTCCCAGATGAGCAACGCCAGCGCCGCCACGATGGCCGCCCCGCCCACCGCCTGGTCCAGCCCCCAGGCGCCGGCAATCACCGGCACCAGGGCCCCGCCGGTGACGAGGACGCGCCAGGCCTCGGTGGCGGCCTCTCCGCCCAGGGGCCCCTCGTCGCGGGGCAGGTGCCGGCGCAGCTTGTGAATCGCCACCGACGCCTCGTGCAGCGCGGCCCGGTAGCGCTCCCGCTGGGCCACGGCCCCTTCCAGCTCGGCCACCGTCGCGGCCAGCGCGTCCACCTCCTGCGTGAGTCGTCGCGACTCGTCCATGCACCACCCGCGGGCGCGGCCTTCACTGCGCAGGCAGCTCGGCCACCTGGAGCTTGAGCGGCTTGTTCTTCCCCTGCTGCACGGGCAGGGACAGCTTGCGCTTCACCCCGTCCGGCCCCACCACCGTCACCAGGTGCGTCCCCACCGGGAGGGAGAAGGTCATCATCATCCCCCGGCCGAGCTCCTGCTTGCCCTTGGTGACGGTGCCTTCGGGCAAGAGCACCAGCGTCACCTCACCCTTCACCTTCGAGGGCGTCTTTGGCTCGCTGGTTCTGGAGTCCCCGGGGCGGGAATCAGCGGCCTTCTGGGGCGGCACGTCAGCGGGCGGGTCCGGCTCGTCCTCCGGGCCCCCCGCGCCGGGGATGGCGGCGATGTCCGGCGTCACCGGGCCCTCCTCGGCCACCGGCGCGCCTCCGGCCAGCTTCCAGGCGACGAGGGCGCCCACCGCGACGACGATGGCCAGGGCCCCCACCACCAGCGGGCTCTTCACCGCCGGCCGCTCGCCAGTGGGCGCAGGCGCCACCGGCACCTGGGCCTCGGTGTCCGTCTCCACCAGCGGAAGCTTGCGGGCCGAGGCACCCACTGGCTTGAGCTTGTTGGCCGACACCTTGGGCAGCTTCGACGCGGACACCTGGGGCAGCTTGTTGGCCGACGCCTTGGGGGACTTCGCGGCCGCCACCCGGGGACGCGCCGGCGTCTTGCCCTTCTCATCGTGCTGGCGGGAGTCTCGGTAGGCGCGGGCTGCTTCCTCCACCTCGGCCTCGGACACGGTGGCGGCGGCGGCCTCGAAGAGCTTGCGGGTGGACTCCATCTTCGAGGCGAAGCGGTCCTTCATGAAGGCCGCGCGCTCGTCGACGTCGAAGAGGAGGTCGCCGCACTCGGTGGCCAGGGCCCGCGCGAAGTCCCGCGCCGAGGCGAAGCGCTTGTGCTTGTCCCGCTCCAGCGCCCGCATCGCCACCCGGCCCAGCGGCTCGGGCACCGACGGCTCCACCTGGTCCGGCGGCTCGATGGGCCCGGAGAGGATGAGGCGCAATTCCTCCAGCTCGGTGTCGGCGGCGAAGAGGCGCCGGCCGGTCACCATCTCCCACAGCACCACGCCCAGGCTGAAGACGTCGCTGCGGGCGTCCACCACCTCGCCGCGGACCTGCTCGGGCGACATGTAGCCGGCGGTGCC
This sequence comes from Myxococcales bacterium, assembly GCA_020846875.1. Taxonomy (GTDB): domain Bacteria; phylum Myxococcota; class Myxococcia; order Myxococcales; family Myxococcaceae; genus JADLDB01. The sequence continues at coordinate 13,107 of JADLDB010000092.1, read as the reverse complement.
CTTCACCGTGCCCGCCTTGGTGCGGGACAGCGCGTTCTTCGCCTTGGCGATGCCGAAGTCGAGCAGCTTCACCTGCCCCTCGTACGTCACCATGACGTTCTTCTGCGCCACGTCGCGGTGGATGACGGGCGACGGCTCTCCGGTGGGCAGCTTGAAGGTGTGCGCGTAGTGCAGCGCCAGCGCGCAGTCGTGCACCACCGCCACCGAGAAGCCCAGGGGCAGCACCGCCGCCTGGCGCGCGCAGGCCTCCACCACCTCGTTCAAGTTCTGCCCGGGGATGAACTCCATCGCCACGTACAGGCCGCTCTTCCGGTCCTCTCCCAGGTCGAACACCTGCGCGATGTTCGCGTGCGAGAAGGCCGCGGTGATGCGCGCCTCGTCGAGGAACATCTGCACGAAGACTTCGTCGTTGGCCGCGTCGGGGAGGATGCGCTTGAGCACCACGTACTTGCGGAAGCCACCCGGCCCCGCCGTGCAGCCCAGGCACAGCTCGGCCATGCCCCCGCTGGTGAGCTGCGCCAGGACGTCGTACTTGCCGATGCGCTGGCTCATATGGGCGTGGGCGTCAGCCTACTTCTGCGCGCCTGACGCTGGCCGGGTGTTTTCGCCGCGCCTCTGGTTTTCCAAAGCGCCATGTTGGTAACGCTGTGACGCGCCTGTGTTCTGCCTGATGGAATTCCGTGACTGACTGTGGGTTAGCTGCGCACACCACCCCACGCTGTGGCACCCTCTGGAAAAACCCCCTCTTCCTCCACAGGGCTGGGCCGCGGAAGTCCTCGGACTCATAGGTTATTTCCAGTTTTACACAAGTGTGGGGCCCCTACTGCTTCCACGACATGAATGAGGATCTTCTCTGTGTAGAAGCCGAAGTAGGCACGACGCTGGCACGGTGGTGACGAAGGTGAGGCAGCCCGTGCGACACTGCGCCGAGGTGACACGACCGGGTCGAACAGGCGGCGCTGCGGTGGCCCTGGGGGTGTTGCTGGGCCTCAGCCTGGCGGGGTGCAACCAGGACACGCTGGTGGGGGTGCAGAGCCGGCTGCGCCTGGAGCCCTCCTCGCTCGTCTTCGAGCCGGTGTGGGTGGACGGCAAGACGCGCAGCCTCACCTTCGTGCTGCACAACGACGGCAAGGCGAGGCTGCCCGTCACCTGGTCGGCGCTGGAGGCGCCGTTTGGCGCGCAGTTGCCGGCGGAGGTGCCGCCGGGGCCCACGTCCATTCCGGTGGCCTTCACGGCCACGACGGCGGGCCTCTCCTCGCGCTGGCTGACGGTGTCCTCGGAGGGCCTGCCCAGTCAACGGCTGGGCCTGGAGGCCACCGTCAACGAGGTGCCGGCGTGCGAAGCTTCTTCGCCCTGCGCGGTGGCGGCCTTCGACACCGAGGAGGGGAAGTGCGTGGAGACGCTGGCGGTGGACGGCACCGCCTGCGCCCCGGGGACGAAGTGCGTGACGGCCTCCGCCTGCCAGGCGGGGCGGTGTGTGGGCACCCCGGTGGACTGCGACGACCGCAACCTCTGCACGGTGGACGTCTGCTACCCGGAGACGGGCTGCGAGAACGTGCCCGGCCCGCCGTGCCCGGGCGACGGCAAGTGCCAACTGGGCGTCTGCCACCCGACGAGTGGGTGCGGCCTGGCGCCGGCGGCGGACGGGACGAGCTGCGGGCCCCTCAACCACTGCGACGCCGCGGAGGTGTGCATCAGCGGGGCGTGCAAGGTGAGAGACCCACCGGACGGCTTCGTCTGCGCGGAGGCCTCCGCTTGCCAGTCGGAGGGCCGGTGTGCCGGCAACACCTGCGTGCGCGAGGAGCCCTCTTCCCTCAACGCGGCCTGGACCTTCGACGCCACCACCACCGGCGACGTGTCGATGGGCGTGCCTCCCCTGGAGTTGCACGACTTCGTGCTGGAGCCCTCGGGCGCGGCGTCGCTGTCCGGCTTCTTCCAGGCGGCCCCCATCCTCCGCGCCAACACGGCCAACGCGCTGACGGCGCCGCTGGGGCCTTCGCGGCGGTGCATCTTCTGGGGCAACAAGCTGGTGTGCGCGGACTACCCGGCGGCGCCCAACGGCAAGGTGACGGCGATGGACCCCTCCACGGGCCTCGCGGCGTGGACCTTCGACTTGCGCACGGCGCGGCCCGACTTCCTGGCGCTCACCACCACCCTCTTCCTGGCGCGGCTGGTGGTGCAGGGGCCGGACCGGCTGGCGGCGCTGTACGAGGCGTACCCGCGGGGCGTGGGCGGGGCCGACGCGCAATACTGCCGCAGCTACTTCCTGGTGGTGTTGAACGCGGCGGGGGGACTGGTGATGGCCCAGCAGGTGACGGACCCGCTCCTCGCGCAGTGCAACCACCCGCACCCCTATGGAGTGGCCTCGGACGTGGTGGGCAACCTCTACATCGCCTTCTCCTCCACGCGCTCCCAGGCGGCGCCGCTGGTGCCGGACTCCCCGACGCTGCTGATGAGCTACACCCACGACGGGCTGTTCCGCTGGAAGTTGACGGACACCTCGCTGGTGGGCGGAGAGCTGGCCGTGGCGCGCGGGCTGCTCTACCCGGAGAATGGCAGCGTGGTGCTGTACGCGACGTCCGGCTTGCCGGCGGTGGCGTTGCCGACGGAGGTGGGCCGGGCGGTGGTGGCCGACGCGCGCTTCGTGCCCGCGCCCAAGGACAGAGAGAAGACGCTCACCGGCTACGAGGCGGGCCTCACGTCCATCCGTTGGACGCACACCCTGAAGGACGGCTGGCGCTTCTGGGGGGAGCAGCTGCGCCTGGCGCAGTGGAGCACCTCGCGGGGCCCGCGCACGGTGGCCCTCACCTTCGTCATCGACGAGACGGCCGGCGTGCTGCCCCTCTACGCGCTGCACGGCATCGACGTGATGACGGGGCAGGAGGCCTTCCTCTGCCCCTTGAACCTCGTGGCGCGCACCTCGCCCCAACTCCTCGAGGTGGCCAACGGCAGCCTCACCTTCATGGAAGGCGCGCTGGACCCCAGCGGCAACCCGGCGTGCCAGAAGTGCGACCCGCCCTTCGCGGGGAGCTCGGCCACCTTCCGCACGTTCACCTGGCCGGGGCTGAAGGTGGCGCAGGAGCCCTGGAGCGGCACCTTCGGCGGGCCCGACCACGACCACCACGAAGACACGGTGCCGTCGAGCGGCGCCAACTGACGACGCGTACCCGAAACCTGCGTGGCGCCGCGTTTCGCATTACGGTGGGCGCCTCACATGAGTCGCGTCGCCGTCATCATGGGCAGCAGCTCGGACTGGGAGACGATGCAGCACGCCGCCCAGACGCTGGAGCGCTTCGGGGTGCCCTTCGAGGCGCAGGTGGTGTCGGCCCACCGCACGCCGGAGTGGATGTACGAGTTCGCCACCACCGCGGCCGACGAAGGCTTCGCCTGCATCATCGCGGGCGCGGGCGGGGCGGCGCACCTGCCGGGCATGGTGGCCAGCTTGACGCCCCTGCCCGTCCTCGGCGTGCCGGTGCAGTCGAAGGCCCTGTCCGGCGTCGACTCGCTGCTCTCCATCGTGCAGATGCCGGCGGGCGTCCCCACGGCCACCTTCGCCATCGGCGCGGCGGGGGCCACCAACGCGGCGCTGTTCGCGGTGCGGCTGCTCGCGGTGCACGACCCGGCCTTACGGGTGAAGCTCCTGGGCTTTCGCGAGGAGGCGGCCCAGAAGGCGCGCGCCTCCACGAAGGAGCTGCGCGCGGCGCCGACGCAGCCGCCGTCTGCGAAGAAGCGGAAGAGGACGAAGCGCTGATGGCGGCGGTGGGCATCCTCGGAGGAGGACAGCTGGGCTTGATGCTGGCCGAGTCCCTCGACCGCCTGGGGCAGGACACCGTCATCCTCGAGCCGGACCCCGACGCGCCGTGCGCCACCCGCCGCGCCAACGTCATCGCCCGCCCGTACGACGACGCGGAGGGCCTGGCGGACCTCTTCTCCCGCGCCCGCGTGGCCACCTTCGACTCGGAGAACATTCCCGCGGGGCCGCTCAAGCCGTACGCCGCGAAGCTGGCCCCGTCCCTGCGGGTGCTGGAGGTGTCCCAGGACCGCGCGAAGGAAAAGACGTTCCTCTCCCAGACGGGCTTCCGCGCGGTGGCCTTCCGGGTGGTGCCGCCGGGAGGCGACGTACAGGCCGCGGCGCGCGACTTCGGCCTGCCGTGCATCGCCAAGTCGGCGCTGGGCGGCTACGACGGCAAGGGCCAGCACGCCCTGCGCACCGAGGCGGACGTGGCGGCCTTGCCGAAAGACGCGCCCGGGGGCTGGGTGCTGGAAGAGGCGCTCACCCTGGCGGCAGAGATTTCCTGCATCGTGGCGCGCGACGGGTACAGCCACGCCTTCACCTTCCCCGTCTTTCAAAACCTGCACAGCCGGCACGTGCTGGACTTGACGGTGCTGCCGGCGGGCGTCTCGAAGGCCTTTCAGGAGGAGGCGCGGGCGGTGGCCTCGGGCATCGCGGCGGCGCTGGAGGTGCGGGGGCTCTTGACGGTGGAGTTCTTCATCGGGACCGGCCGCGACGGCGTGGAGCGCCTGTATGTGAATGAATTGGCGCCGCGCGTCCACAACTCCGGCCACGTCACCCGGCAGGCCTGCACGGTGAGCCAGTTCGACGCGCTGGCCCGCATCCTCTCGGGGGTGCCGGTGGTGGAGCCCCGCCTCCACTCCGGGGCGTGGTGCATGGGCCAACTGCTGGGCGACGTCTGGCTGGCGCAGGGCCGCGAAGGCGGGGCGCTGGACCTCACCGCGTGGAAGGACTTCCCCGACGTCATCGACGTGTATGTGTATGGGAAGCGGCGCGCGCGCGCCGGGCGGAAGATGGGGCACTTCGTGGTGCACGGCGCCACGCCGGAAGGTGTCACCGCGCGGGCGTTGGCCTTTCGTGACGCGCTGGAGAAGACGCGGCCTACTTGAGGGCGGCGTGCCAGCCGTCGCCCGGCTCGTCCACCAGGCGGCGGACAGAGGTGCAGGTGGCGGCCACCTTGCCCTTCACCAGGATGCGGTGGGCCAGCACGGCCGCGTCCCCCGCGGCGCCCCGGTACGTCGTCTCCACCGACACCTCTTCCTCCGGGCCGATGGCGGCGCGGAAGTACACCTCTTCGGCCACCGGGGCCAGGCGCTGCGGGTCGACGCCGCGGGCGGCCAGCACCCGGTGCGTGCCCTCGTCGCAGTAGTCGACGTAGGCCGGGTGGTTGACGTGCGCGTTGGCGTCCATCCACAGGTGCCAGGTGGTGAAGCCGTAGTGGTGCACCGCCGCGCCTTCCGCCCGGGTGAAGTCGGGCAGCTTCACCGACGGGTAGCCTTCGGTGAGGGTGAAGGCGTCGTAGATGTCCTTGCCCGCGCGGATGGGCTCGAGCGCCCGCGAGAGGTAGGCCCACTCGGTGGTGCCGGTGACGACCAACTCCTCGCCGGCAAAGAGGCGCGCCTCGCGGGTGAAGAGCATGTCGCGGCGGGCCTTCGACGGCCAGGTGCGGCCCTGGAGGGACTCGGCGAAGCGCACGTCGCGCAGGTGCCGCACCGTCATGCTGCGGACGATGAACATGGTGCCCGTCTGCACGAAGCGCTCCGGCGTCCACCCCACGGACATCGACTGGTCCACCACCACGTCCTGGATGGCCCGCCACACGTCCCCGGCGCGGGCCACCAGGCGCGGCCCGAAGGCGTTGCGCTGCAGCAGCACCGGGAAGGTCAGCGTGCCAGGAGGGAAGGAGTTCAAGGGGGGCGGCGACTGTCGCATGGGGGCGGGCCCGGCTGGCTGCTTTTTCTGCCGCGGCGTCGGCGCAGGTCCCACCAACGCGAGCCTCGTGCGGAGCTGTCGCTGGAGCACCGTGGGTGTGGGCTTCGCGGACTGAAAGCGCACGGAAGCCTGACTTCAATCAAGCGACCTCGGTCATCTGACGGATGCAGCGAATCGCGTGGCCTCGCCCGGTGACAGACACCTTTGCGCGCCTTGGAGACAACCTCGCGCAGGGGGTGCACACGTGACGACCATTCGCCAGAAGCGCAGCAGTCCCATCGCTCTCACTGCCGTGAAGCCCCGGCCAGCAGAAGGCGTTGCTGCCAAGTCCACCCACCTGCGCGACCAGTTCCAGCGTCCGCACCCGGCCGCGCATCCCGTCATTGCCTCCCGGCCCGTCGGCCTGAGGGTCCCGCAGGTGGTGGGGAAGAAGGCGCTCGACGCGTTCTTCTCCGCACACGTGAAGCAGCACACGCCTGCGGCAACGGGCCTCAAGAAGTTGCTCGCCGAGGGCTCGCTCGACGCCCGCGCCGCGGCGGCGGCCGGGAAGAGCGGAGTCACCACGAGTGAACTGGCGAGCCTCGCGAAGGACCTCGAGCCCTTCTTCGCGGAGCTGGGCGTGGCGGGTGAGGCCATGGCCAGGACCGCCGTGGACTGCCTGGCGGCGGCCGGCGACGAGGTGGCGAAGCTCGCGGACAAGAAGATGTCCGAGGTGGTGGATCGATCGCTGCCCCTCCACCTCGCGGATGGCCTGACGCGCCACCTCGGCGCCGCCGCCAACCAGGCCGGGCGCGAGCTCTTCCAGACGGGCCTGCTGTCGGCAGAGTCCTTCGCGAAGCTGGGCGCCCAGGGCATCGGGCAGCTCGCGCTGGCGCTCGAGCTGGGGCTGGGGGTGTTGGGGCCGCTCGCCCAGCAGGCGGGTGGAGCGCTGCTCAGGCAGGCAGCGGAGGGGCTGGGGAAGGCCTCGGAGCTGCTCAAGCCCGGGGCCTCCTACCCGGACTTCGTCGGCGACTTCTTCAACGCGCTGCCTGCCTCGGGCAAGCCGCTGTGGGAAGAGAAGCGCAGCACCCGGGCACAGACCGGCGACGTCGGGCCCAACGGCGAGCTGCCGGGCTACGGAGCGTTCAACCAGAAGAAGATGGAGGCCTTCGCCGGCACCACCGGCCGCGTCGGGCAGCAGGGCGACAGCCTGGTGGCCGAGGGGCGCGCGGGCGCCATCGCCCGCGCCCAGGGCGAGGTGAAGGGCGAGCAGACCTCTGTCAACCCGGTCTGCGGCAACAGGGTGTCGGTCCGCGGCGCGGCCGGCTACCAGGCCGAAGCCTGGGCGGGCACCGAAGGGCGCGCGAGCCTCGGCCCGGACGGCGCCGACGCGTGGGGGCGGGTGGGCACCGGCGCCTCCTTCCACGGCGACGCGTCGTTCGACGGCAGCAATGACTTCGGGCTCGTGGGTGCGTCCAGGGTGCACGGCGAGGCCACGGCGGACGCCTCGGTCTACGCCGGCGCAGAGGGCAGTGCGCACGCAGGCCTGGACGGCGCCAGCGTCCACCTTCGGGCGGGCGCGGAGGCGGAGGCGGAGGTGAGCGCGAACCTCTCACTTGGCCAAGAGACGCTGGGCGGCCTGGTGGGCTGGGGAGGGGAGGCGGCAGGGTACGCCGAGGCCAGGGCCGCCGCGCAAGTCACCGCTGAGGGCCACGTCGGGTTCGACCAGGAAGGCGACGTCGAGGCCTACGTCGGTGTCAGCGCCGAGCTCATCGCCGAGGCCAACGCTGGCGGCAGCGTGGCCAACACCATCAACTTCTTCGGCTTCAAGCTGACGCTGGGCGGCTACGGGGCGGTGGCGGCCTCGGCTGGTGTCAAGGCCGGAGCCGGCGCCGGGTATCGGGACGGCGAGTTCTACGCCCTCGCCGACGTCGGGGCCGGAGCGGCTGCTGGTGGCGATGTGGGGCTCTTCGCGAAAGTAGAGCTGCCGCCCTGGGCCCAGGGGGTGATGAACACCCTGGGGAAGACCGAGGCTGGCCGCGCCGCGCTCGGCGCCGTCGGCATGGTGCTGAACCCACTCATCGGCATGGTGGCGCAGGCCGCCGCACCGAAGGGCGCTCCGGCGGCCTGATGGGCCGGGCTGCTTCTGGCCCTTCCTGGCGGCGGCCATCGGGCGACCGCCTCCTCGGGCCGCACGGAGTCGGTGGCGCCTTCCAGCCCTCGCCGGCGATCAGCTTCTGCTTCGGGGCGAGAACTGCCCGACAGCCGCCACCGTCGCTGGAAGCCCTTCGGCGAGGATTGCTGGCAGGAGGAGACCTGGAGACATCATTTCCCCCGCTACCGCGGCACGAGGAAGGTGGCCCGCAGGGGCCAGTGGTCGCTGGTGGACTCGCTGCGCGGCACCCGCTCCACCACGGCGGACGCGGGGACGTAGCGCTGCGGAGTCGTCGCCTCCAGCAGGTGGTCGATGGCCTCGCCGTTGCCGTTGAAGACGTACGTCGCCTGGTCCGCTCGAGGCAGGTCCTTCGCCACGCGCCCAAGCCCGCCGTTGGCCTCCAGCGCCTCCAGCGGAGGAGAGCCGGGCACGTCATTCAAGTCCCCCGCCAGCACGGTGAGGACGCCGGGCGCCGCCGCCGCCGCGCGGGTGACGAGGTCCCTCGCCGCCTGCGCCTCCGCCAGGCGCCGGCCCGGGTCGTCCTGCACCTTGGAGCGGAAGTGCGCGGCGAAGACGATGACGGGCACGTCGCCCAGGCGCAGGTGGACCTCGAGGAACTCGCGGGCGAAGACGGTGCGGCTCCCGTCGGGGCGGAACAGGGGCGTGCTGTCCCGGTGCAGCACCACCTGCTCGATGTCCCCGCGCGCCAGCACCGCCACGTCCACGCTGCCAGCCGTGCCGATGTCGCCCAGCACCGCGGAGTCGAAGACGTCCGAGAGCCGGGTGGACAGGGCGTCGAGGCCGGCCTGTGTCTCCACTTCCTGCAGCACCGCCACGTCCAGCGACAAGTCCCGCAGCACGCCCGCTACCGCGTCGGCCCTCGCGTCGAACTCCGCCTGGGTGGGCACCTGCTCGAAGTCCCCCGCGGCGCACTGGCCCGACTGGCAGACGGTGTCGAAGAAGAGGCGGGTGTTGAAGGTGCCGATGCGCACGGGCAGCGGCTCGAGGCCGGCGTCCACGCCCGCGTCCGACTCCTCCACCGGCGGCGCGCTGCACCCGGCGAGGGCCAGGAGGGAGGCGAAGAGGAGGACGCGGCGCGGCGACATGACTAAGGTCGCCACCTTCCCACGCGCGGCGCCACACGGTCGAGCCACCGCCCAGGACGCCACCGGGGCCGCTACGGCGCCACCAGGATGCGCGCGCTCCGCGCCGGCACCAGCACCGCCGGGCCGCTGACGCTGGCGTCGCTGTACTCGTCGCGCAGCGCGCCCGTGGGCAGCCCCGTCACCGTCGCGTCCGCGTCCCCGCGGTTGAGCGCCACGTAGACGACGTCGGGCCCCTTCGTCATCGAGTACACCCAGGTGTCGCCGGTGACGGACAGCGTGGCCCGCTGGCCGTGGCGCAGCGCCGGGTGGGCCTGCCGCAGTTGCCCCAGCTTCGCCACCCTCCCCTTCAGCCACTGCTGGTCCGCGCTGAGGCCCGTCCACGCCATCGCCCGCCGGTTGTCCGGGTCGCCCGCGCCCGGCAAGCCCACCTCGTCGCCGTAGTACAGGAGCGGCGCCCCCGGGCTGGTGAAGAGGAAGACGAAGGCGTTGGCGAGGCGCTCGAAGGGCCGCCGGTAGCCGGGCAGCGCGGGCGGATTCACCCAGGCGCGGTCCTGGCCGTCGGCATAGGGGTCGGCCCACAGCGGCGTGTCCTCGGCCATGTGGATGACGCGCCCCAGGTCGTGGTTGCCAATCCAGGTGCTCATCACCGCCTGCGGCCCGTAGAAGGCGTCGTTGGACTCCACGAAGGCCGCGAGGCCCGTCATCGGCGACTGCCGCATCACCACGGCCTTGAGCAGCTCGAGCCGCAGCGGGAAGTCGAACTGCCCGTCCAGCTTCGTGGCCACGTCCACGAAGGACTTCAAGTAGTCGCGGCTGCCGAAGTCGTACGTCTCGCCCAGCAGGTAGAAGCGCGGCCGCGGGCTGCGCGTGGCCACCACCTCGTCCTGCAGCCGCCGCCGCAGGGACAACAACCAGGAGCCGTCCACGTGCTTGATGGCGTCGAGGCGGAAGCCGTCGACGCCCGTCTTCGCCACCAGCGCCAGCGCCCGGTCCACCGAGTACTCGCGCGCCGCCGCCACCGTGTAGTTCCAGTGCGGCAGGTAGTCGGTGAACCAGCAGCGCTCGCCCTGGCTATTCCAGTCGCAGCCGGAGCCGCACACACAGGACGTGCCGCCGTTGTCCAGCGGCCAGAACCACTGGGGGTGCTCCTGGAAGACGGGCGCGGACGAGTGCAGGTGCACCATCGCGAAGTCGAACAGCACCTGCAGCCCCTTCGCGTGGGCGGCGTCCACCAGGGCCTTCAAGTCGGCCTCGGTGCCGAAACAGGACTCCAGCGCGCTCAAGTCCACCGGCCAGTAGCCGTGGTAGCCCGAGGAGCGGCGCCCGTCCTTGCCCAGCCCCGCCACCGCCGGGTTGTCCAGGGGCACGGTGAGCCACAGCGCGGTGACGCCCAGGGCGTTGAAGTAGCCCTCGTCGATGCGCCGGGTGACGCCCTTCCAGTCCCCGCCCTGGTACTGGCCGGCAGCGTCGGCGCCGGGCACGGTGCAGTTGTTGGAGGAGTCCGCGTCGAGGAAGCGGTCGACGAAGACGAAGTAGAGGACGGCGTCGCGCCAGTCGAAGGCCTGGGCGGAGGGCGCGCCGGCCTGGCACGTCCACGCGTTGCAGGTGACGGCGCTGGCCAGGCTGTTGCCGTTTCGCGTCTTCGGGTTGGCCGGGTCCGTCACCCACACGCTGTTGTTGACGAGGAACTTGTATTCCACCGCCGCGCCGTACGGGACGGGCACCGAGGCCTTCCAGGTGTCACCGTCGCGCGCCATCCGCACGCCCTGCGTCCAGCCGTCGTCGCGGAAGCTGCCGCGCACCTCCACCGTCGTCTCGTCGATGGCGCGGAAGCGGAACTCCAGCGCGCAGCGGCGGAAGGGCTCGCCGCAGTCGGTGGTGCCGGCGTCCAGGCCGTCGCCGGCGTCAGGGCCACCGTCCACGCCGGAGGAGGTGGGGCCACACGCGGAACAACAGAGGAGAAGCGAGAGGAGAAGCGTCGCGCGCATGAAGGAGACGAAACGGGGCGGCCCGGGGGACAGACGCTGTTAGTCGCGCCCGCGTCCGCGCGCCAGTGGGCCGACGCGCTCTGGCTGGCTAGCGGCTCTCGACGGAGACGCCCGGGAGGTCGCCCAGCCCCATGTCCAACAGCGACGGCGCCGGGGCGACGCCCGCGGGAGGAGGCGGCTCTCCGTACCAGCCTGTCTCGCCGAAGGCGTTGTCCGGGCTGTCGGCACCGGCCAGGCCGTTGGAGAAGACGGGCAGGACGGGGTCTCCGGGTCTCCACTGCAACAGCAACTGCGTCAGCATCGGCTGGCCAGGCGTGCTCCACCCGTTGGCTTCGTACTGGGCAAGCGCGCCGGTGAAGGCCTCATAGGAGAAGGCGGGGTCCGAGGGGCTCATCGCCAGCGCGTCGTACGGGGCCCCCAGACCGCGCAGCCACTCGAGCGCCTGTTCCCGCGTGGTGCCCTGCTCGGCGGCGAGGGTGTTGGCCAGCGCGTACTGCATCTGCTCCGCCGCGGCGCGCCGCAGGGCCCAGAAGCCTTCGGGCCCGTCCACCGTCACCCGCACGCTTCCCCCCTTCGCAGGGTCCGGCACGGTGAAGGTGAGCGAGTTCAGCACCGCGTCTCCGGTGGAGAAGGTGGCGTCGATGGTGACGCCCTCGGTGGCCAGCTCCGCGTGCGCGGTGACGAGCACCTCCCCGTCCTCCGTGCGCCGCACGATGGAGGTGCTCTCGTCCCACAGCTCCACGTCGTGCGACAGCGGCCCCAGCTCGATGCCGGCGGTGAGCGCGCCCTCGTAGGTGTAGGACTGCTCCTGGTACGAGTCGGTGATGCCCGGGCCTTCGCGCGAAGGCAGCTCGCCCGTCTGCAGGAAGTGCTCGTACGCCGCAGCGCCCTCCGGCGTGGCGAGGTCGAACTCCACCGAGGTGAGCGTCGAGCCCTCGACGTGCGAGTCCCGGGCGAGGGAGAGGCTGAGCTCGCCCACCGAGAGGCCCAGGCCGAACTGCTGCTCCAGCGTGTCCTTCGGGCCCACCGTCACCCGCACCGTGGTGGCGCCGGTGTGCTCGACGGCCAGCGTCTGCTCGTGCGTCTGCGAGCTGGACGAGCTGACGCTGAGGCCCCCATAGGAGAGCTCACCCTGGGAGGTGTGGAAGCTGCCGGTGCTCATCGTCAACGAGCCGCCCACCGGGAGCGCCAGGGGGTCGGCCACCGAGGGCAGCGGCAGCGTGCCCGCGCCCAGCTGCGCAAGCTGGCCCGGCGTGAGGTGCAGCGTGTACTCCTGCGCGGCGCTGACGCCCGCCGTCACCCCGCCGCTCAAGCCGAAGGGCCCGTAGCTCACCGCGCCCGAGGCCTGCGCGCCCACCTGGGAAGCCACCGACAGCGTCACCTCGTACGTCCCGTCGGGCAGCGGCGCCGCGGGATTCCAGCCCAGGGTGACTTCGGTGCCCGCCAGCGGCCCGGCGGAGATGCTGGCGGACAGCTCGCCGGCCTCGAAGCTGGCCTCGGCCTTGACGTCGAGGGACGCCTCCTGGGTGAAGCTGACGTGCCCATCCGCCCGCACCGTCACGCCGCCGGGCAGCTCGACAGACGGCGGCGGAGCGGCCGGCGTCGATACGTTGGCCGCGGCCGTGGGGTTGGCCGGTGACGCCGCCACCAAAGGCCGTGCGCCGGTGAGACCGGTGGCGGGCGAGGGGCTGGCCGGCGAGGGCGTCGCGCCCGTCACCGAGAGGGCTTTGGCCCGCAGCGCGCTCCCGCGGCCGTTGCTGAAGTCGTCTCCGAATTTACGGGCCGCCGCCGCCGGCCTCGCCTGCGGTGCGGAAGGCCGCGACTGCACCGGCCTCGGCTGGACGGGGCGCGGCGCACTCGGCTTGGGGGGGACTCGACTGGGCATGAAGCCTCCAAGGGAACTCCTTCCATTATCGCCCAGCAGGGTCCGCGTCGCCCAACGCCGATGTGTAAACGCTGACACCCGTGCGTGTCGGCGCACCTGAGGCGCAGATGGCTCACCTCCGCGCACACGGACGTGCGTCACCTCACCCGGAAGCGCTGCTTCGCCCAGCTCGGCCCGTCCTGCCGGAGGCGCACCACCTCCGTCCACCCGGCCACCCACACGTCGCCCGTCTCCGCGTCCAGCAGCAGGTCGCGCAGGTACTGCAGCTC
>JADLDB010000091.1 GCA_020846875.1 Myxococcales bacterium | reverse complement strand
ACGCTCCCGAAGGTGTACGGCAGCTTCACCGACTTCGCCCAGGCGAAGAGCAGCGCGAAGAAGACGGCCCACAGCACCGACACCGCGCCCCAGAACTCCTTCGTCTGCGACGGCTTGCCCAGCTTGCCGGTGTAGAGCCCGAAGCCCAGCGCGCCCAGGACGACGGCCAGCACCAGCGCCAGCATCGGCCCCAGGTCGGCGGCCTGCAGCCCGATGGCCATCATCCACATGGTGAAGGCTGGCTTGGAGAAGAAGTACGCGTTCTCCCAGAAGGGGTGCACGTAGTCGTTGCGCTGGATCATCTCGCGCGCGACCTCGCCGTAGTGCGTCTCCCAGGGATCCCACAGCCCCACGGCGCCGAGGAAGGGCAGGAAGACAGCCGACGCGAGGAGGCTCGACACCAGCGCGGCGCGCAGCTCCGCCGGCCACGCCATCACCCTCTTGAGCGACGGGCTGGCGAGCAGCTCCTTGCCCAGCAGCGCCTCACTGAGCGTGTCGGGCTCCTTCCCGTCTTTGTCCTTCTGCGAAGTCGGTGCGGTGGCGGCGTCGGTCGACATGGGCTCCTCGCGGCGGTTTCGTCTCATGGAACCGCGGGCGAGACAACCGTTAGGTTGGCGCGAGGGTCAGCGGCGGCCGCCGAACCAGGAGAGCATGTCCCGCAGGGCCTCGACGGTGACGGGCTTGGGCAGGTACGCGTCCATCCCCGCCGAGAGGCAGAGCAGGTCGTCCCCCTTCATCGCGTTGGCGGTGAGCGCCACGATGGAGATGTGTTGGTCGCCGCCCTTCTCGCGGGCTCGGATGGTGCGGGTCGCCTCCAGCCCGTCCAGCACCGGCATGGACACGTCCATCAGCACCAGGTCGAAGCTGCCGTCGCCCACCGCCTCCACCGCGGCGCGGCCGTCGGACACCACCCGCACCTTGTGCCCCAGCTTCTGCAGCATGGCGCCGGTGAGCTGGGCGTTGAGCTGGTTGTCCTCGGCCAGGAGCACGTGCAGGGGCCGCGGCGGAGGAGACGGCCGGGTCATCGCCGGCCCAATAGGCTCCGCGGTGAGCGCGGAAGGCAGCGTCAGGGTCACCTCGAAGACGCTGCCGGCGCCGGGCGAGCTGGTGACGCGCACGTCCCCGCCCATCAGGCGCGCCAGGCGCCGGGTGATGGTCAGCCCCAGGCCCGTGCCGGCGTACCTGCGTCCGGCGGGCGCCCGCGCCTGGGTGAAGGGATCGAAGATGCGCTCCTGTTGATCGAGCGGGATCCCCGGCCCGGTGTCGCTCACCACCAGGCGCACCCCGTCGCGATCCGTGCGGCGCGCGGTGACGCGCACCCGCCCCGCGTCGGTGAACTTCACCGCGTTGGACACCAGGTTGGTGACGATCTGCCCGATGCGCGTCGGGTCTCCCCGCGCCGGCCCCTTCAGCGCTGGATCGACCTCGATCAGCAGCTCCAGGCCCTGCTTCTTCGCGGCGGGGCTGAAGGCGCGCGCGCTGGTGGTGACCAGGTGCTCGAAGTCGAAGGCCACCGACTCCAGCTCGAGGCGGTTGGCTTCGATCTTCGACAGATCGAGCACGTCGTTGACGATGGCGAGCAGGGAATCCCCGCTGCCCTGGAGCACGTCGAGGTACTCGGCCGCCTCCCGGGGGATGGCCATGGTGCGCAGCAACTGCGTCACCCCGAGGATGCCGTTGAGCGGCGTGCGGATCTCGTGGCTGATGTTGGCGAGGAACTGCGTCTTGAGCCGGCTCGCCTCCAGGGCGGACTCGCGCGCGGCGACCAGCTCGGCTTCGGCGCGACGGGCCTCGGTCACGTCGCGCACCACCCACACGAAGTCGCCCGTCTTCATCGCCGCCACGCGCGCCTCGAGCTCCCTGGGGCCCTCGGCGGTGGGCACGGACACGGTGAAGCGCTGCACGGCCTTCGTCTCGGCGGCCAGCCGCATCGAGCGGGTGGCGGCGTGGACCGCCTGGAGCGGCAGCACGTCTTCGAGCTGACGGCCCAGCACCAGCTCCCCAGGGAGCGCCGGGTGGACCTCCGCCGGGGCCTGGCAGGCGAGGAACTGCCCGTTGG
Source organism: Myxococcales bacterium (assembly GCA_020846875.1). Taxonomy (GTDB): domain Bacteria; phylum Myxococcota; class Myxococcia; order Myxococcales; family Myxococcaceae; genus JADLDB01. The sequence goes on along the minus strand of JADLDB010000091.1, from coordinate 5,683 downwards.
CGCTCACCTGGTACAGCACGTCGGGTAAGGCCGAGAGCAGCGCCTCGTTCCGCTGCGCGAAGCGCTGCAGCGTCTCGTCCTGGCTCGGCCCCACGCGCCCCGCGGCCGGGTCCAGCTCCCACGCCATGCCCGCGAATGACACCACGGCCTCGCCTTCGAAGACGGGGGCGGTGACGGCACGAAACCACCGCGTGGAGCCGTCGGCCTTCAGCAGGCGCAGCACGCGGTCCCGGAGCCGGGGGTGCGCTGCGGCGTCGGTGAGGTCCGCCAACGCTTCCGGCACGTCTTCCTGCTGGAGGAAGCGGGAGAAGCCGTAGCCCAGGGCCTCGGAGACCGCCTGGCCCGTCAGCGTGCTCCAGTACCCGTTGACGCTGAGCAGCTCCCCTTTGACGCTGACCTCGTAGAAGATCATCGGCAGGCGGTCGGCCCAGGGGCCCCACCCGGCGCCGCTCCCGGTGTGTCTCTCGTCCCCCACCTTGGCTGTCTTTCTACCACCACCCGGTCGGCTCCGCCCGCGCAGGAGCTCAGTTCTTCCCGGAGGCCTTCGCGCGCTCGAGGATCTTCCTCATCGAGTCGACGGCGGCGCGCTTTGCCCCCAGGCGGCTGAAGAGGGCGGGCACGCTGCCCCCGGGATCGCTGTGGAGGACGTAGGTGATCTCCACCGTGCCCTTCCCGGTGGGCACCAGCGTCCAGTACGCGTGGATGAACTTCATGCGCACGTGGCCGGGCGCGGGGGGGTGCGCGGGATCGTCCTCGGTGGTGACGGAGATCTCACACCGGCCGGAAGAGGCGGGCTTCTCCACCTTGAGGTGCAGGACGTAGTCGCGATCGCTCACCAGCGGCAAGGAGAGCTGCTCGTAGGTGATGCGCTCGGTGTCGGTGTCCTTGAGCACCTCGCGCTTCTTCACGCCGTCCTTCTCCGCGGGCAGCGCCGTCTTGCCGAGCACCGCGTCGCACAGCGCGGAAAGCGGCGCGTCGCTGGTGGTGGTGAGGCGCGCCTCCTCGAAGGCGGAGCCCTCTACGGGTCGCAGCTCCACCTTCACCCCGTCCACCTCGCCGTCGAGGCGCCAGTCGGCGGCGTGGGCCACAGGCGCGACCAGCAGGAGGAAGAGCGGGAGGCGCATTTCCGGAAGAGACTAACCAGGAGGCGCGGGGCCTGCCGCGGGCCCGGGCGCGCGGCTCAGAAGGGCAGCTTCGCGCCGCTGGGGGCCACCCAGACGCTCTCGAGGAACTTCTTCGCGCCCTCGTCGTCCGCGTCGTGGCGCGTGGCCAGCCGCAGGACGCCGAAGTGGGCGGCGAGCGCCACCAGCAGCACCAGGGGCAGCGCCTTCAGCTCCACGGCCTTCGTCGCGAGCCACGCGGTGACGGCGAAGAGCAGCAGCACCAGCACGACGCCGGACGCGGGGTTCGGCACCACCGCGGCGAGCCACGACACCGGGTAGAAGCCGTCCCCGAGGATCGGCACCGCCAGCGCCCACAGCGACGTCGACACGTTGTCCGGCACGTAGTTGACGAAGCCCACCAGCCCGGTGGCCAGCACGCTGGACACGCACAGCCCCAACGCGAGGGAGCGCCCACCGGGGGAAGGCGCCGCCTGGAGCCGCTCCACCACCAGCGCCACCGGCAGCATGAGGAAGGGAATCCACGGCGTCAGGTGCCGCGGGCCCACCGTCCAGCCCCACGAGGAGTACGTGAAGGACGAGGTGAAGTACGCGTTGCCCACCAGCAGGGCGAGCAGCATGGAGAACTGCGGCTTGTCCTTCGCGCGCACGTCCTTGAGGCCGAGGAAGCCGAGGAGGAGGAACGGCGAGAGCGCGAACAGCCCGCGCAAGGGTGAGAAGAAGGACAGCGCGAAGGCGTTCAAGTCGGGCAGCCGGATGCCGAGGAAGCCGCCCTGGTGCCAGCCCAGGTACGCAGCGTCGTTCAAGAACTTGTAGCCGCTCACCAGCGGGCCGCCGAAGCACGCCTGGTGGTAGGCCATCAGCGCGCCGAGGAAGGGCAGGCTGCCGGCCAGCACCAGCCCCACCGCCTTCGCCAGCGCGCCCCACCTCTTCCAGCGCGACGCCACCACGTAGACGGACACGCACACCACGCCCAGCGCGCCGGTGTACTCCGCCAGCACCACCAGGCCGGCCAGCGCGCCCGCGCCCAGGTACGCCACGTCCTTCCGCTCGCCCCGCTCGACGCGCCAGGCCACGTAGAAGGCCGCGAAGAGGAGCGCCGCGGTCACCTGGTGGCTCATGAAGGACTCGGCGTAGCTGAAGGCCATGGTGCCCAGGCCGTAGGTGATGGTGGCGACCTGGGCGACGGCCTCGCTCACGTACGCGCTCAGGAAGCGGCGGAGCAGCACCAGCATCAGCAGCGACGGCAGCACGGTGAGGAAGAGGCGGCTCCAGAAGACCTGCGTCAACTCGGACACCGGCGCGTGCACCTTCGAGAGCACCCAGTAGATGGGCGCGCCCAAGAGCGAGAGCAGCGGCGCCTTCGAGGGGTAGTAGAAGCGCGCGGTGGCGCCGGTGCGCGGGGCGTCGGGGCCGACGCAGGGCTTCAAGCTGCCGTCCTGCATCTGGAGCGTGCAGGACAAGTCACCCACCATGCCGAACTGCTGCAAGGTGGCGTTGAGGTTCAACGTCCCGCTGTCGACGATGGCCCGCGACTGCCACAGGCGGCACAGCTCGTTGGGGGAGCGCAGCTTCGGGTGGTACGGGAAAGACAAGAGGTACAGCGCCGCCAGCAACGCGTAGCCGACCTTCGGTGTGCGCCAGCGATCCACTCGGGCCGCGTGCTTTAGCGCGATTCCCTGGGCCGCGCGGTGACTTCCTCGATCGCCTCGCACAGCGCCCGGCCCAGCAGCTCCGCCTCCGCGACGGTGAGCGACAGCGGCGGCATCACCACCACCACGTTGCCCAGCGGGCGTAAGAGCACCTGGCGCTTGCGCGCCGCGAGGCACACCTTGAAGCCCAGCCGCTCGCCGAAGTCGTACTCGGCCTTCGTGGCGCGGTCCTTCACCAGCTCTACCCCCGCCATCATCCCCACGCGGCGCACCTCGCCCACGTGGGGCAGGCTTGCCACGCGCGCAAGGCCGCGGGCCAGCGCGTCCATCGCCGGACGCATCGCCTCCAGCGTGTTCCGCTTCTCGAAGAGCTCCAGGTTGGCCAGCGCCGCCGCGCAGGCGAGCGGGTTTCCCGTGTAGGTGTGCCCGTGGAAGAACGTCTTCGCCTCGTCGAAGCGGCCGAGGAAGGCGGAGTAGACGCGCTCGGTGGCCAGCGTCGCCGCCAGCGGCAGGTAGCCGCCGCTGAGGCCCTTGGCCAGGCACAGGAGGTCGGGCGTCACGCCCTCCTGCTCCACCGCGAACATCGTGCCGGTGCGGCCGAAGCCCGTGGCCACCTCGTCGCAGATGAGCAGCACGTCGTGCGCGCGGCACAGCTCGGCGACACCCTTCAGGTACCCCTTCGGCTGCACCAGCATCCCCGCCGCGCCCTGGACGAGGGGCTCGATGATCAGGCCCGCGAGGGTGTCTGCCTTCTCGGCGAGGAGGTGCTCCAGCGCGGCGAGCGACTCGGACAGGACGTCCCTGCCCTTCCAGCGGTAGGCGTGCGGCGTGGGGATGCGCTCCACCGGGAAGAGGAGGTCCTTGAAGCGCTCGTGGAACAGCGCCATGCCGCCCACCGACACCGAGCCCACCGTGTCCCCGTGGTACGCCTCGTCCAGCGCGAGGAAGCGGCGCTTCTGAGGCCGGCCCACCAACTGCCAGTACTGGTACGCCTGCTTGACGGCGATCTCCACCGCCGTGCTGCCGGAGTCAGAATAGAAGACGCGGGAAAGCCCCTTCGGCGCCAGCGACACCAGCTTCGCCGCCAGCTCGATGGACGGCACGTTCGCCTGCCCCAGCAGCGTGCAGTGGGCGACTCTGTCCAGCTGCGCCCGCACCGCGTCGTCCAATTCGCGCACCCGGTGGCCGTGCACCGTCACCCACAAGGAGGAGATGCCGTCCAGCCAGCGCTGGCCGTCGGTGTCGATGAGCCAGTTGCCTTCCGCGCGCTCGATGACCAGCGGGGAGTCGGACAGCCAGCCCTGCATCTGCGTGAAGGGGTGCCAGACGTGCGCCGCGTCGAGGGCGAGGAGGGACTGGGTGCGCGTCATCGGGCCTCCGGCTGGGGGGACTTGTCCTCTCCCCTACCCTCTCCCCCGATGGGGCCGAGGCAGATCACTTCGCTCAGTGCGCCGAGGAGCCGGTCGAGGTCTTCGAGCGAGTGGCCGGCCGAGAGCGCGATGCGCAGCCGCGACGTCCCCACCGGCACCGTCGGAGGACGGATCGGCTTCACCAGCAGCCCCAGCGCCCGCAGCCGCCTCGACGCCTCCACCGCGCGCTCCGGCTCGCCCAGCACCACCGAGAAGATCGCCGAGTCCTCGTGCGCCGGCACGCCCAGGCCCCGCAGGCCCGCCGCGAGGGCCGAGATGTTCCGCCACAGCGCCCCCCGCAGCGAGGGATCGGCCCGCACCCGGGACAGCGCCGCCTCGGCCGCCGCGCACATCGCGGGAGGAATCGCCGTGGAGAAGACGAGCGACCGCGACTTGTTGAAGAGCAGCTCCCGCAGCGCCGCCGAGCCCGCCACGTAGGCGCCCACGCAGCCCAGCCCCTTCGACAGGGTGCCCATCAGCACGTCGGGCCTGACGCCCAGGGCCTCACACAGGCCCGCGCCGCGCGCGCCGAGGACCCCGGTGGCGTGCGCTTCGTCCACCAACAGCCCCAGCCCTTCCCGGCGGCAGAGGCCAGAGAGCTCGTGGAGCGGCGCGCGATCCCCGTCCATGGAGAACACCGCGTCCGTCGCCACGAGGCGCCGGCGGCCCGGGTGCGCCGCCACCAGGGCCTCGAGCGCGGCCACGTCGCGGTGCGGGTAGACCACCACCGCCGCCTTCGCCAGGCGGCACCCGTCGATGAGCGACGCGTGGTTGAGCGCGTCGGAGAAGACGACGTCTCCCGGGCCCAGCAGCGCGGACAGCACGCCCACGTTCGCCGCGTAGCCGGAGTTGAACAGCAGCGCCGCCTCGGCGCCCTCGAAGTCCGCCACCGCGCGCTCCAGCGACTGGTGGGCGGTGGTGTCCCCGACGATCAGCCGCGACGCGCCGGAGCCGACGCCGTGGCGCAGCACCGCCTCGCGCGCCGCCTCCTTCACCTGCTCGTCGTTGGCCAGCCCCAGGTAGTCGTTGGACGAGAAGTTCACGTACTCGCGCCCGCCCACGCGGATGCGCGGCCCCTGCGGCGACTCGAGCGGCTCCAGGTGGCGCTTGAGGCCCTTCGCCTCGAGGACGCCGAGCTCGTCCCGCGCCCAGGCGTCGGCGGGCAGGCCCATCTACTGCGTCACCGGCTTGTCGACGTTCGGCTCCAGCGGCTCCACGCCCGCGCGCTCGAACAGCGCCAGGTCAGCGGCGTACCCGGGGTTGCCGGTGGTGAGCAGCTTCTCGCCGAAGAAGACGGAGTTGGCGCCCGCCAGCATGCACAGGAGCTGCGCCTCCTGGCTCATCTGCGCGCGGCCCGCGGACAGGCGCACCAAGGACGCCGGCAGCATGAGGCGCGCCAGGGCGATCATCCGCACCATGTCCAGCGGATCGACAGGCTTCTCTTCCGCCAGCGGCGTGCCCTTCACCGCCACCAGCGCGTTGATCGGCACCGACTCGGGGT
>JADLDB010000090.1 GCA_020846875.1 Myxococcales bacterium | reverse complement strand
TGAGCACCGCGAGCATCCACCCCCATTGGCGTCGCATGCCCCAGAGCATCGAGGGGCGTGCGCCACGCGTCAACGGTTGCTGCAGCGCGAGGTCCACGCCAGGAGCAGCGGGTAACGAGCGCTTCCTCGATGACGGAAAGACACCGGCGCTCGTCGCCAGACTGGGCGAGCAACTCGTGTGCTTCCGGTGAGCGTGCGTGAACCCGAGCCAGGTTGAGCCGTAGGGTGGCGGCCCTCGGCGGACGCCATGAACCAAGAGCAGGCCGAAGCGCAGCTCAGTCCGCAGGCAGCACGCCTCCGAGAGGCGCAGCCCTGTGCCGTACGCCGTCCCACGGAATCCGCTCCACCACCTGGCCGATTCGGACCTGTGGGCAAGACACCCTCAGCCGTAAAGGTGTGCAACATCTTCTCCGAGGAGCTTCACCGCCCGGTGCGCTTCTTCGCGCGATCGCGGGCCTGCGCCAGGGCTGACAACACGTCTTTCTTCTCCGGCGGCGCAGGGTTCTCCTCGGCGCTGGCCGCAGGCGCGGGGCTCGGCGCGGCGGGAGAGGGCCTCGGAGCAGCCGGCTGGGGCGCCGGGCGCGGGGCGGACGGCCCAGCCGTCGGACTCGCGGTGGCCACGGCGGGCTGCGGCGCGGCGACGGGCTTGCGGCGCACGGCGCGAGGGCCGGAGAAGAAGCGGCGCACGAAGACCTCCCCCGTCAGCAACGCCACCGCGAAGGCCACCAGCCACGGCGCCAGGGGCACCGCCGCCTCCGACTCCACCGCCTCCTTGAAGAGGCCCACCATCGCCAGGCGCTCCACCCCGTTGCCTGCGACCGCCACCGAGGCAAGCAGCGCCTTGCCCTCCTTCACCGGTGCGGGCTCGAACTCGGGCGCCCAGGGCAAAGTGACGGGCGGCGCGCGGAAGAGGCGATTGCCCAGCCTCACCACCGGGTGCCAGGTGCCGCTGCCCGGCAGCACCCAGTGCGCGCCCACGCGATCCTCGTCCTCCCAGCGCATCGGCAGCTCCAGGGGCGCCTGCCGCGCGTCCCCGGACAGCAGCACCAGGGTGGGCGTCCCGCCGGGGGGCGGCGCGTTGGGATCGAAGTCCAGCGTGACGTGCAGCTCGTTCCCGCTCAAGCCCGCGCGCGCGACCGCGTCCAACTGCGTGGCCAGCGGCGGCATCACCCACCGCACCAGCTGCTCGAGCAACGCACGCTGGCCTTCCCAGGCGCGGAAGTCGCCGGTGTCCTTGCCGTCCACCTCGCCCATCAGCGCCGCCACCCGCCCGGTGCCGCGCGGCCAGAAGGCCACCACCGGCGCCTGGTTGCCGTCGGAGGTGCGCAGGCCCACCGACGCCTGGGGACGGCTGTAGGTGAGGTTGTAGCCCCCCAGCCGTGGCGCCGCCGCCGTGGGCAGCTTGCCCAGTTGGGTGAGGTCCGCCGCCACCGCGGTGTCCGTCGGCTCCTCGACGAAGCTGGAGCGCGCCACGGCGATCGTCTCCTGGCTGAAGATGCGCGGGAGGCTCATCACGTCCTCCGCGAAGTAGATGCGGCCGTTCCCGCGGGTGGCCACCTCGCGCAGCAGAGCGGCGTCGGGATCGGCGGTCGTGCCCATGCCGATGACGGACACGGTGACGCCTTCCGCGGTGAGGTCGGCGATCGTCTTGCGGTAGTCGTCCGGCTCCTCGCTGTCCGCCGCGTCGGAGAAGAGCAGCACGTGCCGGGTCGCCTTCTGGGAGGCGAGGATCTCCTTCTTCGCCACCCGCAGGCCCACGCCCACGTAGATGCCGCCGCCGCCAGAGAAGCCGCGCGCCACCTTGTCCAGCGGCAGGCCGGCGGACACCGGGCTCAGGGCGAAGATGGGGTGATCCTCGGTGTCCACCATGTGCACCGAGGCCTCGTCCTGCGGGTTGAGCAACTGCAGCGCCCCCACCACGCCTTCCGCCGCCAGCTCCATCTTGGTGCGGCCATCGGGGACGCGGACGCCCATCGAGCAGCTGCAGTCCATGATGATGCTGATCGCCACCGCGGCCTTGCGCTGCTCCTCGCGGATCTCCAGGGAGACGGGCAGCACGTCCTCCACCGGCGACTTCCGGTAGCCGCCTTCGCCGAAGCTTCTGCGCCCGCCCGTCATCACCAGGCCCCCGCCCGCCTCCTTGACGAACTGGGCCAGCACGTGGAGCCCATTCTCTGTGAGGCGCCCGGCCTCGACGTCCTCCAGCACCACCGCGCCCACGCCCTCCAGCGCCTGCATCGTCACCGGGAAGGGCGCCTTCACCTCGACGTTGACGTGGGCCCCCGCCAGCGAGCGCGCCAGCGTGCCCTGCGGCTTGTCGGTGAGCAGCAGCACCCGCGGCGGGCCTTCCACGCGCGCCACCGCCCGGCCGATGTCGTTCTCCACCACCCCGTCGCCCTTCACCTCCACCTTCAGCTCGTAGGCGGCCAGGCCCGGCGCGTCGACCAGGTCGCGGAAGCTCAGCACCGTGGGGCCTTCGCCCAGCGCGCGCTGCGTCTTCACCAGCGGCTTGCCGTTGCGCAGCAGCACCAGGGTGGCCTCGGCCGGGCCGGACGACTTCAAGGTGGCGGTGAGGAGGAAGGGCTCTGCGGTGGCCACCGACGGCGGGACCGAGAGGGAGGAGACGGCCACGTCCAGCGCCGCGTCTTCCCGGCCCAGCCAGCGGGTGTCCACGGGGATGCCGCGGGCGGCCAGGCGGCGGGCGGCGGCGCGGGCGTCGAGGCCGCTGGCCCGGCCGTCGGAGATCACCAGCACCCGGCCGCTGCGATCCGGCGGAATGAGGTCGCCCGCCGCGTCCAGCGCGCTGGAGAGGTTGGACGCCTCGCCGTCGATGGAGGCGGTGAAGCCCCCGAAGTGGCTCTCGGCGGACAGGGGCGCCTCCACCCGGGGATCGCGGCCGAAGGAGATGACGCCCAGGCGATCGCCGGTGCGCCGCTGCGGCTCCAGCAGGCGGACCAGCTCCTCGGCGGTGGCCTCGCTGCGGGGCGGCATGGAGCGGGAGCGATCGACCACCACCACCACGTCGCTGCCGGCGCTGCGGATCCTCCACTCGGGGCGGGCCAGCGCCAGGGTCAGCGTGAGGAGCAACGCCACCCGCAGCCACAGGGCCGGGCCCTTCAAGCGGCCGGTGAACCAGAGCAACAGCCCCAGGGGGAGGAGCAGCAGCAGCGCCTGCGGGTAGACGAGGGTCATCGGGGCGCCGCCCCTCGCCCGGGCCCTCTCCCCACGGGGAGCTGGGACTTCGGCACCCGCGCCGTCAGCCAGAAGTCCACGAGGAGCAACGCCAGCAGGACGAACAGCGGCCAGAAGGCGCGCGGGGTGACGGTGGCCAGCGACGCGACGCCGGCCTGGCTGGCGGCGTGCACCTCCCAGGGCCCGCGATCGCGCAGATCCGACTCGCGGGGATCGAGCGGCAGCACCTCCAGCGCGTCGAAGCGCTCCCCGTCCTTGAAGAGCTCCCAGCGGCCGGGCGCGGGCAGAGGCGGCAAGGTCAGCGCCCCCACGCCCAGCACCGCGCGCTCCTCGCCGGACGGGCTTCTCACCAGCCAGGTGGAGCCCGCGGTGGTGACGACGGGCACGTCCTCGCCCAGCATCAGGTGCCGGCGGGGGAAGCCGGGCTTGCCCAGCCGCGCCTGGCGCACCACGTTGCCCATCAGCACCGGCCAGGCCACCGTGCGCTGCACGTTGCTCTTCCCCACGTCGAGGTTCAGGTGTACCGCGCCGTCGTCCTCCTCGGACATCAGCACCACCGGCCCGGCAGAGAGCAGCACCCGCCCGGGAGGATTCTCGCCCGCCGTCCATACCGCGCCGCCCAGCATCACGTCGTCCAGCAGGGGGTGCGCCTTCTGGGCGAAGAAGGGGCCGATGAAGGACCTGGTGGCGCCCTTCGCGCCGAGGGTGAGGCGCGCGCGGGTGTCGGGCGGGCCGATGGACAAGAGTTCCGGTGAGGCCACCGTCACGCCCGGCGCCACCGCGAGGAAGCGCTTCACCGCGGCGAGGGCGGGGACGTCGAGGCCCTCGAAGAAGCCCACCGGCACGTCCGCCAGCGGGGAAGGCAGCAGGGTGACGCGGCTGTCGGCCGCCAGCGCGTCGTCGGGCAGCGACACCGTCACCGGCTGGCTCGTCTTGAGGCCCACGCGCAGCACCGCGGAACCCCCCGGCTGGAGCTCCACCTTCTGCGTCTGCGGCGCGTCGTCCTTCGCCTCGAAGCGCACCGTCACCTTCGCAGCCTTCGCCCCGAAGTGGCCCACCCGGACCGTCACCGTGGCCACCCCGCCTTCGTCGTGGCGCTGCGCGGTGAGCAGCGCGGTGTTGTCGGCGGACCTGCCAACAGAGCGCGCCTCCACCTGCGGCGGCAGGGCGAGCGACTTCGGCGGCGGGCCGTCGGTGAAGAGGAAGAGGCGGCGCTCGGTGGAGCCGGACAGCTCCCGGGCCATCACCACCGCCGAGGAGAGATCGTGCGCGGGCTGGGCGGGCCGCCAGGCCTCCAGGGCGGAGAGGGCGCGGGCAGACTCGAGCTGCGGGCCGGCCAACAGGCGCGGGCGCACGCCCGACTCGACGATGGTCATCACCCCCGCCGCCTCCTCGCGCGCCAGCTTCGCCACCGCGTCCTTCACCCGCTCGGCGGCTGTCTCCCCGTCCACCTCCGCGGCCATGGACAGGCTGCCGTCGACGATCACCACCACGTGGCTGGTGCGTGCCGTCTCGCCGCAGCGGGCGTCGGCGAGGAAGAGCGCGGCGCAGCCCACCGCGAGGAGCTCCAGGGCCAGGGACAGCTCCCTGGAGAAGCGCTGGAAGCGCGGGCCCGCCTCGGCGCGTTGGTCCGGCGTGCGCCAGAGGAAGAGCGCGCTGACGATGCGCGGCGGCTGGCGGCGGCGCAGGAAGTAGGCGGCCACCAGCGCGGGGATGGCGGCGAGGGCGAGCAGCCCGAGGGGCGCGCCGAAGCTCATCGCTCCCGCGCCTCCGTCGGAGCACCTGCTCGGGCCGAGGAGGTGAACGGACCGCCGCCTTCGGTGGACCCCCTCTCCCCGGCCCTCACGCGGCCACCGCCAACGCCGCCAGCTCGTCCTTCGCCAGCTCGTCCACTGCGCGGCCCGCCGAGCCCTGGATCCACTGCGCGCGCACGCGCCGCGCCGCCGCCCGCCACAGGGCGACGTGCGCCTCCAGCCGCTCGAGGTACAGGTCCACCACGCTGGAGGACACCAGCCGCTCGATGGAAGCGCCCGACTCGGAGTCGATCAGCTTCGCCCCCACGCCCGCGGAGGGATCGAGATCCTCGACGTCCAGCACCTGCACCAGCGCCAGCCCGGCCGCGCCCCGCGCCAGCCGCTCGGCGAAGACGTCCGGCGGCGCCTCGAAGAGGAAGTCGCTCACCACCACCCGCAGCCCGCAGGGGAGCAGCGGCGGCCCGCGCTTGAGCGCAAGGTCGAAGGCGTCCTTCCCGTCGAACTCCAGCGCGGACAGCAGGGTGCGCGTCGCCGGCCCGGCCGCGCGGCGGCTCGCCTGCCCGGCGGCGATCAGCACCGGCTCGAGGCCTCCATGGCGGGCCAGCGTCGTCACCCACAGCGCCACCTCGCGCGCCCGCGCCGCCTTCTCCGCCGACACCGCCATGGACTGCGAGGCGTCCACCAGCACCTCCACCCGGGGCGACACCTCGTCCTGGCGCACCCGCAGCACCAGCTCCCCCGTGCGTGCCACCGCGTTCCAGTCCACGTGCCGCAAGTCGTCGCCGGGCTGGTAGAGGCGGAAGTCGTGCAGCTCCAGCGAGCTGCCCACCGAGGACGCCCGCACCTCGCCCACCTTCCCCCGGTGCGGCACCCGCGGCAGCTTGAGGCAACGCCCCGCGGCGGCCCGCTCCACCGCGGCGTAGTCCAGCCTCGGCGTCATGTGCTGCGCGCTCCGTCGCGGGCCCACAGCACCGAGCCGGCCAGGAAGGTGAAGAGCAGCGCGGCCGCGGCGAGGAAGACGAGCGCCCCGTCCAGCACCCGGCCGCTGCGGTCGATGAAGTTCACCATCCCCACCACCGGGTTGAGCGCGTTGACCGCCTTGTCGTTGCCGCGCCCTCCGCCCACCATGGCGATGATCGGCGGCACCACGCTGCCCAGCAGCACCGTCACCGCGAAGGCGATGCGCGTGGCCAGCGGCTCCCCGGCCTTCCGCAGCGCCGTCACCCGCCCGAAGAAGACCGCCGCCGACAGGTAGAGCAGCGGGTACAGCGGCGCGGCCAACAGCGTGCGCAGGCGCTTGCCCGAGCCGTCGCTGCCGCTGGCGAAGTCGTACATCAAGCCCCAGGCCACGGTGCACACCGCCAACAGGCCCACCACCAACCAGAAGCTGCGCAGCGCGCCGGGCTTCCTCCAGCCCGTGTCCGCCAGCCGCGCGGGGAAGCCGTCCTTCTCGGAGACGGCGAAGGCCCCGCAGACGACGAGGAAGAAGGAGGTCATTACCGAGCCCGCGGCCGCCGCCTCGCCGTTGGGCGTGTGGTACGCGAAGGCCACGCCGCCGAAGGCCAACCCCAGCGCCACGATGGCCGCCATCGCCTTGCGCGGCCCCACGGAGGCCGCCTCCGAGGCCAGGGCGAGACCCGCCGCCGCCCCCTCCAGCACCAGCCAGGTGGAGGCGAGGGAGAAGAGGAGCAACCCCAGGCAGAAGGTGACGAAGGCGTCCTCCTGCAGCAGGCGCGTGCCCTGCTCGGCCAGCACCGTGCCGAAGGCGAAGGCGGCGATGGTGCCCCCGCCCAGGGTGGCCAGGGCCACGAAGTGCGCGAAGGTGCGGCCCAGGCGGCTGTGCGCCTGCGTGGCGATGGCGACGCCCAGCGCGGTGAGCAGGCACGTCCAGCCGGCGAGCAGCGCCAGCGCCGTGACGATCTGCGGAATGTCGATGCCGTTGAGGAAATAGGTGAAGACGACGAAGGGCGCGGCCGCGGAGGCGAAGAGCAGGGCCTGGGACATGGCGCTCACCCACTTGCCCCGCACGATGTTCCGCCCGCCCAGCCCGGTGAGCAGCAGCAGCACCCACGTCTCCTCTTCCTGCTCCCGCAGCATCGAGCGGAAGGCGGTGAAGGGAATGACGAAGCAGGTCACCGCGCCCAGGCCGATCAAGTAGGCGGCGAGGAAGTTGCGGCCCAGCGTCTCGTCGCCGGCGGAGTCGCTCACCTCGGCCACTGCCACCAGCGCCGCCATCAGGCACGCGGTGAGCAACACCGAGAAGAAGATGGCGAACACCTTGGCGCGCAGGCCCTGACGCACCTCCTTCACCACGATGGGGCCGACGCTTTCCTGCAGGCGCTCGCTGGCGCTCGAGGTGCTCATGCCAGCGGCTCCACGTCCCGGCGCCGGAGCGCGGCCAACGCCCACGCCCCCACCCCCAGCGCCACCCCCCAGGGCAGCAACACCAGGGACAAGGCGTCGCTCTCCCCCCGGGCGATGTTGGCCAGCCCGATGGTGGGGTTGAGCACGTTGATGACGACGTCGTCGGGTTTGCTGAACAGCTCGCCCAGCAGGGGCGGCAGGCCCACGCTCAGGACGAAGAGGCCAAAGGCCAGCACCCGCACCATCAGCGCCGTCTGCGACGGAGGGTGCGGCACCCAGCGCGCCACCACCTGCGGCGCGGCCAGGGAGATCAGCGCGTAGGCCGGCGCGGCGAGGATCACCCCCACCTCGCCCGGGTTGGTCAACGCGGCGCCCAGCCCCAGCGCCACGTACACCGCGCCCGCCGCCAGCAGGCACAGCGCCACCAGGGCGTACCCTCGCAGCGCCCCGGGCTTGAAGAGCGACCACCGCCTCCCCTCGAGCCAGTGGACCCGCGCCATGCCGTCGCGATCGGCGGCCACCGCCAGCCCGGCGAACAGCCCGTGCGCCGCCGACACCACCGCGCCCACCACCAGCACCTCCAGGTCGCCCGACACCTCGTAGCCCCAGAGGAAGAAGACGACCACGCCCACCACCTGCAGCAGGAACCAGCGCCGCGCCCCGCGCGCGTAGTCCTCGGTGGCCAGAGACAGCCGCGCCGCCGCCAGCTCGAACAGCATCAACCCGGTGGTCACCATGCCGAAGAGGATCGCCGAGGACACCAGCCAGAAGACGCCTTCGGCCAGGAGCTTCCGCGAGGCCTCCGCCGCGCCCACCGTCAGCCCGATTCCCAGGCCCAGCCCCTGCAGCAGCAGGCCGAGCAGCACGAAGTGGAGCAGCCCGCGGACGATGCGCGTCTCGGCCAGCGTGGCCACCGACACGCCGATCGCCACCAGGAACACCTGGTAGGCCACCGACACCGCCAGCGCCGCGATGATGGTGGGGAGGTCGATGCCGCTGAGGTAGTAGCTGAAGAGCAGGAAGGGCGCCGCCGCCGAGGCGTACAGGACGCCCTGCAGCACGAAGGACAGCACCTTCCCGGCGAGGATGCGGCGCGGCCCCAGCCCGGTGAGGGTGAGCAGCACCCACGTCTCGTCCTCGGCCTCGCGCGACATCGAGCGGTACGCCGAGTAGGGGATGACGAAGAACTGCACGATGGCCAGGCAGACGAAGTACCCGATGAAGGTGGCCTGCCCCGCCCTCATCCCGCCTTCGTCTGCAGCGGCGAAGGCCACCAGCGAGATGAACAGGTTCGCCACCAGCAGCACCGCGAAGAAGATCCAGAACACCCGCGTGCGCAGCCCCTGCCGGAGCTCCTTCACCACGATGGGGTTGACGCGATCGGCCACCCGCTCGGCGGCGCGATCGAAGGCGTCGGGCGTGGCGGCGGCGGCGGTCACTGCACCTTCCCCCGGGTGACGGACATGAAGGCGTCTTCCAGGTCGTGCTCCCGCGTCTGGAAGTTCACCACCGGCAGCTCGGCCGCCACCATCGCCTTCAAGATCCGCACGCAGGCCTCGTCCACCCAGCCGGGCGTGGGCGGCTTGCCTTCCGGCAGCGCGATGCGAAAGCGCACCCTGTCGTTGGACGCCACCACGTCCAGCACCATCGGCTGCTCCAGCAGGAGGCGCTCGGTCTTCTGGGTCACCGCGTCGCGCGTCTCGGGCGTGCTGAGCAGGCGCACCTCCACGTCGGTGGACGGGAGCGCCCCGTGGCTCCTCGACAGCACCTCCTGCACGCTGCCGGTGGCGAGCAGCCGCCCCTGCTCGATGATTGCGCACGAGTCGCAGATCTCCGACAGCTCGGTGAGGATGTGGCTGGAGATCAACACCGCCTTCCCCTGCGCGGCGAGCGCCCGCAGCAGCTCGCGCAGCTCGATGCGCGCCCGGGGATCGAGCCCGTCGGCCGGCTCGTCGAGGATGAGCAGCTTCGGATCGTGCAAGAGGGTGCGGCCCAGCGCCACGCGCTGCTTCATCCCCTTGGACAGCTCGCTGGTCAGCTTGTCTTTGAGGGGGACCAGGCCGGTGAACTCCATCACCGAGTCGACGCGATCCTTCCGCTCCTTGCCGCGCAGCTTGTAGGCGCGGGCGAAGAAGTCGAGGAACTCGAAGACGCTCATGTCCTCGTAGGTGCCGTAGCGATCCGGCATGTAGCCGATGAGCGGGCGCGCCGAGTCGGGCCGGGCCACCACCGACTGGCCGTCGAGCAGCACCTCGCCCGCGGTGGGCACGTCGAGGGTGGCGATGATCCGCATGGTGGTGGACTTGCCCGCGCCGTTGGGCCCGATGAACCCGAGGATGGTGCCGGCGTCGAGGGAGAAGGAGACGTCGTCCACCGCCTTGAGCGCGCCGAAGTGGCGGGACAGCCCCTTCACGGTGAGCAGGCTCACGGCTCCACCTCCCCGCGCACCCAGTGCTCGGACGCGTGCAGCGCCAGGTGGAGGCCCCCGGTGGGCAGGAAGCCTTCCCCTTCCAGCCGGGCGAGGAACTGCCCTTCGCCGAGCTCCTGGTGGACGATGGCGTCGGCGACCACCGGCCCGAAGCGCGAGGCCGCCGCGTGCGCACGGTACTCCACGTCTCCTCCGCGGACGAGCTGCCCTTCCCCGCCGTCCTTCACGTCCCTCGCTTCCCAGGTCAACCCGTCGATCCTCACCGCCACCTCGGCCACCCGGTGCCCCAGCGCGTTCTGCACCACCCACCCGTCGCCCGACTGCTTGAGCGCCAGGCGCGCGCGCGTGGGCTCGAGCGAGAGGAAGCCCCACTCGCGGTACACGCGGCTGGGCACGAAGTCGCTGCCCATGGTGAGCCCGTCCTTCCACGTCATGTCCGCCATGAAGCGCTCCCGGCTGTCGTCCCACGGCGGGATGGGCACGGTGGAGGCGGAGAAGGTGGCCCGCCCCGGCGCGAGGTTGGCGTAGTAGGCGGTGACGCCGGCGGTGAGCGCGCGGTGCTGCTTCGAGTCGAGGCGGGTGAAGCTGTACATGGCCGCGTGCACGGTGAAGCCGTCGGCGATGAGCGAGTAGCTGATGATCGCCACGCAGGTGACGAAGGCGGTGCCGGGTATGGTGACCAACAGCGCTGCTGGCCCCCGTCGCCGCGCCACCCAGATGCTGCCGGGCCCGATGGCGAGGGTGAAGGCGGTGATGATCAACAGGAAGCGGCCCAGGGGCGCGGTGGCCTGGGGCAGCAGCGGCTCGAGGCGCTCGCCGTCGCGGTAGCGCCGCTCGTACTCGGGCACCGGGCCCTGCGGGCGCACTGGCGGCGCAGCCCTCAAGGTGAGGGTGTCGTTGTCAGGCACCTCGTCCACCACGGCGAGCCGTCCCAGGCCGTACGGCTGCACCTTCTTCGGAGCCCCGGACAGCAGCGGGAAGACGGTGGTGGCGCGCAAGGGGCCCTTCACCACCAGGTGCCCTCCGGTGGCTGCGTAGGCCTCCAGCGCGCGGCGCTGGCCCTCGTCCAGGCTCTCCAGCGTGGTCGCGTCGGGGACGAGCACCGCGTCGTAGCCCAAGTACCCGGCCAGCTCGACCGGGGCTTCGGGCGCGGGGATGGTCATCACGAAGACGTCGGCGCGCGCGTAGCTGGGCGGCTTACCGACGAAGGCCTGGAAACGCTCCGGGCCCGACAGCGTCAGCACCACCTTCTGGGAGGCGTAGACGCCGTTGAAGTACACGCTGGCCTCTCCTCCCTCGGTGATGCCGGGGCCGGAAGCGCGCAGGGTGCCGTAGCGCAGCTCGGCGGGCGCGGGCAGGTTGACCACCCGGCGCTCGCCGGCGTTCAGTTCCACCTGCCGGGCCACGGAGTGGAAGCCGCCGCCGACGTTGCCGCGGAAGCTCAAGCTGATGGTCTGCTTCGGGCCGGTGCTGTTGTCGACGAAGACGCGCACCGGGAAGGTGCCGAAGGCCGGCGTGGGGGCGTTGGTCTCCACCGACACCTTGGTGGCGCCGCCGCCCACGGTGGCGCGCTGCAGTTGGGCCAGCTGGTACTTGAGGAGCACGCTGGGCGCGGTGGTGCCGTAGTCGGGATCCTCCTCCTCGCCGTCGAGCGGCATGGCGACCGGGGCTTCGGGCGCCGCTTCCTCGGCGTCCGTCTCACCCGTCTGCAGCACTCCCGCAGAGAGCGCGAGGGTCAGGGCCAGCACCTCAAGCACGCGCCACCTCCGGCACGGAGGCGAGCAACTCCTCGACGAGCGCCTCGCCGCTCACCTTCTCCAACGCGGCCTCGTAGGACAGCACCAGGCGGTGGTTGAACACCGCCGAGGCCAGCTCCTTCACCTCGTCGAAGCCGACGTTGGGCTTGCCCTTCGACAGGGCCCAGGCGCGGCAGGAGGCAGCGAGCGACAGCGCGGCGCGCGGCGAGGCGCCGTACCGCACGAAGCGGCGCACGCGCTCGGGCGCGGCGGCGGTGGTGGGGTGGGTGGCCTCCACCAGGCGGCCGATGTACTCGGCGACGGGGTGCGGCAGGTGCACGCGGTCGACCAGCGCGAAGAGCGTGGCGAGGCCTGGCCCATCGGTGACGGGCTTGAGCTCTGGCGGCTGGCCGCGGACGCGCTGGGTGAGGATGGTGGCCATGGTGCGCGCGCCCACCGGCGGCACCAGCACGCGGAACATGAAGCGGTCCAGCTGCGCCTCGGGCAGGGGGTAGGTGCCTTCGAGCTCGATGGGGTTCTGCGTGGCCAGCACGAAGAAGGGGCTGGGCAGCGAGTGGGTAGTGCCCAGCACGGTGACGCTGCGCTCCTGCATCGCCTCGAGCAGAGCGGACTGCGTCTTGGGCGAGCTGCGGTTGATTTCATCCGCCAGCACGATGGAGGCGAACAACGGCCCGGGCCGGAAGGTGAAGGTCTTCGTCTCGCCGTCGATGACGTAGGTGCCGGTGATGTCGCCCGGCAGCAGGTCCGGGGTGAACTGGATGCGCTTGAAGGGCAGCGACATGAGCCGCGCCAGGCCCTTGCAGAGCTCCGTCTTGCCGAGGCCTGGCAGTCCTTCGAGCAGCACGTGGCCGCGGGCCATGATGGCGGTGGCGACCCGGTCGACGACGGGCCCCTGGTCGAGCAGCACCTGGTTGAGGCCGGCCTTCAGCATGGCGATGGCCTCGCCGGCGGCCTGCACCTCCACGGGTGTGAGCAGCTGATCAGACACGTACGCCTCCCCTTGTCGCGTGCGTCACGGAGAATCGAAGTACTTCTGCACCAGGGTCCGGTTGCGGGGCCGCATCGCCCCCTCGTTGTAGCCCGCGCCTTGATCGCCCACGGCCGCGTTGCCGGTGGACGGACCGTCGGGCGCGCTGGGGTTGGCCTTCGGGTTGGCAGCGCGCAGGCCGAACAGCTCCTGGCCTTCACCCCCGTGGCCCGGCGGGAGCGCGTCGAACTTCAGCCGCTCCGGATCCAGCTCGGCCTGGCCACCGAAGACGAGCTCGCTGGCTCCCCCGCCCCGGCCCGCTGCGGCGTCATCCCCCACGGCGCGTGAGGCGTGCTCGCTGCCGCCGGACTGACCGCTCTGTCCACTCTGGCCCTGCTGTCCCTGGCCTTGCTGCCCCTGGCCTTGCTGTCCCTGCCCCTGCTGTCCCTGCCCCTGCTGTCCCTGCCCCTGCTGCCCCTGTCCCTGCTGGCCCTGCTGCCCCAGCTGTGCCTGAGAGCTGGCCTGACGCTGCCCGCTGTTCTGCCCGAAGCTCTTGGAGAGCTGGTCTCGGCGTTGCGAGAGCGCTCGCTTGAGATCGGACACCTGCGCTCGCGACGGCCCGGAATTCTGCTGCCCCTGCTGCCCCTGCTGCCCCTGCTGCCCCTGCTGTCCCTGCTGCCCCTGCTGTCCCTGCTGTCCCTGCTGTCCCTGCTGACCCTGCTGTCCCTGCTGACCCTGCTGGCCCTGCTGGCCCTGCTGGCCCTGTTGCCCCTGCTGACCCTGCTGACCCTGCTGTCCCTGCTGACCCTGCTGACCCTGCTGACCATCCTGCCCCTGCTGCCCCTGCTGCCCCTGCTGTCCCTGCTGTCCCTGCTGACCCTGCTGACCATCCTGACCCTGCTGACCCTGCTGGCCGTCCTCTCCGTTGCCCTGCTGGCCGAGGGCCTGCTGCATGGCCTGCTCTCCGTCGGACGCTTGGCCATCGGACAGCTCCATCAGCGCTCGCTCGAGCTCTTCGCGTTCCCGCTGGGTGCCCTCTTGCGACTGGGCGTGGGCGATCGCGTCCTCGAGGTTCTTCGCGGCGGCCTCGGCGCGGGCGAGTTCGGCGGCGGCTTCGGCGGCCTGGCGATCGAGCTGCTTGTCTAGGGCGTCGGCGGCCTCCCAGTCGGCGGCGTCGAAGGCGCCGTCGGACAGCTCCTCCTTGAGCCGATCGAGCTCGGCCTGCGCGGCGTCCTCGGCCGGCTCCTCCTTCGCCAGCGCGGTCAGCTTGTCCTGGAGGTGGTCCACGCGCGTCTCGGCGGCGGCGTTGGACGGCCGCACCAGCCGCTCCGGCACCGGCACCAGCAGCCCCGCCGCGACGAAGAGCACCACCAGCAGCAGCAGGGCGACGGCGCGCCGCACGTCGATGGACGGCGCGGAGAGATCGTGCAGGCGCTGGTTGAGCCCCAGCTCCCACTCCCCCACGGCGCGCTCGAGGCGGGTGAGCAACAGGCCTCCGGCGTTGGCGCGGCGATCGGCCACCACCGCGGCCTGCGCCTCGGAGACGCGGCGCGGGCGGGCGACGAGCCACGTCGCCACCAGCGCAGCCCCCAGGGCCACGCCACCCGCCACACCGACGCCTCGGTGGACGAGCAGGCGCCAGGCGACGAAGGCGGTGGCGGCGACCCACACCGGGACGACGGCGGCGTTGAGCAGCACCTCAAGGTCGAGGCGCCGCCGCACGCGTGCGATCCGCGCCTTGACCACCTGCTTGCGTCGCTCTTCGCCGGCCGCCATGGGACAGGGGGTTCCGCGGTTCGCGAGCTTAAACTCCCGCGGGCCGGGAATCCTTCCTCAAAGGACCCGGGTGGTCAGAGGTGGAACCGGGCGGTCGGCTCCGTTGTCTGGCCGGCCACGGGGCTCATTTCTCTGCTTGGCGTCCACAGGGGCGGCGCTACGCTCCGCCGCCATGTGTGGTGACGCCGCGCGCCTCGTCGCTCTGGTCCTCGTTCTGACGGCCTCGCTCTCGAGCGCCCAGAGCGCTGCGCCGCCAGCCGACCCTCCGCCTTCCAGCGGCCAGCCCGCAGATGCACCTTCCGCCACGGCGCTGACGCCCGACACGCCGCCCCCGGCCACGGGACACACGCACACGCCCGCCGCGCCCACCGGCGAGGCAGCCGCCGAGCCCAGCGCGGCCAGCCTGCTGGAGCTGCGCGACGGCCGCGGGGTGTGGACGCACGACAAGTACCGCTACGGCCAGAAGTGGAACCTGGTGGGTGGCCTGGTGCTGCGCTCGCTGATGGACCTGGTGGCCATTCCTTCCGGCGTGGTGGCCTGGGACTGGTTCGACTGGACCGTCTTCTCGGCCACCATCGCCTCCACGGTGGCCCTCTCTCTTCCCACCAGCCCGTCGCCCGACGTGCGGCTCCAGCGCGGGCTGCAGGAGCTGTTGGGCGGCCCCGACCACTTCAAGATCTGGACGACGTACGGCGACATGGTCATCTGGATGGGCATCTGGGGCAGCCTGGCCAGCATGTTCCTCTACGGCCTGGCGGGCGACGCGCCCGAGTACGTGGAGGTCGCCGCGCTGGCGGTGGAGGCCTTCGCCGTCACCCAGCTCTACCACCTGGGGATCAAGTTCCTCACCGGCCGCGAAGGGCCCAAGGACAACGTCACCCCAGGCGAGACGACGGGCGAGGGCCGATACTACGGGCCGGCGGGCTTCGTGAAGCTCTTCCCTTCCGGCACCCCGTCGGGGCACGTGGCCACCATGTACGCGATGGCGTCGGTGCTGATGCACTACTTCAACACCCCCGGCGTGTGGATCGCGCTCAACACCTTCGCGCTGGTCTTCTGCGTCACCATCATCGCGGATAACTACCACTGGGCGAGCGACGTCATCCTCGGCGCGGCGCTGGGCTTCTGCGTGGGGCGCTGGGTGGTGCAGCACCGCTCCTCCCGCTACCGCAACGACGCCGACGGGCTGCCGGCGCGCATCTGGAGCAAGGTGCGCGAGCACGCGGCGCTGGCCCCCACCATCATGCCGGGCGGGGGCCTGGGCGCGGCGGTGGTGGTGCGCTTCTGACGGCGCCGTCGGGCGACAGCGTGTAGGGTGACCGCCAATGACTCCTCAGGAACTGTCCGCGCTGGAGAGGCGCGTGCACCTCATCAAGCGGCCCGAGCCCGCGCTGCTGGCGCTGTACGTGCTGGTCTCGCTGGTGACCTTGTGCGCGGCGCCGCTGGTGCTCATCCCTCTCTACTTCCGCTACCACACCCTGTGGTACCGCTTCGACGCCACCGGCGTGTCGATGGGCTACGGCATCCTCTTCCGGCGCGAGCTGCAGCTCACCCACGCGCGGATGCAGGACATCCACCTCTCGCAGAACATCCTCGAGCGGTGGCTGGGCATCGGCACGGTGACGGTGCAGACGGCTGGGGCGGGCGCGGCGGGCAACCTGACCATCGTGGGGGTGAAGGACTTCGAGGCGATCCGCGACTACCTGTACGCGAAGATGCGCGGCGTGCGGACCGAGCCGCACGACGAGAAGGCCGCCGGGGCCGACGCGCTGCTGGTGGAGATCCGCGACGCGCTCACCGACGCGGCGAAGGCGCTCAAGGAGGGCCGCTGACGTGGAGACGCTGCTCAAGCTGCTGCGGCCCCTCTTCCTCCCGCTGCTCAAGCTGAAGCTGGAGCCGCCCCACCTCCCGGAAGGGACGTCCTTGGTCCGGCACCTGAGGCCGTCGCCGTCGTGGCTGGCGTACCGCTACCTGCAGACGCTCTTCGGGCTGCTCAACCAGTTCATCGGCGTGGGGGTGATGGCGGTGGTGTTGATCGTCCGCCTGGAGAGCGCGGGCGTGGCGCTGGCCGTGCTGCTCGCGGTGGTGGAGCTCTTCGTCATCGGACTAGCGCTGGTGACGACGCGGGTGGACTACGACTTGCGGCACTACCTGGTGGGGGACCGAAGCCTGCGGGTGGCCCAGGGCGCGTGGCGCCGCGAGGAGGCGACCCTGTCCTACGCGAACGTGCAGAACCTCGAGGTGCTGCAGGGCCCGCTGGAGCGGCTGTTCGGCTTCAAGTCCCTCATCGTGTCCACCGCCGGCTCGGACGCCTCGCCCCAGGACCCGTCGTCCAACTCCCACCTGGTGACGATGGTGGGGCTGGAGAACGCCGACGAGTTGCGCGAGCTCATCCTGGGCATGCTCCGGCACCACAAGGACTCGGGGCTGGGTGAGCCCGTCCACCACCCGCCGGCCGGGCTCGATTCCTCTCGCCTCCTCGAGGTCCGCAACGCCGCGCTCGCCCTGCGCGACGCCGCTCGCGCCCGCGCCGCAACGACTCGTCCAAGCGCCTGAAGTGCCTGGGGCATTTCGACAAGGCCTCACCCGGCTCGGCGTGCGGGGTGTCCGACACTCCGCTCAGGGAATGCGGGCTCCCCCGTGCGGCTTGTGGACGAGCGTTTGGGTTGACTTTACGCACCGCGCAAACGAGAGATCGGCCTCCTCTTCCCCTTTTTGAGCTCCTTCGACATGACTTCGACGCTGACGCTGGGCCAGATGGTGAACGAGCAGCAGGGGTGGCTTACCCAGAAGCTGCTCGTCACCTTCACCACCAACGCCGAGTGGGTGCTGTGGCTGCTCGCCGCCCTCTCGGTCATCTCAATCGCGGTGATGCTGGAGCGCTTCATCTACATCCAGTCTCGCCGCCTCGCGAACCCCGAGGACCTGCTGCTGAAGCTGGCGAAGGGTGACCTGCCCGCGCTGAAGAACGACGTGAAGGACTTGAAGGGCATGGAGGCCGCGGTGCTGCGCGAGGGCCTGGAGTGGGCCGAGAAGGGCCCCGACTCGGTGGAGGAAGTGGTCAACGCCACGCTCTCTCGCGAGCGCCCGCGCTACGAGCGCAACCTCTCGGTGCTGGGCACGCTGGGCTCCAACGCGCCCTTCATCGGGCTGTTCGGCACGGTGCTGGGCATCATCAAGGCCTTCCACGACCTCGGGCAGTCCGTCTCGAAGGGGGCGCAGATCCAGCAGACGGTGATGGCCGGCATCTCGGAGGCGCTGGTGGCCACCGCGGTCGGCCTCGCCGTCGCGATCCCCGCGGTCATCGGCTACAACGTGCTGACCCGCGCCGTGAAGAACACCACGGCGCGCTCCACGGCGCTGGGCCACGCGCTGGTCGGCCACCTTCGCGCCGCGGGGAAGTGACATGGCGGCGCCCTCGCAGGACAACGAAGACGAAATCACCGGCATCAACGTCACGCCGCTGGTCGACATCGTGCTGGTACTGCTCATCATCTTCATGGTGACGGCGAACTTCATCGTCCGCGAGACGGTGGAGGTCGACCTGCCCCGCGCCGCCAACACCGACGACAAGACGGTCCAGGGCCCGGTGATGATCACCATGGACAAGGACGCGAAGGTCTTCTTCGACGGCGCCGAGGTGGAGCCGGGCGCGCTGATGGACAAGATGCGCGCCGCGGTGGCCAACGACAAAGAGGTGCGAGCGATCATCAGCGCGGACCAGACGCTCAACTACGGGAAGGTGATGGGCCTCATCGACCTGGTGAAGGAAGCGGGCATCAGCAAGTTCGCGCTCAACATTCAGAAGGAAGCGAAGGCCGGGGCGCCGGCCACGCCCTGAGGGCCGAGAGGAACTCCGCCGCTCGTTCGAGCGTCGGCGATTGGATGATGGGAACTGCCGTGCAGCTGCCTGAGCGAGACACCGGAGGCTGGCCGCTCCTGCTCGGCTTCGTGGCCGTGTCCGCCCTCGCGCACGTGGTGACCTTCGTGGTGCTGCCGTCCACCGCGCCGCCTCGGGGACCGGCTCACACCGTGGTGGAGATGGACCTCTACGAGCCGCCGCCGCCTCCGCCGCCGAAGGTCGAGGAGCCCGAGCCGCCCAAGGCGCTGGAGAAGCCGAAGCCCAAACCCGTGGTGAAGGTGGAGACGCCCAGGCCGCCCGAGGACGTGCCGCCGCCGCCCAACGAGGAGCCTCCGCCGCAGCCCACCAAGCCGGTGCCGCTGGTGGTGGGCGTCACCATGTCGTCGACCGCCGTGGGCGGTAGCTTCGCCGTGCCGGTGGGGAACACCACCTACGGGAAGGCGGACAAGGTGGTCGACCCCGCCGAGGTGAAGCCCTACGCCGCGCCGAAGTACGCTCCGCCCGGGAGCGCCGACGCCGAGCCCGAGCTGCTGGGCGAGGTGAAGATCCCCTACCCGGACGACGCGCAGAAGAACGGCGTCGAGGGCAGCGTGCGGCTCAAGGTGACGCTCGACGCCCAGGGCCTGGTGGAGCAGGTCGTCGTCCTCTCCGGCCCCGGCTACGGGCTCAACGAGGCCGCGCGCGATGCGCTCCGCCGCTTCCACTTCAGGCCGGCGATGAAGGCCGGCGAGGCCGTGGGCTACACCTTCGTCTACACGTACACGTTCCTGCTCGACTGAGGCGCGCTCTCGAATTTCGAGAGCGAAGTGGAGCGTCCACGTCCGCGTCTCGCCGAGCGGACGACTCCTTTCTCTGGCCGGCTTGCTCACGCGCGCAATCACGCGGCTCGACGCGCTGGCACGCGCGCTGCTCTGGCTTCCGCTCGCCGGCAATGACGCCGGCAAGCAACGAAGGAGGCAGGGCGTGTTGGTGAGTGGCAAGCGGTACCAGGTCTTCAGCATGAAGGAGACGACTGGCGGCAGAGACGGGAAGGAGCGCACCACGGTGTGGATCAAGGCCGGCAGTGCGTGGATCAACCGCGACGGCTCGATGAACGTGTACCTGGACGTGCTCCCGCTCGATGGGCGGCTGCACGTGCGGGAGTACGTCGAGAAGCGTGACGCGGGCGGTGACGTGAGGACTTCGCCGGCGAATGGGTCGCCGGCGGGTATGGCCGACCTGGCCAATTCGATGGGAGGACACTGAAGATGAAGCGGAGTGGAACGAAGGTGATGGCGGTGGTGGTGGTCGCGTTCCTCGCGCTGGGGGCTGGTGAGGCCCTGGCGGCGAAGCGGGTGGCGAAGAAGCAGCTCACCGGGGTGCTCAACCTCAACACGGCGACGGCGCAGCAGCTCGACCTGCTGCCCGGCGTCGGGGAGAAGGCGGCGAAGAAGATCATCGAGTACCGCGGCAAGCAGCCGTTCGCGAAGGTGGAGGACCTGACGAAGGTGAAGGGCTTCGGGAAGAAGAAGCTGGAGAAGCTCAAGCCCTTCCTCTCGGTCAAGGGCGGCACCACGCTCAAGGCCGTGCCCATGGCGGCGACGCCGGGCGAGCCAGGGGCGCCGGCGCAGGGCCGAGCCGGTCCGTCGAAGCGCTGAAGCAACCAGCGTGAGGGCAGGTGGGCCGGAGGTGCCGCTGAGGGCCTCCGGCTCACCTTCTTTCCTCCGCCAGCGCCGCGGCCCGCCGAGGCTACACTCCCGGGGACCTGTGGCGACCTCGGCAAGCACCTGGCTTCGGCGCGGCGTCTTCCTGCTGGCGCTGGCGCTCATCCTGGGCTCGCTGGCCGCGCTGTACGCCGACGGCCGCCTCCCCGCGCCGGTGCCAGCCAGCGCGCCCGCCTATGCGCTCAGCGACCTGTCCCGTGCGCTCGAGGCGGTGGACCCGCGGGGGCAAGTCAACCTGGCCCAGCTCAAGGCACGGCACGACGCGCTGGAGCGCTTCGTGGGCTCGCTCGCCGCCACGGCGCCCTCCACGAAGCCCGACACCTTCCCCACTCCCGAAGACAAGGTGGCCTACTGGCTGAACGCGTACCACGCGGTGGTGCTGGAGGAGTTGCTCGACGTGAAGGGGCCTTCGGCCGGGCAGTTGTCGTCGGTGGGCCGAAGCTGGCCCATCGGCGGCCAGCGGATGACGAAGCACGCCATTCTGCGCCGCTTCCTCGGCGCCTCGGGGGACGCGCGGGTGCACTTCGCGCTCTTTGGCGGCGAGCTGGGACGGGGCGTGCTGGACGGTGCGCCCTTCGGCGGGGAGACGCTCGATCCACAGCTTGACGACGCGATGCGCCGCTTCATGCGCCGGAAGGACAACGTGGCCATCGAGGGGAAGGTGGTGCGCGTCTCCGCGCTTCTCCGCGAGCACGAGGAGGAAGTGCTCGCCGCGCTGCCGCCCGAGCGGCAGGGCCTGCTGCAGATCGTCTGGGCGTACCTGCCCGAGTCGTGCGAGGGCGAGCGGCCCGGCTGTCCGACGCGGGGGGACCTCGACCGGGCGTGCGGCGCGCGCCTCGACAAATGCAGCGTGGAATACCTGGCCATCGACGAGACGCTCGCGATCGTCCCCTGACGTGTCCGAAGTGGTCGAGCCGAGACAGCGCCAGGCGCTTCCTCCTCGGCCCCTCCTCGCCTAAACGGGTGCGGACTCTCGGCGAGGTGACACCTTTGAGACCTGTGACGATGCTGGCGGTGGCGGCGGTGCTGACGTCTTCCTGCGCGAGCCTGCCCCGGCCCGGCAAGCCGGCGATGGCAGACGTGCAGTTCCGGATGCGCGAGTTCCGCCTCGCCAACGGGATGCGGATCATCGTGGAGGAGGACCACGCCAGCCCGCTGGTGGGCGTCTTCACCGTGGTGGGCGTGGGCAGCGCGGGCGATCCTCAAGGGAAAGAGGGCCTGGCGCACCTGCTCGAGCACCTCGCCTTCCGGTGCACGCCGGGCGGGGGCCTCACCGCCTGGAGCCAGCTCGAGTCCGCGGGCGTGGGCTTCTTGAACGCCAGCACCGACCTCGACAGCACCATGTACTACGAGGTCGGCGCGAAGGACCTGTTGCCGAAGCTGCTCGCGGTGGACGCGGCCCGACTGACCAACCCGCTGCAGGGGGTCGATCAGAAGACCTTCGAGGTGGAGCGCGAGGTGGTGCGCAACGAATTGCGGCAGCGGGGCGAGAACGCCATCGGCCCGGCCTTCAATTACCTGCAGGAAGCGGCCTTCCCGCCCGGTCACCGCTACGCGCGGCCCATCGGCGGCAGCCACGAGAGCCTGTCCTCCATCACCCTGGAGGACGCGAAGGCCTTCGCCGCGAAGCACTACCAGCCGGCGAACATGACGATGGTGATCATCGGCGACGTCGATCTCGCGAAGGTGCACGAGCAGCTCTTCCGCGGGCTGCCGGGGGGCTTCTTCCAGCCGCTGCCTCCCACGAAGGAGCCGTTCCCTTCCCGCCTGGCCGCCCAGGCGCCGCCGCTGCCCGAACCGCCGCCCGCGAGGCTCATCAAGAAGCACTCCACGGTGGCCTCTCCGGAGCTGTACGTGGTGTGGTCCTTGCCGCGCAGCTTCGAGAGCGAGACGGTGCTGCTCGACTTCGTGCGCGCGGCGGCCAGCCGGGAATTGCAGGCGGCCTTCTTCTCGGATCCGGACATCGTGAGCGTCAGCGTCTTCACGGTGCCGGCCGCCGAGGCGTCGATGCTGGTGGCGCAGGCCACGCTGCGCCGCGGCGAGCACGTGGAGAAGTCGTACGAGAAGCTGCTCGACCAGTTGGTGAACATCTGGGCCACCACCGAGTACGCCGGCGAGACCAACGTGCTGATGGCGGCGGACAAGGCGTTCGGCCGCTCGCGCAACGCCGCGGTGATGCAGATGACGCTGGACGCCGAGAACATCGCCTCGCGCGGGGCGGAGCGCGCCATGTCCACGCACTTCACCGGCGATCCGCTCACCTACAGCCGGCGGCTCAAGGCGCTCATCGACATCAACGAGGCGCGCGTCACCCACTTCGCCGAGGAGTACCTGAAGCGCGATCGCGCCCGCGCGGTGCTGGTGGAGCCCTTCCCGCCCGACGCGAAGGAGACGGCTTCGGGGCCCACCGGGCTCTCGCCCGCCGCCGGCAACGCCCTGTCCACCGTCATCGCGCCCGAGGCGGTGAAGGCGCTGGGGACTTCGCAGCAGGCCCACGCGATGGAGACGATCGTCCGCGCCTCGGCGGATCACCTGGAGGAGACGCTGCCCAACGGCCTGCGCGTCGTCGTCCAGCGGCGGCGCAACGCGTTGCCCCTGGCGGTGGTGGAGCTGACCTTCCCCCATGGGACCGGCACGTCCGAGCCGTTCGGCGCGGCCGACCTGGGCATGCAGATCGCCTCCCCGAAGAGCCGGAAGTACGGCCACCCGGGGGACTACGGCATTCGCTGGGACCTGAACGTGGGCACCGCGGTGACGGTGGTGGTGGGCAGCGGCGCCAGCGGCAACGTGGAGAACATGCTGGCCCAACTGTCCGAGCGGGTGACGTCGATGCACGTGGAGGCGGCCGACGCGGAGTTCTTCAAGACGGAGTTCGCCGACTACCTGGAGAAGACGGAGCGGCTGCCGGCCGTGCTGGCCTCGCGGGCGCTCAAGGAGGCGCTCTTCCCCGGCCACCCCTTCGGCAAGACGGCCACCGTGGCGCAGCAGCGCGGGCTGTCGGCCGGCGACGTGGAGGGCTGGTTCGATCGCGCCTTCAGCCCGAAGGGCGCGGTGCTGGTGGTGGCCGGGGACTTCAACGCCGAGCTGACGATGAAGCAGGTGAAGCAGTGGCTGGGCCCGTGGACGGCGAGCGGTAAGCCGCTGCCCGACGCGCCGCCAGTGGGGCTTCGCAGCGACGGCAAGCCGGTGGTGCTGGTGACGGCCCAGGCCAACGCGACGCAGGCGCAGCTCCACCTGGCCTGCCTGGCGCAGGGCGCCTCGCTCGCGGAGGAGCTGGCCAACGACACGGCGGCCAGGCTGCTGGGCGCGGCGCTCTTCGACAAGATCCGCGGCGAGCTGGGCGCGTCCTACGGCATTCACGGCTCGTCCTCGACGCTGCTGGGCGGCGTGTCGCGGCTGGACTGGACGGGCGCCATCGAGAACGGGCGCCTGGCGCAGGCGCTCAAGGTGCTGAAGGCGATGACGGCGGACTTCGAGAAGGTGGCGCTGACGGACGCGGCGATCGGCCGGGCGCGCTGGGAGGTGGCGCGGGAGGCGACCATGGACTCATCCAGCACCGACGTGGTGGCGCAGGTGCTGACCTACCGGGCGATGCTGGGCCGCTCGACGGAGGACCTGGCGCGGCAGTTCGACGTGCTGGCGGGCATCGGCCGGGCCGAGTTGGAGGCCACCTGGCGGCAGTGCCGGGGCTCGACGGTGTTGTCGCTGACGGGGGACGAGACGGTCATCCGTCAGGCGCTCAAGGACGCGGGGTACTGAGACGAAGGTCCCCGCTGCCCAGCGTCGAGGTCAGCACCTGCTCCAGGTCCCTCGTCGCTGGCACCAGCTCCACCACCTTCCCACCGGCGGCCCTGACGCGGTCGAGGGCGGCGTGGACACGGGCTGGCGTCGCGCTCACGGGGACGGAAGACTACGCTGCACCTCGCCCATGTCGACCCGCCGGGTGTTGCTGGCCATCGCCGCGGTGATCGGCCTCGCCTTCCTGACCGCCACCGCGCTGCGCGGACGCGCCGACTGGACTCCGCCCTTGAGCCCCGCCGAGCCGGGCCGGCTTGCTCCATAACCACCTCAGGCGGTGGCGAAGTACGGCGTGGCCTTCGGCGTGGAGACCAACGAGGGCGTCATCTGGGCGCAGAAGCCCGGCGACAACACCAAGGCCACCCTCCGCTAGAGCGCGGCACAGCGGCTGCACCAGGCACGCACGAGAGCGGCGCCACCGCCCCAGCCTGGAGCACGCCATGCCCCGAATCGACGCACTCGCCGCGCTGTCTTCGACCGCCGGCGCTTCCCGCGAGCCGACCACCGAGACGAAGAGCCTCTACGCCGCGGACATGGAGGCGGCGGAGCCGCTCTCTGCGCGCTTTCGCGCGCACGTGAAGCCCAGCCGCCGCTTCATCGCGGTCGACTCCGAGGAGCGCACTCCGCACGGCACCCTGCGCTGCTTCGCCCGGGACGAGCGCGTGGTGGTGGAGGTCCGCCGGGGGCGCGCCCTGGTCGGCCGCGCGCTGTGGGTGAAGCCCGCGAGCCCCGCCCTGCTCCAGCCGGGGGCGCTGATCCCCGAGGACGGCTTCGCGGTGGAGATCCCCGAGTTCCTAGGCAGCCCCTGGCACGAGGACGACTACGTGTCGGTGTGGACGGTGCGCGGCCTGCGGGAGAAGGGCAGCGCCGAGGCGTGGGTCGACGTGTAGCCGTCAGGGGCGCAGCCCGCTGCGGGAGCGCGTGGACGAAACCGCCACACCCGGGCCGACGTCCTCGCTACCGCCGCCGGGTGAGCAGCCCGTCCAGCAACTGTTTCGTCGTCCCCGCCCACGCCTCCAGCGCGTCCTTCGGGGCCTCGTGCGCGGGCGCGGCGGCGTCGTGCCAGTGCACCTGAGGCCTGGGGCCTCCCAGCTCGAGGATCGCGTCCGGCGCGGCGGGCCCCTCCAGCCCCGAGGGCATCCGGGCGGCGAACAACATCACCCGCGCCCTTCCGCCATGCACGTCCCGCGCGCGCTCCACCGCGCCCAGCGTGTCCGGCGCGTCCATCACGTCGAGCTGTCCGCGCTCCCGGTACTCGCGCAGCAGCAGCTCCACCACTCCGCGCTCCTCGGCCAGCGGCTGCTCGCCCTTCTGCGAAGGGAAGACCAGCTCGAAGCGCAGGGCCTCGGTGTCCAGCCACTGGGACAGCTTGCGCACCAACGCCGTGACGCTGCCAAGGGCCCACACCAGCCGCTGGTAGCGCTCCCCTCCGTCCAGCACGCGCGCGCGGGCCAGCGAGCCGTCGAACACCAGCACCAGCGCCCGCTTCTTCCGCACCGCCACCGACTCGTCGCGCGCGTAGTAGAGCAGCTCGTTCTCCACGAAGCGGACGTCGAAGAGGTCCGGCCGCAGGTGCTCGGCCTCGCCCTGCTCCATGTAGATGAGCTCGCTGGTGACCAGGTTCTCCAGGCTGCCCGAGGTGCTGATGCTGGAGAAGCCGCCCACCGGGTACGCCGAGTCCTCCTCCAGCGCGGTGGGCGCCTCGCCGTCCTCGAAGGCGTGGCCGCGCAGGCGCGCCGGCAGCTTCTCGTCCACCGCCTGCGCCACCTCCGCCAGCTGCGCCAGGGCCACCCGCGGGCCCAGCCCCTTGAGCGCCGCCAGGTTCTCCACCACGAAGATCTCCGCGTCCGAGAGCAGCTCGCGAGACCGCCGCGCCGCCCTGGCCAGGAGCAACAGCCCGTCCGCCAGCCGCGCCGCCACCTCCGGCTGGTGGAGCGCCGCGCGGCCCCCGTCCAAGATCTCCAGCGGGGCCTTCTGCGCCAGGCGCCGCACCACGCCCGACGACAGGCCCGTCCCGCCCACGAGCGCCACCCGCTGCAGCACCATCGCCACCGTCATCCCCACCGCCGCGGCCTTCAAGCCCTTCGGGCTCGCGGCCACCGCCTCCATCAGCGGCGTCCACCGGCGCTCGGACACCAGGCGCGCCAGCACGTGATCCTCGTACTGCCGCAGGGCGTCCTTGAGCGCGTCCTCCGTCGGCGCCGCCACCGGCTGAAGCCGCTCACCCGACAGCAGCACCGCCAGATCGAACGCCAGCGTCGGCGCGGGGAGGACCGGCCGCTCGGCCAGGGCCGCCTCCAGCGCCCGCACCGCGAACTCGAAGTGCATGTCCGACACCACCGCGTCGCGCGAGAGCGCCACCGCGCCGGCCAGGAAGGCCTCGGCTTCTGTGCCCTCGAGTCGCTCGTCGCGCGCCATCGCGACGCGCATCCTACCCCCAACCCTCGTCACCGGTGGGTGACGGGAAGCCGGCCGTTGGTTGTTGACTTGAGAATCAATTTTCTGCTCCAAAGGGCTCCGGGACCCGCGGGCACCGGCATTTCCGGCAGGCTCGACGGCGAACAGGAGAGCGGACACATGTCGGAAGCGCTGCGATTCGATGGGAAGGTCGTGGTCATCACCGGGGCGGGCGCGGGCCTGGGCCGCAGTCACGCGCTGTGGTTCGGCGCGCGGGGCGCGAAGGTGGTGGTGAACGACCTGGGCGGTTCGGCGTTCGGCCAGGGCAAGAGCTCGGCGGCGGCGGACAAGGTGGTGGAGGAGATCAAGGCGGCGGGCGGCACCGCGGTGGCGAACTACGACTCCGTCGAGGACGGCGACAAGATCGTCAAGACGGCCATCGACGCCTTCGGGCGGCTGGACGTGCTGGTCAACAACGCGGGCATCCTGCGCGACGTCAGCTTCCAGAAGATGACGAAGGAGGACTGGGACCTGGTCTTCAAGGTGCACGTGAACGGCGCCTTCCGGGTGACGCACGCGGCGTGGCCGGTGATGCGCGAGCAGGGCTACGGGCGCATCATCTTCACCACCTCGGCGGCGGGCATCTACGGCAACTTCGGCCAGGCGAACTACTCGGCGGCGAAGCTGGCGCTGGTGGGCTTCGCGAGCACCCTGGCGCTGGAGGGCGAGAAGAAGAACATCCGCGTGAACGCCATCGCCCCGGTGGCGGCGAGCCGCCTCACCGAGACGGTGCTGCCCAAGGACATGCTGGAGAACTTGAAGCCCGAGTACGTGACGCCGCTGGTGGGCTGGCTGACGCACGAGTCCTGTCAGGAGAACGGCGGGCTGTTCGAGGTGGGCGGCGGCTTCTACGGCAAGCTGCGCTGGGAGCGCACCGAAGGGAAGCTGTTCAAGCTGGGCCGCGAGATCCCCGCCGAGACGATCCGCGCCAACTGGGAACAGATCATCGACTTCGGGAAGGCGACGCACCCCGCGAACATCACCGAGGCGCTCTCACCGGTGATGTCCAACCTGTCCACGAAGTCGAAGGGCGGCAACGAGTTCATCGACGTGGACCAGGCGCTGGGCTTCGAGCTGGAGGACCTCACCTCGAGCTACGACGAGCGCGACCTGGCCATCTACGCGCTGGGCGTGGGCGCGGGCCGCAAGCCGACCGATCCGGCCGAGCTGCACCTGGTCTACGAGCGGAACTCCGACGGCTTCTACCCGCTGCCCACCTACGGCGTCATTCCGGCGCTCAACGCCATCTTCAAGCTGGCGGCCGAAGGGAAGACGGCGCCCGGGCTCAACTACGGGCTCGATCGCATCCTCCACGGCGAGCAGTACACCGAGGTGCTGCGGCCGCTGCCGCCGTCCGCCGCCTTGAAGCACAAGGCGCGCATCTCGGAGATCTGGGACAAGGGCAAGCACGCGGTCGTCGTCACCCACATCGACACGGTGGACGCGAAGACGGGCGAGCTGCTGGTGAAGAACGACGTGTCGATGGTGGTGCGCGGCGCTGGCGGCTGGGGCGGTGAGCGCGGGCCCTCCTCCGACGTGGAGTACCCGAGCCGCGCGCCCGACGCGGTCATCACCGAGAAGACGGACGAGAGCCAGGCGCTCCTCTACCGCCTGTCTGGCGACTGGAACCCGCTGCACGTGGACCCGGAGTTCGCCACCATGTTCGGGTTCGACCGGCCCATCCTCCACGGACTGTGCACCTTCGGCTTCGTGGGCCGCGCGGCGATCACCGCGGTGGCCAAGGGCGACCCGCGCACCTTCAAGTCCATCAAGGTGCGCTTCGCCGACTCGGTCTTCCCGGGTGAGACGCTGAAGATCGAGGTGTGGAAGGACGGCGAGGCGCGGGCCCTGGTGCGCGCCACCGTGGTGGAGCGCAACAAGGTGTGCATCAACAACGCGGTGGTGGAGTTCTACAAGGAGATCCCCAAGCCCCAGGCGAAGCCCGTGGCCCAGGCTCCGAAGGCCGCCGCTGCTCCGGCCGCCGCGCCCGCCGCCACCTCCACGCCGGTCATCTTCGAGGCGATCGGCGCGTACGTCGCGCAGCACCCCGAGCTCGCGAAGTCGATCAACACCGTCTACCAGTTCAAGGTGAAGAACCCCGACTCGCAGTGGGTGGTGGACCTCAAGAACGGCGGCGGCTCGGTCAAGGCCGGCAGCGCGGACAAGGCAGACTGTACGCTGGAGCTCACCGACGCCGACTGGCTGGACATGACCAGCGGCAAGGCGGACCCGCAGAAGCTGTTCATGAGCGGGAAGCTGAAGATCACCGGCAACGTGATGGCCAGCCAGAAGCTCGAGTTCCTCAAGAAGATCGACCGCAGCGCCCTGCCCACGGGCGGTGGTGCAGCGGCTCCGGCGGCGGCTGCTGCTCCCGCGGCCACGGTGACCAGCGGCGCCATCTTCCAGGCGATCGGCGCGTACGTGGCCAAGCACCCGGAGTTGGCGAAGGCGGTGAACAACGTCTACCAGTTCCAGCTCAAGGGCCCGGACTCCGCGTGGGTGCTGGATCTCAAGAACGGCGGCGGCTCGGTGAAGCCGGGCACCGTCGACAAGGCCGACTGCACGCTGACGCTCAACGACGCCGACTGGCTGGACATGACCAGCGGGAAGGCGGATCCGCAGAAGCTCTTCATGAGCGGCAAGCTGAAGATCACCGGCAACGTGATGGCCAGCCAGAAGCTCGACTTCCTGAAGAAGCTCGACCGCAGCGAGGTGGAGGCGGCGCTGACCTCGTCGGGTGGCGCGGCGGCTCCGGCGGCGGCGGCTCCTTCGGCCTCTTCCAGCGCGGCGGCCCCGAAGCTGCTCGCGGCGCTCAAAGAGCGGCTGGCGAAGAGCCCCGGCCTCGCCAAGGAGGTGGGCGCGACCATCTCCTTCCAGGTGAAGGACGCGGGCGTGGCCTTCACCCTCGACGGCGCGGCGGTGAAGGACGGCGCGGACCCGAAGGCCACCACGCGGGTGACGCTCACGGACGAGGCCTTCCAGGAGCTGGCCAAGGGCGCGTCGGCGCAGGCGCTCTACCAGCACGGCAGCCTGCGCGTGGACGGCTCGATGCAGCCGGTCCACCGCCTGGGGTTCCTCAAGTCGCTCGCCTGAAGTTCCATCCACACACACATTCAACGAGAAACGGAGAACACACTCATGGGTCGCAAGGTGAATGTCATCGGCGTGGGGATGGTGAAGTTCCAGAAGCCCGGCGCCTCGGACGGCTACGAGGTGATGGCGAGCGGCGCCATCAAGGAGGCGCTCAAGGACGCGGGCGTCGACTTCAAGCAGGTGGAGC
>JADLDB010000089.1 GCA_020846875.1 Myxococcales bacterium | reverse complement strand
TGAGCACCGCGAGCATCCACCCCCATTGGCGTCGCATGCCCCAGAGCATCGAGGGGCGTGCGCCACGCGTCAACGGTTGCTGCAGCGCGAGGTCCACGCCAGGAGCAGCGGGTAACGAGCGCTTCCTGGCACCAGCCGCGGCCCTTGCACGAGAAGGCGACGAGGCGCGCGTCGTCGCAGGACTCGCAGGTCACCTCGACGAAGCCGTGGCGCACGTCGCCACAGGTGAGGAAGCGCGAAGGCCTCCTGCTGGAGGTGTGCAGGCAGCAGCCCGGAGACGGAGGGCCAGCCTCACCGGAAGGCCTCGTGCAGCGTGGATGCTTCCGGCGCCCGCCGCCGGCCCGACTCGCCCGTCGCCACCTGGCGTGTCTACCGCGCAGGCCTGACGTCCCTTTGGGGTGGGCGCAGCGAGGGCAGGCTGGCCTGCACACCAGCACCCACACCACGTCCCGAAAACGCAACTGCTGCTGGTAGCCGGCCGATAAGGTGGTTCCCCTTCCTTCCTTTCCTTCAGGTCCAGCCATGCGCGTCGACGCTCGTCCGCCGCAGTCCGCTTCCGCTCCACTACCGAAGACGTTCACTTCGCCCTCAGGGAAGGTCTACACGGAGCCTGGCAGAGACGCGGCCCTGGCCCGGGGCCATTTTGGAGATCGCGTCAAAGAGCTCCAGCAGCGCCTCAACGCCGCGGGCCTCAAGCCGCCGCTCGCGACCGACGGCCTGTTCGGCCCCGCGACCGAAGCCGCGCTACAGAAGCTCACCGGCTCGAGCTCGTTGACGGCCGCGGCCGAGGCGGCGCTGAGCAAGCCGAGCACCACCCCAGCCGCCGGTGAGACCGACGGCTTCGACGCGGGAGGCAAGAAGCCCTCGCTGTCCGAGCTGCCGGCGGTGATGGCGCCGGATCAGAAGACGCCCGCGGCCGGGAGCGTGGCCGAGAAGACGCTGGCCATCGCGAGGGGCGAGCTGGGCACGGTAGACCCGCGGAAGACCGGGCCCGACGGGAAGTACCAGGGCTGGGACAAGCTGCAGAGCATCTTCGAGAAGACGACGGGCTGGAGGCCGAGCGACAAGGAAATCCAGGCGTCGAGCCAGCCGCAGAAGAAGGCGTGGTGCGGTGTCTTCGCCACGCATGTGCTGCAGGAAGCGGGCGTCGACGTGAAGTGGGACCTCACCAAAGGCAAGATGACCGGCGACGTGCAGCACGTCTTGCAGCCGACGTATCGCGACTGGCGCACCTACAAGACCGAGCGGCAGGCCTTCGAAGCCACCATCAAGCCCGGCGACGTCATCACCCTGAACGGCTCGTTGAACCACCACGCCATCGTGACCAGCGTGAACCCCGATGGAACCGTCAACACCATCGACGGTAACAAGCCGCACATCGGTGAAGGGCACTTCAAGCTGGCCGACGTGACCTCGTACTACCGGCCCACGGGCGGCGTGCCGTCAGGCCAGCAGGCGGCGCCCTCTCCGGTGCCGGCGCCGGCTGGAACGATTTCCACCGAGGGCGGCGAGGCCGCAGGCGCCTCGGCGGGCAAGAGCATCAGCTCGCAGTTCTACAAAGCCGGCGTCTCCGGACCGGCGCTCGCGAAGAGCGACGCCTTCATGAAGGAGACGGTCGATCTCACCGGTGACAAGCAGTCGCGCATCAAGAGCCTGAGCACCTTCACGCAGTTCGACAACAAGTACAGCGAGGGCTCCGACGACAACGCCTGCGGCGCGACGGCCATCGTCGCCGGTGCCGCCCTCGAGGGCGGCAAGGAAGGGCTGCAGAAGCTCATCGAGGTCATCGAAGAGCGCGGCAACACTACGCAGATCAAGCGCGCCGGCCCTGGGTGGAAGGCCGCCACCATTCCCGAGTTCGACAAGCTCGCCGACATCAAGAGCCGCGTCGCGACAGGCAAGGTGACGCAGCAGGACCTGGCCGACCTGAAGACCATCGTCTACGGGCAGTTGCGGCAGGTCGAGAAGGACATCGGCGCAAACTCCACCAACCCGACCATCGACATCCGCGCCA
Source organism: Myxococcales bacterium (assembly GCA_020846875.1). Taxonomy (GTDB): domain Bacteria; phylum Myxococcota; class Myxococcia; order Myxococcales; family Myxococcaceae; genus JADLDB01. Next base: position 494 of record JADLDB010000089.1, on the reverse strand, counting down.
TTCAGCAATACCTGCAGACCGACGTAGGGTTGGTCACCGACAAGCGCCCGCTCGCCGGAATGTTCAGTAACATGAACATCAAGTTGGTGGACACCATGGGCACCGGCTATGGAAATCACTTCGTGCTGATGTTCAACGACGGCACAGGCCACGGAGAGAACGCCGTCTTCGACCCTTGGCCGACGAAGTCAGGGAACCAGATAAACCGCAACCAGGCCGAGCTGCTCTGGTACCACCACGGCGTGAAGAACGCCGTCCGGTGAGTTTCGGGAGGCGCGACTCGCCGGCTGAAGTGTTCGTCGACGCCAACGACACCACGCCGTACCATCCGTAGTCACCCGCCCCCTGAGCAGCGTCAGCGGGGCGTGGCGCGCGGGGCCACCACGTCGATGTCGATGGGCTTCACGTCCCACACCCGCTCGGCGTAGTCGCGGATGGAGCGGTCGCTGGAGAAGAAGCCCATGCGCGCCACGTTGAGAATGGAAGACGTCACC
>JADLDB010000088.1 GCA_020846875.1 Myxococcales bacterium | reverse complement strand
GGTGCCTGGGCAGCAGCCCGGAGACGGAGGGCCAGCCTCGCCGGAAGGCCTCGTGCAGCGTGGATGCTTCCGGCGCCCGCCGCCGGCCCGACTCGCCCGTCGCCACCAGGCGTGTCTACCGCGCAGGCCTGACATCCCACGGGGGCCGACCAGCCTGGCCCAGCATGACGATGTCCGAGATGGAGCTGCCCATCTGGTGCGCGTGCGGCATGGAGAACCCGGCCGCGCTGCGCGCGCTCAACTCGATGCTCGCGCGGATTCCGCTCGAGGCGCCGACGGGGAAGCTTTGCCCGAAGTGCGGCAAGCGCGTGCCGGTGAAGGCGAAGGACCGCGAGCGCGAGCAGCGCACGATGGCGGGCCGCGGCGCAGCACCGACTGCGTATTCCAGCGAAGTCGATCGGGCGTTCCAGACGAAGCCGATCACCCATTCCACGTGAAGCCGATCACCTTGAGAGCGTGACGGACTGGGTTTGTTGGACGGCTACTTGTTCTGCTTCGACTTCGAGGTCAAGCCCTCGCTCTTGCGGATCGACTCGGACGCCGAGAGCTTGAGCCGGTGGGCGTTGTGGACGAGGCGGTCGCAGATGGCGTCGGCCAGGGTCGGGTCGCCGATGACGGCGTGCCAGTCCTTCGGTTCGAGTTGGCTGGTCACGATGGTCGAGCTGACCTGGTATCTGTCATCGAGCAGCTCGAGCAGGTCCTTGCGCGCCTGCGCGGTGAGCACCTCGAGCCCGAAGTCATCGAGGATGAGCACCTGCGCCTTGGCGAAGCGCTTGAGCAGCGTCGCGTGGGTGCCGTCGGCTCGGGCGAGCGCGAGCTCGTCGAAGAGCCGCGGGGCGCGGCGGTAGACGACGGCGAAGCCGTCGCGGCAGGCCTTCTGCCCCAGCGCGCAGGCCAGGTAGCTCCTCCCGAGCCCGGTGTGCCCGGTGAGGATGATGTTCTGCCGCTGCTGCACCCAGCGCGAGGTGGCCAGCTCGAGCATCACCGACTTCGCCAGCCCGCGCGGGTGGCCGAAGTCGATGTCCTCGACGCACGCCTGCAGCTTGAAGCGCGCGGCCGCCAGGCGCAGCTGCAGCTTCCTGTTCTCCCGCCACACCCACTCGGCGTGCGGTGTTGGTGGCGGTGACGGCGGTCGACGCGGCGGCGCAGTACTGCCCCAGCAACCCACCGCCCGACGAGAAGGACCGCCGGCCGAAGAAGCGGGATCGCGACAACACCTGCAGCCGATCGACCAAAGGCGACCCCGTCGTTGTCACCGGGAACGACGCCTACACGTTCGACAGGCTGGAGGACTTCTTCATCCCGACGGCCCAGGGCGGGCTGACCTTCTACCGGACCTACTATTCGAGCGACGCCCCGTGGATGCAGGTGGGAGGCGCAGAGCAGGAAGTTGAGAACGTCCCGACTCCGTTCGGCAAGAGTCCTGTGGATCCCCAGTCCCTCCGATGGACCCACAACTTGTTCTCATTCGTCGACAAGCGGTGGTCCAACATCACGGTGCGTCCGCCCGTGGGGACCTATGAGAAGTTCGGAACGGACTGCGGCACGCCGGGTTGCTGGGTCCCGCGGAACACCGACAGCCCGGGGCCGCCCGCGCGGCTGCGCAGGACGGCGAACGGCTTCGAGTACTTCCAGGATGACGGAAAGCGCTACGTCTACGAGGCAGCGGCGACGGGCAGCCTGCTCTTCTTCCTCTCCGCGATAGTCGCGCCGTCGGGCGACACGATCGCGACGGTTGAATACGCGCCGCCCAGCGGACTCGGCTGCTTGCCGATGCTCTCCCCAGCGGGCGTGCCCTACATCTCCGCGGTGTCGCTCAATGGCGGACCACGGCTCGAGTTCAGCTACGTGAAGTTGACGCGGGAGAGCGGTGGCGTTCAGGAGTGCGTGTTGTCCGCCGTGGCTGCCGTCGACGGCGCCTCCAGCGTGAATCTCACCTCCTACGCCTACGTGCAGAGCGGGGGCGCCTCTCGCCCCGGCCGGCTGGCCAGCGTTCAGACGCCTGAGTACTTTGAGGAGTTCGAGTACACGGCTGGCTTCCGGGTGAAGCAGAACGGGAACGTCGTCGTCGCCCACACGGGGACTGCGGTGACCTCAGCGCAGGACTTCCTGGGCGACTACAGCTTCAGCACCCTCCAGAGTCCGTCAAACAACTGTGGCGGGCAGTGGAAGGTGGGGTACTGCTGCTCGAACTCGGTGGCGCGCTCGCGGACAGTCACGACCAACTCTGGCGGGAAGGGTGATGGCACGGCGTCCGCCGTAGCCTTCCAGCAGGCCTTCAACTACGTGAGCGGCGAGTACGCGACGCGGCACACCGCACAGCCAGTCAGTCGCGTCGACTCTTGCGCCCCGAGTCCAGATTCGTGCTCGGCCGGCGAGGTGGTGTGGCTGTGGGACAGCGCGAGCCAGAGCGGGAAGGCGCCCGGCGACACCGGCACGAACTGCATCGCGGGCTACCCAGGCTACGTCTCAGGCACGCACGACGACGCGGGCCGGATGACGGGCGACGCGGCGCTCTCCTTCACCTGGGACGCCTTCTCGTCGCTGGTGGCGGTGAAGACGTCGGGCACGCTGACGGAGGCCCTGCAGTACGACGGCCTGGGCCCCGCGCCGAGCTCCTCACGCCGCCGCTGGTGAGCGCGGCGGCTGGCCCGGCGGTCGAGCTGTCAGATGCGCACGGCGTGCGGCTGGCGGTGCGGTTGCCAGCGGGCGCTTCCCTCGACGTGCCCAGC
>JADLDB010000087.1 GCA_020846875.1 Myxococcales bacterium | reverse complement strand
TGGGCAGCGCGGAGTACCTGGCGGTGCACGACGGGCGGGGCAGCGTGGGGGCGTGGTACTCGGCGACGACGGGGCGGGTGGCCGCGGCGCTGGACTACACGCCGGAGGGCCGGGCCACCTGGCGCACACGCCCAGCGCAGCCGCGCACGTCGACGTCGTGCCCACCTCGTCGCAGCTGTCCGTCGTCCCGCCGCCCGAGTCGAAGGCCCTTCGCCTTCCACTCGGCGCTGAAGTCGGAGGGCACTGCGGTGAGGCTACGACGCCGGCTGCCGTCCGGCCCCGTCGGCGCGGGCGACTGCTTCCCCAAAAAGGACGTGGGCGGTTGGAACTGTGGAAACAGTCGCGGCCAGGCCCTGACGAAGCTCAGCCCGCGTCGTGGTCGTCGCCCGACGCCAACCCGTACTTCTTCAGCTTGTCGTGCAGCGTGGCCCGCCCGATGCGCAGCAACCGCGCCGCCTCGCTGCGGTTGCCCTTCGCCTCGTCCAGCGCCGTCACCACCAGCCCGCGCTCGTAGGCTTCCACCTTCTCCTTGAGGCCCGCGCCTTCCCGCGCCCCCGCCTCCCCCGCCCCCGGGCCGGGCAGCGCCGCCAGCTCCAGCTTCCCGTCCACCGACAGCGCCACCGCGCTCTCGATGACGTTCTCCAGCTCGCGCACGTTGCCCGGCCAGGCGTACGAGGTGAGCCGCTCCAGCGCCTCCTTCGAGAACGCCACCGGGCCGACGCCGAAGGCCTTCCCCGCGCGCGAGAGGAAGTGCCGCGCCAGCACCGGAACGTCCTCCGGCCGCTCGCGCAGCGCCGGCACGTGCAGGTGCACCACCTTCAAGCGGTAGTAGACGTCCTCGCGGAACTTCCCCGCCTTCACCTGCGCGGCGAGGTCGCGGTGCGTGGCGGCGAGGAGCCGAACGTCTACCTTCACCGGCACGTCCTCCCCCACCGGCCGCACCTCTCCTTCCTGCAGCGCGCGCAAGAGCTTCGCCTGCACCGACGGGCCCAGCTCGCCCACCTCGTCCAGCAGCAGCGTGCCGCCGTCCGCCTCGCGAAAGAGGCCGGCCCGCGCCCGCACCGCGCCGGTGAAGGCCCCCTTCGCGTGGCCGAACAGCTCCGCCTCCGCCAGCTCCTCGGTGAGCGCCGCGCAGTTGAAGCGCACAAAGGGCTTGTCCGCCCGCCGCGACGCCCTCACCAGGGCCTCGGCGATCCGCTCCTTCCCCGTGCCCGACTCGCCCGTCAGCAGCACAGTCACCTCGCGCGGCGCCACCCGAGCCACCAGCTCCGCGAGGCGCTCCATCGCGGGGGAGACGAACACCACGCTGCCGGCCAGCGACAGGGCGCCTCTGAGGCGCAGGTTCTCCTGCTCCAGCCGCACCGCCTCCAGCGCCCGCCGCACCACCCCCAGCACCACGTCCAGCTCGAAGGGCTTGGTGACGTAGTCCAGCGCGCCCTGCTTCATCGCGTCCACCGCGTGGCGCTCGCTGCCGTGGGCCGTCACCAACACCACCGGCGGCCGCGGCTGGGGCAGGGCCTGCACCCGCGACAACAACTGCAGCCCGTCGAGGCCCGGCATGCGGAGGTCCGTCACCACCAGGTCCAGCCCGCCCGCCTCGACCCGCGCCAGCCCCTCCGCGCCGTCCTTCGCCTCCACCACCTCGAGCCCCTCGTCCTCGAAGAGGCCCTTCAGGGTGAAGCGCACGCCCGCGTCGTCGTCCACCACCAGCACGGTGCCCTTCACGGCCTGGTCTCCGGAGGCGTCGCGGGAAGCCTGAGCTCGGCCACCGCGCCGGCGCCGTCCTCTCGGGCGGCCAGCGTCACCTCCCCGCCGTGCTGCCGGGCCAAGAGCCGCGCCACGGTGAGGCCCAGCCCGCTGCCGGTTGGCTTGGAGGTGACGCCCGCCTCGAAGACCCGCTCCGCCGTCTCGGGGTGAAGGCCCGGCCCGCGGTCCCGCACCAGCACCTTCACCCCAAAGGCCCCGTCGCGCGCCACCAGCACGTCGATGACGCCGCCTCTCGGGCTGGCTTCCAGCGCGTTCTGCACCAGGTTGATGAGCACCTGCTTCACCTTGCGCGGGTCGGCCTTCACCGGCTCTGCGCCCCAGTCCTCGACGTTGAAGCTGACGCCCCTCTCCCGCGCCAGGCCTTCGTGCAGCGCCACCACGCTGTCCACCGCGTCCTTCAGGGCCACCGGCTGCGCGTCCAGCGGCACCAGCGGCCGCGAGAAGTTGAGGAAGGACTCGAGGACGTCCTGCATCCTATCCACCTCGCGCCGCAGCACGGTGAGGCGCTCGCCGGCGCGGCCGTCCACGTCCTTCTCCAGCAGCGCGGCGAGGCCCTTCACGCTGGCCAGCGGGTTCTTCAATTCGTGGGCGATTTCCCCCGCCAGGGTGGTGAGCTGCCTGGTGCCTTCCTCGTGGGTGGACAGCACCTCGTCGCGCGCGGCCAGGGCCTTGGCGAGGGCCGAGCGCCAGGTGCGCTGCATCACGAAGCCCACCCCGACGCCGCCCGCGATGACCGCGGTGAGGACGACGGCCCGGGTGAGGAGCAGCGCCCCGTTGGACACGCGCGGCACCCCGCCGAAGAGGGCCGGCACGAAGTCGGCCAGCGGCCCCCACCAGTGCACGGCCAGCAGCGCCCACACCACCGCGCTGCCCAGCACCGCCCACAGCAGCGCGAGGCGCACGCTCGAAAACAGCGCCAGCACGGCGCCCACCGCCGGCACCAGGAAGCACAGCGGGCTCTCCAGCCCCCCGCTGAGCGCCGTCGCCCCCAGCAGCACCAGCACCGGCAGCGGGAGCAAGCGCGGCACCAGCAGGCGCAGCGTCTTGAGGCGCCGCAGCGCCGGCAGCACCGCTACCAGGTACGCCAGCACCACCGCCAACAGGCCCGCCGTCGCCCACCGCCGCCACGGCGCCTCGTCCATCGAGAAGAAGAGGACCGTCAACACGAAGAGCGGCGGCCCCACGTACACCCGCCAGCGCAGGCCGCGCAGGAGCAGTTCCGTCATCGCCTCGTCCTGGACTTCCTCCAGGGCCACGCTGCGTGCGTCGCTGCTCACGAGGGCTCCTGTTCTCCTGCCGCGGCGCGCGGCTGCGGCTCAGGGCGTGACGCCGCACACCTTCGCCACCTGGTCCGGCTCCATGCTGGCCGGCGCATAGTTGAAGTCGAGGCGCAGGGTGACGGGCAGGGACGCGGCGGAGAGCGGCTCTTCCTCCAGCCGCGCGCTGATCCGCCCCTTGAGAATGCAGTAGGTGACGGTGTTGCCCATCTGCGGAAAGCCCAGCACCTCCGAGAAGGACACGGTGCACACCCCGCGGGTGGCGCCCATGCCGGTGCTGGCGACCCAGGTGTCCCCGCCCGAGGTGACGTTCACCAGGCAGGTGCCCGTCTGGGTGCGGCCAGCCTGCGGCTCCCCTTTCAGCTCCAGGTTGGAGGCGACCTCGTACTCCAGCCCGCTGGTGCGCTCGATGTACCCGGCGACGAGGATGAAGGTGTCGAGGCTGGCCCGGTACAGCTGGTCGAAGGACGTGCAGCGGGTGAACTGCCCGGCCACCGCGCCCGACACCTCGCCGTCGCACGCCAGCACCGGCTTCTCGCCTGGCCCGCACGCGGACGCTGCCAGGGCCACCCCGACAAGCACCAGCCACCTGCCCGACTGCCTACGATGCATGAGTCCTCCGCCGCAGCGGCTGACCTTAGCGCGTTTCCCCTGCCCCGGCCGGCCTGTCGGAAACCCGGCAGCGGCCTTCGGAAGCCCGGACAGCGGACGGCGTGCTGCCCGGGAGGCCGGCTGCTGGCACGGGTGATGCTCCGGCGTACGCGCCGTCATGTGGACACTCCTGGCGATGGCGTGGCGCAACGTGCGGCGCAACCGGCGGCGCACCCTCATCACCCTGGCGGCGATGGTGGTGGGCGTCGGGGCCGTCATCGCGGTGCGCGGCGTGTTGAACGGCCTGCAGGCCGGCATCATCCGCACCTCGGCCGAAGGGCAACTGGGCGCGCTGCAGGTGCACCGCGCCGGCTACCTCGACAACATCCTCTCCACGCCGCTGACGATGGACTTCCCCGTCGAGCCGGCCCTCTTGGACCGGCTTCGCGACGTGCAGGGGGTGCGCGCCGTGTCCCCGCGCATCCAGTTCGCCGGCTCCATCGCGAAGTCCGTGCCCGCCGAGGAGGAGTTGCCCGAGGCGCTCTTCTTCACCGCCCTCGCCGTGGACCCGAAGACGGAGCCCGCCGTGTGCCCGCTCCGCAAGGACGCCTACCTCGACGGCACCCGCTTCGACGACGCGCACCTGGTGCTGGGCAGCGCGCTGGCCGAGTCGCTCGCCGCGAAGGTGGACGACGAGGTGGTGCTGCTCGCGCCCGACAAGGACGGCAGCTTGAACGGCGAGGTGGCCCGGGTGGGCGGCTCCATGCACGCGCTGCTGCCGGGCGAGCCCAAGGTGGCCGTGGTGCCGCTGGCCCTGGCCCAGCGCCTGCTGCGCATGGAAGGCCGGGCCACCGAGCTGGCCGTAGCGGTGGACGACCTGCGCGACATCGACGCGGTGAAGCCGCGCCTCGCCGAGGCGCTCGGCCCCGAGTGGGAGGTGCACACCTGGCTCGAGGTCGTCCCCGAGCGGCAGCTCATCATGCGGCTGCAGGACGGCGTCAGCGCCATCGTGTCCGTCGTCTTCCTGGTGCTGATGCTGCTGGGCGTGGCCAACACCACCCTGATGGCGGTGCTGGAGCGCACCCGCGAGGTGGGCACCATGCTGTCTCTGGGCCTCACCCGCGCGCAGGTGATGGCGCTCTTCCTCCTCGAGGCGCTGGTGCTGGGCGCGCTGGGCGCGACGGGAGGACTCTTGCTGGCGTCGGGCTTCGTGGCCCGCTTCGCCCACGGCGGCCTCCAGTTCCGCGCCCCCGGCGCCACCCAGCCCTTCGACGTGCTGCCCTTCCTCACCCTGCCCTTCACCCTCGTGGTGCTGGCGGTGGCGGTGCTGGGCTCGGTGCTGTTCGCCCTCTACCCCGCGCGGCGCGCCAGCAGGCTGCGCCCCGTCGAAGCCCTGGCTGGCCGCTGAAAGGAGGCTCGTCCGCCATGTTCCGGCTCCTGCCCCTCGCGCTGCGCAACGTGACGCGCTCGAAGGCGCGCACCGGCCTCACCGTGGGGATGATCTTCTTCGGGGTGATGATGAGCCTCACCCTGTCCGGCTTCGTCATGGGCGTGGGCGAGACGATGGTGGAGGAAGCGGTGAAGGCGCGCGTCGGGGCGCTGGAGGTGCACCGGAAGGGCTACTTCGAGGAGCGGGACAAGGCGCCGCTCAAGCTGGACGTCGAGCAGGGCGGCCCACTGGAGCAGGCCCTCGCGTCCACTCCTCACGTCACCGGCGTCACCCCGCGCATCCTCTTCGCCGGGCTGCTCACCAACGGCCGCCGCGGGACGATGGTGCTGGCCACCGCGGTCGACCCAACCGGCGTCTTCAGCGCGCTCCCCTTGGCGGACAAGTACGTCGAGGGCTCGTACCTGAAGCCGAAGGACGCCAATGGCCTCATCGTGGGCACGGTGATGGGCCACTCGCTCGCCTTGAAGCCCGGCGGCACCGCGATGCTGCAGGCGCAGGCGAAGGACGGGCGGCAGAACGCGCTCGACCTCGAACTGCGGGGGACGATGATGGGGCAGAACCCCCTCGAGTCGAAGCGGAACATCACCGTCCCCCTGGCCTTCGCCCAGTCCCTGCTGGGCATGGAGGGCCGGGTGACGGAGTACGTGCTGGCAGTGGACGCGCCCGAGCACCTCGACGCCACCGCCGCCGCGCTGCGCGCGAAGCTGGGCCCCGGGTACGAGGTGCAGACGTGGGAGGAGCTCCGGCCTCCGCTGCGCGACGCGCGCTTCGTCCAGCGGGCGATTCTGGGCGCGGTCAGCTTCGTCTTCCTCATCATCGCGGTGTTCGGCGTGGCCAACACCATGTTGATGACGGTGATGGAGCGCACGCGGGAAATCGGCACCATGCTGGCGGTGGGGATGACGAGGGCGCAGATCGCCGCCCTCTTCCTGCTCGAGGCGGCGGTGCAGGCGCTGCTGGGCGCGTCGCTGGGCGTGGCGGTGGCCACCGCCATCATCCAGGTGGCGGCCTCGCGCGGCGGCTTCTTCGTCAGCATGGGCGCGGGCCAGGGAGGCCAGCAGGTGATGCCCATGCTGCTGACCGGCCCCGTCGTCATCGCGGTGGTGGCCGCCGTCCTCGGCGCGCTCCTCGCCTCGGTGTCCCCGGCGCTGCGCGCGGCCCGCCTGCGCCCGGTGGAGGCGCTCTCTTCAACCTGATGGAGGACGACACGTCATGACCACCCTGCCCCTCACCTTCCTCGCCCTGGCCTTCGGCGCCGAGCCCACCGCGCTGGACGCGCTCAAGGCCTACGACGCGCTGATGGCCCCGCCGCACTTCAAGGCGGTGACGAAGATGACCGCCCACCGCGACGACGGCTCGACGCGCGAGTACCGGATGACGGTGCTGAAGGGCGAAGGCGACAAGTCCCGCATCTGGTTCTCCGAGCCCGCCGCCGTCCGCGGCCAGGAGATGCTGCGCAACGGGGAGAACCTGTGGGTGTACATGCCCAACCTGAAGCGCGCGCTGCGGCTCGCCTCCCGCGAGAGCTTCCAGGGCGGCGACTTCAACAACGCCGACATCATGCGGGCCGACTACGCCGCCGACTACGACGCCACGCTGGAGGTGGACCCGTCTTCCCCCGACACCTGGCTGCTCAAGCTGAAGGCGAAGACGAAGGACGCCAGCTACGACTCCATCAAGCTGTGGGTGCAGAAGGCCCCGCTGGGCATGCCGGTGAAGGGCGAGTACTTCACCGCCTCGGGCAAGCTGCTGCGCAGCGCGAAGTTCTCCGAGGTGAAGGACTTCGGCCACGGCGCCACCCGGCCCTCCCTCATCACCATGCGCAACGAGCTCGCCACCCAGCGCTTCTCGGAGCTCGTCTTCGACAGCCTGGACGTCACCGCCCCCGCGCCGGACTCGAAGTTCGCCCTCGCCGACCTGGGGCGCTGAATGACGCCTCTGGTCCTCCTCCTCCTCGCGCAGTCGCCCTCGCTGGTGTCGGTGACGGGCTACCTGGACTCGCGCACCACGGCGGCGGAGACGCTGGGCGACGGGGCGGCGGGCCTCAACGAGCTGGTGGAAGGCAACGTGCAACTCAAGCTCACTCCGCACGAGCGCTTCACCGTGCAGGCGGACGCGTCGCTCTTCTGGCAGGGCGCCTGGTTCCTCCACGGGGGCGACCGCGACTTGCCCCAGTACCGCCCGATGGTGGTGCTGTCGGAGGCGTACGTGGACGCGAGCCCGCAGGAAAGCGTGCGCCTCCTGGCGGGCAAGAAGCGCATCGTCTGGGGCAGCGGGCTGGCCTTCAACCCCACCGACCTCCTCAACCCGCCGAAGGACCCGACCAACCCCACCTTCCAGCGCGCCGGCGCGTGGCTGGGCATGCTGGAGTTCCCCTTCGAGAAGGTGGCGCTGTCGGCGGTGGTGTCGGGCAAGACGATGCAGCAGTACGCGGGCCTGCCCACCGCGCTGGTGTGGTACCCGCCGAGCCCGTCCTTCGAGGCGACGCTGGGCTGGGTGCCTGACGTGCGCGACGACGAGGCCCACTGGGCCTTCATGAGCCGCCTCTACCTGCTGGTGGCCGACACCGACGTGACGGTGTCGCTCGCCTACACCAACCTCTACAACGACGCCTTCCAGAACAAGACGCGGCCTGGCCTCTCGCTGTCGCGCACCTTCGGAGGCCTGGAGGTGCACGGCGAGGCGCTGTGGCAGGCGGGCAGCTCGCGCGTCGAGGTGACGGACGGCTGCGAGGTGTCGCCGGTGCAGTGCTTCCTCCGCGGGGTGCCGCTGGCGTCCCGGCCCTTCCTCGAGGCCGACTGGCTCAACGTCAACGCGGTGGTGGGCGGGCGCTACTACTTCGAGGACGGCGGCATCTTCTCCACCGAGTACTTCTACAACGGCGACGGGCACGACCCGGCGGGCTTTCAGAGGCTGGGCACGCTCTTCAAGCAGTACCCGGCGCTGGTGCAGGCCGCGCTGGGCCAAAGCCAGGACCCGGGCACGCCGCAGCAGTTCGCCTTCGTCCCCCTGCGCCGGCACTACCTGCTGTTGAGCTACCAGAAGCCGCAGCTCTTCGACGACTGGACCGTCTTCGCCTCGGTGCTGGCCAGCCTGGAGGACCTCTCGATGCAGTTGGTGCCGCAGGTGTCGTACGAGCCGTGGCAGTGGCTGCGGCTCACCCTGGCCGCGTACATCCCCCTGCCGGGCGTGCCTGAGTGGGGCGTCACCATCGGCGAGGACAGCTACGGCGAATTCACGCTGTCTGCCTACGGCACCCGCGTCCTCTTCACCGCGCGCGCCTTCTTCTGAAAGCGAGGACCCATGGCCTTCATCGAGCTCAAAGACATCAAGAAGACGTACCAGCTGGGGAAGACGCAGGTGCCGGCCTTGAAGGGCGTGGACCTTCAGGTGGAGCGCGGGGAATTCACGGTGGTGATGGGCCCGTCGGGCAGCGGGAAGACGACGCTGCTCAACATCATCGGGCTGCTGGACCGGGCCGACGAGGGCTCCAGCTACCGGCTGGACGGCGAGGAGTTGGGTGGGCGCGACTTCAACGAGATGGCGGGCCTGCGGAACCGGAAAATCGGCTTCATCTTCCAGTCCTTCAACCTCATCCCGGTGCTGAACGTGGTGGAGAACGTCGAGTTCCCCTGCCTGCTGCGGAAGGAGGACCGGGGCATCCTGCGCAAGCGCGTGTTGACGCTGGCCGGCGACGTGGGGCTCGAGCCGTACTTGCACCACAAGCCCGACGAGCTGTCCGGTGGGCAGCGGCAGCGGGTGGCCATCGCCCGGGCGCTGGCGACGCAGCCAGAGATTGTCCTGGCCGACGAGCCCACCGCCAACCTCGACTCCGTCACCAGCGAGCAGATCCTCGACTTGATGCAGCGGCTCAACGAGAGCCGGGGGGTGACGTTCCTCTTCTCCACGCACGACCCGCGCATCATGAAGCGGGCGCGCCGGGTGGTGCGGCTCGCCGACGGGAAGCTGGTGGAAGGCAACGGCAACGGCAGCTCGGGGGCGGAGCTGCCCGGTCAGGCCAGCGCGGCGCTCGAAGCGCGGTGAAAGACAACGGGGGCTCCACCTCGATGGGTGAAGCCCCCGCGACCGACAGCGCCGATGCGCGTCGTTACATGAGCGAGATGGTCAGGTCGAAGACGCCCGACGCGCTCGTGGTCCACCCGTCCACCACGATGAACAACGTCACCGGGCTTGCTGTCGAGTTGAGGTAGGTCACCGACTCGGCGGTGCCCGTTCCCCCGCTGTCACCGCTGCCGCTGTTGACGCACTGGGTCCCCGACGCCAGGCAGTTCGACGCGGGCGACGCCACCAGGTACAGGGCGTTGTCCCACGCGGTGGGCGTGGCCGTGGCCGTGAGAGTCTGCCCTGCTGGCACGGTCACCTGGTACACCTTGTCCGGACCCGAGTTGGGGTAGCCGGTGCACTCCGCCGCTGCGCTGTCGGTCCCCACGTCGTTGTTGTAGCCGACCGTCGTCTCCCCGGTGAGCGTCCCGGACATGTTGATGACCGTCGGCATCTGGCACGTCTCGCCACCCGGAGGGGGAGGCGGCGTCTCGAAGACGATGTCGAGGCTGTAGGTGGTGGGCGCGGTGGTCGCCGTATCGACCAACAGGAACAACGTGAGCGGCGTGGTCCCGGGGTTGGTGTAGGTGATCACGTCCGTAGCGCCGTTGGTGGCACCCGAGTTGGAGCTCGCCACGCAGGTGATTGACGCTGCGTTGCAGTCCGCCGTCAGGTGCAGCGTGGGATTCCAGCTGGACGCAGGCATGACGGTGGCTCGAATCCGCTGGCCCACCGGAATGGTGACGGCGTAGCTGCGATCCGGCCCGCCCGTCCCCGAGACGCACCCTCCAGCGCCGCCCCAGATGTAGTTGCCCGCATAACCGGCGAGCGTCTCCGAAGAGAGCGTGGTGTTGGCGGTGATGGGCGCCCCGGCCAGCTCGCACACCTCGCCGGGCTGCCCGGCCGCCACCGTCGCGGAGATGTCGAAGTTCCCGGCGCCGCTGGTCGAGTCCACCACGGCGTACACCGTCTGGCTGCTCCCGCTGATGTTCAGCCAGCGGACCGTGTCAGCCGCACCCGCGCTGCCCGAGTTGTTGTTCGCAAGGCAGGTCCGCCCGGTCGTCACGCCGCAGTTCGAGGCGGGGCTCCCGATGAGGGTGATGCTCGAGTTGTAGCCGGCGTCGGGAGAGACGACCACGGTGAGCTCGTTCCCGTTGGGAACGGACACGGAGTACGCGCGGTCGGGTCCACCGCTCGCCGACGAGCAGTTGGTGCCCGAGGCGAAGTAGTCGTTGGTGAAGCCAACCGTCGTCTGCATGGTCAGCGGCGTCCCGGCCGTCAGCGCGGTGGCGCTGTCGCACAGGTCGCCCGAGGGCGTCGAGTCGAGGGTGGCGCTCACGTCGAAGTTGCCACCGGCCGTGGAGGTGGAGTCGACGACCAGGTACCAGGTCTGAGCGGAGCCGCTGGTGTTGTTGAAGGCCAGCGTCTCCACCGCGCCCGTACCGGCGGCGTTGCTGCCGGCGAGGCAGGTGCGATTCCCGCACGTCGTCAGGTCGGCCGCGAGCGAGAGCGAAGGGTCGAAGCCCGCGTCCGGCGAGACGGCGAAGGTGGCGCGCTGCCCGTTCGGCACGGCCAGCGAGAAGATGCGGTCGGGCCCACCGGCGGACGCGCTGCACAACGCTCCGGTGCCGGAGCCCGAGTAGTCGTTGGAGTACCCCTGGGTCGTCTGCATCGTGAGCGGCGTGCCTGCGGTCAGCGCCGTCGCTGACGAGCAGATGTCGCCCGCGGACGGCGTCTGCAGGTCGGCCACGATGGAGTACGTGCCGCCCGCCGCGTTGTCCGAGTCGACGATGACGTAGATGGTCTGCGCCGCAGAGCCCATGTTGGTCCAGGTGAGGGTGTCCGCCACGCCGGCGCCACCGCTGCTCCCGCTGGTCGCACAGGTGCGCGTTCCGCAGTTCGCCACGGAGGTGGCGAAGGAGATGGAGGTGTTGAAACCCGTAGCCGGGGTGACCGTGACGGAGAGCCGCTGACCTCCCGGCACGCTGATGGAGTACGCGTTGTCAGCCTCCAAGGACGTCGACGAGCAGCCGGTCCCGGAGCCGGAGTAGTCGTTGGTCGACGTCACCGTCGACTCACCCATCAGGGTCGTCCCGGCCGTCAGCGGGGTGGCGTTGCCGCACATGTCACCGGCCTGGAGCGGGACCACGTTGGTGGTGAGCGTGAAGTCGCCGGAGTTTGCGGCCCACCCGTCGATAAGGAGGAAGACGTCGACCGCGGAGCTGCCGGCGTTGCCCCAGGTGAGGCCGCTGTCATCCGGGTCGTCACGGCCGGCGACGCAGGCCAGACCCTGGGTGCCCGCGTCGGGGACGTTCATCCCACAGTTGGACGCCCCTCCGATGAGGTTGAAGGTCGAGTCAAAGGTGGTGGTGAGATCTGCATTGAGGCGAGAGTTCGCCGGCACCTGAATGCGGTAGACGAGATCGCCCGCCGTGCCGCTCGTCACCGAGGAGGTGCCCTGGCAGCCGGCCCCGTCGATGAAGCGGAAGTCGTTGCCGGCGTCCAGCGTGCTGTTCATGACGGTCGCGCCGGAAGCAATGGTGATGGCGCTGCTGCAATCCTCCCCGGAGGCCCCGGCCGTGCAGACGCTGGGAGACCCGGTGCAGGTATAGCCCGCCTCGACCGTGCACGTGGCCGAACACCCGTCGCCGGCCGTGGTGTTGTTGTCGTCGCACCCCTCGGTGCCTGCCACCGTCCCGTTGCCGCAGACCTCCGCGGTGCCACCGCCCGTGCCACCGCCGGTGCCACCACCCGTACCGCCGCCGGTGCCACCACCCGTACCGCCGCCGGTGCCACCACCCGTACCGCCGCCGACGCCACCACCCGTACCGCCGCCGACGCCACCACCCGTACCGCCGCCGACGCCACCACCCGTACCACCGCCGACGCCGCCGCCGGTGCCACCGCCCGTACCACCACCGACGCCGCCGCCGGTGCCACCGCCCGTACCACCGCCGACGCCGCCGCCGGTGCCACCGCCCGTTCCACCGCCGACGCCGCCGCCGGTGCCACCGCCCGTACCACCGCCGACGCCGCCGCCGGTGCCACCGCCCATACCACCACCGACGCCGCCGCCGGTGCCACCGCCCGTACCACCGCCGACGCCGCCGCCGGTGCCACCGCCCGTACCACCGCCGACGCCGCCGCCGGTGCCACCACCCGTACCACCACCGACGCCGCCGCCGGTGCCACCACCCGTTCCACCGCCGCCGGTACCACCCCCGGTGCCCGCGACGCACTTGCCGGCAGAACAGATCTGGCCGGCCGTCTTGCAGTCAGCGTTGCTCTTACAGGTGGGCGAGCCTCCACAGCCGACGAGAAACGCCATCGCCGCGGAGAAGAGGGCAAGTCGAAGGGCAGGAATTTTCATAGGGGCCGGCTTGTAGCACGCCCCTCCCGCCGCGGATCAACCGAATCCTCTTTTTCGTTGGCGCTCGCTGACACCCGGCGGTGACGCTCACGGCTGCGGCGTGAATCGCAGCGCTCCGCCACTTGCGATACTTCCGGTGGAATTAAACGAATGGCGCACCGCCTCGCTGCCGGCCGCGTTGAGGCCCGCGGTGCACGCGTTGCTGCAGGAGCCGCAGGTGGCGGGCGAGGAGAAGTCGGCCTCGCAGCCGGTGGCGGACAGGGCGGCGCAGTCGGCGAAGCCGGCGGTG
This sequence comes from Myxococcales bacterium, assembly GCA_020846875.1. GTDB lineage: Bacteria > Myxococcota > Myxococcia > Myxococcales > Myxococcaceae > JADLDB01. The sequence continues at coordinate 58,721 of JADLDB010000087.1, read as the reverse complement.
CACTGGGGCCGGCGGTGCAGGTGGCGGTGGCGTTATTAGCGCCGTCGGCGTTCATGCAGGTGCCGCAGGTCGCGCAACGGAGGTGCCTCAGGCGCCGTCAGGGAGCATTTCCCGTTGACGTGGGTGGAGGGGTACGGCAGAAGTCCCGCGCTTTCGCGTCGAAGAAATACGCCCAGGTAGCTCAGTTGGTAGAGCAGGGGACTGAAAATCCCCGTGTCGCTGGTTCGATTCCGGCCCTGGGCACTTGATTCCCTTGAGGATTCTCCTCGGGTGAGTCTCCCTTGGTGCCACACTTGGTGCCACGCCGTGGCACCAACTTCTTCGCCAGAGCCAATCCAGTCAGCAAATCCAGGCTGATGTTGATGCGGGCCACGGCGGCCTTGCGGGCCTCGTCGTTCGAGTGCGCGTAGCGTCACGGACCCGCGAGCGAAAGACCCGTGGGGCATCGGCCACATCCTCGGCGAGAAGTACGCCGTGGATGTCTTGCTCCACGAGATGATGCACCAGTCGATTGACCAGCACGCCGACGAGCGGGACGTGGACACCGGGGGCACCAGTTCGCACAACTGCGCCGCGTGGGTGGCGGAGGTGAACCGGCTCTCGCCGCTCCTTGGCCTGAAGAGGAAGACCGAGGTCATCCGCCAACGGAGGGTGAATGGCCGAGTGACGTGGGCGGCGCGCGAGGAGGGCAGTCTGACGATGAGGGAGCTTGCGACGTGGCCGTACTGCCTGCGCCCCGATGGCTACTACCGCGCCCGCGCCAAGGGACCGGCCAAGGCCAAGCAGAAGAGGTCGGGGAAGTAGCGCCCCTCGTCCGCCTACCTCTGCCTGAGCGAGGCGCGTGCGCCGAACGAGCGACCACGGGTCACCCGACGAGCCGGTCTCCCAGCGCCGTGAAGACGAGACCGATGGCATCTGCGATGCGGCGTTGGAGCTCGGCCGGTGACCCCTCGATGTCAGCTTCGCGTGCAGCCCAGCCTTTGGCATTCAGCGTGTGGACCCCGACTCCGGGGACTTCGAGTTGCTGCGCTGCGGCCAGCGCGGTCCACCACGCCTTCAGTTCGGGTTGCTTCCGGCCCTTGGCACTGAGCTTCAGTTGCGTGCGGAGCTTGAGGCGGAGCGCGTCCCCGTTCACGACGTTCATCGGGTCGAAGACCGCATCGGCCCACAGGGTGACGTTTGTTCCCGTCGTGAAGAGTTGCTCGAAGTCGCTGCCCCGCCACGGCTGAAGGTGGACCCGTGGAAGCCGTGTCCGAAGCAACTCATGTGCGCCGCTCATGACGGCGACGACCCGTTCCCGCGTGGTATCGACGGGGAACTTCACCTGCCGCGCATTCTCGATGGCGACCCTGATGCAGGCGAACCCGCCGACGACGAAGGCGTAGTCCTTGTCGTCGGAGGCGATGGGGAACTTCCCGAGCGCGTCCCAACTCAGACGGACTGCGACATCCACGCCGGAGCGGTAGCGTTCGGACTCTCTGACGGCCTGCACCTCGCCCGAACCGCTCTGGCTGCCCGGCGCGAGGAAGACCATCAGCAACCGAGTGGTGGGCTCGCTCGCTCCCTCCGGCGGCGCGAGAGCATCCAGTTCGTGGTGGTAGTAGCGCAGTAGCTGGTCCTGCTGAATCGCTCCCGCTTGAATCTTGTTCTCGATGAGGACGGAGTCGGCCCCGGCTTCCATTCGCACATCGACTTGGTCGGCCTCGGTCTTGACCTTCCAGTCGGCCTTGGTCAGCGCGGTGCATCGCTCGGGCGTGATGTCATGGAGTTGCTGGAAGAAGAAGGCGCGGAAGTCAGCCCGGCTCGCAAGCAGAGTGGCGAGAAAGGCGGACGCTGCCTCCTCTCGGGCCAGCTTGCCCTGAAAAAAGTACCGAGGGTCCATGGCCGGGTCGTATCGCGCTGCCGCTGGGCCTGCACGTTCTCGATGGCAGTCGTTCTCGGTTCTGGTTGGCGAGCCCTTCGAGCGCGTAGCGAGCCACCGCCTCGCGCTTGTTGGCGCAGAGGATGAGCCCCACAGGCGGGTTCTCACCGGGCTTCGTCCAGTGCTCGCGGGCGTAATTGAGGTAGAGGTGCATCTGCCCGGCGTCGGCGTGAGTGAAGGTCCCGAGCCTCAGGTCGATCACCACCAGGCAGCGCAGGCGTCGGTGGAAGAAGACAAGGTCCACGCGGTCCACTGGTCCTCGAGGCGCAGGCGGCGCTGACGACCGACAAACGCAAAGTCGTCGCCCAACTCGAGAAGGAACGTCTCGAGTCGTGAGACAGCGTCTGGCGAATCTCGCCCCTCGGGTACGCGAGATAGAACTGCCGTATCTGCTGCAAGTTCTGCCGTGAGAAGCCGCGCCCGAATCGGGTGGTGAGGTCGGCTGAAAGCCGCTCGAGCAACGCCTCGCCGTAGCCAGCGCGAGCGTGGCCTCCTTGCTCGGTCTCGACGATGGGGCGCCGCGCCCGATGACCCAGTACGCCGCAGTCATGACTGCGTTGACCGAGCGCGCGACGGCGCGGCGCCCTTCCTCGATGACGCTCGTGACATCGGCCAGGATCGCGTCATACCCGATTCGAGCAGCGCACCTCTTCAACGAGTTCTTCCTGGTGCCCGATGCGGGGTAGGCGAGGCAGGCAACGATGCGTGGGGCTTCGAAGAGCGTGGAGTACGCCAACGCCTGTCGTCGGCGTTGGCCCAGCCGAATCGCTCAAATTCTTCGGCGTGGCGCTTGTACTTCGCGTCCAGGACGCGCCGCCTTCACCCGCGCTGGCCCCTCGCGTCCGCGACCTGGACGCAGAAGTCACGGCCTTCCCACCGGCCGGCCCCCGTCCAGAAGAACGTGAAGTCGATGCGCGTGCCCACCGCGAGCGCGTCCGTCGGCAGCTCGGCCACGTGAAGTCCCAGCCCGGTGTCGCGCGTGTCGAAGTCGCTCGCCGTCCGCCAGCCGTCGAAGCTCGCGTGGACCCGCGCCGGCGCGAGCAGCTCGACGCGCAGGCGCTGGCCCCCCAGGAGCGCCTGACACTTGTGGTTGAAGCGCCAGAACCCGAAGGGCGCGCCCGTGCGCTGGACCTGGTAGCGCTCCACCGGCTGCGGTGGCGTGTCGAAGACGCGCCCCTCCGCAAGAGAGCGGCACAGCTTCAAGTACTCCGCGTGCGCCCAGGCCAGCGGCATCGCCGAGCCGGACGGCTTGCCGAAGAAGAGCTCGCGCTCGGGGCGATCGGGCCCGTCCCAGAGCTGCTCGGGCAACATGCCCCCGTCGTTGGCGAAGCGCGCCAGCGCCGCCCGCAGCTCCTCCGCCTCGGCGCCCCGGCCAGCCGACAGCTCGTAGTGCGCCCGCTCCCCCGTCAGCAGCGGCCAGGGCCGCCCGACGCCGGTGCCGTCGAAGGGCGCGCCGTCCTCGTGCTCGCCGTACCCGTCCCCGTTGTAGCGGCGCCACGCAGGTCCGTTCGGCGTGTCCACCTTGAGCAGGGCGTCGATGACCTTCACCGTGTCGGTGATGCGTGGATCGTCCGCGGCCCGCAGCCCGAAGCGCACCAGCGCCAGGGCGTCGGGGCTCACGATCTGCCTGGCGAGCGCGCGGCTGTCCGCCGGCGGCCGGTTCTTGATGGGCACGAAGCCCGCGCTCGGCGAGCCGGCGTCGGCTTCGTCGGGCGGCGCGATGCGCACGTAGTAGCCGGCGACGCCGAGGCGCTGCGCGAGCTCGGTCCCGGTGACGTAAGTCCACCGCTCGATCGCGGCGTTCCAGGCGTCCGCCAGCTCACGCAGCGCCTGCGCGAGCGGCGGCTCGTACTCCTCCGCGAGGTCAGCCGCGCAGAGCAGCGCCGCCACCTCCACCGCCAGCGTGAAGGGCGAGTAGCCGGGATCTTCCTCCCAGCGGTCCTGCTGCGTGACGGGGCCGTTGCGCGCCAGGAAGCCCGCCGCGCGCCGCACCATCGGCCACAGGGCTTCCCGCTCGGCCGGCTCGAGCACCCCCTGCCGGCGCGCCAGATCCACCAACAGGATGGGGAAGCCCGTCTCGTCCATCTGCACGCCGTTCCAGTACGGCGTGCCGTCCAGCCACATGTTCTGCGGCCAGTGGCCATCGGCTTCCTGGGTGACGGCGAGGTAGCGCAGCGCGCGGCGCACGTCGGCCCGCGCCCCGGCCGCGAGCAGCCCCCCCGCGCTCTCGACCAGGTCCCGCGGCCACGCCAGGTGGTAGCCGCCGAGGTCGTCGTCGCCCTTGGCCGAGCCCCAGGGGATCGAGAGGCTGGCGATGAACCCGCCGGGGAAGCGCACCGACTCGTGCGTGCGCAGCACCTGGGCCGAGACGCGATAGAGGCTGCGGACGCCCTGTGGCGCCTCGGGCGGAGGCCGCAGCGTGCGCTGCCACGCCTCCCAGCCCCGGCCGTACTCGGCGGCGGCGACGTCGAACCCGTCCCAGAGGCTGGCGAGCACGCGGTGGGCCGCCTCACTGAAGGTCCGCCCGAAGCCGAGCGCCAGGACGAAGGGGCCTTTCGCGCGCTGCAGGTCCACCTGCCCGGTGAGCGCGACGTTGCCTCGCTCCGCGCGCTCGTAGCCCCAGGTGAGGCGCCGGTGCCGCGTGACGTCCTGCCAGCCGTCCGACACGCCCACGAAGCCCACCGAGCGCCCCTGCCACCCGGCGGAGCACGCGAGCGCCAGCGCGGTGCCGCTGCGCTCGGCGAACAGCATGGGCGTGCCCTTCACCTCGCCGAGCCACGCGGTGTTGTCCCGGCCCGCGTTGCCGAGGTGCGGGGCCAACAGCGCGTAGAGCGCCCAGTCGCCGGGCGAGCCCTGGAGCGGCGTGAAAGAGACGCGCTGCAGCACCACCTCGCGCCGCGGATCCGCGAGGACCTCCTTCTCGATGCGGTAGCGCCCCTGCTCGCAGGTGTTGACGAGGCGGAACGCCGGCACGCCGTCGGCCAATGGGGCCAGCTCGTGGCGCGCGTGACGCTTCTCTTCGGAGAAGAAGCCGCCCGGCCCCGTCACCAGCAGGCCGAGATCGCGCGTGCAGGCCTGGTCGACGCGGGGGTAGTAGATCTCGTTCAAGATGCCGTGGCTGATCGTGAACCAGAGGCGCCCGCTCGCGCCGAGCGCGGTGCCCACGCCGCTCTTGGCGCTCGAGGTCCAGCGGGGCGCGCCGCCGGGCCAGCCGGGCGCGTGGCCCGACGCAGGCGGTGGTCGCTGGCCGGAGGTCAGGACGTCCTCCCGCCGTCGAGCGGCGTGTGCCAGCCGCCATGCGAGGGAGGCAACAGGCGCTCGGCTTCGCCCGGGCCCCAGGTGCCGAAGTCGTACAGGTGCAGCGCCGTCGCGTCGCCGAGCACCGGCTGCACGATTCGCCACTGCGCCTCGATGGCGTCCTGGCGCGCGAACAGGCTGGCGTCGCCGCGCAGCGCGTCGCCCAGCAGGCGCTCGTACGGCAGCATCTGGCTCGAGGGGTCCTCGACCGCCACCAGCTCGCTGGCGCCGCCCACCATCCGCTCACCTGGCTCCTTCACCCGCATCCCCAGCGCGATCATCACCTCCGGGCCCAGCCGGAAGCGAAGGTAGTCGGCCGCCCGGGCGCGCTCACCGAAGACGTCGCACGGAGGCCGCTTGAGCTGCACCAGGACCTCCGTGGCCGTGACCGGCAGGCCCTTCCCGGCGCGGATGAGGAAGGGCACGCCGGCCCAGCGCCAGGTGTCGATGCGCAAGTCGACCGCCGCGAACGTCTCGACGGTGGAGGTGGGCGCGACGCCCGGCTCATCGTGGTAGCCGCGAAACTGTCCGCGCACCACGTGGCCCGGGTCGAGCGGCGAGATGGCCTTCAGGATTCGCGCCTTCTCGTCGCGGATCGCCTCGACGTGCAGGGCGACCGGCGCGTCCATCGCCAGGATGGCGGTCACCTGCAGGAGGTGGTTCTGGACGACGTCGCGGATGGCGCCGGCTTCCTCGTAGAACTTCCCGCGGCCCTGCACCCCGAAGCGCTCGGCCATGGTGATCTGCACGTTGTCGATGTGGTCCCGGTTCCAGAGCGGCTCGAGGAAGGAGTTGGCGAAGCGGAAGTAGAGCAGGTTCTGGACCGGCTCCTTTCCGAGGAAGTGGTCGATGCGAAAGATGTCGGACTCGGGAAACGCGGCGAGGAGGGCCTGGTTGAGCGCCCGCGCGGACGGAAGGTCGCGCCCCAGCGGCTTCTCCACCACGACGCGCCCACCGCTCGCGCAGCCGGAGCGGGCGAGCTGTCCCACCACGGTGCCGAACAGGCTCGAGGGAATCGCGAGGTAGTGGAGCGGCCGCTGCGCCGGGCCCAGCGCGCGCTTGAGCGCCTCGAAGGTCGCGGGCTCCTGGTAGTCGCCGTCCACGTACCGCAACAGCGACAACAGCCTGGCCAGCGCGGCCGCGTCCTCGCTCTCGCCAAAGGCCTGCACGCTTTCCCTGGCACGCGCCTTCAGTTGCTCGACGTTCCACCCTGCCTTCGCGACGCCGATGACGGGCACGTCGAGCTGGCCGCGCCGGACCATCGCGTACAGGGCGGGGAACACCTTCTTGTGGGCCAGGTCTCCGGTCGCCCCGAAGAAGACCAGCACGTCGGCGCGCGCCGGCGGCACGGGCTCGATCATCCCTGCACCATCCCCTCCACGCTCACGAGCGCTTCTCCAGGTGTCCACCGAACTGCAAGCGCATGGCCGAGAGGAGCCGGTCCGCGAAGTCGTCCTCGCCGCGGGAGGCGAAGCGCTGGGTGAGCGCCGTCGACAGGATGGGGGCGGGCACCCCTTCGTCGATCGCGGCCTTGAGCGCCCACCGCCCCTCGCCCGAGTCCGAGACCCGTCCGGCGAAGCTCTGGAGCTGGGGATCGGTATGGAGCGCCGCCGCGGTGAGGTCGAGCAGCCAGGAGCCGATGACGCTGCCGCGGCGCCACAGCTCGGCGATGTCGCGCACGTCGAAGTCGTACTGGTACAGCTCGGGCTGCTGGAGCGGCGTGGTCTCGGCGTCGACGCTGCGCTGCGCCTTCCCGGCGTTGGCGTGGCGGAGAATGTTCAGGCCTTCGGCGTAGGCCGCCATGATCCCGTACTCAATCCCGTTGTGGACCATCTTGACGAAGTGACCGGCGCCGCTCGGCCCGCAGTGGAGGTAGCCGTGCTCGGCGCTCGCCGCCTCGCCTTCCCGCCCCGGCGTGCGCGGGGCCGCCTGCACCGAGGGCGCCAGGGCCGAGAAGAGCGGCGCGAGGCGGCGCACCACCTGGGCCTCCCCGCCGATCATCAGGCAGTAGCCGCGCTCCTTGCCCCACACTCCGCCCGAGGTGCCAACGTCGACGTAGTGGATGCCGTGCGCGGTGAGCGCGGCGGCGCGCCTCAAGTCGTCCCGGTAGTGGGAGTTGCCGCCGTCGATGATGGTGTCGTCGCGCGCGAGGAGCGGCGTGAGGGCGGCGATGGTCTCGTCGACGTGGGCCGCGGGCAGCATCAACCAGAGGGCGCGCGGCCGCTCCAGGCGCTGCACCAGCTCCTCGAGCGAGGCCGCGCCGACGGCCCCGCGGTCGGCGAGCGCTTTCGTTTGAGCGGCCTGTCGATCGAACGCGACGACGCCGTGACCCGCCGCGAGCAGCCGCGCGGCCATGTTCGCTCCCATGCGGCCCAGCCCGACGATTCCCAGCTTCATGAGGCACGCTCCTTCAAGGTGTCCCGGCCCGATCCTCGGCTGCCGGGCTGGTAACGGCGGCCGGAGCGCCCCGCGACTGTCAAAACACCGAGCCGCCGAAGCCGAAGCTCAGGGTGAAGATGACCGCGCCCATGCCGAAGGTGAGGCCGAAGCGCGGGTGAAGGCCGAAGCCGCCCGCCAGGGGAATGCCACCGTGGACGACGAAGGTGCCGGCAAAGCCAACGCCCGAGCCCAGCCCCGGGGCTGAGATGAAGAGGAGCGAAGGGCCCAGGCCCAGCGTCGCGTGGCCCGCGTTCCCCAGGCGGAGCGCCGGCGCCAGCGTCGTCACCAGCAACACGCCGCCCCCGAGGAGCATCTGTCCGTCCAGCATCCCGCCCAGGGCCACGAAGTCCGTCAGCCGTCCTCCCACCGAGAGGTGCAGCCCGAAGCCGCCAGCGATGCCGACGGCCCGCGCCGCCAGAATGCCCAGCGTCCCCAGCACCGCGAAGTCGGCGACGACGGAGGATGGCTCCTCGGTGGTGTCCCCCCGCTTCGTCGCCGCCACGCCCACCGGCATGCCGTCCTCCTCATTGCGCGGCGCGCCGGTGTACGCCGCCCCTTCCGCCCGGCAGTCCTTCTTCACGGTGCCGTCGCCCTCCAGCGTCTCCACGCAGGTCATGCCGTTGAGCCGCGTCACCTTCGGGTAGTCAGCCGGGTTTGGCGCCAGCGGCGGGGCGGGCGGGGGAGGCGGCGGCGGCAGGGGCGGCTCGCTGAAGGCCACTCCGGCGTCGGCGACGGGCACGGGCGCCACCGCGCCCGACGCAGGCTCGACGCACTTCCCCGCCTCGCAGATGCGCTCGCCCTTGCAGTCCGTGTCCTTCGTGCAACCCGGCGCCGCGGCCAGCGCGCTCATCACCAGCAAGACCAGCATGTTCGCCTCCCCGAAAGTCGCAAAGGCATCACCATACCCTTCAGCGCCTTCAGCCGGACTGGAAAAGCGCGCGTCCCCCTTCCCTACCTCCACCCCTCGGGTGTCCAATGGACCCACCCTCGGAGGCCGTCATGTCCGTGCGCTACACCGTGTGCATCGCCTTTCGGGAGCCGACGTACGAGGCCGTGACCTACCCGCGCACCGAGCCCTTCACCTGGACGATGAAGGACGTGAAGGCGAAGGACGAAGACGAGGCGCGCAAGGTGGCGGTGGGCCGCTTCCGCGAATTGGCCTCGCTGTCCAGCGTGGGGTGGATTCGGGAAATCGAGTCCGTGCGCGTCATCCTCCACTGACGCGCACAGCCCCTTCTCCGTCGCCTACTGCTTCTCCAGCGTCAGCGTGCCGGGCTCGGTCATCGGCGTCGACGTCTCGCGGTACACCATCGAGCTGCCCGTGCGGCAGTACGCGTACGCGCGGGCGCCGCCGCCGACGGAGATGACGCCGTTCGACGAGGTGTACGCCGCGCCGTCGCTGATGCTGGTGGCGTGGGTGATGGTGCAGGTGCAGCCGGCGCCGGCGCTGCTGCAGGAGACGGAGTCGTAGAGGGCGTCGAGCGCCGCCTGAATGGTGGAGCAGCCCACCACCGCGCAGGCCGCGGGCACGCTGAGGGTGGCGACGAGGTTGGTGTTGACGCTGCGGGACACGTTGGTGGATGTGAAGGTGACCTCGCCGCGGGTGGTGCCGGTGATGTTGGTGACGGTGATGGTGGCGCCCCCGCCGGTGCACGCGGAGTTGAGGTCCCCCAGGATGGAGCCGTCCACGCACGCCGCCGTGTAGAACCAGCGGCCGACCAGGTCGCCGCCGCACTGCGGGTTGATGGCCGGACACTGCGACTGGTAGCTCAGGTTGATGGTGAGGGGCATTCCGGTGCCGCCGCCGCCGGTGCCTCCGCCCGTCGCGCCACCCCCGCTTCCTCCGCCCGCCGCGCCGCCCCCGCTTCCTCCGCCCGTCCCGCCGCCCCCGCTTCCTCCGCCCGTGCCGCCGTCGGAGGTGGACGTGCCGCCACAGGCCACCAAGACTGCCACCGCCATCGCTGCCACCAGGACTCGCTGCATGTGTGTCTTCTCCTTGGACGAGGGACGCGCCGGGCCGCGCCACCTCAAAGACTGTTGCCGCGTCGGGTGAGACCGATCCACGAGGACGCGGCTGAACTCGTCCCGGCGCTGGACCCGAAAGTCGTCTTCTCGGGAGAGGGCGAATTACTTGCCGGGCGGCACCGGAGGCGGTGCGGCTTCGGACTTCTCTTCCGGCACGCCGCCATCGGCCTGCACCTCCTGCGTGCGCCAGCCCCCGCCCAGCGCGCGGTAGAGCTGCACCACCGCCTGCAACTGCTGCCCCTTCGCGTCGGCCAGGGCCAACTCGGCGATGAGGCGCTGCTCCTGCGCCGTCACCACCTCGAGGTAGTTCGACACGCCGCCCTTGTAGCGCATCATCGCCAGGTCCTCGGTCTTCTTGAGCGCGGCCACCTGCCGCTCCGTCGCGTCGCGCGCCTTCCGGTACTGGTCGACGGCGACCAGCGCGTTGGACACGTCCTTGAGCGCGTTGGTGGCGGCCTTCTCGTACAGCGCGGTGGCGGCGTGCACCTGCGCCCACGCGGCGTCCACCGCGGCCAGGTTCTGCGCCCCGCCCAGCACCGGCAACGTGTACTCGAGGCCCACCGCGCCGCGGTACACCGCCGTGGTGCCCTGGTTCATCCCCGTGGCGGAGAAGAGGTCCGTCGCGAAGCCGCCGCTGCCCGACAACTGGAACTTCGGGAACAGCTCGCCCACCTTGATGCCCACCACCGCGGTGGCCGCGTGCAGTTGCTGCTCCGCGGACAGGAGGTCCGGCCGCTGGGCCAAAAGCGACGTAGGCAGGCCCGCGGGCAGCTGCGGCGGCGTCTCGAAGTCGGCGAGGCCCGCACCGCGCTCGATGGGCCCCGGCGGCCGCGCCAGCAGCACGCCCAGCACGTTCTCCGTCTGGAACACCGCGCGCTTCAGGTTCTCCTCGCGGGCCTGCGCGTCGGCCAGGTTGGCCTCGGCGCGCGCCACCTCGAGGTCATTGCCCACGCCGCCCTTCGCCCTGTCCTGGAAGAGGCGCAGCGTCTCTTCGCGGGCCTTGATGGCGTCGGCGGTGATGGTGACCTGCAGGTCGAAGGTGCGCAGCGTCAGGTACGTCGACGCGGTGTCGCCCACCAGCGCCACGTAGGCGCCGCGTTGGTCGGCCAGCGAAGCCTCCACCAGCGCGTCGGCGGCTTCCTTCTGCCGGCGCAGCCTGCCCCACACGTCGACCTCCCACGAGGCGCCCGCGTAGGCGCCCAGGTTGCCGTTGAAGGGGGTGGCCGGGACGATGGTGGGCACGCCCGGGAAGCCCTTGCCACCGCCGAAGCCGACGCCCGCGCCCAGGGTGGGGAAGAAGGCCCAGAAGGCGGCGCGCTGTTGGGCCCGGGCGTTCTCCACCGCCGCCGCGGCGACGCGCACGTCGTAGCCCTTCGTCACCGCCTCCTGCAGGTGGCTGCCCAGCACCGGGTCCTTGAACACCTTCCACCACGGCAGGTCCGCCAGCGACTGGGCCTGCTTCTCCTGGCCGCGGTGCGCGTCGGGGGCCTTCACCTGGGGCCGCGAATAGTCCGGGCCCACGGCGCACGACGCGAAGACGACGAGTGCCACCCACGCTGCGCGCCTCATGACTTCTCCCCCGCGGCTGCCGGAATCTTCGCCTTCTCTTTGTCGCCACTCGTGAAGGCCTTCAGCCGCTCCACCAGCACGAAGAGGCCCGGCGTCAGGAAGATGCCGATGAAGGTGGCCATCAACATGCCGAACACCACGACGGCGCCAATGGCCACGCGACTCGCCGCGCCCGCGCCGGCCGCGCGAAGAAGCGGAATGCAGCCGAGGATGAAGGCGAACGCCGTCATCAGAATCGGCCGCAGGCGCAGCTTGGCGCCTTCCAGCGTCGCCTCGAGCAGCGGCATGCCCGAGTCCACCTTCATCTTCGCGAACTCCACCACCAGGATGGCGTTCTTCGCGGCGAGGCCCACCAGCATGATGAGGCCCACCTGGCCGAAGACGTTGAAGTCCAGCCCGTTGAGGAAGAGGCCCAGGAAGGCGCCGACGACGGCCACCGGCACCACCAGCAGCACCGAGAAGGGCAGGGCCCACGACTCGTACTGGGCGGCGAGGATGAGGAAGACGAGGAGAATCGCCATGAGGAAGGTGGGCACCGAGGACGGCGCGGTGGCCTCCTGGTAGCTCATCGCGTTCCACGACGTCTGGTAGCCTTCGTCCAGCGTCTGCTTCGCCACCTCTTCGAGCGCCTTCATCGCCTGGCCGGAGCTGACGCCGGGCGCGGGCTGTCCCGTCACCTCCACGCCGCGGTACAGGTTGAAGCGGGTGGTGTACTCGGGGCCGTTGATGGTGCGCACGTTGGCGACCGACGACACCGGCACCATGAAGCCCTCCTTGTTGCGCACGTAGAAGTCGCCGATGTTGTTGGTGGTGGCGCGGTACTCCGGTTCCGCGGCGAGGTACACGCGCCACTGTCGGCCGAAGCGGTTGAAGTCGTTGATGTAGCTGGAGCCCATGAAGGTCTGCAGCGCGCCGTACAGCTCGCTGGGCTCGACGCCTTGCTTCATCATCTTCTCGCGGTCGACGTCGACGAAGACTTGAGGGACGGCGGCCATCCACGAAGTGCCGACGCGGCTGAACTCGGGGCGCTTCTTCGCGGCGTCGATGAACTTCTGCGTCTGAAGGGCGAGCTCGTCGGTGGAGCGCCCCACCGTGTCCTGCACGAAGATCGAGAAGCCCGAGCCGGTGCCGATGCCGGGGATGGCGGGCGGCCCGAAGGCGAACCCGGCCGTCTCGGGCATCTTCGCCAACTGGCCGTTGATTTCCCGCATGATGACGTCGGCGGTGCGGCCGCGGGGCACGCGCTCGGCCCAGTCCTCGAGCTGGATGAAGAAGGTGACGAGGTACGTGGACGAGGTGTTGGTGGCGATGGAGAGCCCGACGATGGTGTTGTACGTCTTCACGCCGTCTGTCTTCTCGAGCAGCTCCTCCACCTGCTTGGCCACCTCGTCGGCGCGCTGCAGCGAAGACGCGGGCGGCAGCGCCAGCACCGCCAGCAGGTAGCCCTGGTCCTCCTCGGGGACGAAGCCGCCGGGCAGCTTGGACCCCAGGAAGCCCGCGCCGCCGAAGAAGACGAGCAGGATGGCCGTGGTGATGAGCCCCTTGCGCAAGAGGATGTTCGTCACCCGCCCGTAGCCGTTGGTGGCCTTGGTGAAGCCGGTGTTGAAGGCCTTGAAGAAGCGCGCCAGCAGGCCTTTCCCTTCCTTCTTGGGCCGCAGCAACATGCCGCACAGGGCCGGCGACAGGGTGAGCGCGTTGATGGCGGACAGCATCACCGAGATGGCGATGGTGATGGCGAACTGCTGGTACATGCGGCCGGTGATGCCGCCGACGAAGGCGACGGGGATGAAGACGGCGGACAGCACCAGCGCGATGGCGATGACGGGGCCGGACACTTCGCTCATCGCCTTGTTGGTGGCGGCCTTCGGTTCCAGCCCGTGCTCGATGTGGTGCTCCACCGCCTCCACCACCACGATGGCGTCGTCGACGACGATGCCGATGGCCAGCACCAACCCCAGCAGCGTCAGCGTGTTGATGGAGAAGCCGAACAGCGGAAACAGCGCGAAGGCGCCGACGAGTGACACCGGCACGGTGAGCAGCGGAATCAGCGTGGCGCGGAAGCCCTGGAGGAAGATGAACACCACCAGGATGACGAGGACGACGGCCTCGACGAAGGTGTGGGCGATCTCGTTGATGCCTTCGGTGATGGGCAGGGTGGTGTCGAGCGAGATGTCGTACTCCATGTCCTGCGGGAAGTTGGCCTTCAGCTTCGCCATGGTGGCCTTGACGTTGTTGGCCACCTCGAGCGCGTTGGAGCCGGGCGCCTGGAAGATGGTGATGACGCCGGCGCTCTGGCCGTTGAAGCGGCCGCGCTGGTCGTAGTTCTGGGTGCCGATCTCGATGCGGCTGACGTCCTTGAGGCGCACCAGCGAGCCGTCGGCGTTCTCCTTGACGACGACCTCTTCGAACTCCTGGGCGGTGACGAGGCGCCCTTGCGCGCGCACCACGTACGTCATCTCCTGGCCCTTGGGCGCGGGCTCGCCGCCCAGCTTGCCGGCGGGGTTGACGACGTTCTGCTTCTTGATGGCGTTCTGCAGATCGCCGACGGTGAGCCCCAGGCGCGCCAGCCGGTCCGGCTTCACCCAGATGCGCATGGCGTAGTCGGAGGAGCCGTACATGGCGACCTCGCCCACGCCCTTGATGCGGGCGATCTGATCGTTGACGTTGATGACGGCGTAGTTGGAGAGGAACGACGCGTCCCAGGTGTTGTTGGGCGAGAAGAGGGACACCACGATGAGGGGCATGGCGAGCGACTTCTTCAAGCTGACGCCGGTCTGCTTCACCTCGGGGGGCAACTGCGGCATGGCGATGTTGACGCGGGTGTTCGCCAGCACGTTGGAGATGTCGATGTCGGCGCCGACCTCGAAGGAGACGTTCAAGGCCATCTTGCCGTCGGCCGAGTTGGTCGACTGCATGTAGATCATCCGCTCGACGCCGTTGACCTGCTGCTCGATGGGCGTGGCGACGGACTGCTCGACGGTGAGCGCGTCGGCGCCGGTGTACGTGCCGGAGATCTTGATCATCGGCGGCACCATCTCGGGGAACTGGGCGATGGGCAGGCGCGACATCGAGACCAGGCCGACGATGACGGTGATGATGGAGATGACCATCGCCACGATGGGGCGGCGGACGAAGAAGTTGCCCTTCGGCTCGGCGGCGGGCGCCGGCGCGTGGGCGTCGGGAGCGGGGGAGCTCATGGCGCCTTCTTCTCTTCGGCCGTCGGGGCCTGGGCGGTCTTCGCGGCGGCGGCGGCAGCGGCCTTGTCTTCGGGGGCGACGGGGTCACCGGGGCGGACCTTGAGCAGGCCCTCGACGATGATGGTGTCACCGTCGGTGAGGCCCTTCTCGACGACCCAGTTGGGGCCGACGCGCTCGGTGGCGACGACGGTCTTGAGCTCGACCTTGTTGTCCTTGACGACGCCCACCTGGAGGATGCCCTGCATCTCCTTCACCGCGCGCTGGGGGACGAGGAAGGCGTCCTTCTTGGTGTCGACGATGCCGCGGACCTTGCCGAACTGGCCGGGCTTGAGGAGCGAGTCGGGGTTGGGGAAGAGGGCGTCGAAGGCGAGCGTGCCGGTGGAGATGTCGAGCTGCCGGTCGACGACGGCGATGGTGCCGCGGTGGGGGTAGATGGAGCCGTCGGCCAGCACGAGCTGCAGGGTGCCCTGGTTGGGGCCGATGACGCCGGCGTCGGGGCCCTCGTTCTGGAAGCGCGCGAGGCGGCCGGCGACCTTGAGGTACAGCGTCTCGGGGATGTTGAAGCGGACGCGGACGGGGTCGAGGGACGAGACGGTGGTGAGCAGCGTGGGCTCGGCCTGGCCGACGAGGTTGCCGACGCGCACCTTGGCGAGGCCGGCGACGCCGTCGATGGGGCTGGTGACCTTGGTGTAGCTCAGGGTGGCCTTGGACGACTCCATCGAGCCCTGCGCGGCGAGGAGGCGGGCTCTGGCGGCGGCCTGGGCGGCGAGCGCGTTGTCGTATTCCTGGCGGGAGACGGCGTTGACGGCGACGAGGGGCTTCAAGCGGGCGACGTCGAGGTCGGCCTTGGCGAGCGCGGCCTGCGCGTCGGCGATGGAGCCCTGGGCCTGAGTGACGGAGGCCTGGGCGAGGATGGGGTCGATGGTGAAGAGGAGGTCGCCCTTCTTCACCGCCTTGCCTTCCTGGTAGTGGATGGCCTCGACGTAGCCTGCGGTGCGGGCGCGGATTTCGGCGTTCTCGAAGCCGTCCACGGTGCCGATGAAGTCGGCGTAGATGGGGACGTCCGTCTTCGTGACTTTCTCGGTGAGGACCTTCTGCGGGCCCTTCTGGGGAGCGGCGGGCGGAGTGCAGCCGGTCAGCGCGAGGAGCGCGACGGCGAGGGACTTTTCGGAGAGGCGAAGCATGGTGTTCCCCCTGCAGGGTGGCGCGGCGGGGGTGGCGTAGCCCCGAGGGAGAGAGGGGGCAACGAGAAAGCGGGACCGGCGAAAGAGGGCGCTCGCCATCGAGCTCCACCGGCAGCCACCTCCGCGAGGCGAGATTTCCAGCACCCTCCGCACGCCGGGCGCGGCCTCGACTTGCAAGAGCTTTCGCTCATGGCCTGGAGTCTCTGGGCGGACTATTCCAGCCGCCATGCACTCCCTCTCCGTCCTAGGACCGCTCCACACCGACGAAGGCGACGCCTTCATCCCCGTCGTCTTCTCCAGCGACGGCCCGCCCCGCCTGCTGGACTCCGCGTCCACCCTCGCCGGCGCCGTCTTCGCCGCCCGCCGCGCCCTGCCCGCCGGCGCCGACGTCCTCGTCGACGACGCCCTCGGCCCGCAGGCCCACCAGCCCGGCTGGCGCGTCGGCCCCCTCGCCCAGCCCGACTGCTTGATGCTCGCGGCCACCGCCGTGGCCCTCAACAGCCGGGAGACCCTGCAGAAGCTGTCCGACGGCCCCCTCGTCCTCGAGCTCCTCACCGCCGCCGCCGCCTTCACTCGCGCCCGCCCCTGGCGCCGCTTCTTGAACGACCTCACCGTCCACGGCCGCGCCACCGGCCCCGGCGGGGGCGCCTTCGAGTGCACCGTCCTCGGCGCGAGCGGCGAACAGTTCGGCCTCGTCCTCTACGACTCCGTCGGCGGCCACGAGCGATTCCTCGACCTCGTCGACTCCCGCGCTCCGGGCGCCGCCGCCCAGGTCGACTCCCTGGCCTGCCTCATCGACTTCGACGACGACTTCGTCGCCCGCGCCGTGAAGGCCGCCTTCGACGTCGAGGCCTCCCTCATGCTGCTGCGCTTCAAGAAGGGCCGGCCCCAGCCCCTGCGCCCCGACGAGGCCCGCCGCCTCATCGCCACCCTGAAGGCGCTGACCGCCGTCGCCGAGGAAGGTGCCACCGCCTCCGCTTCCCAGGACGGCGTCTGCGTCACCCTAGACGTCCGCCACTTCCTCCCGCGGGGCCAGCCGCCCGTCATCCCCTCCTCCGTCCGCGCCGCGGCGGAGGCCCTCCGCACCCACCCTCTCCTCACCCTCGACCGGAAGCTCGTCCCGAAGCTCGTCGCCTTCGCCACCGCCCACGTCCCCGGCTTCACCGCTCCGCCCGCCGACGACTTCGCCCGCTTCCTCGCCACCACCGTCCAGCCCTTCGACGGCCGCACCGTCGCGCAGCGCTTCCTCGCCGACGGCGCCCCCACCGCCGAGGAGCGCACCTGGCTGGAGGCCAAGCTGAAGGCCCGCGTCTCCGTCTGGGAGGTCGAGACCTCCGACCTCGGCGAGGAGGTCGCCCTCGTCGACCTCTTCGACGGCAGCCACCTCACGGTGCACGACGCCGCGCGCGCCGAGGACTTCGTCTTCCGCGACGGCCTGCTGGGCGCCGTCGTCGCCGTCGACGGCACGCACCTCTTCGTCGCCGCCCACCCCGTCACCCTCCCGCCCGGCAAGAGCCGCGCGGTTCGCGACGCGCTCACCTCGTCACCCCTTGAACCGGCCGCCCTCCTCGCCGCATGGGAGCGCGAGGCGGTGGCTCCTCCCGGCCACACGGCCGAAGGCCCCGGCCTCACCACCACCGACGGCGAGCCCTTCCTGCCCTGCACCGACCTCTACGCCCTGGACAAGCGCGCGCGTGTCCTGACCACGCTCGACGCGCGCCCCGACTTCTCGCGCACCGGCGAACAACCCGCGACCTGGTGCTGGTCGAAGCGCGGTAACGCGCTCCACCCGTCGTGGTGGAAGACGTCTCTGGCCGACGTGTCGTTGACGCCACAGGGGCTCGTCGCCTCCGCCTCCTGCGTCGAGCGGCTCGACCGGCTCCGCGTCCTCCTCGAGAAGGAGCTCGCCGGCGCGGTCCGTTTCGAGGCCCGCCAGACCTTCCCCGTGGGAGAAGCCCAGCAGGCGCTGGTCGCCTCGGCCGACGCCCAGCCCATGCCCGAGGGCCCCTGGATGCGCGTGCTCCAGTTGCTCACCCTCCGGGGCCTCCCCTCCCAAAGCGGCGCCTCCGCCCACCTCCAGGCCTGCGCCGTCGAGCACCAGGAGGCCCGCGCTGCAGGAGACCCCGACGCCGACGACGACGTACAGCCCATCGCCCTCGCCCTGCGCCGCCTGCTGGGCGTCGACTTCGACGGCCAGGAGGTCGGCCCCGACGAGTTGTTCGCCACCTTCGGCGCCGGACTACCCCTGTCGCTGACGCTCCAGTCCGTCGTCGCGCCGATGATGCTCGACCTCCACGGCACCCAGGCGGAGCAACTGCGCGACTCGGTGCGCCTGGCCTGGGCCGCCTGGAACGCCGCGAAGGAGACGGACGACGACGCCAGAGCGCTGAGGGCCGCCCGCGCCCAGCTCGGCCTCGACGCGCCGGCCCCTAAAGGCAAGCAGCGCAAGGAGAAGTCCGGCGGCCTCGAGCCTCGCTTCGAGTTCGCCGCCAACGCCCCGGTGCTGGAGGAGGCGCTGCCCTGGGCCATCCGCCGCGTCCGCACCGAGTACCCCTTCGACCGCCGGCAGGTGCTGGGCATCACCGTGCGCCCCGAGCGCGGCAGCCTCTTCACCACCGCGATGTGGACCCTGCCGAAAGCCGACGAGGCGCGGGCCCTCGCCCTCGGGTACACCCCCGGGCAGCAGCCGCTGGCCACCTACGACGAGGAGTTCGACCCGCTGGAGGCGCCCTTCTCCTGGCGCGCCGTCGCCCCGGCGTGGCGCCGCGCCGTGGTGGCGGACTGGTACCGCGCCAGCGCCGAGCCCTTCCACGCAGACTTCGCCGCCCAGGTGGCCGCGCACGTCGCCGTCCTCGACGCCCTCGCCGGCGACACCGTCCCGGGCCTGCGCGACGCGTGGGACGACCTCTTCGAAGACGAACTCCCCGGCGTCGCGGCCGCACGGCTGGCCAGCGGCGTCCGCACCGTGCCGGAGCTGGACCTCCGCCGCCCCGGCAAGGGCTTCCGGGAGGCCCTCGAGCGCTTCCTGGCGCAGGAGCGTGCCTGACTCCAGGGGGGCTATTCGTAGCGGAGCGCGGCGATCGGCTCGAGCAGCGACGCTTTCCGCGCCGGGTACAGCCCGAAGCCGATGCCAACGGCCGCGGAGACGACGACGGCCAACACCACCACGTCCGGCCGCACCGCCACCGGGAAGCCGAACTTCATCGCCATCACCTGCCCCGCTCCGAGGCCCAGCGCGATGCCGATCAGCCCTCCCAACACCGACAACGTCATCGCCTCGAGCAGGAACTGCATCAGCACGTTCGAAGGCGTCGCTCCCACCGACATCCGCAGCCCGATTTCTCGCGTCCGCTCCGTCACGCTCACCAACATGATGTTCATGATGCCGATGCCCCCGACGATGAGGCTCACCAGCGCCACCCCCGCCAGCAACGAGGTGATGGTCTGCGCGCTCTGCTGCTGCGCCTGCGCAATGTCCGCCAGGTCCCGCACCGCGAAGTCGTCCTCCGCGTCGTCCCGCAGCTTGTGCCGCGTCCGCAACAGCGCCGAGAGGTCCGCCCGCACCGCGTCCGTCTGCCCCGAGGACGCCTGCACCACGATGACGCCCTGCAGGTACTTCGACAGCCCTCCCGAGATGCGCCGGTTGAACGTCGTCGCCGGCACCACGATGACGTCGTCGTTGTCCATGCCGAACGCGCTCGAGCCCTTCGACGCCAACAGGCCGACGACCTGGAACGGAACCCGGTTCACCCGCACCGTCTGCCCCACCGGGTCCACGCCCTCGCCGAACAGCGCGTCCGACACCGTCTTGCCGAGGACCGCCACCGCCCGCCCACCCGCCTCGTCCGCCGCCTCGAAGAACCGCCCGCTCGCCAGCGACCAGTTGCGAATGTGAAACCACTCCGGCGTCGTCCCCGTGACGCGCGAATTCCAGTTCGCCGTCGGGCTGACCAACTGCCCCTGCGAGGAGAGCTGCGGCGCCGCCATCGACACGTTCTCCATCGCGCGGATGGCCCCGAGGTCGTCCCACGTCAACGTCGGCTGGCTCCCCGCCCCGCCCCGCGCCCCGCCCGCGAACGAGCTGCCGGAGAAGACCGTCAGCATGTCCGTGCCCATCGACTCGAACGTCTTCGCCACCTTCGCCTTCGCGCCCTCGCCCAGGGACACCATCGCGATGACCGCCGCCACGCCGATGATGACGCCCAGCACCGTGAGCAATGAGCGCGTGAGGTTGCGCGTGAGCGCCTGCAACGCCACCGCCAGCGTGCGCCACGTGTTCATGCCGCCACCCCCGGTCCCGCCTGCTTCGGCGTCTGCGGCCCGTCCTGCGCGATGCGCCCGTCCTTCACCACCACCAGCCGCGACGCGTACTCGGCCACGTCCGGCTCGTGCGTCACGTAGAGGATGGTGAGGCCCTCGTCGCGCAGTTGCTGGAAGAGCTCCAGAATCTGCGCGCTCGTCTTCGAGTCCAGGTTCCCCGTCGGCTCGTCCGCAAGGATGACCTTCGGCCGGTTGACGATGGCCCGCGCGATGGCCACCCGCTGCTGCTGCCCGCCCGACAGCTCCGACGGCAGGTGCGAGAGGCGATCGCCCAGGCCCACCCGCTCCAGCGCCGCTCTCGCCCGCCGCTCCAGCTCCTTCGACGGCACCCCCGCGTACAGCATCGGCAACTGCACGTTCGCCAGCGCGCTGGTGCGTGGCAGCAGGTTGAACGCCTGGAAGACGAAGCCCAGGGTGCGGTTGCGCCGGTGCGCGAGGTCCGTCGCCGAGAGCCGACTCACGTCCTCGCCTTCGACGCGGTACGTGCCACGGGTCGGCTTGTCGAGACAGCCGAGGAGGTTCATCAACGTCGACTTCCCCGAGCCCGACGGCCCCATGATGGCGACGAATTCGCCCGCCTCGACGGACAGGCAGACGTCGCGCAGCGCCTCCACCCGCGCGTCGCCCTCGCCGTACACCTTCCAGAGGTGGCTCGCGTCGAGCAGCATCAGAAGATCCCCGGAGGCGGCCGCGGCCCGCGCTGCTGCTGCTGCGTGGGACGCGGGGCTGACCTGGCGCTGCTCCCGTCGCCGGTGAGCACCTGCACGCCCGACTCGAGCTCGTCGGAGGCGACCTCGGTCACCGCGCCGTCCGACAGGCCGGTCCTCACCACGATGGGCTTCGGCGCGCCGCTCACCATCGTCCACACCGTGCCATGCACCGCGTCGGTTGCGTGCTTCGGGCCGACGCGCTCCTTCCACGGCCCCTGACCGTCGCCCGGCCCCATCCCTCCCGGTGGAGGAAAGGGCGACGCGCCGGACGACTCCGTTCCGCGCTTCGGGCGATAGCGGAGCGCCGCGACCGGCACCGTCAGCACGTCGCGCCGCTCATCGATGATGAAGGTCGCGTTCGCCGTCATCCCCGGCCGCAGCGCGAGTGACGCGTTGTCCACCCGCACCACCGCGTCGTACGTGACCACGTTCGACACCGTCGTCGCCGCGTAGCGCACCTGCCGCACCACGCCCTCGAACTTCCGGTCCGGCCACGCGTCCACCGTGAATTCCACCCGCTGCCCCTCGGCCAGCCGCCCCACGTCCGACTCGGCGACGTTGGTGTGCAGCTCCATCTGCTCGAGGCTCTCCGCGATGACGAAGAGCGTCGGCGCCTGCAGGCTCGCCGCCACCGTCTGCCCCACCTCCACGTCGCGGGAGATGACCAGCCCATCCACCGGCGAGACGATGCGGCAATACGCCAGGTTCTCCACCGCCTGCTCCAGCGCCGCCCTCGCCAGCGTCACCGACGCCTTCGCCGACGACACCGACGCCTTCGCGCTCTTGAGCGTCAGCTCCGCCGTCTGCAGCTCCGCGTCGGCCGAGAGGCCCTTCGTCACCAGCGCCGCCGTGCGGTCGCGATCCACCTGCGCCTGGGCCTGTTGCACCTCCGCGCGCTCCTGGTCCGCCTGCGCCGACTCGAGCCGCGCCGCCGCCTGCGCCCGCTGACTGTCGAACACCACCGGGTCGATGACCGCGATGAGCTGCCCCTTCTTCACCCGGTCGTTGAAGTCGACCTTGAGTTCCTTGATGCGCCCCGACACCTGCGCGCCCACCTCGACTTCGTTGACGGGCTTGAGCGTGCCCGACGCCGTCACCTCCACCAGCACGTCGCCGCGCTTCACCTCGGCCACCTGGGGCGCGGTCGCCGCGGGCGGCTGTGCTGCCTTCACCCGCCACGCCAGGGCGCCGCCGCCCAGCGCCACCACGAGGCCCACCGACAGCACCCACCGCTTCGCGCGTCCAGGCTTCATGCCCAGAAGACACCTGAGGCCTCCCGAGCGTTAGGAACGGGAGGCCTCTCGAGGCGCGGTGAAGCTGCGCGCTGCGTTGAGGGCCTCTCGGGGCGGCCCGTGGTGCGTGAGGACCAGCGGGGCCGTGAAGGCGTTATGAAGCGCCCTGCGCCTAACGGAACGCTCAGCCCGGCTGTCTTCGAGGTCGAACAGAGATGAATGAGGCGTCCACCGCGGCCCTCGTCGGACAGGCGAGGGCCGGCAGCGCACGTGCATTCGAGGTGTTGGTGCGCCGGCACCTGCGCGCGGCGTACTCGGTGGCGCTGGCGGTGCTGCGCGTGCCCGCCGAGGCGGAAGACGTGGCACAGGAGGCGCTCGTGGTGGCCTGGGAGAAGTTGGCGGAGTGTCGCGAGCCCGAGCGCTTCGCCGGGTGGCTCATTCACATCGCGCGGAACACCGCCCGCAACGCGCTGGAGAAGCGGAGCGTGCGCGAGTCGTTCGCGAAGGTGTCGGCCGCCAACGAGGTGGCCGAGGAGTCGGTGTCGTCGCGCGTCGACGCCCGGACGCGCCTGCTGGCCGCGCTCTCGCATCTCGACGAGCGCGCGCGGGAGGTGGTGCTGCTGCACGACCTCGAGGGCTGGTCGCACGGAGAAATCGCTGACGCGCTGGAGCTGTCCGAGGTGAACTCGCGGCAGTTGTTGTTCGGCGCCCGCAAGACGTTGAGAGCGCACCTCGCCGACGAGGCGAACGTGGAGACTTCCCATGGACCCTGACCGCATCGACTTCTCGCCGGTGGATCCGAAGCAGGACGAATTGCACTTCGAGCGCCTGGTGCACGGGGTGATGGCGAAGACGCGCCGGCGCACCGTGTGGGACGGCGTGGGGCGGTGGGGCCTGGGCGCGGTGGCGGTGGCGGCGCTGCTCGCGGTGCTGGCGTGGGTGCCGGTGCTGAGGCGCGGGGAGGAGCGCACCGACGAGGCGACGGACGCGGTGGCAGAGTTGTCCGACCTCGCCGCGCGCGGAGACCCGAGCGCCGCCGCGTCCTGGTACCTTGCGTATGGAGGCGCTGATGGCCACGAGTGAGTCGCGCGGTCTGCACCTCAAGTCCGGGCTTCTGTTGCTGGCGGTGTTCGTCGCCGGCGCCGCCACGGGGGGAGGCGTGCACGCCTGGCTCGGCCCGCGTCATCCGCCGCAACCTCCGCCGCACCTGCGCGGTCCGCCGCCCGGAGGACTGCCTGGCTGGCTGAAGGGGCTCGACCTCTCGGAGGAGCAGAAGGAGAAGGCCCGCGCCATCTTCGAGAAGCACCGCCCGGAGCTGCAGGCCGTTTTCGAGGAGTCGTTCCCGAGAGCGCGCGCGGTGCACGAAAGAATCGAGCAGGAGCTGGGTGAGGTGCTGACGGAGGCGCAGCGGGCGAAGTTGGAGGAGCTGAAGAAGCAGCGTCCACATCGCGGGCCCGGTGGACCGCCGCCGGGTGCGCCAGGGGATCGGGCGGGCCCCGGTTGATCTTCATGTGAACCCTTGTTCAGTTGCTCCTCATGGACTTCACGCACGCCGCCCAGGTGTCCGTGCACGAGGCGCTGACGCCCTTCCACCCGGTGGTGCGCGCGTGGTTTCACCAGACGCTGGGCGAGCCCACCGAGCCCCAGGTGCGCGGCTGGCCGCTCATCCGCGAAGGCCGCGACGTCCTCATCGCCGCGCCCACCGGCAGCGGCAAGACGCTCACCGCCTTCCTCGCCTGCCTCGACGAGCTCTTCCAGCAGGCCGCCCAGGGCACGCTGCCCGACGAGACGCGCGTCCTCTACGTCTCGCCCTTGAAGGCCCTGGGCAACGACGTGCAGAAGAACCTCCTCTTCCCGCTGGAGCAGTTGAAGGCCCGCGCGAAGGACGCTGGCGTCGCGCTGCCCGACATCCGGGTGATGGTGCGCAGCGGCGACACCACCCCCGCCGAGCGCGCGCAGATGGTGAAGACGCCGCCCCACATCCTCATCACCACCCCCGAGTCGCTCTACCTCTACCTCACCGCCGACAAGAGCCGCGCCACCCTCAAGAGCGTGCGCACCGTGGTGGTGGACGAAATTCACGCCCTGGCCCGCGACAAGCGCGGCAGCCACTTCGCCCTCTCGCTGGAGCGCCTCAAGTCGCTGCTGGGCGCGCCCCCGCAGCTCCTCGGCCTGTCCGCCACCACCAAGCCCCTCGACGGCCTCGCCCGCTTCCTCACCGGCGTCCCGCGCGAGGGCCGAGCTCCGTGCCAGGTGGTGCAGGTGGGCCACGTGCGCCCGTGGGAGTTGACGCTGGAGGTGCCCGAGGACGAGCTCACCGCCGCCGCCACCCACGAGATGTGGGGCCAGCTCTACGAGCGGCTGTGCGAGCTCTCTTCCCAGCACCGCACCATGCTGGTGTTCACCAACACCCGCCGGCTGGCCGAGCGCCTCGCGCATGACCTGGGCGAGCGCCTCGGCCACGGCGCCGTCGCCTCCCACCACGGCAGCATGGCCAAGGAGCTGCGCCTGGCCGCCGAGGAGCGCCTCAAGTCCGGCGGCCTCAAGGTGATGGTGGCCACCGCCTCGCTGGAGTTGGGCCTCGACATCGGCTCCATCGACCTGGTGGTGCAGGTGGGCAGCCCCCGCAGCATCGCCGTCATGCTGCAGCGCCTCGGCCGCTCCGGCCACCACAAGTCCGCCGTGTCGAAGGGCGTCGTCCTGGCGCTGACCCGCGATGAGTTGGTGGAGACCGCCGCGCTGCTGCGCGCCATTCACGAGCAGCACCTCGACCAGGTGCGGGTGCCGGTGAAGCCGCTGGACGTGCTGGCCCAGCAGGTGGTGGCCGAAGTCGCCGCGCAGGAGTGGGACGAAGAGGGCCTCTACCAGGTGATGAAGCGCGCCACGCCCTACGCGGAGCTGACGCGCGAGGAGTTCGAGAAGGTGCTGCGCCTGGTCAGCGAAGGCGAGTCCACCTCCCGCGGGCGCAGCCGCGTCCACCTGCACCGGGACCGGGTGAATGCGCGCCTCAAGCCCCGGAAGGGCGCGCGGCTGATGGCGCTGCAGAACGGCGGGGCCATCCCCGACCTCTTCACCTACGCCGTCATCGCCGAGCCCGAGGACAAGCAGGTGGGCACCCTGGACGAGGACTTCTCCATCGAGTCCATGCCCGGCGACGTCTTCGTGCTGGGCAGCACCAGCTGGCGCATCCGCCGCATCTTCGACGGCCAGGTGCGGGTGGAGAACGCCAACGGCCAGCCGCCCTCCGTCCCCTTCTGGAATGGCGAGGCGCCCGCGCGCACCGACGAGCTGTCGCTGGAGGTGGCCCGCCTGCGCGAGGACGTGGCCAGGCGCCCCGACGCGCAGGAGTGGCTGACGAGGGAGCTGGGCCTGCCCGAGCGCGCGGCCGACTTGCTGGTGCGCTACGTGAAGGCCGGCGAGGCGGCGCTCACCACCGTGCCGACCCAGGCCTGCGTGGTGGCGGAGCGCTTCTTCGACGAGGCCGGCGGGATGCAGTTGGTCATTCACGCGCCGTTCGGTGCGCGCATCAACCGCGCCTGGGGCCTCACCCTGCGCAAGTCCTTCTGCCGGGCCTTCGACTTCGAGCTGCAGGCCGCGGCCACCGACGACGGGGTTCTCCTGTCGCTGGGCGAGCAGCACAGCTTCCCGCTGATGGACATCTTCGACTTCGTGTCGCCGGCGAGTGCCCTGCGGGTGCTGACCCAGGCGGTGCTGCAGGGGCCGATGTTCGGCACGCGCTTCCGCTGGGCGGCGGGGCGGGCGCTGGCGCTCTCGCGGATGCGCAACGGCAAGCGGGTGCCGCCGCCGATTCAGCGCGCGCGCGCCGAGGACCTCATCGCCGCGGTGTTCCCCGACCAGGTGGGCTGCCAGGACAACCACGGCGGCCAGGAGATTGTCCCGCCGGACCACCCGCTGGTGACGGAGGCGATGAAGGACTGCCTCACCGACTTGATGGACATCGAGGGCCTCGTGGCGGTGCTGAAGGGGATGCAGGAGGGGCGAATTCGCAAGGTGGCGGTGGACCTGCCGGAGCCGAGCGTCTTCGCGCACCAGTTGCTCAACTCGGCGCCGTACACCTTCCTCGACGACGCGCCGCTGGAGGAGCGAAGGGCCCGCAACGTGGCGGTGCGGCGCACCCTGCCGCCGGCGGACCAGGTGGCCTTCGGAGCGCTGGACGACGCGGCCATCGCGGAGGTCATCGCCGACGCGGCGCCCGTCATCCGAGACGCCGAGGAATTGCACGACGCGCTGCTGCAATTGGTCACCTATCCCCTCGAGCCGTGGCTGCGCGTCCTGGAGGCCGCCGGCCGCGCCGCCCGCCTCACGCTACCCGGTGGCCGTGTCTACGCCTTCGCGCGCGAGCGCACGCCGCTCCTCCAGTCGCTCTTCCCGGACACGCCGCTGCCGGTGGCTCCCCTCCCCGGTGACGCGCCCGTCGACCGCGAGGCCGCCGCCCGCCAGATGGTCCGCGGGTGGATGGAAATCCTCGGGCCCACCACCTCCGAGGAGCTGCAGGCCCGCCTCTCACTGACGAAGTACGACGTGGACGCGGCGCTGGCCAAGCTGGAGTCGGTGGGCCAGGTGCTGCGGGGGAAGTTCCGTGCCGGCCAGCCGGAGGAGGTGACGGAGTGGTGCGATCGCCGCCTCCTGCAGCGCATCCACCGGCTCACCCTGGGCCGGCTGCGCAAGGAGATTGAGCCGCTCTCCGCGCAGGACTTCATGCGCTTCCTCTTCCGGTGGCACTACCTGGACGCCGAGCAGAAGCCGCGCGGGCCGGGTGGGCTGGCCAAGGTCGTCTCACTCCTCGAAGGGTACGAGGCGCCGGCGGCGGCGTGGGAGCAGCACCTCTTCCCCGCGCGGATGAAGCACTACGTGGGCGAGTGGCTGGAGTCGGCGTGCTTCACGGGTGAAGTGGCCTGGGGGCGGCTCACCCTGAAGGAGCCGAAGCTGCCGGTGGGTCCCCGGCGCGGCCTCTTGGTGGAGGAGCCGGTGGTGCCGGCGCGGAAGGCGATGCCAGGGCGCGCGGCGTCGCTCACCTTCGTCAAGCGGGTGGACCTGGAGTGGCTGCTGCACGCGGCGCGGCCGGACGTGGTGCTGTCGGACGGGCCCAGGCCGTGGCCTGCGGACCTCTCGCACGCGGCGAAGGACGTGCTGGGGGTGCTGGAGCGGCGCGGGGCGTCCTTCTTCGGAGAGCTGCAGGCCGGCTCGCGGCGGCTGGCCACCGAAGTCGAAGACGCGCTGTGGGAGTTGCTGTCCCGCGGGCTCATCACGGCGGACGCGGTGCAGAACCTGCGGGTGCTGCAGTCACCCAAGCTGCGGCGGCGGCAGCGGGCGCTGCAGCGGGGCGGGCCGGGGCGGTGGTCGCTCTTCCAGCCGCACGAGCAGGTGGAGAGCGCGCAGGTGGAGGAGCAGCTGGCGTGGCTCTTCCTGCGCCGCTACGGGGTGGTGTTCCGCGACCTGGTGGTGCGCGAGCCGCTGGCGCCGGCCTGGAGGGACTTGTTGCCCTGGTACCGGCGGCTGGAGGCGCGCGGCGAAATCCGCGGCGGGCGCTTCCTCGCGGGCTTCGCGGGCGAGCAGTTCGCGCTGCCGGAGGCGGTTGACCTGGCGCGGGCGGTGCGGCGGGAGCCGAAGCAGGGGGAGGTGGTGCGGGTGTCGGCGGTGGACCCGCTCAACCTCACCGGCGTGGTGACGCCGGGGCCGCGGGTGGCCTCGGTGCTGGGGCAGGAGGTCCGCTACGTGGACGGGGTGCCGGAGCTCGAAGCGGACCGCAGCGGGCACCGTCCGGGGGCGGACTCGCCGTTCCGTTGAGCAGGGCGGCCCCGGCACGGACAGGGCAGGGCTACACTCGCCGGCGCATGGCCGAGCGCAACCGCCGCCGGTACCGGCGCGTCCAGTTGAAGCAGGTGTCCACGCGGCTGACCGCCGACGACGGGGCGCTGCACATTGGCCTCGCGGTGGAGAACATGTCGCTGGGCGGGTGCTTCGTGCGCTGCCCCACGCTGCTCAAGGTGGGCACCGAGGTGAAGCTGGAGATTCACCGGCCCGGGGCCAGCCAGACCATCAACCTGCTGGGGCGGGTGGTGTCGACGCGCGCCGGAGCAGCCCCGGGCATGGGCATCGCCTTCATGCCGATGCCCCGCGACGTCAGCCAGCGCATCGAGGGCCTGGTGGGCGCGGTGGACCCGCTGGCCGTGCGCACCCTGGTGGTGCTACCCCCCCAGGAGGCGCGCACCGACCCCGCCATCCCCGTGCTGACGCGGACGCCCGGGCCCGCCGCCTCCGTCGAGTTGGACGAGCTGCGCGCGCAGGTGAAGTCGCTGGAAGCGCAGTTGAAGAAGAGGGACCACCGCGTCGCGGACCTGGAGGCGCAGGTGGAGCGGCTCAAGCAGCGCCTCATCCTCTACGGCGGGAAGCTGTAGCGCCTGTCAGAAGCAGCAGAGCGAGCCGGTCCAGTGCTGCCCGCTGCCGGTGCACGAGGTGCTGGTGCCGGAGGTGCAGGTCGTCACGCCCTCCAGGCAGCAGACGGTGCCCGTCCAGTGCTCGACGGAGTCGGTGCAGGAGGTGGAGGTGCCGTCGACGCACTGGGTGACGCGCTCCACGCAGCAGTCGCTGCCGGTCCAGTGCTCGACGGAGTCGGTGCAGGAGGTGGCGGTGCCGTCGACGCACTGGCTGACGCGCTCCACGCAGCAGTCGGTGCCGGTCCAGTGCTCGACGGAGTCGGTGCAGGAGGTGGCGGTGCCTCGGGTGCACCAGGTGACGGCGTCGCCCACGCAGCACTCGGTGCCCGTCCAGTGCTCGAGGGAGTCGGTGCAGGAGGTGGAGGTGCCGCTGGTGCACATCGAGATGCCTTCGACGCAGCAGTTGGTGCCGGTCCAGTGCTCCACCGAGTCGGTGCAGGAGGTGGGGGTGCCGGTGGCGCAACCCGACACGCGCTCGAGGCAGCAGTCGGTGCCGGTCCAGTGCTCGACGGCGTCGGTGCAGGAAGTGGAGGTGCCCGCGATGCACCAGGTGGCTCCCGAGACGCAGCACTCGGTGCCGGTCCAGTTCTCCCGGGCGTCGGTACAGGCGGTGGACGTGCCCGCGGTGCAGAGGCCGGCCGCGCCTCCGCCACCGCCGGTGCCGCCACCGGAGCCACCACCGGTGCCGCCGCCGGTGCCTCCGCCCTGCCCTCCGCCGGTGCCGCCGCCGAGGCCTCCGCCCTGCCCTCCGCCGGCACCGCCACCGGACGCACCACCGCCACCGCCGCCGCCCGTGCCACCGCCGGATGCGCCACCGCCGCCGCCGGTGGCCGGAGAGAGGCAAAAGCCCCCCACGCAGAACTGGCCGATGACGCAGGACTGGCACGCCGCGCCGAAAGTGCCGCACGCGGAGATGCCCGTCCCTGGCTGGCAGGAGCCTGCCGCGTCACAGCAGCCGTTGGGGCAGGTGCGGGAGTCGCACTTCGCAGGGGTGGAGCCGCAAGAGACGGCCAGGCCGAAGCCAGCCGCGAGGATGAGGCCCAGGGTGAGGACGCGCATGGACCCGGCCCGTACTCGGGAGAGAGAGCCGCTGGCAAGTAGCGTCAGAGCAGCTCGCCCAGGAGCGTGACTTCCCCCAGCCCGTCGAGCTCCGCGCGCAGGACTTGCTCTTCCGTCGCGATGAAGGGCGTGAGCAGGTGGAAGGCCAGGTCCAGCTCCGCCTTCTTCACCGGCTCGAGCTCACCCCGCGGCGGCGGGCGGCCCAGGCACAGCGACCAGAGCTGCGCGGTGAGCTCCGCGACGACGCCTTCTTCCCTGGCGTGGAGGGGGTCCATCAAGGACTCTACCCAGCGGCGTAAGGCCACCAGCTCCTCGACCTCGCGGCGCCGGAATTCCTCCAGGTCTCCCCTCCCCGCCACCGCCGAGCGCACCTGCCGAAACGCCCGGCCCTCGCGGCCGCTGAGCGCCGTCCGCAGTTCCGTGAAGACCTCTTCGAGCTGCATGCGCGGCGGTCCCGGGCGCACCCTCCCGAAGCCGTTCGACAGGTCCTGCACCGCACAGCGGTGCGCCAGCACCAGCAGCGCCTCGCGATCGCCCAGGTCGCGGTACACCGATGCGCGTGAACGGCCGAGCCGCTCCGCCACCACGTCCACCGTCAGGTCGCCCAGCCCCCGGTCCGCCACCGCCGTCAGCACCGCCCAGCCCGCGTCTCGCGCCAGGCTGTTCCTCGCCACCTTCCACGCCACGCCCGCTCTCCTTCCAGGGTGCACCCCTCGCCACGCACCGCGCGCGGACTGCCCTCCCTATCAGCCAGGTCTGACATCCACGGTCGGAGACGGGCCGGGGGGGTGCACGCCCAGATTGAGGGAAGCCCATGATGTCGGAGGGATCGACGAGGACCGAGAAGGCGTGATCTACGCGGCTCATGAGCAGACGAAGAAAGCCCCAAACGCCCGTGACCGGCCATCGCGGCGCTGCCGCCTGAGGACGGGAAGCCGAAGGCGTGTCCGAAGTGCAAGCAACTGGTGCCGGTGAAGGCCAAGAACCGGCTGCGTCACATCCTGACGACGGCGGGCGAGCTGCGCCTGACGCGGAACTATCACTCGATGCTGACGGTGGGTACCGACGGCAGCATGTTGCTCACTCGCGAAGCGAGCTGGAAGGAGACGAAAGTCGGCGTTGTCGCGCGTGGGGGCTTCATTCCCCCAGGCGAAGAGCGGAAGCGTCGCCGCGTCGAGGACGCTCGCTACGTCGCCGTGCTGGGGGGACAGCCCGAGTTCAAGAAGGCGCTCGCGGCAGCGCTCTCAGCGGAGCGCGCCGATGAAGTCGAAACGGTGGTGTGGCTGGGCGATGGCGCGCGAGAGAACTGGACGCTCGCTGATGAGTTGGCGCCCTTCGCCATCCAGGTGCTCGACATTCCCCACGCGGTGCACTGGGCCATGCTCTGCGGCAAGGCCTTCCTCGGTGAAGGCCACTGCCTGCTTCCGCACTGGGAAGCGCGTATCTACCAACTCATCGACGCCGACGGCCCAGACGAGGCCATCGCCGAGTTGATGGCCTGTCTCCCGTTCGCGACCTCCGATGAGCAGCTCGCCGCGCTCGACGACGTCGTCGGCTCCTACCGCACCAACGAGCAACGCATGCGCTACCGCACCTTCCGGGCGCGCGGCTTGCCCGTCGGCTCGGGCATCGTCGAGAGCGCCCACCGCCACGTCCTCCAGGTGCGCATGAAGCGGGCAGGCCAGCGTTGGAGTCTGCCTCGCGCACGTCGCATGGCTCGCCTCCGTGCTGTCTACCGCACGACCGGCGCGGTCCGTTTTCACGCCGCCCTTCGCGCGGGACTCAGCTACCCGACCGCCACAGCCGAGCAGCGCGCTCGCCGGCCGGTGAAGAACTCGCCCCGCCGCGCGAAGCGCGACCACCTCCTCAGCCGCGTCAGCCCGCGGGCTCAGCTCGCCTCAAAGTGATCCTGCACCCGGGTCGGGGGACGGCCTTCTTTCCGTGAGACTGAGATGAGACTGTCGTCTCAAAATCACCCAAAACGCACATGCAAAATCAGGAGCTTGCGAGGTCAAAATGAGACGACAGTCTCATCTCAGTCTCACGCCTTCCGGGGCACCCCGGGCCACTTGTCATCATTGTTGCTCCCGGCAATCGCGGGTCCTCCATCGCGGGCGGAGGGGCTGCCTGGTGTTGGGCAATGCGCCGTGCCCTCACCGCACCACCGCTTCCTGGAGGCGGCGTAAGCCAGCCGTCACTTCTCCACGTACAGCTCGGCGTTCTGCGCGATGGCCCCGGGCGACAGCGCCCACCGCGGGTGCGGCATCATGAACAGCGAGCGCTTCCCTTCCGGCGTGCGGGCGCAGCCGACGAGGAGAAACTTCCGCTCTTTCTTCCCCGCGAGGATGAGCTGGTCGTGCTCGACCCGCCACTCGCCCTCATCGTCCTCGGACTGGAAGTTCATCGCCCCCACCTGCCCGGACGCGCCGCCGAACTTGTAGGTGAAGCGGTGCTCCTCCGTGAAGGTGTAGTCGACGACGTAAGTCACCGCCGTCATCGAGGTCGAGCCGGTCAGCGTGTTGACCCACTGCAGCGAGTTGCCGGTGCCGTACTGCCACACGCCCACCACGTCCTCGTCGGACACCAGGGGCGCGCCCACCGGGCTGCCCTGTACGCCGGCCAGCACCTGCTCCACCTGCTCGTGGGTGGTGTTCCAGGAGAAGGCCGCCATGTGATTCACGATGGTGATGCCCACCAGGTTGACCTCTTCGAAGTACGTCTGGAGAAACACCAGCGGCTCGAGCCGGTCATCCGCCTCCACCAGGTAGATGGACACGCGCGCCTGGATGCCCCCGCCCTTCGGCGTCACCACCCCGGAGGTGAAGTGCGCCTTCGCCCCGTTGGCCACGAAGCGGCGCATCACCATCGGCGCGGGCGGCACGTCGTCCCAGTCGGCGCCGATGCGCTCGTTCCACAGCTTCGCCACCTTCGCCTCCGGTGCGTCGAGGCCGTCGATGGCGGGCAGGCGAATCACCTCCACGCCCACGTCCGCGTCGCGGTCCTTGCCCGTCCACTTCCAGCGGCCCTGCCCGGAAGGCGCGAAGCCCTGCGGCGGCGTGAAGGAGAAGCCTCCCGACGCGCCGGGCTGCCCTTCGCTGCCCGAGGCCGTGGTGACTCCGCCGCTCTCCTCACCGGTGAACGTCGACAGCAGGCCCCAGGCCACGGCGCCCGCCCCACACACGAAGCAGGCGGCGCCCACCGCCACCAGCACCCACACCCACGTCTTCTTTCCGCTTGCCATCGCTCAGGCCTTCCCCAGCACCATGGCCAGCAGCGCCATGCGGACGAACAGGCCGTACTCCATCTGCCGGAAGTAGGCGGCGCGCGGATCCGCATCCACCTCGGTGGAGATTTCGCCCACGCGCGGCAGCGGGTGCAGCAGCGCCATCTTCGGCTTCGCGCGCTTCATCACCTCCGGGGTGATGACGAAGGCGTGCTTCAAGGACTCGTACACCGCCAGGTCCTCGAAGCGCTCCTTCTGCACGCGCGTCACGTACAGCACGTCGCTCTGCTCCAGCACTCCGTCCAGCGAGGTGTGGGCCGTCTGCTTCACCCCGCGCGCGTCCAGCTCCTTCACCAGCTCGGGCGGCATCTTGAGCAGCTCCGGCGACACGTAGTGGAGCGTCACTCCAAAGTGCGACAAGAGCCGCGACAGCGAGTGCACGGTGCGGCCGTACTTCAGGTCGCCCAGCATGGTGACGGTCAGAGCGTCGAGGCGGCCCAGCTCCTCGCGGATGGTGAAGAGGTCCAAGAGTGCCTGGGTGGGGTGCTCGCCGGGGCCGTCGCCCGCGTTGATGATGGGCTTCTTCGCCGCGTCGGCGGCCACCTGCGCGGCGCCCTTCTCGTGGTGGCGCAGCACGATGACGTCGGCGTAGCACTCCAGCGTGCGCACCGTGTCGGGCAAGGACTCGCCCTTGGCCACCGAGGAGTACTTCACCTCGCTGATGGGGATGACGCTGCCGCCCAGGCGCTGCATCGCCGCCATGAAGGAGGACTGGGTGCGGGTGGACGGCTCGTAGAAGAGGTTGGCCAGAATCTTCCCCTTCAAGAGGTCGAAGGTGCCCACGTGGGCCACCATGGTGCGCATCGCAAGGGCCACGCCGAAGACGTACTCCACGTCCTCGCGGGTGAGCTGCGACACCGAGAGGATGTCCTTCCCGTAGAAGCGGCCGGTGCGCTGGTCTCCCAGCGGGAGGTGCGTGGACTTCGGCTGGCTCACGTGCGGCTCCTTGCGTGCAGGTCCGCCGAGGGCTCATGGCGCCTCTGGGCGCGGAAGGCAACCGCGAAGGTGGCCGCCACCGTGGCGAGACACGTCGCCTCGCGTGGAATAGCGTTCCGCACCCTCCCATGGCCCCCGCCGCTCTCCTCGTCCTGCTCGCCGCCGGCGCCGAAGCCCCTGAGCGGCTGGTGGTGATCGACATCGCCACCGCCGACAAGACGGCGCAGAGGGTGGCCGCCCAGGTGTCCGAGCAGCTCCTCACCGAGGCCTCGCGCGTCCCCCGCTTCCGCGTCATCGGCCAGAGCGACGTCGCGGTGCTCCTTGGCGTCGAGCGCCAGAAGCAGTTGCTGGGCTGCGCGGACGACGCGAGCAGTTGCACCGCGGAGCTCGCCGGCGCGCTGGACGCCCGCTGGCTCCTCACCGGCACCCTCGGCCGCCTCGGGAAGAAGTACCGCCTCGACCTCAAGGTCCTCGACACGCGCTCCAGCCTCGTCACGCAACGCGCCGGCGCAACCTTG
This sequence comes from Myxococcales bacterium, assembly GCA_020846875.1. Taxonomy (GTDB): domain Bacteria; phylum Myxococcota; class Myxococcia; order Myxococcales; family Myxococcaceae; genus JADLDB01. Next base: position 24,573 of record JADLDB010000087.1, on the reverse strand, counting down.
AGCAGCCCGGAGGAGGTGCTCGAGGCGCTGCCGGCGCTGGTGTCTCAACTGCTGTCCTCGCTCCCCGAGCCGGCTGTCGTGGCCCCCGTGGAGCCGCCCGCGCCCGACGCGCCTCCCGTCGTGGTGTCCCGGCCAGCGCCGCGCTCCGTCCCCGTGGCGCCGCTGGTGCTGGGCGGCGCGGGCGTGGCAGCGGTGGCGGTGGGCGGAGTCCTCCTCGGCACCGCGAAGGCGGCGGAGAGCGCGTGGGCGACGACGCTGCCCACGCTGAGCTACGCCGAGGCTCAAGGCTACGCCGCCGCCGCGCAGACGCGCGCCGACGTGGGAGTGGGCCTGCTGGTGGCGGGCAGCCTGGCGGTGGCGGGCGCCGTCGTCTGGTACCTCCTCGTTCGCGCCCCCGCGCCTCTGGAGGTGGCGCTGACGCCGTCGGGCTTCTTCGTGGGAGGAGCCTTTTGAAGCGCCGCGTGTGCCTGGTGCTCCTCGTGGCGGTGGGCGGCTGCACCTTCGACTTCTCACTCGAGAACCGCCCCTGCCCCCTGGACAAGGCCTGCGGGCCGGGCCTGGGGTGCGTGGAGAGCCCCGCGGGCACCTTCACGTGCCGCGCCGACGCGGGCGGCGGTGAGGACGCCGGCAGCGACGCCGGGGTGGACGGCGGCGGGGCGGACGCGGGCAGCTTCGACGCCGGGCCCACCGCCTGCGGCAGCGTGGTGTGCGCGCCGTGGCAGGTGTGCGTCAACAGCGCCTGCTTCGACCTCTCATGCAGCGGCGTCGACTGCGACGGAGGCGTCTGCGAGAAGGGCCAGTGCTTCCCCGCCTCCTGCGGCACCCCGGACTGCGCAAGCGGCACGCTGTGCGCGCGGGGGGCGTGCGTGCACCCCGAGTGCGCCTTCGTCACCTGCGGCGCCGGGGAGTTGTGCGTCCGCGGCGCGTGCCGCTCCACCACGGTGTGCCTCGACGGCGGCAGTTGCCCCATTGGCTATTGGTGCGAGGGCGCGCAGTGCGTGGACACCTCCTGCGCGGGCCTCACCTGCCCCGCGGGACGGGTGTGCGAGCGCGGCACGTGCGTCCTGCCCTCCGCCACCGAGACGAACTGCGCCAACGGGGTGGACGACGACGGCAACCAGGGCGCCGACTGCGGCGACCCGGACTGCGACGGGCGGCTGTGCAACGACGGCAACCAGTGCACGTCCTCCGACGTGTGCGTGGCCGACGCCGGCTGCGCGGGCAGCATCAATCCGGGCGCCTGTGTGTCGCCGCCCGGCCCGTGCTTCGCGGCCCTGGGCACCTGCGAGTTCGACGGCGGGGTGTGCCGCTACGCGCTGCGCACCGGCGCCTGCGACGACGGCGTCGCCTGCACCGCGAACGACGTGTGCCAGAGCGACGGGGGCTGCGCCGGCACACCCATGGTGAGCGCGGGATCCGACCAGTGCACGCGGCTGGTGTGCTCTCTGAGCACCGGCCTGCCGACGCCCGCCGTCAGCGTCGGCGCTCCCTGCGACGCGGGCCTCTGCCAGATGGGCGCCACCTGCCAGGCCGACGCCACGTGCAGCGGGACTGCGAAGACGTGCCCACCCACCTCCGCCACCTGCCGGGTCGCCAGGTGCCAGCCGTCGACGGGCGGCTGCGTGGACATGGTCGCGCCCCTGGGCAGTCCGTGCGACCTGTCGAGCTGCGAGGTGAGCACTTGCCTCGACAACGGCAACTGCAACGGCGGGGCTGGCGTAGCGCGGCCCGACGGGACCGACGCCGGCAGCGACGGAAGGCACCGCTGCTGCGGGGGCAATGAGAAGGACATCACCTCGGACTCGCAGAACTGCGGCGGCTGCGGGCTGGCCTGCACCGGCGGCGGCAGTTGCCACCGGTGCGGGAACGTGGGCGTGTGCCGCTGCGGGAATGGCATGTCCTGCGTGGCAGGGGCCAGTTGCATGGGGACAGCTTCCGGCGACTTCTGCTTCGTCCAGTCGATGACGGCCTGCCTCCCGGGCCAGGCCATCGTCACGACGCAGTGCAGCCAGGCCATGGTTCCCGCCTGCAGCTACCCGTGAGCGTCAGCGCGCCGAGAAGAGGGTGAGGCGCACGCCGGCCGTCACCACCACCTCGGAGGAGGCCCGCGCCCCCGCGTCCGCCCAGGCGGCCCGCGCGTGCACGAAGACGGACAGCGGCTGATTGTTGAGGGCGGCCAGGGTGCGCGCCGCGTCCACCTCCCCCCGCGCCCGGAAGGTGCCGCCCATCGCGCCGGGGCCGAAGGTCCACCCGGCGGTGCCCGACGCGCGCAGCACCCACAGGCCGTCCTCGCTCTCCACATCGGCGAAGAGCGTCAGCGCGGTGAGGGGGGTGATGTCGTGGACCAGCGCACCCGAGGCCTCCCGCATCCGGTAGCCGGCCAGCGCGCCGAGGCCCAGGTGGAAACAGCTCGAAGCGGAGCGCAGCGGGTCGAGGAGGAAGGCGAGGCGCGCCGGCTCCAGCGCCCAGTCGTCGCCTTCCGCGAGGCGGCGCTCCCACGTCAGCACCTCGGCGGCCAGCGCGAGGTCGAGGGGGAAAGGCAGCCGCCGCAGCGGCGTGGTGGGGACGAGGAGGACGCCTTCCGGCACGTGCCGCCGGAAGTAGCCGCTCCACAGGGTGGCGCGCGCGGCCACCTGGCCCTCCACGCCGCGCAGAGAGACGGCGCCCACGCGGTGAAGGGTGAGCCAGGTGGACCTCTTTACTGCGCGACTCGCGCTCCCCCCGGAAGCGCCAATCGACGAGCAGCGCGCCGGTGAAGCCCTGGGTGGCCAGCGCCGGCCCGCCGCCCACCTCGAGGCCCTTCCAGGGGTCGAAGCACACCGCGAAGGGCCGCTCGTTCTCGTCGTACCCGGTGCAGGGGGCGCGCGGCGCGTGGAAGGTGTCCTTCAGCACGCGCGCGGCGTCCTCCAGGCGGCGCAGGCGCTCCTCGCGCTCGGACCCGTCGTCCTCTCGCGCCGCGCCCGCCGTCAACAGCAGCGCGGCGCACAGGAGCGTCACCTCTCTCCCTCCGCCCCCTCGGGGTCGGCCGCCGGCGGCGCGGGCGACGGCTTGAGCACCGGGTCCTTCGCGGGCGGTGGGGCCGTGCGCCAGTGCGGCGGCGGCACGCGCACCAGGTCCGCGCCGTACCGCGCGGGCGCCCACAAACTGAAGCGCAGGCCGGCGTTGCCCGCGAACTCCCAGAAGTCGAGGCCGGGCACGTCGTCACGCCAGGTGGCGCGCGCGTCCAGCACCAGCGTCAGCGGGTAGTCGTTGAGCGCGAGGAGGATGACCTCGTACCCGGCCTTCAGCTTGAGCCGCTGCGGGGACACCGGGCGCCCGGCCACCGCGGGCTCCCAGAAGAGCTTCTCGCCCAGCGCCGAGGCGGTGAGGTGATGAAAGCCGTCGCGGTCCAGCGTCAGTTCCAGCTCCACCGCCACCGCCGGGCGGAAGTACACCGCCTTCGCCGTGAGGTCGGACTCCAGGCCCGGCCCCGCGCGAACGCGGACGAAGCTGTCGAGGTCGGCCGAGTGCCAGAGGTCCACCACCACGTCGGCCTCGACGATGCCGAGGAAGGCGCGGCTCCCCAGGTACTCGAAGCGGCCCACCTCCGCGGCCCAGGTGACGTTCAAGTCCAGGTCGAAGCGGCGCGGCCGGCCCACGAAGGTAGTGAGCCACAGCGGGGGCCTGTCCCGGCGCACGCTGAAGTCGTAGCGCGCGCTGGACAGCTCGAAGCGCAGGTCGTCGGACTTGCCCAGCCACGCGGCGCCCTCCACCAGGTGGAGGCGGTGGAGGTGCCGGCCCTCGTCGCCCTGCCAGGTGATGGACACGCCCAGCTCCGGCTTCCCGCGGGCGAAGGAGCCGGTGCCGTCAGGCCGGTAGAAGGGCGACCAACTGCCGCCGAAGTACACCCGCCGGCCGAGGTCGAAGTTCACCTGCATCACCCGGCCGCGCTCATCGCGGAACCAGCCGGGCGGTGCCTCGGCCACCGCCTCCACGAAGGGCCACCCTTCCGTCTTCGCGCGCTCCAGCAGCCGGCCGCCCTCGTCTCCCGCGTAGGGCTCCCAGCAGTCGCCGCGCACGCGGGCCAGCGGCTCGGGCCCGGCCACCCCCTCCACCAGCACGGAGCGCGGGGCGGCGAGGCAGCGCTTCGTCTTCACGTCGCACTGCACGCGGAACTCGCCCGAGGGCACCACCTTCGTCGGCGACAGACGCACGCACCACACCGGCTGGTTCCAATCCAGCGCCTCGGGCTGGCCCGCCAGCGGGCCCACCACCACCTCCGGCGCCGCGGCCAGCGTCATCCACGCAAGAAGCGTCAGCATGCGACGCAGGTGCGCCTTCACCGGCCGTGCCGCCCTCAAGGCCGCGGACGCGGGGCGGCGCGCACCGCCGCGCTGCGCACGAACTCGCGCAGCGCTGTCCTCAGGCGGCACCCAAACCCTTCCTTCGCCTCTGGAGTTTCGACACCTCCTCGATTGCGCGAGGTGCGGCCTGCGCCGCTACGGGCGCGCCTCATCAGAAGGCGCCTCGTCGTGCTGCTCCTCGCGGCCTCGTCCTGCGTCTCCTTCCAGCGCTGCCGGCCAGTGGCGGGCTTGCCACCGCTCACATGGCGGGTTTGCCAGCCCTCGCGTGGTGGGTTTGCCACCGCGCCCTGGGGCTCACCTCTTCGCGCGCGGCCGCTCGGGCTTCCCGGCGAAGAGCACCGCCATGGCCTGCCCGCGGAGGAAGGCGGTGATGGCCACGGCCTGGCCTTCCTCGAGGCGCTCGACGAAGGCGTCGTGGTCGGCCTCGATGGCCTTGCGGGTGGGCGTCTTGGAGCCGAAGTGCCGGTGCAGCTCCTCGCCCGAGAGCACCCACACGCGGCCCAGCATGTCGTGGTCGGCCAGTTGGTCGACGAGGAGGATGCCGGGGGCGCCGGTCCTGCTGGCGTGCTTGCGGGCCTCGGCGATGGTCGTCTCACCGGCGGCCTGGTGGTGCCCGTCGATGAGCGTCTGCTCCATGCTGCGGTTCCACTTCACCCACGCGCGCCACGTCGTCATGCCCGGCTCCCGGCTCGAGGTCGAGCGCCAGAGGCTACTCGACGTCGCCGCCGTCCAGCCGCTTCATGTTGTCCAGCAACTTGAGCAGGTAGTGCAGCGCGTGCGTCACGTCGGCGTCCGAGAAGCCGTCCAGCGCCCGGGAGTAATACGTGTGGATCTTCGGCAGCGCGCGGCCCTTCCACAGCCGGCGCCCCGACGCGGTCATCGTCACCAGGCGGCTTCGGCGGTCTTCCCCGTCCGGCGCGCTCTTCACGTGCCCGTCGCGCTCCATGCGCGAGAGCAGCCCCGACAGGTTCTGCCGGCTGACCAGCAGGTACTCGGCCAGCTCGCCCACGCTCATGCCCCGCTCCACCTGCGGCCGGGACAGGGCGCCCAGCACCGCCCACTGCTGGGTGGTGAGCCCCTCGGCCTCGACCGCGCGGGTGCCGGTTTTGTGCAACATGTTGGCGCATTGGTAGAGCCTGAAGAACAGCCGGTTGGCCAGCTCCTGCTGCGCCGCGTCCAGAGTCACTCTCGCGCCCACGCCCCCGCTTCTAGCAGGAGGGGCTTGCGCTCGCATGGCCCTCGGCCTATTTCACGTCAACATATTGACTCAACCAGGAGGACCCATGGGACGCTTCGACGGCAGGACGGTGGTGGTGACGGGCGGCGGCGGCGGCATCGGCGGGGCGACCTGCCGGCGCTTCGCGAAGGAAGGCGCGCGCGTGGCGGTGCTGGACCTGAACCTGGAGGCCGCGCAGAAGGTGGCCGCGGACATCCGCGACGGGGGCGGCAAGGCCGAGGCCTTCCGCTGCGACATCACCGACCGCAAGTCCGTGGACGCGGCCGTGTCGGCCACGGTGGAGAAGCTGGGCCCGGTGGACGTGCTGGTGAACAACGCCGGCTGGGACGTCTTCAAGCCCTTCACGAAGACGGAGCCCGCGCAGTGGGAGAAGCTCATCGCCATCAACCTGGTGGGCGCGCTGCACCTGCACCACGCGGTGCTGCCGTCGATGGCGGAGCGCAAGACGGGGCGCATCGTCAACATCGCTTCCGACGCGGCGCGGGTGGGCAGCTCGGGCGAGGCGGTCTACGCGGCGTGCAAGGGCGGGCTGGTGGCCTTCTCGAAGACCATCGCGCGCGAGCACGCCCGCCACGGCGTCACCTGCAACGTGGTGTGCCCCGGCCCCACCGACACCGCGCTCTTCGAGGACTACAAGCAGGGCGCGGGCAACCCGGAGAAGCTGGTGGAGGCCTTCACCCGGTCCATCCCCCTGGGCCGCATCGGGAAGCCGGACGACCTGCCCGGCGCCATCCTCTTCTTCGCCTCCGACGACGCGGCCTTCATCACCGGCCAGGTGCTGAGCGTGTCCGGCGGCCTCACCATGAACGGCTGAGCCAAACCCTCACGAAGGAGCGACTGCCATGGGCTACGAAGACATCCTCTACGAAGTGCGCGGGCCGGCGGCGTGGATCACCATCAACCGCCCGGACAAGATGAACGCGTTCCGCGGCCGCACCTGCGACGAGCTGATCCACGCCATCAACAAGGCCGGCTACGACGCGTCCATCGCCGTCATCGTGCTGGCGGGCGCGGGCGAGAAGGCCTTCTGCACCGGGGGAGACCAGTCGGCCCACGCGGGGCAGTACGACGGGCGCGGCACCATCGGCCTGCCGATGGAGGAGCTGCACAACGCCATTCGTGACGTGCCCAAGCCGGTCATCGCGCGGGTGCAGGGCTACGCGATTGGCGGCGGCAACGTGCTGTGCACCATCTGCGACTTCACCCTGGCGTCCGAGAAGGCGCAGTTCGGCCAGGCGGGCCCGAAGGTGGGCAGCGTGGACCCCGGCTACGGCACCGCCTTCCTGGCGCGGGTGGTGGGCGAGAAGAAGGCGCGGGAAATCTGGTACCTGTGCCGTCGCTACACCGCCGCCGAGGCGCTGGCGATGGGGCTGGTCAACGCCGTCTTCCCGCACGAGCAGCTCGACGCCGAGGTGCAGAAGTGGTGCGAGGAAATCGCCGAGCGCAGCCCCACCGCGCTGGCCATCGCCAAGCGCAGCTTCAACATGGACACGGCGCACCAGAACGGCATCGCCGGCATGGGCATGTACGCGCTCAAGCTCTTCTACGAGACGGAAGAGTCGAAGGAAGGCGTCAAGGCCTTCCAGGAGAAGCGCAAGCCGGACTTCCGCAAGCAGAAGCGGTGACGCATGGCCCTCGACGCCGAGTCCTTCGAGCTGCTCCAAAGCACCCTGCGCCGCTTCATCCGGGAGCGGCTCGTCCCCGCCGAGGACGTGGTGGAGGAGACGGACGAGGTGCCCGTGGCGCTGGTGGAGGAGATGAAGGGCTTAGGCCTCTTCGGCCTGTCCATCCCCCAGGACTACGGCGGCATCGGCCTCACCATGGCGCAAGAGGCGCAGGTGGCCTGGGAGTTCGGCCACACCGCGCTGGCCTTCCGCAGCGTCTTCGGCACCAACGTGGGCATCGGCTCGCAGGGCGTGCTGATGGACGGGACGGAGGCGCAGAAGCGGGAGTTCCTGCCGAAGGTGGCCACCGGCGAGCTGGTGATGTCCTTCGCCCTCACCGAGCCGGACGCGGGCAGCGACGCGGCGGCGCTGACGACGAAGGCGGTGCGGGACGGGGACGACTACGTCCTCACCGGCGCCAAGCGCTTCATCACCAACGCCTCGCGCGCGGGGGCCTTCACCCTGATGGCGCGCACCGGCGGGCCGGGGCCTTCCGGCATCTCGGCCTTCATCGTGCCGTCGAAGCTCGCCGGCGTGTCGCTGGGCAAGCCGGACCACAAGATGGGCCAGCGCGGCACCAAGACGTGCGACGTGCTGCTGGAGGACGTGCGGGTGCCGGCGAGAAACCTCATCGGCGGCGTGGAGGGCCAGGGCTTCAAGACGGCGATGAAGGTGCTGGACCGCGGGCGGCTGCACCTGTCCGCACTCTCGTGCGGGGTGGCGCAGCGGGTGGTGAACGAGGCGGTGGCGTACGCGCGCTCCCGCAAGCAGTTCGGCCAGCGCATCGGCGACTTCCAGCTCGTCCAGGCGATGCTGGCGGACAGCCAGGCGGAGCTCTACGCGGGCTGGTCGATGGTGCAGGACTGCGCGCGCCGCTACGACGCGAAGCCGCCCGGCGCCAGCGACCCCGACGTCTCGATGCGCGCGTCCTGCTGCAAGCTGTTCTGCACCGAGATGGTGGGCCGGGTGGCGGACCGCGGCGTGCAGGTGCACGGCGGCGCGGGCTACGTGCGCGAGACGAAGGTGGAGCGCCTCTACCGGGACGTGCGCCTGCTGCGCCTCTACGAGGGCACCTCGCAGATTCAGCAGCTCATCATCGGCCGGGCGCTGGTGGGCCGGGACGCGGGCTGAGCTGGAGCAGCTCGAGCGTCCCCAGAATCGGGAACCAGCGGCGGTCGACGAGGGCGCGCTCGAAGCGGGACAGCTGGGGCCCGTAGCGTGCCTGGTCGGCGCGCGGCATCAGCACCCAGGCGCTGCCGCCGGGCACGAGGTGCGCGGGCAGCTCCTCGAAGAAGCGGCGCACGGTGGACCGGCCGCACCAGGCGCGCTCCTCGGGGCGACGGGGCTCGGCGTCGTGGAAGGGGGGGTTGAAGAGGACGGCGTCGAAGCGCTCTTTGGCCAGCGCCTCGAAGAGGTCGGAGGCGAGGAAGCGTACCGTCAGGCCGAGGTGGGCGGCGGCGGCGCGCGGCGCGTGCAGCGGGACTTCGGGTAGCTCGGTGGCAGTGACGCGGTGGCCGGCGCGCGCCGCGGCCAGGGCCCAGAAGCCGGCGCCGGTGCCCAACTCCAGCACCTTCGAGTCCTGCGGCAGCCGCGCGACGGCCAGCTCCTGGAGCGCGGCGACGGACAGGCCCCACAGCGGCGCGGGGTGGTGGACGCCTTGCTCCACCTCCAGTTCGAGGCCGCCCAGGGACACCCGGCCGGGCCGCCCCAGGCGGGGAAGCAGCGCGCACATCACGCGGGTGCGGGCGCGGTAGAGGAGGTCGTTCATCGGGAAGGCCCTACCCGCGCCGCGGCGCTGCCGCCACTGTGGGTTGCAGCACGTGCCTCAGGCACTCGAGGACGGCCTACTCTGCCGCGAGACGCGCCGTCCGCGGGGCTGGTTCCTCGCCCGCCAACAGCCCTGTCACGCGGGGGCACCTTGCGGTCCACGCGGCCGTTGCGCGTCGCGCGCCTGCGGAGTGAAGTGGCCGCTCATGAGCCAGAACGAGCGCAAGTCGCCCACGCCCATCGGACAGGAAGCGCCGAAGTCCCCCGCCGACCGGGTGCGCCTCATCCAGGAGCTGCAGCGCGCCGCCGAGGCGCAGGCCGCCCGCCCCAGCGCCCCGCAGGCCCCCGCGCAGCCGGCCCAGGCGCAGGGCCCGCGCGTCGCCGACAACTTCAAGGTGGCGCAGGTGAACCAGGTGCAGCAGGCGCTCCAGGCGAAGCCTTCGAGCACCGAGGTGAACGCCTACGCCAAGGCGCAGGCGAGCGCGCAGGCGCTGTTCGGCGGCTCCACGGACATCGAGGTGACGGGCAACCCGTGGAAGGTGATTCCCTTCGGCGACGCGCTGCCCGGCCTCTTCGACACCGACGAGCCGCTGGCCCAGTACGAGCCGCTGGTGCCGGAGAAGGCGGTGAAGACGGGCCAGGGCCTGCTCTTCGAGGTGGGGCTCAAGGAGAAGGGCGGCGAGGGCGCGGTGCAGAAGCGGGCCGTGCTGGTGGACGCGCAGGGGAAGCTGGCGGGCGCCGAGTGCCGCACCCCTCAGCAGGCGCAGAAGCTGCTCACCGCGGCCCCGTGGCTGCTGCCGGCCTCGGTGGGCGGGAAGGACACCCACTGGCGCGTCACCGCCGGACAGGACAGCGCCTTCACCCTGCAGGTCGACCGCTCCAGTGGCCGCGGTCGCACCACCGAGGCGCTGCCGCTCAACAACTTCGCCCGGCCGGCGGACGCCCGCGGCAGGAGCGTGGACCTGCTGGTGGCCCAGTACTTCCTCGACCGCTTCGAGGCCGGCGTGGCGTAGCGGCCATTGCCGCGCCAAGTATGACCGCGGTTATACTCGCGGCGTGAAGACGGCCATCTCCATCCCTGACGCGATCTTCCGCCGCGCCGAGCGTGCGGCGCGGAAGCTCGGCATCACCCGCAGCGAGTTCTTCTCGCGCGCGGCGGAGCGCCTGCTGCGAAGCCTGGACGAGGCGTCGGTGACGGCCTCCTACGACGCGGCCTTCGGCGAGCCCGAGTCGGAGGTGGAGAAGGCGCTGCGGAACGAGGCAGCGCGCCGAGCCCTGCTCTCGGTCGACTGGGACGACGCGTGAAGCGTGCCGTGGCCCGGCGGCGGATGGCGGTGGTGGACGAGGGGCTGCGCCTGGCGCTCGACCTGCGCTGACCTGAGCAAAACGGGCCTCACAGTCGCGAGGCGCGCGCTATAAGCGCCGGCCCCATGGCCCAGCACCTCGAGACCCTCCTCCTGTTTTCGCTCCCCGCCTCCGGCAAGTCGGAGATGCGCAAGTACCTGGCGTCGCTCACCGCCAAGCAGTGCAAGAGCGACTTCCACATCGGCCCCACGCTGCAGTTGGACGACTACCCGTACGTGCACCTGATGCACCGCATCGACGACGAGCTGGTAGCCAACGGCTGGACCAACGTCTTCTACAAGGGCCCGCAGCGCCCCTTCCAGGACGGCTGGGAGTGGGCCGTCCTCATCGAGCTCTTGAACGAGGACTACGCCGACTTGATGGCCAGCCGCCAGGTGCGCGCCTCCTCGGCCGGCCAGTTGGTGATGGACCGCCTCGACGCCGCGCACGCGAAGGTGGGCCTGCCGCAGCACCTCGGCGACGTGCCGTACCGCATCCGTGTCAAGGTGGCCGAGGCCATCGAAGAAGAAGCCCGCCACGACTTGAAGGCGCGCAACGCCCAGGCGCTGCTGCCGAAGAAGGGCCGCACCGTGGTCATCGAGTGCGCCCGGGGCGGCGCCAACGGCAGCGCCTTTCCCCTCACCCCGCCGCAGGGCTACGCCACCACCTTCGGGCAGCTGTCGGAGGCCATCCTGGAGAAGGCGTGCGTCCTCTACATCCAGGTGGAGCCGGCGGAGTCGCGGCGGAAGAACATCGAGCGCGGGCGGCCGGACGGCGCGGGCTCGATTCTTCACCACTCGGTGCCGATGGAGGTGATGTTGGCGGAGTACGGCACGGACGACATGGCCTACCTGCGGGGGTTGTCGGGGAAGCCGAACACCATCGCGGTGGAGCGGCTGTTCCAGGACGCGGACGGGAAGTACCGGGCGCGCACCTTCGAGCTGCCGGTGGCCTTCTTCGACAACCGCAAGGACAAGACGACCTTCGTGCGAGAGGACAAGAAGCTCTGGCAGAAACCGGACGTGGAGGCGATTCACCAGGAGCTCAAGCGCGCCATGGACACGCTGGCGAAGGCCCGCGGCTAGAGCGCGTCTCCCAGGACTCGGCCATGCCCATCGCGGTCATCCCCGCGCGGTACACAGCGCAGCGCTTCCCCGGCAAGCCGTTGGCGCTCATCGCCGGCAAGCCGATGGTGCAGCACGTCTACGAGCGCTGCGGGGAGGCGCGCTGCTTCCGGCGGGTGCTGGTGGCCACGGACGACGGGCGCATCGTGGACGCGGTGAAGGCCTTCGGAGGGGACGCGGTGCTGACCTCCCCGGCCTGTGCGTCGGGGACGGACCGGGTGGCGGAGGTGGCGCGCGCTCTCTCGCTGGCACCCGAGGCGGTGGTGGTGAACGTGCAGGGAGACGAGCCGGCGGTCCACCCCGAGTCCCTCTCTCTGCTGGCGAAGGCCTTCGAGTCGGACGCGGTGGAGATGGCCACGCTGGTGCGGCCGTTGCTCGAGGAAGAGCGCGCCAACCCCAACGTGGTGAAGGTGGTGCGGGACGAGGCCGGGCGGGGGCTGTACTTCAGCCGGGCGGACCTTCCCTTCCAGCGGGACGCGGGCGCGCCGGTGAAGCGCTGGGCGCACCTGGGGCTGTACGGCTACCGGGCGCACGTCCTGGAGCGGCTGTCGGGGCTTGCGCCCACCGCGCTGGAGAAGAGCGAGTCGCTGGAGCAGCTGCGCGCCCTGGGCCACGGCGTCGCGATTGCCTGCGTGGAGACGCGGCACGCGACGCAGGCCGTCGACACGCCCGCCGACGTGCCGCTGGCCGAGGCGGCGTTGGGCCGGCTGCCCAGGCCCTACCCGCCGTAACCGGCCTCAGGCAGTCAAGCCAGCTCGCCCGCGGGCCGCACGTCGACGACGCCCCACAGCATCGAGCGGTCCTGGGCCGCGAGATTCGAGGCGAGCGCCTCTGCCGGCTCGCCGAAGCTGCGCAGCACCACCTTCGCCCCCGGCTTCGCTGCCCGCTTCACCGCGGAAAAGAGCCGCGCGCGGTACGCCGGCGTCGCCCCGTCGAGGATGTTGGAGAGGGTGAAGCCCTCGAAGCTGCCGGCCGGCTGCGCCTCGAGGAAGGAGGCCGCGTCGGCGTGGACCAACTGCACCTGCTTCACCTCGGGCGGCGGCACGTCCGTCGACATTTCCCCCAGCAACAGCGCCCGCGCCCACGGGTTGGTGCGGTTGGGGCTGTGGGAGAAGCCGCGCGCGAGGCGCTGGTGGAAGACGGCCCCGAGGCGCCGGGGGAGGAAGTCGAGGAAGCGCGAGGAGTACACCGCCCGCAGCGCGGTGAAGGAGAAGGCCAGGCCCAGGGCCCAGCGCAGGCGGCGGGTGTCCAACTGGGTGCGCCAGAAGTCCGCCTGAGCGGCCACGTCGTCCAAGTCCAGGAAGCGGCGCAGCTTCGAGGGCCACCAGCCCAACAGCGGCGCGAAGAAGCGCATCGCGTCCATCACCCGCTCCGCGCTGCCGCGCACCGGAGGCCCCCCGGCGAAGCGCTGCGCCGCGTAGGCCAGTTGCACGGGGTTCACGTCCACGGCGACCACCTCGTGGTGCGGCGCCAGCGTCATCGCCGTGCAGCCCGCCGAGGCGATGCACAGCACCCGCCCCGCGCCGCGGAAGGCGTCCAGCTCGATGGCCGAGTCCTCGTACATGCGCCCGAAGAGGACTTTCCGGCCGCTCACCTTCGCGTCGAAGCGCCCCGCCACCCACGGCGTCTGGGCGCCCGTCGTCACCAGGGAGGACGTCACCAGCCCTCCGGGAAGCTGGCCGCCACCCAGCCCAGCACCAGGAAGGCGAAGTTCTTCACCACCATGCCGGCCGGGTCGTGGATGTGCTTGCGCGACCACAACAGGCCGTTGGCGTTGAGCGTCACCAGCAGCGCCGTCTGCGCCACCGCGCAGGCGAAGGGACGCAGGCCGGACAGCGCCCAGAGGCCGAGCGACACCTCGACGACGCCCAACGTCATCAGGAAGGGCTTGCCCACCTTCGGGCCCCACTTCGGCACCTGCATGACGACGGTGAGTTGGTTGGGGTCGCCGCCCAGCAACTTGCACCACAGGCCCTCGTACAGCCACACGCCGGCGACCGCGACGCGCACCAGCCAACTGGGGAGCAGCACCGTCACGTCGGCGCCGCTCCCTTGAGGGCGCGGGGCGTTTCGGCGTGCCGGCGCATCTCGCGCAGGATGTGCCGGTGGAACATGTGGCACACCACCGCCTCCACCCGCGTCCACAGCCAGCGCGGCCGCCGGGGGCTGGTGTAGCGGGTGACGGCTTCCACTTCGGTGCGACCGCCTGGCAGCGCGGTGAGGGTGTAGCTGCCTCCCGACAGGCGCATCCCGCCGCCGACGTCGAGGTCCTGCTTCACCACCGCGAAGCCGTAGCGGCGCTGTGGCTCCACGTCGGTGACGCGCTTGATGAGGCTGCCCGACTGGTAGAGGCACAGGGCCTCGTCGCCCACCGCCTCCTTCGAGCCCTCGGTGCGGATGGGCACGGGCAGGAGCAGCCGCAGGTGCAGGGGTGGCTTCTCCGCGACCTCCTCGTAGAACATCAACGTGTCCCACGCGCGCGCGGGCGCGGCGGCGAACGTCACCTTCGTCGCCACCGTGGTTTCGGACGCATCCTCGGGAAGCGGCACGCGGCCTCCTTATCGCGGCAGGGCACTTGACTAATACACGGCCACGTCCAGCCCCATCGCCCCGCTGCCGGCGGCCGACGTACCCCCGAAGCCCGGGTTGCCGGTGGTGATGGTGGTGGCGGTGGCGCTCCACACCGCGCCGCCGCCGCGCACCACGCCCACCGTGGGCCCGCCGCCGCCGGAGCCACCCGCCCCGCCGTTTCCGCCCGCGCCGCCGACGCCGCCGCGCCCGCCGTTGGAGCCGTCGTCCTGCTCGCCGCCCCCGCCGTAGCCATTCTGCGGGCCGCCGGGGCCACCCGAGCCCCCCACGCCGCCGCCTCCGCCGTTGCCGCCGTTGCCGCCGTTGGCCGACGTCACCGTGCAGTTGGAGGCCTGCGCCGTGCTGTTCCACAGGAAGACGGCGAAGCTGCCGCCGCCGCTCATCCCCGCCAGGCCTGCGCCACCGCCGCAGCCACCGCCGCCGCCTCCTCCTCCTCCCCCGCCGTAGCTGTCGCAGTCGGCGCTGCCGCCGCCACCTCCTCCGCCGCCGCCCCCGCCATTCCCGTGGCCGCCCGGCCCCCCGTTGGAGGTGAAGGCCACCGTGTAACCCAGCGCGCTCAGCGTGCCGAAGTTGAGCCCGTTGCTCCCGAAGGGCCCCAGGCTGCCTGCAAGCCCATTGGCGCCCCAGTAGGTGGACGGCGTCACCCAGTTGCCCTGGCCGTTGGGCGTGCCCGGTCCTCCGGCCGTCCCGCCCGCCCCCGTGCCTCCCAGCGAGCCCCAGCTCCCTCCGTTGCCCGGCTGCCCGCCGGTGCCGCCGAAGCGCCCGCAGGCGCTGTTGCCTCCGGCGCCTCCGGCCGGCCGCTCGCAGGACGCGCAGAAGCCGCCCGAGTCCTCGCACCCCGGCTGCCCCGCGTAGCCGGTGGTGCCTGAGGCCCCCGTCGCGCCCGCCGCGCCCGCCGTCCCCGCCGTGCCGCTGCCCGCGGACAGCGTGAGGCGCTCCAGGCGCACGCTGGCCGAGTTGGCGATGAGGGCCCCGTACGCCGACGCGCCCGCCCCGGTGGCGTTGGCCCCGATGAAGTTGATGGACTGCACCACCGTGTTGGGCGCATTCGACAACCGCAGGGGCATGTTGACGCCCGTCACCGTCACCGCGGTGGACAGGCTGCGGCTCCAGGCGGGCGCGGTGTACCCGCCGAAGAGGCCCTTGCCGCCGGTGGTGACGGACACCTGCTCGGTGTAGGTGCCGCCCGCGATGAGGACGTCGCGCTTGCCGGTGGCCACCGCCTGGGCCAGGCCCGCGGAGATGGTCAGCTTGGGCAGCGCCGGCGTGCCCGGGTTGCCGTCGCTGCCGGAGGGCGCCACGAAGACGGCGTTGTTCCACTCCCCGTCCAGGCCGTCGCAGTTGGCGTCGGTGAGGGCCAGGTCCGGCTCGTCCACCGCCGAGAGGAAGGTGCAGGCGTACTCGCAGCCGTTGGCCGCGCTGCCGTCGAGGTCCCAGTAGTTGGGCAGGCAGGCGTACTGGCAGGCGCTGGCTACGCACGAAGGCGCGGTGTTGGGCCGGCTGCACACCGTCCCGCAGCCGCCGCAGTTGGTGGCGTCGTTGGTGACGTTCACCTCGCACCCGTCGGACGGCAGCGTGTTGCAGTTGCGGAAGCCTCCGTTGCAGCTCTGCACCTGGCAGGTGCCGGCGCTGCACACCGGGGTGGCGTTGGGCGTGCTGCACAGCGAGTTGCACGCCCCGCAGTGGGCCAGCGAGGTGTTGGTGTTCACCTCGCAGCCGTCGGGGAAGGCGCCGTTGCAGTTGGAGAAGCCGTTGGCGCACTGCTGCACGCCGCACATGCCCGCGGTGCAGCGCGGCACCGTCACGTTGGGCGCGCTGCACACGTTGCCGCAGGCCCCGCAGTTGTTGACGTCGGTGGCCAGCGAGTAGCCCTCGTCGAGGGCGCCGTCGCAGTCGTTGTCCAGGCCGTCGCAGGCCTCGGCGCCGCCGTTGGTGACGACGCAGGCGTACTCGCAGCCGTCATTCACCAGGCCGTTCAGGTTCCAGAAGCCCGGCAGGCAGGCGCCGATGCCGCAGGAGCCGTTGAGGCACACCGCCGACGCGTTGGCCGGCGCGCACTGGGCGTTGCAGGCCCCGCAGTGGGCGGTGCTGGTCAAGGTGTTCACCTCGCAGCCGTCGGACACCAGCGAGTTGCAGTTGGCGAAGCCGGCGTTGCAGTTGCCGATGGCGCAGGCGCCCGCGGTGCAGGCCGGGGTGGCGTTGGCGGTGACGCAGGCGTTGTTGCAGGTGCCGCAGTGGGAAAGCGACGACTGCGTGTCCACCTCGCAGCCGTCGAGGTACGCCCCGTTGCAGTCCGCGCGCCCCGGGTTGCAGGAGAGGATGCCGCAGGTGGACGCGGTGCAGTGGGTGGTGGCGAAGGGCGCGGCGCAGGCCCGGTTGCACAGGCCGCAGTGGTTGACATCACTGGTCAAGTCGAAGCCTTCGTCCACCTGGTTGTCGCAGTCGTTGTCGATGTTGTCGCAGGCCTCCAGGCCGCCGTTGGTGCGCACGCAGGCGTACTCGCAGCCGTTGGCGGACTGCCCGTCGGCGTCCCACCAGTTGGTCTGGCAGGTGAAGGTGCAGGCGCCCAGGGTGCACGCCGCCGTGGCGTTGGCGAAGGCGCAGGCGTTGTTGCACGCGCCGCAGTGCTGGACGGTGGAATTGGTGTTCACCTCGCACCCGTCGCCCACCTGGCCGTTGCAGTTGGCGAAGCCCTGGTTGCACTGGGCGATGCCGCAGGTGCCGCCCACGCACTGAGGCGTGGCGTTGGCCGTCAGGCAGGGCATGGCGCAGGCCCCGCAGTGCAGCACGTCGGCGGCGGTGTCCACCTCGCAGCCGTCGGCGTACTGCTGGTTGCAGTTACCGCGGCCGGGCGTGCAGGTGCCGATGGCGCAGGTGCGGGCCACGCACTGGTAGGTGGCCACCGTGGTGCCGGGCACGCTGCACACCAGGTTGCACTGGCCGCAGTTGGTGGGATCGGACGCCAGGTTGAAGTCCTCGTCCGTCATGCCGTCGCAGTCGTCGTCCACCCCGTTGCACTCCTCCACCCCGCTGTCCGAGGGCGTGCAGGGGTACTCGCAGCCGTTGGAGGCCACCCCGTCGGCGTTGCTCCACCCCGGCTGGCAGAAGTCCACGTCGCAGGCGCCGGCCACGCACTTCGGCACCGCGTGGGGCAGGCTGCAGGGCTGGTTGCACGCCCCGCAGTGGGCCACGTTGGTCATGGTGTCGAAGCCGTTGTCCACCGTGCCGTCGCAGTCGTTGTCCTTGGTGTCGCACGTCTCGGCCACCGGCGTCCCGGGCGTGCACGTCTGGGGCGCCCCGTTGGCGCAGGCCGCCGCGCTGCGCCGGCACTCCCCGGCGCCGCACGTCGCGTCGCCCAGGCCCTCGTCCGTCATCCCGTTGCAGTCGTCGTCCAGGCCGTTGCACACCTCGGCCGCCGGGGTGCGGGCGCTGCACTGGGTGTAGCCGTCGGGCGGGACGCACGTCTGGTTGCCCACGCAGCGGCCGAAGCCGTTGGACACCTCGCAGGGCACCTGCTGGCCGGCGGTGGCGGCGATGCACTCGCAGGTGCCCGAGGACGGCTGGCACTGGGACGGCGCGCGCGCGCCCGAGACGCTGGTGGCCTCGCCGCAGCGGAAGCTGGACGGACACGACTCGGCGTCGAAGCTGCAGTCGCGGCCGCAGAAGGTGGCGCCGCCCAGGGTGATGCACTTGTCGGCCGCGTAGGGGCAGTCGGCGTCGGCCTGGCAGGACTTGCACAGCCCCGCCTTCTCCGGGACGCAGGCGTAGCGGTCGGCGGCCAGTGGGGTACACACGTCGCTGCCCCGGCAGCCCGACGCACACTTCCGCAGGCACTTCTTCGGCGCGCCGTCGACGGCGTCGCACAGGCCCGTCTCGCAGCGCTCGTCCGCGGGGCACGGCTCGCCTTCGGGCAACAGGACTTCGGTGACCGGCCGGGAGCCGCACTTGCAGGACGAGAAGGTGACGGCCGCACCGAGGGCCAGCAACGGCAGCAGACGAAGGCGCATCAGGGCGTCCCTCCCCGAGGACGTGCGGCCCACAAAGCACAGGCGGGGGCCTCCGCGCCAGCCGCGGCGGGCCAAACCTACCGCCGCCAAGGGCCTCGGCTTCAGCGCGGCGCGAAGAGGTCGGTCAGTTGCCCGAACTTCGCCCGGTAGTCCTCGAAGGACTGGCGGATGGTGGCCAGCGCCTCCTCGCGGTCATACACCTCGGCGATTTCCACCTGGGCCACCGCGCCCCCGGGCATCTGCTTGTAGGTGAGGAAGTAGTGCCGCAGCCGGTCGATGAGGGGCTCGGGCACGTCCTTGATGCTGCTCCAGTCGCCGTACACGCTGTCGCCCTTGAGGACGGCGATGATTTTGTCGTCGGCCTGGTTGCCGTCAATCATCCGCAGGCCGCCGATGGGCCGCGCCTCCACCAGGATGGCGCCGTGGTTGATGGGCTTCTCCGTCAAGACGCACACGTCGATGGGGTCGCCGTCGCCGACGATGCCCGGCCGGCCCACGCGCTGGCTGCAGCGCTCGCCCACCCGGGTGTCACAGAAGGAGCGGGGGATGAAGCCGTACAGGCTGGGCGGCTGGTTGGAGTAGCGCTGCGGGCGGTCCAGCCGGAGGATGCCGGTGGGCTTGTCCACCTCGTACTTCACCGCGTCGGTGGGGACCATCTCGATGTAGCAGACGCATTCGCCCGGCGACTTCTCACCCGGAGTCACGCCGTGCCACGGGTGTGCCTGGAAGAAGAGGCCCAGCGCCTGGGTCAGCGACGGAGTCATGGCCACCCATGTACACCACCGCCCGCGGCGCTGCTTGCTTCCTCGGGCCTTGAAGATCAGCCGGTGGACGCGGACGGGTCCGTCGTGGGCTGCTCCTTCACCGCGGCGTGCTCGTCGGTGTCCGCGTCGCTGTCGCCCAGCGCGGCGTGCTCGTCGGTGGGCACGTCGTCGTTGTCGCCCAGGGGGAGCCCCGGCTGCGTCGTGTCCCCCACCTTCTTCACGGGGGCGGCCTTCTCTGCGTCCTCACTGCCAACCATGCGCGCCAGCATACGAGCGCCGCGGGGCGAATCTCCACTCAACAACGACCTCGCGGAGGCGGGCCGGGTTGACTTTCACCCGCCTGGCGGAAGCCTCACTTATGATGGCGTTCTTCACGCTTTCGGGGCGGCCGGCGCCCCACGGGGAGTCCCCATGTCGGTCTTCCGTGCCCTCGCCCTGGGTCTCGCCGTGGGCTTCTTCGCCGGCCTCCTGCCCGCGTGCGGCGCGACCAGGCCCTGTGGCCCTGACACCTGCATCGGCTGCTGCGACACCACCGGCGGGTGCGTGGCCGGCACGGGCAAAGGCGCGTGCGGCTCGGCGGGCGCTGCCTGCGTGGCCTGCCCCGACGAGCAAGTCTGCGCGTCCGGCTTCTGCTCCGGCAGCTCGGGCGGCGGCGCGGGAGGCGGGGGGGGCGGCTCCGGAGGCGGCGGCGGGGGCACCACCTCGCCCGTCGACACCTTCCTCACCGAGTTGACCAACAGCTACTGCACCCGCTCCATCGCCTGCGGCTTCACCGCCGCCAACGCCGCGGCCGACTGCGCGTCGTTCCTCGGACTCTTGTACTTCACCGGGACCAGCGCGTCCGTCTCCAGCGGGGCGTCGGGCTTCGACCAGACCGCCGCTGGCGTGTGCCTGTCCCGCGTCGCCGCTGCGTCCTGCGCCGACGTGGGCCGTGAGGTCAACCTGTGCCTCGACGTCTTCAGCCCGCGGGCGATGACGGGCGGCGCCTGCTTCACCGGCAGCGAGTGCGTGCAGGCCACCGACGCGTGCGGCGGCCCCGACTCTTGCCAGCGCACCTGCCGGACGCTGGGCACCCGCGACGCCCCCTGCCGCCCGGGCGTGCCGTGCGACCACGGACTGTATTGCCAGGCGCCCGGCAACACCTGCCAGCCGACGGTGCCCCCGGGCAGCGCCTGTCTCACCAGCGCGATGTGCGACGGCGACGGCTTCTGCACCGCCGGCACCTGCCGGGCCCTTCCCGTCGCGGGCCAGCCCTGCCGCAACGGCACGCCCCGCTGCGCCGAAGCCGCCTATTGCTCCGGCCTCGTCTGCCAGGCGCGCCAGGCCGCGGGCGGGACGTGCGGGCTCCTGGCACCGGACGGGTGCCAGGTGGGGCTGGCCTGCGTCAACGGCCGCTGCGTAGCGCGCGGAGGTGTCGACGCTCCCTGCAACGGCACGCCCGAGTGTCTCGACGGGCTCCTCTGCGACGCGGTGCAGCGGCGGTGCGCCGCCATCGACGCCGACCTGCCGCGCGGCGCCACCTGCACGCGCTCCACCCGCTACTGCCGCGTGGACGCGCAGGTGTGCAGCGGCCAGACGAGGAGCCCCGACGGCGGCTTCACCTCGTCGGGCACCTGCCGCGACTCCAACCCGGGCGACCCCTGCGCCGCCCACAGCGACTGCAACGCCGGGCGGACCTGCGCCGGAGGCGGCCCCTCGTCGGGGCGCTTCTGCCAGGACGCCGGCGCCCTCAGCGCTTGCGCCTCGGCGGCCAACTGCCGGCCGTCGGACGACTGCGTCAACGGCGTGTGCCAGGCGCGCGTCGCCGCCGGTGCGCGCTGCAGCGCCAGCGGCCCGGGTTGCCTGGACCCGGCGGCCGTCTGCGTGGGCGCCAGCGACCAGGACGCCACCCTGGCCTGCCGCCGCCTCGGCGCGCCCGGCGCCACCTGCCGCAGCGACACCGACAACTGCCAATTCCCTCTCACCTGCGCGGACGGGGGCTGCGTGCCGGCCGGCCACCCGGGCCAGCCTTGCCTCGCCTTCTGGGGGTGCCTCGACGGCGTGTGCGTCGAGCGCGACGGCGGGCCGGGCAGCGCCCCCACCGGGGTGTGCGCGCCACGCCGCGCCGACGGACAGCCGTGCACCCTCGGCGTCAACTGCGTGTCGGGCACCTGTGACAGCCGCGCCGGCGTGTGCAGGGCCGCCTGTCCTTGACCCCGAGGCTGGCACCTGCCCGCAGGTCGAGGTGCGCGTGGACTGGCCCTCCACAGCCAACCGGGCGGGCGACAGCGCGCCCACATTGCCCCCAGAGGAATGGGCTGGCAGGGTGAAGCTCCGTGTACGTCGCCGCCGTCCTTCTCCTGCTGGCCGCCGCGGATGCGCCGGTGGCGCTCGACTCTCCACCGCTGCCCTCGCCCGCGGCGACGACGCTCCAGGTGTCCCAGGCCGCCCCGGTGCCCGCGCCCCGAGGCCGCCTCGCGTTGGCCCACACCGCGGCCATCGGCACCACGCTGGCCACGGCGGTGGTGGCGGGCCTGTCGGGCTGGTTCATCCCCGGCATGTGCTTCGAGGCCCAGGGCCGGCCGGATCCACTCTGCGGGGCGCTGGGCCTCGCGCTGGGGGCGGCGATGCAGGTGGGGCTGGCCTTCCTCCTCGTGCCGGAGACGTACCGCCTGGCCGACGACGAGACGGGCCGTGGGTCCATCACCACCTCCCGCTTCACCGCCTGGCGCTGGGGGAGGTGGGCGGCCCTGGCGGGGCTCGTCTTTGTCAGCACCTACCTGGTGGGGGCCTCGGTGGAGAAGGCCAACTACGGGAAGGGACAAACAGCCATGTTGGTGGGGGCCATTGGCACCTTGGGAAGCTGGATTACCTTCGACGTGACGCAGTTGATGGGTGCGTCGACGGGGTACAAGGAGTCACGCCGGGTGCCACCATGAAGAAGCGCCACCACTCTCGCCGGGCGCGCACGTCCGTCTCCCGCCGGGCCTTCGTGGCCGGGCTGTCCGCGCTGGGGGCGGGCGCCCTGGGCTGCGGGGAAAGCCGCTACGTCCCCACCTCGCCCTTCCCCATCGGCCTGGCCGCGGGCGACGCGACGCCGGACTCGGTGGTGCTGGCCACCCGCTACCTGGGCGCGGGCCGCGCGCTGCGGGTGGCCCTCTCGGAAGGCGACTACCCGGTGGCCGCCGGCGCGCCGCGGCTGCCCGCGGTGGTGGGTGAAGGCGGGTACGTCCGCGTCTCGGTGGACGGCCTGGCCCCAGCCACCTGGTACCGCTACCTCTTCGAGGCGGTGGCCGACGACGGCGCGGTGGTGGAGACGAGCCTCGAGGGCCGCTTCCGCACCGCCTTCGCCGCCGGCACGGTGGCTCCGCTCAAGCTGGGCGCGGTGTGCTGCACCAAGCACTCGCACGACTTCGCGGCGGTGGGCGCGGCGGGCCGGCGCAGCGACCTCGACGCCTTCATCCTGCTGGGCGACGTCTGCTACGCGGACGGCGCGACGACGCACGAGGAGTTCCGCGAGCACTGGGGCCTCACCCTGGACACGCCCGAGTACCGGGCCCTGCGCGCGTCCACCTCGGTGGTGGCGCTGTGGGACGACCACGAAATCCGCAACAACTGGGAGCGCGCCACGCTGGACCCACAGTTGTTCGCCGCCGCGCTGGCGTCCTTCAAGGAGCACCAGCCGATGAGGAGCGACGCCGCGGCGCCCGAGCGGCTGTGGCGCAAGCTGTCGTGGGGCAAGACGGTGGACCTCTTCGTGCTGGACTCCCGCAGCGAGCGCGACCGCGCCCACGGCCACTACCTGTCGCCGGAGCAGCTCGACTGGCTCATCCAGGGCGTGACGAAGAGTGAGGCCGCCTTCAAGCTCATCCTCAACACCGTGCCCATCGGCAGCTTCGACACGCCCTTCTTCGGGCCCTTCGGCGACGACATGTGGCTGGCGTACCCGGACCAGCGCCGGCAGGTGCTGGAGGCCTTCGACCAGGCGGGCACGCGCGGCCTGGTGTGGCTTTCGGGCGACTTCCACCTGGCGTGCATCGGCCGGGTGTCGAAGGCCGGCGAGCCAGGCGGCACGCAGCTTGAGGCGCTGGTGGGCCCGGGGGCGCAGGCACCCAACTCGCTGCCCTCGTACCCCAGCGGCCCGCAGTGGGACTGGGCCAACGGCCGCAACAACTGGACCGAGCTGGACCTGGACCCGGTGAAGGGTGAAGTCACCTTCCGCTACTTCGACCGGGACAACCGGGCCTTCCACGTGGCGACGTACCGGCCCTGAGGCAAGCAGCGCCGTCCCTCATGGGATGAAGGACTGGTGGTAGCCCGGGTCTTCCAGCGCCAGCGCCTGCGTCGTCGGCTGCAGCGGCAGGAAGCAGTCCAGCATCACCGCCAGCTCGCTCGTCTCCTTCGTGCCGATGGACGCCTCGTACGCGCCAGGGTGCGGGCCGTGGGGAAGGCCGGCGGGGTGGTAGCTCATCGAGCCCGGGCTGACGCCCCTGCGCGAGGTGAAGTTGCCGCGGCAGTAGAAGATGAACTCGTCGACGTCGACGGACGAGTGCGGATACGGGCACGGAATCGCCTCGGGGTGGAAGTCCACCGGCCGCGGCACGAAGCTGCAGATGAGCGCGCCCCGCGTGGCGAAGGTGCCGTGCCACGTCGGCGGCAGGTGCGTCAGGCCCACGCGCGGCTGGAAGTTCAAGATGGGGAAGGCCCACGGGTACACGCTGCCGTCCCAGCCCACCACGTCCAGCGGGGACTCCTTCGTGGTGAAGCCGTGGAAGGCGTCGCCGCGCTTCACCACCAGCTCGCGCAGCCCCTCGTCCTGCGGGCCCACGAAGCGCGGGGCGCGGAAGTCGCGGTGGCAGTACGGCGCGTCCATGCGCAGTTGGCCCACCTGGTTGCGCCACTGCTTCGGCACCGCCACGCCGCCGCGGCACTCGAGCCACAGCCACCACTGCGGCGCGCCCTGCTTCAGCAAGAAGCGGTGGAGGAGGCCGCGCGGCACACAGACGTAGTCGCCTTCGGAGAAGTCCACGTCGCCCAGCAGCGTGCGCAAGGTGCCGCCGCCCTCGTGCACGTAGAACAGGTCGTCGCCGTCGCCATTCGAGTAGTACGCCGCGTCGTCCGCGCCGGGCTTCACCACGCCCAGCGTCACGTCGGCGTTGAACAACAGGGGTACGCGCGCATCCAGCGGACCCTTCGTGGAGGCGGGCAGCTTCTGCGAGAGGAAGTGGCGCTTGGCCAGCCCTCGCGGTGGCGCGGCCTCGCGCGGTCCGAAGCCGTGCGTCGTCGTGGCGGCCTGCTGCCGGTGCGGCGCGTGGCGGTGGTAGGCGATGGTGTAGGGCGCGTCGAAGCCTTCCTGCGTGATGCAGTGCTCGAAGTGCAGGTGGCCGGCGGCGTCCCTGAGCTGCAGGTGGTGCTTCTTCGGGACCGAGCCGACGACGAGGCGTTCCAGCATGCGGCCCTTCTATCCGCTGGGGCGGCGCTTTTCACGTTGGCGCCACGCCGCTGGGGCATCGGCGACGTAGAGGCTGGTCCCCACCCAAAGCCAGTCCGCCCGCGGGAAGGTGGCTGGCTTGAAGCGGCGCGCGGCGTCGGGCTCGACCTGCAGCGCGTGGCGACAGGCGTTCAAGTCCGACACCTCCGCGAAGGAGACGCGCGCGCCCTTGTCGGTGCCGTCGATGGAGGCGCGGCACACCGTCCCCGCGGCGGCCAGCGGGTGTCCGCACGCCCCGCCTCCGCACACGTCGGCGGTGCACTC
>JADLDB010000086.1 GCA_020846875.1 Myxococcales bacterium | reverse complement strand
TTCAGCGCGTCGGCGCTCCCATGTTCGACGCCCATCGTCGTCGCGCCCCAGCCCGTCTACGTCGCGCCCCCACCGCCGGTGTACGTCGCCCCGCCGGCTCCCGTGTACGTCGCCCCCCCTGCGCCGGTGTACCAGCCGCCGCCGGTCGTCATGGCGCCGCCTCCGGTGGCGTACGTCGCGCCTACCCCCGTCTATGTCCCGACGCCCCCGCCCGTCGTCGTCGCTCCCACCGCTCCTCCCATGGTCGCTGTCCCGGTCGTCCCGTCGGCTGCTCCTGCCGCCGCCTCCGTCTCCGTCACCGTCGAGAAGAAGGCGACTCCGCGCCCGGCCTTCCTCGGCCTCAAGTACCTCGGTGGCTCTGCCGCCCTCGTTGACTGGACGAGTGGCGTGGAACTGTCCGGCCTGGGCTACGCGCACTCCATCGGCCTCGAGACCCGCTTCACCAATTGGCTCGCGCTGCGCAGCGACTTCGAGATGCGCCCCGACAGCCGCTCGTGGGATCTGATCGGCGCCAAGCTGTGGCTTCCCACGAGGACCTTCAAGCCCTACCTCTCCGGCTCGCTGGCGATGAGCGAGGCCTATGCCATGCGCGGCAAGATGCACTGGGGCTTCGTCGGCGCCGCGGGCATCGACATCTGGCTGGGCAAGCACTTCTTCATCGAGGCCGAGGCCCGCTACCGCGTCAGCCCCGGCGACTGCTGCCGCGACGTGCCGCACCTCACCGGCCTCATCGGTGCCGGCGTCGCCTTCTTCTAGGCAGCCTCACCTCGTTTGGAAGCGCCGGGCAAACTCGATGCGCTCGCCGATGGGCGGGTGCGACATGCCCTTGAGCACCAGCCACCGCGGGGGCTCTGGATCCATCTTGTTCACCCGCGCCGCCTTCACCAGCATCGACGAGAAGGACTCAGGATTCCGGGTCAGCGTCATCGCGTAACGATCCGCCGCCCACTCCCGCCGCCGCGACACCAGCCCGCTCAGCGGCCCCGCGGCGGTCATCGACAGGTCGAACACCAGGAGGATGAGCGGCAGGGTGCGGATGTCCGCGCGCTCGGAGATCCCGAACCACCCCCGCTTTGCCGACCGCCGGAACAGCCACTCCACCAGCCCCAGGAAGGCGAACAGCGACACCGCCGACATCACCCGGGCCGGCCACCGCGACTCGTGCACGTGCCCGGACTCGTGGGCGACCGCGGCGAGGATCTCGTCTTCGCTCAGGTTCTTGAGCAGCGCGTCGTTCAGCACGATGGTGCGCGTCGGCCCCGTCCCCGCGAAGTAGGCCTGCAGCCGCACCGTGCGCGACAGCGTCTCGTCCACCAGGACGTCCGCGACTTCCACCTTCGCCTGCTTGGTGAGCGCCAGGATGCGTGCGCGCAGCGGCCCGTCTGGCAGCGGCTGCTGCTCGATGTAGAGGCGGCTGCGGTACGGATCCAGCGCTGCCGACACGCTCATCACCACCGTGGCCACCAGCCCCATCACCCACCACCAGTGGGTGAGCCGCCGCGCCAACCCGAAGAGCCCGAAGGCCAGCGCGAGGACCGCCACCGCGGTGAAGAGGTGCGCCTTGAAGGAGTCGAGCGCGAACACCCAGGGCGAGGTGGTCGACAGCCCGTACTGGTGCTCCCGCACGAAGCCGAACCAGATGTCGGTGGGCAACGTCACCAAGCTGAAGATCGCAAACAGCAGCAGCGCGAAGACGGTCGTCGGCCCCCAGCCCTTGCCCTTCCACACCCGGTCCAACAGTGCCGACCTCCACCTCGACGTGAGCCGCACCGCCACCCGGTACAGCGGCCCCGTGAGGAAGCGGACCACCAGCACCAGGACGATGGGCCAGAGGAGCGAGTCCACCGCCTCGAAGGTGTAGCGGGGCGCGTGGTACGCCTTCACCTCGGCCAGCTCCGCGGCGGTGAAGACGGGCTCCGTCACCCGGCCGAGGGTAGCTTCGGGGGCGGGAGGCGTCAGCTTCCCGGCGGCGGAGACGGCGGGGGCTCTTCCTCCGCCCTGGCCTCGGCCAGCAAGAGCTCCTTCATCCGCTGCAGGCTGCCGCGGGTCTGCTCCACGAAGGGGCTGGAGGAGCCGATCCGCTCCGCGGCCTCCAGGGTGCGCTCGTAGACGGTGATCGCCTTGGAGATCAACACGCGGATCTTCTTGCGCAGCTCCGCCCGGTAGACCTCTTTTTCCGCGTCGGCCAGCTCGCTGGGTGCGGGCGCGTGGATCATGTGATCGTACATGTTCTCGTACAGCCCGCCGATCCGCTGGCCCGCCGCCGTGGCCCAGTAGCCGTTCCCGACGCGGATCGCCCGCAGGTAGTGGCCCTGGGAAGACAGGAGCAGCTCCGACTTGTACTCGAGGTCCTCAGCCAGCTTCTCGGTGTTCTTGCTCCCGTCGAGCTCGATGGACTCGTAGTGGACACGGAAGATCTCCCCCAGGAAGAACTGGGCCTGCCCCGGGAAGTAGTCGTCCACCAGATCGCGATCCGGCAGCGCGCTCCACTCGGCCAGCACGGCGCGGAAGGTGGCCTCGGCGATGTCCGGCTGCCCCATCTCCAGCTCGCACACGCCCTGTTGGACCCGCGCCTCGATCCGGCGGTCCGTGGGGAGATCCGCGCGCGCGCCGATCACCTTGAGGACCTCGATCGCCTCGGGGTAGCGCTCCGAGTGGTACAGCGTCTCGGCCACCCGGTACGAGGCGTCGAGCGCGTCGCCGGTGCCTTTGGCCGGATCTGCCAGCACAGTGAAGCGCACCCACGCTTCGTCCCAGGCCTTCAACTTCTCCAGCGAGAGGCCCGCGTTGTAGAGGGCGGCGCGGTAGTGCGGACTGCTCTGGTGAAAGTCGCAGATCCGCCCGAAGTAGCGCGCGGCTTGGGCGAAGTCCTCCGCGGCAAAGAAGGTCGTGGCGGCGGCGAAGAGCTCTTCGGCGTTCAGCTTGCCCAGCTCGAGATCGCCGGTGATCAGCACCTCGTCGAACTGCAGGTTCTGCATCTGATCGCGCTCGCGCGTGTGTGCGCAGCCAGCCAGCGACGAGAGGGCCAGGAAGGCGAGGACGGCAGAGAGAAGGCGGTGCATGGGGGCGCGGTCGCTCACTCGAGAGGGTGGTTTGGGGCATCGACAGCCCGGTCCCACCTCGGGTTCCAGCATCAAGTCGTAGAGCTTAACGCGCGACCACCGCCGCTTCGAGCCGCGCGTCCCCCCACAAATAGCGTGACGTCTCGAACAGGCTCGCCAGGTCGTGCACGTCCGCCTCGAAGCGGGGCACCAGCACCAGCGGCGTAGGCGCGCACGCCTCGGCCAACCGGGCAATTCCCCGGCCGTCCTGCCGGGCCAGGTGCTCGTTCTCCTTCAGCGTCTTCTCGAAGGCCGGCTGGAGCGATGGAGGGAGACGTGCGACCTCCGCCCACAGCGAATCGGCCACGGGCGCATGGACGCGGTTCACGACGACGGCGGCCACCCGCAGCTTGTTCTGCTGGAGCAGCGTGTGGAAGTAGACGGCTTCGTCGAGGCGATCGGGCATGGGCCCGGTGACGAGCACGAAGGAGGTGCTCTGGGCCTCGAGCAGCGCGCGCGTCTGGTGGGCGCGCTCGCGGAAGCCTTCGTTCATGCCGCTCATGTGGAGCATGAAGTCGGCGAGCGCCTGCAGCGTCTCGGTGCCGGTGAAGCGGGCGATCGTCTTGGCCACGTAGCTGCCGCCCAGGTTGAACAGCTTGAGGCCGAACTTCCCGGCCGCCAGCGCGGGGGTGAGCAGCCACTTCGCCGACTCGTTGTCGAGGAAGTCGAGGATCCGGTTGGGCGCGTCGAGGAAGTCGAGCGCGTGCGCGGTGGGCGGCGTGTCGAGGACGATCAGGCCCGCCGAGGAGGTGGCGCGCAGCTCGCACAGCTTCTCCATCGCCACGTACTCCTGGCTCCCTGCGAGCGCGGTGGACAGCGACTGGTAGAAGCGGTTGTTGAGGATCTTCTCGCGCTTGTCGGGCGGGGCGCGGCGCTCGATCACCTCGTCCCAGGTCCGCTTCATGTCGAGCATCATCGCGTCCATCGGCGCGCGCGGCGCCAGACCGGCTCTGGCGAACACCGGGTCGCCGATGCGCGTCACCTGGTTGCCCAGCGCCTCCAGGCCCAGGGCGTTGGCCAGCCGCTTCGCCGGATCGATGGTGCACACCAGGGACGCCGTGCCTTCCATCGCCGCGCGCAGGGCCAGGGTGGCCGCCACCGTCGTCTTCCCCACGCCCCCCGAGCCGACGGTGATCAGCACCGAGTTCTCTTCGTAGGCGCGTCGCAGCGGGCTGGTCACGAGGGCGCTCCCGCCAGGCGCCGGGCGACGTCTTCGATCGCCGCCTTGCCGAACTCGGGGAGGTATAGCCGGGGGACGATCAGCACCGGGAGCTGCAGGGAAGCCAGGCGCTCCTTCGCGGCCCCCGAGAGCGCGGCACGCACTTCGTGAGCCCGCGCCACGTCCTTGAGCGACGGAGGGACCCCGTCCGGCAGCCCGTCGGAGAAGCGGTGCTCGATGAAGCCGTTGAGCACCACCACGCGAGGGTGCATCTTCACCCGCTTCGAGAGCGCCTCGTGCAGCTCCAGCGTCTCGTTCACCGGCAGCTCTTCGGGCAGCGACACCAGCACCACGGCGGTGGTGGCGCGGTCGACGAGCGAGTCGCGCATCCAGGACACCTCGCTGGCCATCGCGCCGGGGGGGATGGTGTCGAGGATCACCTGCGGCACGGACAGGAAGGTGATGGCGTGCCCGGTGGCCGGCGCGTCGACGATGATCTGATCGAAGCGGGGCGAACCGTCGGGCCGCTTCTCCTTCAGGTGGAAGAGGATCTTCCCCAGCAGCACCAGCTCCTGCAGCGAGGGGATGAAGCGCAGGAAGTAGCGCACCAGGCGGTTCTCGAAGACCGCGTTGTAGATGCTCTCGAACTTGAGGATCATCAGGGCGTACTCGCGCATCGCCTCCTGGGGGCGCGCGTTGACGCACCACAGGTTCTCGTCGATCGCGGTCACCTCGGGGCCGACCGGGGCCTTCCCCAACAGGGCGCTGATCCGCTCCTGGGTGTTCACCTCGCAGATCAAGGTGCGGCGGCCGGCGCGCGCGCTCGACAGGCCGAGGGCGGCGGACACGGTCGTCTTGCCCACGCCTCCCTTACCGGTCACCACGATGAGGCGCTTGTCGTCGAGTTCAGCCACCACGAGCGGCTGCACATTGACACGGCGCGCACGCGAACGCAGCATCCGCCGCCATGCTCAAGAACAACCCCGTGATGAAGAAGCTGGTCGCCACCGGCGAAGAAAGAGTCGGCAAGCTGGTGCAGCAATTGATGTCCAACGAGAAGTTCGTGGCCGGGATCCAGACCATTCTGTCGCGAGGTCTCTCGGCCAAGGGCACCCTGGACAAGTCGATCCGCAGCGCGCTGTCGGCGATGAACCTGCCTTCCACCGGAGATCTGGAGACCTTGCGGGAGAAGATGGACGAGCTGGAGAAGCTGCTCGGCCAGCTCGAGGGCAAGGTGGATCGCCTGGTCGAAACGAAGAAGGCGTAAGTGACGCGGCGGATCGCCTTCATCAACGAGAAGGGCGGGGTGGGGAAGACCACCCTGGCGGTGAACGTCGCCGCCTTCCTGGCCGGGAAGAAGGGCCGGCGGGTGCTGCTCGTCGACCTCGACACCCAGGGCCACGCGGGCAAGGCGCTGGGGCTGGACGTCCGCACCGTGTCCCCCAACGTCTTTCATCTGCTCACCGACGAGGCCGTGGGCGTGGGCGAGGTGGTGCGCCCCACGGCGGTGCAGGGGCTGGACGTGATCCCCAGTTGGAAGGAGATGGCGGACTTCCCCACCGAGGCCGCGGCCGATCCGGATCGCGCGCTGCGGCTTCGGCGCGCGCTCTCGGCGCTGGACGGCCGCTATGACGTGCTGGTGCTGGACGCGCCGCCGTCGCTGGGCCTCACCACCACCAACGTGCTGCTGGCGGCGGAGGAGGTCGTCATCCCCGTGGCCACCACCTACCTGGCGCTCGACGGCTGCGCGGAGATGAGCGACACGGTGACGCGGGTGGCCGCCGACTACCGGCACCCGGCGCTACGGGTAACGCAGGTGGTGCCCACGCTGTACCGGAAGACCCAGCTCGCGGACGAGGTGGTGGCCACCCTGGAGCGCTACTTCCCTCGGCGCGTGTCCGAGCCGATGACGCTGAACGTGGCGATCGACGAGGCCCAGAGCCACGGCAAGACGATCTGGGAGTACGCCCCCTGGAGCCGCGGCGCGACCATCCTCCAGAAGGTGGCGGAGGCGATCGATCGCGCGGGGCGCTGACCTACTTCTTCTTCTGCTCTTCCAGTTGGGCGATCCGCTGCTCGAGCTCAGCGATGCGCTTGACCAGGGTGTCGAGGTCGCGGCCCAGCGCGGGCAGGTTCCCCAGCACCCCTTCGAGGGTGGCCTTCACCCGCTCGTCCACCCGCGTCTGCCAGGCCTCGAAGGCCTTCTGGGACTGCTGCAGGAGCGCGGCGGGGCTGAGCTCGGGCGCGTCGCCGTCGCGGCCCAGCAGCTTGTCGATGCGCTGCCCCGCCTCCTGCTTGAGCGCATCGACGCGCGGGCTGACCTGGGTGCTGATGAAGTCGGTGATCGAGTCGCCCGGCCGGCGGATGATTTCGCGCAGCACCGACAGCGGCATCTGGTTCTTCTTCTTCTCTTCCTCGAAGACGATCTGCGCCAACGTAACGGAGGTGAGATCCTCCTTGGTCCGGTTGTCGACGATCTTCACCTCGACGCCCTGCTTCACCATCTCGGCGATCTCATCGAGCGTGACATAGCGGCTCTCGACGGTGTCGTAGAGCTTGCGGTTGGTGTACCGCTTGATCACCTTCGGCTCGCGCGTAGGTTCGGCTTCGCTCATGGGAGGGCCCTCGCTTGACGCAGTGCGTCCCGCGAATAGCACCGGCATGACGCAGCGGGCAAGCGCCGGCGCACCACATCCGACACCCGGAAATTCTCCGGGGAGGACGTATACTTGGCGCGCGCCGGGCGGCGCCGTGGCCGAACCATGATCGTCAAGTGCGAGCAGTGCCAGACCCGGTTCAAGATCCCGGACGACAAGGTCACGGACAAGGGGGTCAAGGTCCGCTGCACCAGGTGCGGACACACCTTCCGGGTGACGAAGGAAGGGGCGCCTGCGTCGGGCGCCGCACCCGCAGGGGCTCCTGGAACGCAGACCTTCCCGGTGGTGCCCCCGGTGGCCGCGGCGCCCGGGAAGGTGACCATGGCGGGGAAGAGCATTCAGATCGGAGAGCCGGATCCGTTCTCGGCCTTCGGCCATCCGCCGGCGGTGCCGGATCCGGAGGCGACGAGGCCGGGCGTCTTCGTGCTGGGGCTCGAGGCCTCGAGGGTGCCGGACATGGGGGCGGCGCCGATTCCCCCTCAGGGGCCCGCCACCACGCCCGCGGCAGGATCGGCGTTCGACTTCTCCAGCCTGGCGCCGCCCATTCCTCCTCCGCAGTCCGCCGCAGCGCCGGTGGCGCGCCCCGTGCCGCGCACGTCCGCGCCCACCACCAGGCTGCCGGCGCAGGGGGCACCCGCGCCTGCGCCTCAGCCGGCGTCCTTCGACTTCTCGGCGCTGGTCCCCCACGGAGGAGCGGCGCCCGCCCAACCCACGCCCTTCGACTTCTCGGCCCTGGGCTCGCCGGCCGGAGGGGCTCCAGCCGAGTCCACGCCGGCCTTCGACTTCTCAGCTCTCGGCCCGCCACCGCCGGGTGTTCTCCCGGCCCAGCCAGCGGCTCAGCGGCCACCGATGGGCCCGCCACCGGCCGTGGCAGCGACGCCTGCCTTCGACTTCGCGGGCATGGGGCCGCCGCCTCCAGGGCCCCCCGCGCCGATCCCCACCGGGAGCCAACCGCGGGCCAACGCGCCCACCGGCACCCAGCCCCGCGCGGCAGCGGTGGCCACCCAGCCGGCCGTGCCGGTCTTCGTGCCGGCCGGCGCGAGTCCGTCCTCTACGGGGACCCAGCCGGCCCTGCCCACCTGGACGACGGGCAACAACCCCGCCGCGAAGCCGCAGACCAGCGCGCCGGTGGCCTTCGACGTCGACGTGTCCGAGCCCGAGGCCATGCCGGCGCTGTTCGGAGGCGCACAGCCGGCGGCGGACGACTTCTTCGGCGGGGAGATGCCGAAAGAAGAGAAGCGCACCCCGCTGCCCGAGGACATCACCGGAGAGGCGGCGAGGAATGCGCTGTTCGACATGGCGGCGGCGCTGCCTCCTGCGCCCGTCGACGAGCCCGCCGTTACCGAAGCGGCCGACGAGGGCCCCGTCGCGGCCAGGCCCGAGGCGCCCCGGAAGGCCCCCGCCGCGGAGGCGCCCCGCCGGCGGCGAACGGTGCTGGGCGTCTTCGTCAACCTGGTGATCGCCGCGGTGCTGGTGGCGGCGCTGGTGGTGGTCGGCTCGGCGTACCTCAACGAAGGCAAGCTGAGCGCGGACACGCTGTCCTGGGCGCACCTCAAGTCGACGTTCGCGCCGAGCTCGGACTTCGTGGCCGAGGACATCTCCAACGGCCTGTACGACACGAAGGCCGGCAAGCCGCTCTTCTACGTGCGGGGCGAGGTGACGAACCGAGGGGCGTCCGCGGTGCGCCTGGCGGTGCGGGCGGAGTTGCTCGAGGGGGACAGCCTGGTGCGCGACGCGGAGTCGGCGGCGGGGCTCCCCGCGTCCCCGGAGGAGCTGTACCTGGTGGCGACGGCCGAGGATCTGGACGCCCTCAATGCCCGGGTGGCACAGCGCGCGCCGGTGGTGGAGCCTGGCGCCACCGTGCCCTTCCTCGTCACCTTCTTCGAGTACCCGCCGGATCTGAAGGGCTTCCGGGTGCGCGTCTCCTCGCGGTCGACCAGCGGCGCGTCGACTGCGACGCGGGCGCCGTGAGTCCGCAGCGGGAGCGGACGCGGGCGGTGCTCCGGCGGCTGGTGGTCCTCTCAGGAGGCGCGCTGGTCCGCCGGCGCGCGGCGGCGCGGGCGCTGGGAGAGGTGAGCGAGACAGAGGCCACGCAGTTGCTGTCGGAGCTTCTGGAGCTGGCCGCGGCGCGGGACGATGACGCGCTGGAGATCCTCCCCGCCTTCCTGCGCGCGCTGGAGGAGGACGGTGACGTCATTCCCCACTTGTCGACGCTGCGCCGGGTCGCCGGGCTGCACCAGCAGGACGACGTGGAGCTCCTGTTCGCCGAAGGTGAAGCGGTGCGCCAGTACCACGTGGACGCCGCCGCGCGCGCCGACGCCCGGCTCTTCACGCTGCCCCTGGGAGTGCTGAAGACGAGGGCCCGCCTCACCAGGAACCCCGACGAGCTGTCGCGGCTGGCGGTGGCGTCGAACCCGTCGGTGGTGCGCGAGGTGTTGCGGAACTCGCGCCTCACCGAGGACCTGGTGGTGCGCATCGCCGCCCGGAGGCCGGCCCGGCCCGAGCCGCTGGTGGAGATCTGGCGCTCGACGCGCTGGTCGCTCCGGCCCGCGGTGCGCCGCGCGCTGGCCTTCAACCCCTACCTGCCCCCGGAGGTGGGGGTGAAGATCGTACCGCTGCTGCCGCGGGTGGACCTGGAGCAACTGCTGGAGAGCCCCGGGCTGCACGCCTCGCTGCGCGAGCTGGCCTCGACGCTCCTGCGGACCGGCTGACTCAGCTCTTCTTCTGCGCGTCCCCGCGCTGGGTGTCGACCACCTGGGCGTCCTCGGTGGCGCGGTCCAGCTTCTTCGGCGTCACGTCGATCTGATCCTCGCCCTTCGACGCCTTCTTGAAGGAGTAGACGAACCTGCCCAGCGCGTTTCCCAGGGCGCCCATGCGGGCGGCGGAGAAGATGATCACGGTGACGACGACCAGGGTGATGATCTCTCCAGTGCCGCACGAGCCCATGGGCGCCGCTATGCCACGGCGGTGACGGCGCGCGCAACTTGACGACGACGGGAGCGCCCCCTAGCAACGGGCTTCTCCATGCCGATGCGCATCCTGGGTCACCGCGGTGCCAGCGCCGACTTCCCGGAGAACACGCTGCAGGCCTTCCTGGGCGCGGCGGACCAGGGCGCGGACGGCGTGGAGCTGGACGTGATGGTCTGCGGCTCGGGCGAGGTGGTGGTGTGCCACGACGAGCGGCTCGATCGGCTCTCGGGCCTGCCCTGGGAGGTGGCGACCACCCCGTGGCGAAAGCTCAAGCGGGTGGACGTGGGCAGCCGGCTCGGGTTCCCCCCCGCGCGGATCCCGCTCCTCTCGGACGTCTTCGAGGCCCTGCCGGAGCGGCTGGTGGTGAACGTCGAGCTCAAGTGCGAGGCGGTGGACGATCGCGGGCTGACGGAGCGGGTGGGCCGCTACTTGTCCGACGCGAAGCTGGGCCACCGGGTCTTCGTGTCCAGCTTCAACCCGCTGTGCCTGGTGCGGTTGGCGCGGCGCTTCCCGGAGCTGCGGCGGGGCTTCCTCATCGATCCCGACAAGGCGTGGGTGCCCCAGGCGTGGCTCTGGCTGCCGGTGTGTGCGCCGACGTCGGTGCACCCTTCGGCGCAGGCCTGCACCAGCGAGCGGGTCAACGCCTGGCACGCGCGCGGCTGGGAGGTGGCCACCTGGACGGTGGACGACGTCACCGAAGCGCGGCGGCTGCGGGCGCTGGGCGTGGACTGGTTGATCACCAACCGGCCCGGTCCGCTCAAGGCCGAATTGGGCGCGCTGGCCCCGGCGTTTCACTGAGAGGGCGCCGCTTAGAAGTCGAGGCCGACGGTGAAGTTGCCGGCGAGCACCGCGGGGACGTCGACGTCCATGCCGGTGTTCGCGTCGCGGAAGCGGCCCAGCACCGAGTAGCTGATCTCAGCGCCGATGATCGCCACGCCGCCGACGAAGCGGAAGCCCCCATAGAAGCGGTTGTGGGTGTTCTGCGCGGCCAGCACCCCGTCGAAGATGTAGAAGTCCTTGTACTGCTCGCCGGGCGTGTCCGACTCCTCCAAGGTGCGCGAGGGGCGGAAGTCGATGCTGGAGGTGGTGGCGCCGACGAACATCAGGTTCCACCCGACGTAGGGAGTCAGGGTGATCATCCCCGCGATGGCGAACTGCTTGCCGATGCCGATGTCCAGCCCGCCGCAGGTGACGTCGAAGTCGCGGGCGTTGATCAGCTTGGTGACCGAGCCGCGAATGCCGATGTCCGGCAGGTACTTGAAGCCTTCGTTGACGGCCCACTTGAGCTCGAAGGTGCCGGCGCCCATGCGGCTCTTCTCGATCCACGCGGCGCGCGCGCCGAGCTCGAAGGAGTAGGGCAGGCCCTTGCGCACGTGGAGGCTGGGGATCAGCAGCGGCCCCTTGAACTCGCCTTCGGTGGGCAGGGTGGCGCCGCCGAAGTCCACCACCGACAGCTCGGCGTTGAAGGCGAAGCCGGAGTGGCCCAGCGTCTCGGGCGGGGCCAGGTTGACGCTGGTCATCGCGGCGCCGAACTGGCGGACGAAGGCGCGGAAGTTGGAGTTGGCGCGCGGGGTGTAGCCGGTGCCGCTCACTTGCGGGTTGCCCAGCTGGTAGATCTTGAAGTCGTAGGTGTCCGCCCGGGCAGCGCCGGCGAGCGCCACGGCGAAGGACACGGCAGCCAGAACGAGGCGGCGCGGCGAACGGCAGGCCATGGGGTGAACCCTAGCCTTGCGGCAGGGCCCCATCAATTCTTCCGCGGGGACGGTCGTCGCTCAGGGGCCGGCGGGACGGGGATCGGCCCCGGACTGCGCCACGGCGGCGGCCGGGCGGCGGCGGACGACGATCGTCTTGCGGGTAGAGAAGTCCTGCGTCTGGCGGGCGATCACCGTCACCAGGTTGTTGCCCTCCTTGAGGGGGAACTCGGTGGTGAAC
Organism: Myxococcales bacterium; assembly: GCA_020846875.1. Lineage (GTDB taxonomy): Bacteria > Myxococcota > Myxococcia > Myxococcales > Myxococcaceae > JADLDB01. The sequence continues at coordinate 130,227 of JADLDB010000086.1, read as the reverse complement.
TTCACCTTGTCGCCGTCCTCCTCGCCCTTGCCCTTGAAGAAGACCTTCTGATCGTTGACCAGCACGAAGAGGTCGAGCAGCTTCGGATCCGCCACCACGCTGGACAGGGTGAAGCGCTCGCCTTCGACCACGGCGCCGCCGGCTGCGGGATCGACGTTGAAGGTGATCTGCGCGGGGGCGCGGAAGGAACTCCAGCTGACGTCCTTCGGGGCGGCGGCCTTCTGGCCCTTCGCGTCGCGCAGATCGCTGGTCTTCACGAAGACGAAGCGGTCCTTGTCCCACTCCAGGCGCGAGAAGGTGGCCCCGCGCGCCTGCTCGACCAGCGTGGCGCCCTTCGGCAGGCGGGCCAGCACGCGCTTGCCGTCGCCGGCGGCGTACACGTCGGCCTTGTCGGCGATGCGCACGGTGGAGCCCTTCCTCGGCTCGAAGGTGAGCGCCGGGCCGTCCGGGGCGACGGGCAGGTCCAGCTTGTCGGTGGTGAACTCCTCGAGGGGCTCGTCGATGATCGCCAGCTTGAGTCCGAAGTCGCCGTTCTTGTAGGCCTTCTTCACCTCGAGCTGGAAGCGGGCCGACTTCGTCTCGCCCGGACCGAGCTCGCCCAGCTTGAAGCGGCCCTTCTCGATGAAGATGTTGGAGTCCGACGCATTGCGGATCGACGAGAAGGTGTCGAGCGCCTTCCCGGTGCCGACGTTGGTCACGTCCACCACCAGGGTCACGTCTTCCCCGCGTTGGATCAGGCCGTCGCCGTTGCAAGCCGCGCAGGTGTCGTTGATCGACCAGGTGAAGGAGAACTGCGGGCGGGGGAGCTCCACGAAGTTGAGCTCGCCGGCCTCGGTCTCGGACAGCACGCCGCTGTCGTCCTGGAGCTTCACCTTCACCCCGTCGCGACGGGACAGCAGATCCTTCGGCGTCTTCACCTTCACCGACCAGGACTTCTTCTCGCCGGGCTTCACCAGGCCGAAGAGGAACTCGCGGCGGTCGATGATCCCGTTGTCCGCCTCGATCCACGCGCGCAGGCGACGCACCGGCTCCGCGCCCTTGTTCTCCACCGTGAGCTCCAGAGTGGCCGCTTCCCCGGCGGTGATCTTCTTCTCTCCGCTGGCCTTGAGGCTCGCCACCAACTGGGCCGTCTTGGGCGAGGCCCCGGGCGTCCAGTCCACGCCCAGCGCGCCGATGGCGTCGGCGATCCGCTTCTCCTCCGAGGTGCGGCGGGAGGCCACGAAGCCCTTGCCGGCCTTGAGCATCTCGTCGCGGCGCAGCTTGGGCGCGGCGAGGAGGAACTCGCGAGCGAAGGTGACCTCGAAGTCCTCCTTCACCTCGTCCTGTGATTCGGCGTCGAGCTGATCGTCCAGCTCCTCGCTCTCCGGGAGCGCCTCGCTGTCGGTGAGGGGGTTCTTCCCGCCGCCCTTCGCGGCCTTCGGATCCTTCTTCGGATCCCCGGCCTTGGCCACCTTCTGCGGCTCGTCCTTGAGGAACTTGAGCGACTCCACCGGGTGCTCGCGCACCACCACGTCCTCGCGCTTCTTGGCGGCCTGCGAGTTGGCGGGGTTGGAGAAGTGGTGCTCGAGATCCGCCTCGCCCATCGAGCGGCGCGGGGCAAACAGATCGACGCGCTCCTGGGTGACGCGGGTGGGGATGAGCTCGATGTCGGGGGTGATGCCCACCTCCTGAATGCTCAGGTCCCCCGGGGTGAGGTACTTGGCGATGGTCAGCTTCAAGGCCGAGTCGTCGGGGAAGTCGTACAGCACCTGCACGCTGCCCTTGCCGAAGGTCTGCCGGCCGATGATCACCGCACGGTTCTGGTTCTTGAGCGCACCGGCGACGATCTCTGAAGCCGAGGCGCTGCCCGCGTTCACCAGCACCGCCACCGGGAAGGCGTCGTCTTCATCGTCCGCGTGGGCGCGCTTCTCCTCGCGCAGCTTGTCCGACAGGCCGACGGTGGCGACGATGGTGCCGGACGAGAGGAAGAGATCCGACACCTGGATCGCCTGATCCAGCAGCCCGCCGGGGTTGCCGCGGAGATCGAGCACCAGGCCCTTGAGGCCCTTGTTGCCGGCCTCGGTCGCCTGCTGTGAGAGCTCGAGCAGCGCGGACTGCAGATCGCGGGTGGTGTTGCCCTGGAAGTTCTTGAGGCGCACGTAGCCGACGCCCTGGGCCAGCAGCTTGGACTGCACCGACTCGATGGTGATCATCGCCCGGGTGACGGTCATCGGCTGGGGCTTGTCCCAGCCCTTGCGCATCAGGTGGATGGTGACGCGGGAGTCGACCGGGCCGCGCAGCTTCCCGACGGCCTCACTCAGGTCCATGTTGACGGTGGACTCCTCGCCGATGCGCTGGATCTGATCGTCCTTCTTGATCCCGGCGCGGAAGGCGGGCGTCTTGGGCAGCACCTTCACCACCGTCAGCATGCCCTCGCGCATCTGGATCACGAAGCCCAGGCCGCCGAACTCGCCCTTGGTGGTCAGCTTCATCTCCCGATACATCTCCGGGCGCAGCAGCACCGAGTGGGGGTCGAGCGTCTGCAGCATGCCGTTGACCGCCGCGTATTCGATCTCCCGGGTGTCCTCGACCGGGCGCATGTTGCGCGAGATGAAGTCGAAGACGTCCTTCAAGGTGAAGCTCATCTTCCACAGCGAGTCGACGTGGGAGAGGTCGAACTCCTTGAGCTTGCCGTTGACGTTGACGCGCACCTTGCCGGTGTCGGCAGTGCCGTCCACCATCACGTCGGGCACGCTCTTCTCCACCGCCTCCAGGGAGGCGACCATCATCTCCTTGGGCCGCACCCGCTTGGGATCGACGTAGTTGTCCTTGACGTACAGGATCACCTTGGTGAGCACACGCAGCGAGGAGAGATCGTGCGGGCTCTTGCCGTTGTCTTCGAGCGCGGCGCCTTTGGGCGCGGCGACGGCGTCGGACATGGTGAGGGTGAGCGGAGCGCGGTCGCTGCCGCTGAGCGCCCACGCGAGAACCAGCGCGGCGATCACGGCAACACGTCGAAGAGTCGGCATGAGGTGGGTCGTCCTTGGAGGAACGGGAACTCCAGAGTGTGAGAAAGCCTAACCAGCGGGCCGAAGCCCTTCAAGGAAGTGCCAACACCGGCGCTGGGTTCAGCGTTCCCGGCGCGCGTCAAGGGCCAGGTGGAGCAGGCAGTGCGTCGGCGGCCAGCAAGGCCCGGTACAGCAGGGTGCCGGCCACCACAGCCACCGGCATGAGGAAGAAGTTCACCACCGGCACCCAGAGGATCACCCAGAGCGCCGCGCCGAAGCCCAGCGCCAGCGGGAGGCGCCGCCGCAGCGCGCTCACCACCTGCCTGAATGGGCGGAGGTGACGGGCCATGGGGTTCGAGAGGTGCTCGACGGCCAGCCAGAACATCGACCAGGCGGAAGAGAGGATCACCCAAACCACGCCGCCGACGACGGGCACCAGGTTGAGGGGCCACAGCACCACGAAGCCGAGCAGCATGAAGGACAGGCGCAGCAGCGTGTGGGCGAGCGACTCCAGGGTCCCCCGCACCACCGCGCGCACGGAGAAGGGCGGTGCGGTGAAGTCGCCGCAGCGCGCCTCGGTGGCCTCGGACAGGGGATCCTGCAGCGGCGCGAGCAGCAGGTTGGGCACGGTGAGCGCCGAGACGATGAAGAGGAGCGCGAAGAAGAAGAAGCCCAGCCCCGCAGAGGTGACGCGCTGCCAGGTGGCGTCGTGGCCGACGAGGCGCTCGGCGAGCCCCTGCCCCAGCGGCCAGAGGAGCACCGCCAGCCCCACCAGCGCGCCCGCGGTCACGAGCGCCGCCACCGAGGACCAGAGGAAGAGCTTCGGGGTGCGGGCGATCAAGGCGAGCGCGCGCAGGGGCAGCCCCAGGCCGGTGAAGAGCTCTCCGGCGCGGCGCTCACGGCCGAGGGTGGGAATGATGGAGGAGGGCATGGGCGAAGGGTGGAACCCCGCGGGCAAAACGTTATAGACGCGCCTCCATTTCATGTCGCTCGACGTCCGTCAGACGGAAGAACGGCCCGCCCCCACCAGCGCGAAGGAGCTGGCGCGCACCTTCGCCGCCGCGGAGAAGCCGCGCGGCGCGCTGTTGCTGGGCCTCGAGCACGAGAAGCTGCTCTTCACCGCGGCCGGCCAGCCGGTCCCCTACGAAGGCGCCTCCGGCATCGGCGCGGTGCTGGAAGGCTTCGGCCGCTTCGGCTTCGCTGACTTTCGTGAAGGGCCCGGCGCGCCGCCCATCGCGATGACGCGCGGGCTGGAGACGATCACCCTGGAGCCCGGAGGACAGGTGGAGCTGTCGGGCTCGCCCTTCGCCACCGCGCGCGAAGCGCACGCCGAGAGCGTGCGTCACGCCTCCGAGCTCTCGCAGGTGGTGGCGCCGCTCGGCCTGGCCACCGCCGCCCTCGGCTACCGCCCCTTCGGCGCGCCCGACGGCATGCCGTGGATGCCCAAGACGCGCTACCGCACCATGCGCGAGACGCTGGGGCGCCGCGGGCGGCTGGCCCACCACATGATGTTGATGACCGCAACCGGGCAGGTGAGCCTGGACTTTCGCGACGAGGCGGACTGCGCGCGCAAGGTGACGGCGGCGGTGCGGGTGGCCCCGCTGCTGGTCGCGCTCTACGCGAACAGCCCGCTGGCCCACGGCGAGCCCACCGGGTACCAGTCCTGGCGCAGCCGGGTGTGGGCCGAGGTCGATCCCTCTCGCTGTGGCTACCCTCCCTGCATGCTGGACGGTAGCTTCTCCTACGAGGCGTACGTGGAGTGGACGCTGGACGCGCCCATGCTCTTCCTGCGGCGTGACGGGCGCTACGTGGATCCGCAGTGCACCTTCCGCCAGTTGCTCGCGAAGGGGTGGGAAGGGAAGCCGGCGCTCGAGTCCGACTGGGTCGATCACCTGTCCACCATGTTCCCCGAGGTCCGGCTGAAGAGGGTGATCGAGATCCGCAGCGCCGACGCGGTCAACCTGGCGCAGACGGGTGCCCTGGCGGCGCTGATGCGGGGGATCCTCTACGACGACGCGGCCCTCGACGAAGCCACGCGCCTTCTGCCTCCGCTCCAGCCCAGGGCGCACCTCGAACTGCACGCCGCCGCGCAGGTGCAGGGCCTGGGCGCTCGGCTGGGGGCGGGCGCGCTCTCGGACTACGCGGCCGACCTGGTGGCGATCGCCTCGCGGGGGCTGGGCCGCCTCGATCCGCTGGACGCGCCGCTGCTCGAGCCTCTGGCGCAGGTGGCCGCAGGGCGCCGATCTCCGGCGGAGGGCGTGCTGGAGGCCTTCGCCCGCGATCCGCGGCCCGAGCGCTTCCTGGCCCAGTTCCCGCTGTGAGGGTTCAGCTCGCGGCCAGGGCCTTCTGGATCCGCTCGAAGCTGTACGAGTCCGGGCCGTAGCGGCCGAGGATCGTCTTGGTGGAGTCGATGAGGAACGGGCCGTGGTTGCCGGCCTTGAGCGCGTAGCCCGCCTCCGGCTTCTCCACCACCAGCTCCGCCACGTCCTGGCCCTTGAGCACCCGCTTCACCTTGAGCTTCACCGTCTGCGCGGCCGTCTTCTGGCCGGTGCTGGTGGCGCCTGGGGCGGCCTCCGCCTTCGGCGGGGCAGAGCCCGTCTTGAGCACCTCGGTGACCTCGGCGTCGACGATCCACGTCGCGCGGGGCAGCACGTCTTCGATCGGTTCCGGCGGCTTGGCCATGACGGAAGTCCCCTGTCAGCTGACGAAGTACATCGTCTGGTACAGCTTGGTGAAGTCCTGCAGCTTCAGCTTGAACACGCCGTCGTTGGGGCCGTTGCCCGCGGGCTCCGACTCGCCCCAGGGGTTGCGCATCAGCACGTAGCGCTCCCCGTTGGCGGCCTTCTCGTAGCCCAGGACGGAGTAGGCGTGGTCGGCGTAGACGCCGGTGTTGGTGTACTTCGCTTCCTGATCTTCGCCGTAGGTGCCCGCGCCGATGGCCTTCTTCTCGTCGACGTTCTTGGTGATGCGGCTCCACACGCTGTCCAGGCTGGAGTAGGAGAGCCCCATCGAGCTGGTGGAGACGCCCAGGCAGTCCTCGAAGACGTCGCTGACGTGCCCGCCGTTGCCGATGCTGTCGTAGCTGCCCTTCCACTGGGCGTAGGCCTTCTCGATCAGCGGGAACCACAGCTCCATCTTCTTGGGATCGGAGCTGTTCGACGAGTGGCCGTACAGCGGGCCGCCCCAGGAGCGGGTGTAGAGATCGCCGTCCACCTTGATCTGCACGTCCTTGTAGCGGCCGCCGGTGGCCCAGTCCTGTTGCTTGAAGGTGACGGTGTACGTGCCGTCGCCGTTGTCCTTGATCATGTTCTGCACGGCGTCGGGGTGGTGCTGGGCCAGGGCCGCCATCGCCGCGGGGAAGTAGCAGTTGCCGATCTGCCCCTGCTGCACGTCGCCGGCCTTGGCGCCGTCGATGAAGAGGGGGCCGGTGTACGACTTCTTGCCGAACTTCGGGGTGCCGTCGGCGTTCAGCTCGTCCCTGTGCAGCGCGGGGTCGGGGATCAGGTCCGTGCCGCCCGGGTTGCCGCCGGGGACGGTGACGTTGCCCACGGCGGTGGTGAAGGCGGAGTTGTTGGTGCCGTCGGTGGCCGCCACCGAGAAGGAGTCGCCGGCCTTGCCGTTGAGCTTGAAGCCGTCGGGGAAGCCGCCGAGGTCGGTGATGGTGACCTGGGTCTTCTCGTTGGTGCGCAGGTTGGTGAACTGCAGCTTCGCGCCGGGCTCGGACACCTGGCGGCTGGCGTTGATGTTCTCCACGCTGACCTTCCCGCTGCCCGTGTCGGCCAGGCCGATGCGGAACAGCGCCACCACCGCGTTGCGCGAGTCCTTCGCCTCGATGCCCTTGGCCTTCACCGTCATCCAGTCGGAGGTGGTGCCGTCGGCGTAGCGGGCCCGCATGCGGATCAGATCGCCTTCACGCATCGCCTGATCGCCGGTCAGCTTCGCCATGCTGAACTTCCCGTTGGCGTCGGCCTTGCCGATCACCATGGTGTCGTCCATGTGCAGGCGGCCGCCCGGCGCGGTGGTGATGTTGATGGCCTCGATGGTGGCGCCGGCCTTCGTCACGCCGGTCAGGCCGTCCTTCTGATCGCCTGTGACGCTCAGCCCGTTGACGCCGCCCCCACCACCACCGCCGCCGCCGGTGCGCCCCACCACCGCCTCGAGGAAGGCCTTCGCGCCGGGATCCAGCTTCACCGTGCCCTGGTCGAGGATCGCCTCGAGGTCCTTCTTCTCGGACTTCGACAGGCCCTTCGCGGCCAGCGCCACCTGCGCGTCTTGCGACAGGCCCGGCTTCTTCAGCTCGGCCAGCACCTTGGTGGCGGACCAGCCGGAGCGATCGCCCACCATCGAGAGGATCTCGAGCGCCTGCTCACGTCCCAGCTTGAAACCGGCGCTGCTCTGCTGCTGCCGCTCGAAGGCCGCGTACAGCGACGCCAGCTTCGAGTCCGAGATCCGCATCGGCATGGTGAAGGCCCCTTTCAGGAGTTGCGCGAGTCAAAATGTACAGCACCGCTGGAGGTCAGACGAGGACGCCGCCTGACTTTCATGTGCCCACATTGTCGGACAGTGTGGGTGCGAGTTGTGTGTAGCGAAATAACTCAATTTATTCAGCGACTTATCGTCCAAAGAGCTTCTTGATGCCGCCGAAGAGGCCTGACTTCGAGGAGGTGACGGGGCCCACTTCTCCGGGGAGGGGAGATTGGGCGAGCAGCTCGGCGTGGACGGCTTCGGAGGCGTCGGGGGTGGCGAAGGTGAGCTGGGTTTCCTTGCCGGTGGGGGAGGTGGCGGACACGGTGAGGCGCCCGTCGGTGGACAGGGAGAAGCGCAGCGAGGCCTCGCCGGAGCGATCGAAGGTGGCGTGGAGCGCGCCGAGGTATTCGTTGTCCACGGCCAGGGGCGCGGCGCCCTGCACCACCGCGAGGCCCATCGTCTGTCCCGCCTCTACGGGGACGGCGAGCGTCTTGCCGGCGGGCAGGCGGGTGTTCCGTTCCAGCACGCGCCGCACACCACCGCCCCGCACCGCCACCCCGATGGGAGCGGCCAGCACTTCAGCCAGCCTCAGGCCCTTCTTGCCGCGCTCCTTCTGGACCAGCGAGTGTCCGTAGAGCGCCGCGCCGAGCGCCACCGCGCCCTGGGGATCGACGTCGTTGCGGCCGGGGCGGCCGAGCACCTGCTCCAGCCGCGCTCGGATCGCCGGGGCGCGGCTCTGTCCACCTACCAGCACCACCTCGTCGAGGTGCTGGGGTGTCAGCTTCGCCGCGTCCAGCACCACCTGGGTCACCTCCACGGTGCGCTCGACCAGGTCCTGGGTGTTGGCCTCGAGGAAGCTGCGCTCGACGGTGACGGTGAGATCGACCGGCTTTCCGGAGTCGTCGTGGGTGATGAAGGGGACCCGCACCGGCGTCTCGGTCTTCTCCGAGAGGGTGATCTTCGCCAGCTCGGCCGCGTCGCGCACCCGCTCGACGGTGATCCGTGACTCGAGCAGCCGGTCGCGCACCGACTCGGCCAGCGTGCCGATCAGCGCGTCGGCCAGCCGGCTGTCGAAGTCCAGCCCGCCGAGGAAGACGTCGCCGCCGGTGGAGACGACCTCGATGTCGTCGCCGGTGATCTCCACCACCGAGGCGTCGAAGGTGCCGCCGCCCAGGTCGTAGACGAGGACCCGCTTGCGGGCCAGGCCCCGGCCGTAGCCGAAGGCCAGCGCCACCGCCGACGGCTCGTTGAGCAGGCTCAGGATCTCCAGCCCGGCCAGCCGGCCGGCTTCCAATACCGAGGCGCGCTGGTGATCGGTGTACCAGGCGGGCACACAGAGGACGGCGCGGTACACCTCGCGGTGCAGGTGCTCCTGGGCGGCGTTCTTGAGCTCGCGCAGGAGCATCGCCGCGAACTCGGGCAGGGCATAGGTGCGCTCGCCGAGCTCCACGCCCGCGTCGCCTTCCATGTCCGCGACGATGGAGAAGGCCACGCGGCCGGCGATCTCCCGCACCTTCTTCGAGCGGGCGCGGCGGCCCATCAGGCGCTTGAAGCCGACGATGGTCTGCTCCGGGTGCTCGACGCGGTGCTTGCGCGCGGCCGAGCCGACCAGGAGGCGCGCCTTCGCGGTGTCCAGCGCCACCGCCGACGGCATGGCCACGCCGCGCTCGGAAGGGATCGTGAGCAGCCTGGGCGCGCCGTCCTGCACCAGGGCCACGCGGCAGGTGGTGGTGCCGAGGTCGATTCCCAGCACGAGGTCCTCGGACAGCGGCGGCTTGCCCTTGCTCGAGAAGGGGCCGGGCGTCGGTGAGGAGCGGTAGGGCGCGGGCGCGGGCGGCTCGGGCTGGGACGGCCCGGTGGCGGGCGGCTCGGGCGTCACGCCGGCGCGCGCGGCCGTCACCAGATCCAGCAGGGCCTTGGTCCTCGCGTCGATGCGGGTGAAGCGCACCAGCATGCCGCTCTTGCCGGGCTGCTCGTCCTCCACCACGCGCTCCACCACGCCCTCGCCGCGCATCACTCGCGAGCCGTCGGTGAGCACCACCTCGAGGGAGAGCAGCGTGCCTTCCGGCTTGGAGCTGCGGGTGGTGATGAAGATGCCCCCGGGCGCCAGGTGCACCCCGTACTTGTCGACGAACTCGCTCTCGGTCGAGAAGGGCAGGCGGATCCGCAGCGGGACCCTCTTCGACTCGTCCGGAGACGTCATTGCAGGGGCAGTTCTACCGTCTTCTCGCCCGAGGGCAGAATGATCTTCAGCCCCGGGGCGATCATCGAGGGGCTGGCCTCGAAGAAGAGCACCAGGTCCTGCTCGACGCCGGGCTCGATGGCCGTCTCCAGGGGAGAGCCCTGGCCGAGGCGCTGCACGTCGCCGGCGATGGAGGCCGTCTCGGCGCCGCGCTCCAGCCGCGCGCCCGACAGGCTCAAGGGCGCCCGGGTCCTGGTGGTGGCGGTGAGGACCACCCGCACGAAGCGCTCGCCGGTGGAGATCGACGCGCGGGTTGTCTTGAGGGTCTGCGACACCTCGACGCGCCGGAGCTCCAGGTTGAGCGGCCCGAGCTTCGTCACCGCCGCGGGCGGGAGCGGCAACACTCTGGGCGGCGCCTGGGCCGCGGCGGCTTCGGCCAGCGGATCGGGCTCGGGCGTCTTCGCGCCGGGTGGGCCGCTCGGAGTCCCGCCCTTCGCCAAGCGGTCCTGCTCCTCCTTCAGCTTCTGCAGGGTGCGATCGGTGGACGGATCGAACGGCTGCTCCTCCTTCGGGCAGCCCAACACGCCCACCGCCAGCACCGCGCAGAGCGCCCGGAGCATCGACTCAAGCGCCCTTCACGTGCTCGAGGAGCTTCTGGAACGCCTGGGGGAGCTTCGTCGGATCGGCGCCGCCGGCCTGGGCCATTTCTGCCTTGCCGCCGCCCTTGCCGCCCAGCTCCTGGGCCATCACCCGCACGGCGTCCCCGGCCTTGAAGCCCTTCTCCACCAGGTCCTTCGTCGCGGCGACCAGCACGATCGCCTTGCCGTCCTCGGTGCGCCCGCCCAGGCCCACCACGCCGCTCTTGAGCTGGTCCTTGTAGCGGTCGGCGAGCTGGCGCAGCAGGTTGGCGTCGGCCGGATCGACGCGCTGGGTGAGCACCTTGATCCCATTGACGTCCTGCACGTTCTCCGCCGCCTTGCCCGCGCCGCTGGTGGCGTTCAGCTTGAGCTCCTCGAGCTGCTTCTCCAGCTCCTTCACCCGCTTCTGGCTGGTCTCGATCCGGGTGGGGAGCTCCGCGGGCGAGGCCTTGTAGAGCTCGGTGGCGCGCCGCAGGTGCTTTTCCAGCTCGCGCCCGTGCTGCACCGCCGGCTGGCCGGTGAGAGCGACGATCCGCCGCACGCCCGAGGCGATGGCCGACTCCTGGGTGATGCGGAACAGGCCGATGTCCCCTGAGCGCCGCACGTGGGTGCCCCCACAGAGCTCGGTGGATTGGGGGTGCACCGTCACCACGCGCACCTTGTCGCCGTACTTCTCTCCGAAGAGCGCCACCGCGCCGGCGGCCTTCGCGTCGGCAAGCCCCATCACCTTCGTGTCCGCGCCCTGGTTGTCGCGGATCCACCCGTTGACGAGATCCTCCACGCGGTCCACCTGCTCCGGCGTCATCGCGCTGAAGTGCGAGAAGTCGAAGCGCAGGTTGTCTGGGTTCACCACCGAGCCCTTCTGGTTGACCGTCTCGCCCAGCACCACCTTGAGCGCCTTGTGCAGCAGGTGGGTCGCCGAGTGGTTGGCGCGGATCCGATCCCGCCGCGCCCTGTCCACCTCGAGCGCCAGCGCGTCGCCCACCGCCACCGAGCCCTCGAGGACTCTGCCCTGGTGCACCAGGAGGCCGCCCGCGGGCTTCTGGGTGTCGGAGATCTCCACCCGGACGCCCTTCGCGCTCATCCCCCCGGTGTCGCCCACCTGGCCGCCGGACTCGCCGTAGAAGGGGCTTTGATCCAGCACCAGCTCCACCTGGTCGCCGGCCTTCGCCACCTCGTGGGGCTGCCCGCCCTTGATGATCGCCAGCACCTTGCCCGCACCGGTGACGCCGTCGCCCTCGTAGCCGAGGAATCTCGTGTCGCCGTGCTTGCCGGCCAGCGCCATGTACACGTCGGCGATGCCCTTCTCGCTGGTCAGCGAGCCCTCGTTGCGCCGGCGCTCCACTTCGAGCAGCTCGTCGAAGCGGCGCTTGTCGATGGAGAAGCCCTCTTCCCGCGCCATCACCTCGGTCAAGTCCCACGGGAAGCCGTAGGTCTGGTGCAGGTCCCACACCACTTCGCCAGAGACGACCTTCGTCTTCGCCTGCGCCAGCCGGCCGAACTCCTTCGCGATCAGCGCCCGGCCCGCGCGCAAGGTGCGGCGGAAGGCCTCCTCTTCGTGCTTCGTCACCTCGAGGAGGAACTCGCGCTTCTCCTGGAGCTCCGGGAACTGGCCGCCCAGCGCCGTCACCACTGCGTCCACGCACTTCGGGAAGAAGATCGTCTCCAGCTCCAGCGTCTGATCGCCGTGGCGGATCGCCCGCCGCATGATCCGGCGCAGCACGTAGCCGCGGCCCTCGTTGGAAGGCTGCACCCCGTCGGCCACCAGGAAGGCGGTGGCCCGGGCATGATCCGCGATCACCCGCATCGCCGCGTCGTGGTGATCGGTCCAACTGCCCGCGTACTTCCGGCCGCACAGCTGCTCCACCGTGGCGATGATCGGCGTGAAGAGATCGGTGTCGTAGTTGGACTTCTTGCCCTGCACGACGGCGGTGACGCGCTCGAGGCCCGCGCCGGTGTCGATGGACGGCCGCGGCAGCGCAATCAGCTTCCCGCCCGCCTCCTTCCGCTCGAACTGCATGAACACCAGGTTCCAGATCTCCAGCCAGTTGTCGGAGGGGCCCGGCTCGTCACCGTCCTTCACCGGGTGATCCGGCAGGTACCAGTAGATCTCCGAGCACGGCCCGCAGGGACCGGTGTCGCCCATCGCCCAGAAGTTGTCCTTGAGCCCCAGCCGGAAGATGCGGTCCTTCGGCACCCCGGCCTTCGCCCACAGCAGGGCCGCTTCCTCGTCGGCGGGAATGCCTTCCTCACCCCTGAACACCGTCACCGCGAGGCGCTTGGGGTCCAGCTCGAGCACCTGGGTGACGAACTCCCAGCCCCAGGTGATCGCGTCCGCCTTGAAGTAGTCGCCGAAGGAGAAGTTCCCCAACATCTCGAAGAAGGTGTGGTGCCGCGCGGTGAAGCCCACGTTGTCCAGATCGTTGTGCTTGCCGCCGGCGCGCACGCACTTCTGGGTGGTGGTGGCGCGGGTGTAGTCGCGGCTCTCACGCCCGGTGAAGACGTCCTTGAATTGCACCATGCCGGCGTTCGTGAACAGCAGCGTCGGATCGTTGGCCGGGACCAGGCTGGACGAGGCCACGCGGCGGTGCCCGCGGCCTTCGAAGAACGAGAGGAACGCGTCGCGCACCTGCGAGGCGGTCATGTGGGATGGCATGCGCGTGGGATATGCCAGCGGCTCAGGCTTCGCAAACGCCGGTTGCAGGGTACGATGCGGTTTGGTCATGGCCGGGGACCTCGTCGTCATGCAGTCGCAGGTTCGACGCCCGGTGTGTGACCGGCTGACCTCCGTCGTTGCTGTCGCCAGGGTGGATTGCGGGTGAGCTGTCGCCGCGCGGGTTGCGCGCTCCTTCTGCTGGTCGGGCTGCCCGTGTGGGCCGCCGAGGATCCCCGCGTCACGCTGCTGTCCCGGCAGCTCGCCGGCGCGAAGGACCCCCGTAACCGGGTGCAGATCGTCGTGCTGCTGGGGCAGACGGGCCACGAGTCGGCGGTGCCGTACCTCTGCTCGGCGCTGAAGGATCCCGAGCCCCTGGTGCGCACCGCGGCCGCCAGCTCGTTGGGCGAGGTCCAGAACGCGTCCTCCCTCGACTGCTTGAAGAAGGCGTTGTCCGAGACCGATCCAACCGTGCGCGCGGCGATGGAGCGCGCGCTCGCCCTGGGCTCGGGAGCCCGCGGCGGGCTGTACGTCAGCATCGAGCCCGTCCAGGACAAGGTGGGCGATCTGCCGGCCGGGCTCCTGCAACTGGCGGAACAGAAAATGCGTGAGAAGCTGGCCTCGATGGGCGCCACCTTCGCTCCGCCCGCCGAGGACAGAAGACAGGCCGCCGCGCTGGTGCGCGCGCGTCAGCTCAAGGCCTACCAGCTCAGGCTGCAGGTGTTGCCGGGGGAGTCCGCCAAGGGGCTCAAGGTGGAGATGTTGATCATGACCTACCCGGATCAGGCGCTGAAGGGGTCGTACAACGTGAAGGCGTCTGGCGCGAAGCCCGAGACGTTGATCAAGGCGATGGTGCCGCGGGTGGTGGACGACGCAGCCGTCGATCTGGAGTGGAAGCCCTAAGAGCAGGTCGAGAGGACCGTCGACATGTCTGAGCCACAGCCAGCGCAGCAGGGAGGGCAGCCGGGGCGACAGAACCGCCGCCTCCGGAACTTCCTGCTCGACGCGCGCTTTCAGTTGAAGTTCGCCGCCTACTTCGTGGCGATGACCCTGGTGGTCGCCGGGCTCCTCGGCTTCTTCCTTGTCCGCACCACCGGCTCGCTGTTCGCGCAGATGAACTCGGCGGTGCAGTCCCGCCAGAAGGCCGCCGAGACGAGCAAGGAGCTGGGCACCTGCACCATCAACAGCGATCTCGCCAGGAACATGGACGATCCGGACTTCATCGCCCGCCTAGCCGTCAAGTCGAAGACGATCGACGACGCCTTCGAGGCCGAGAAGCAGGCGGTGATCCAGCAGAGGGGGGAGCTGGAGAAGCAGCAGCGGATGACGCTGTACGCGCTGATCGGGCTGCTCGGCGGCTTCATCCTGCTGGTGGCGATCGGCGCGATCGTCATCACCCACCGCATCGTCGGCCCGCTCTTCCGCATCAAGCGCATGGCCCGCGAGGTGGCCAGCGGGGTGATCCGCCCGCCCAGCTATGGCCTGCGGCCCGGGGACGAGCTGCAGGACGTCTTCGAGGTGATGGCCGCGATGATCAAGGAGCTCCGGGATCGCACCGAAGGCGACCTCAAGGTGGTGGAGGCCGCCGCGAACGGAGATCCCGCCGCCCTCGCCAGGCTGAAGGGCGAGCTTCAGGCTCGGCTGTCCAGGTAGGACTCAGCGCGCGTCGACGTCCAGTCCGGCCGAGAGCCCCAGGCGCAGCCCACCGCCGTCGTCGCGCAGCTCCTCCAGCCGCGAGGCCACCTCGTCCCATCGCTCCGCGGGCACCAGCACGGTGACGTCCTGCTCCCCGCAGGCCAGCACCGCACGCCGCACGTCCCGCACCGGGCCCACCAGCGTGGCCAGGGCGTCGGGGGGGGTGGGGCCGGGCCAGGGCACCAGGCGGACGCAGGCGCCTCCCGGAGGAGGGGCGCCCGGGACAGTCCGCACCGGCAGGCGCGGGAAGTCCTCGCGGATCGTCTCGGCCAGGCCTTCCAGCCGACCTTCCACCACCAGGTTCACCGGCCCGGCGAGCTGCAGGGCGAGGCGGGCCGCGTGGGTGGCGACGGCGTGGGCGGAGGCGACGCACGGCTCCAGCTCCACCGAGGGGCGAGCAAGGGGGCCGACGTGGTGGGTGGGGCGCTGCGCCCACTCCAGGGTGCCCGGGCTGCCCGTCACCAGCACCGCCCACCGGGGCAGCCGCGCCGCGATCGCCGCCTCCGGGTGCCGTGGCTCCAGGCTCAGGATCGGCGCGTCGCCGCCATGCACGCGCGCGTCGAAGCCGGGCGGAGGAGGCTCGGCCAGGCGCGCCAGCTCGTCCGCCAGTTGCGCCAGCGCCGGCGAGTTGGAGTCGCCCGGAGCAGCCGCGGCCAGCCACGCCGTCACGTCCTTCCGCAGGCCGGTCAGCACGTCGCGCAGCCTGAGCCAGGGCCCCAGCGCGCGGGCGCGCAGATCGACGGTGAGGCCCACCTGGCCCGCCAGCGCCTCCAGCGCGTGCTGGAACAGGTCCGCCCCCTGGGTGAGCCGCGCCGCGAGCCCGTCGCCTCCCGACCTGTCCCAAAGCCGTCCGGCGAGCTTCGCCAGGCGCTGCGCGTCGAGGCGGAGCGACGTTCGCCGCCGCTCGGCCGCGGGCAGGCGATCCGCGTCCAGCGCCACCAGCGCCATCGGAACCCGCTGCTCCAGCCAATCGAGCGCCAGCTCGTGGCTGACCAGCACCGCGTGCCCAGCGCCCTCGGGGAGCGCCCCGGCGCAGGCTCGATCTCCACAGCGGCACGGCCCGGCGGCGCGCAGCAGGGCGGGCACCTCCGGCGCCTGGCCGATGAACCAACGGCTGGGAACGAGCAGCGGGCTGCGCCGCAGCAGCGCCGAGAGGTAGGCGCGCCCAAGCCGGGCGCCGTCACCCACTCCTTGCGTGGAGGAGAGGACCTGGGCGAGCCGCGCCCGGCAGGTGGGCGAGCGCTGGACGAGGGGAAGGGGAGACGAGGGTGCCAGCTCCCGAAGCGTCCGGCGGGGCACGGCCAGCACCAGCGGAACGCCGGCCTCCTCCAGGGCGCGGGGTAGGGGCGGCGCAGCGCTTCTCAGCACGGACTCCCTGTCGTCGGTCTCCTCCCCGAGCGCGCCTTCCCTGCCGCGCGCGAAGCGGGTGGCCACCTCGAGCGCCGCCGCCGTCGCTCCCGGCCGCTCGATCTCCAGGCAGCCCGGCCCACCGGACAGCTCGCGCTCCAGCAGCCGCGCCAGCCGCTCGTCGGCGCAGCTCTGCACGCGGGGCGGTGGCTGACCCACGCTGGGCGTGGCGTCGCGCAGCCGCTCCAGGAGCTCCACCAGCGCCGCCGCGTCCGCCCCCTCGGCAGGCGTCAGTCGTTGCAGCAGCACCTCCACGTCGGCGCGGCGGCCCTCCGCGATCACCCGCGCCAGGGCCACCTCCAGCACCCGCAGCGTGTCCTCCGCGTCGCCCAGGGCCCGGTGCTGGGCGCCACTTCCCACCCCGGCCCAGCGCACCAGCGCGTCCAGCGCGTGGCTGGGCAGCTCCGGGAAGAGGAGGTGCGTCAGCACGCAGGAGTCCAGCATCGCCGCGCCGCCCACCACCTCGCCCAGGAAGCCGCGCTCGAAGGCCGCGTTGTGCGCCACCAGCGTCCACCCGGCCAGCGCGGCCTTCAGCTCGCCCTCGACTTCGCCGAAGCGGGGCGCGCCGGACAGCTCGCCCTCGTCGAGGCCGGTGAGGGCCGTGATCCACGCAGGCACCGGCCCCGGGGGCCGCACCAGCCAGCTCCTGCGCGTCGGGGCCGCGTCGGGGGCGACGAAGAGCGCGCCCACCTCGATGACGTGCGCGCAGGCCGGATCGAGCCCCGTCGTCTCCACGTCGACCACCGCCAGGCGGCCGAGGATGTCGCGCACCTCTCGCACCGCGCCCACCCTACACGCCGGGTCCGACACTCACGCGCAAGGGCCCGATTTGCCGGGGTTTCTCGCGACTCACTCCACCAGCAGCAGACCGCCCACCATCTTGTCCATGGCGCAGCCGTACTTCACCTGGCCGGGCCTGGTGGGCGTCCACGCGATGTCCACCGCGGTGTCGAGGGGCAGCTTCGCCTTGATGTCCGTGCCGTCGATGAGCAACTCGGTAGCGCACGTCTCGTCCGTCTTGCGCGTCACCCGCAGCGTCACCGGCTCGTTCGCCTTCAGGGTGACGTTGGCCGGGACGAAGCCGTCCGCCGTCACCTCCATCGCCACCACGCGCCCGGTGGCGGCGGGTGGGGCCTTCGCCGGGGCCTCCGGAGCCCTCGCCTCCGGCGGCTTCACTGCCACTGGAGCCGCCGCCTCTTTGGCGGGCTCTTCCTTCTTGCAGCCAGCCAGCACGGTGATGAGGAAGACGGACGGGATGATGAGTGCGCGCATGTGGGTCTCCGGGACGCCTGTCTAGCGCGACGCGAGGGCGCTCGCACGGGTACGCTTTCGGGGCGGGCGGCGTTGAGACACCACGGCGGGGGCTGCGCTCTGACGAGATGGAGCGCACGCGAAGGAGCTTTCGATGCACTGGATGGCCTGGGCAGTCGAGCATCAGCGGGGAGAGACCCGTGAAGTCCACCTCCTCGTCTCGGCGGGGGTGAGCGCCGACGAGCCGCGCGGGCCGGTGATGGTGAACCTGCTGCTCGATCGCTCGGGCTCGATGAAGGGCGCTCCGCTGGCGGCGGCGGTGGAGGCGGCGGCGCAGTTCGTCGAGCTGGCGCGCCCCGACGACTTCATCGGCCTGGTCCTCTTCGACGGCGTCGCCGAGCAGCGGGTACCCGTCTGCCTGATGGACGCGCGGGGCAAGCGGGCGATGACGGACGCGCTCAAGGGCATCCAGACGGGCCGGGGCACCGCGCTCCACCAGGCCGTCACCCTGGGGCTCAAGGGCCTGCAGCGCACCCTGGTGCCGGGCCGCCGTCCCCAGATGCTGGTGCTCACCGACGGCGAGCCCTCCGTGGGCCCCGACGCCCCCGAGGCCTTCGAGGAGCTGGGCCACGAGCTGGCGAAGGCCAACATCTCGGTCCACGCGCTGGGGCTGGCCAAGCACTACGTGGCCGAGATCCTCGACGGGCTGACGCTGCCTTCGGGCAACGCCTTCGAGCACGTGGACGGTCCGGAGGGCCTGTCCGAGGCCATGGGCGGCCTGTGCGCCCGGCTGTTCGGCCACGCCGCGTCCGAGGTGGCGGTGCGCGTGCAGCCGTCCGGCCTGGCGGCGATCACCTGCCGGCACAGCTACCCCACGGTCCTCGAGCAGGAGGCCCTGGTGGCGACGGTGGGTGACGTGTCCAAGGGCCTGGCGCGCCTGGTGCTCTTCAGCGGCGCGGTGCTGGGCGATGGCGACTGGAGCATCCAGGTGCACGGCACCGCGAAGATGCGCAGCGACACCCGCCACACCCGGGTGGAGGTGGAGGAGGTGTCCGAGGACTCCGCGCGCGGGCGCCTGGTGCTGGGCGTCAACCACGAGCTGGACCTGGTGAGCGCGGAGACGAGCGCTTGGCTGTCGCTGGCCCGGAGGGATCTCGAGCGCGCCGAGGAGCAGCTGGAGGACGCCGAGGCCCACCTGCGGGCGATCGTCGGCCTCAACCCCGAAGGCCTCCCGGTGCGGCGCCACCTGGAGCGCCTGGGAGATCTGCGGATGGCGGTGGAGCGCGGCGAGGGCGACATTCCCCTGCTCATCCGCCGGGCGCAGTCGGCCCGCGCGGGCACCAACGTGAGCCAGGTCATCCCCCTGCAGGCGTACCGGCAGCGCAAGTAGCCCATGAGCGACGGCGCGCGCCTCCTGGCGGCGATCGAGGCCTTCCACCGGTCCGGCGCCTTCGGGGACGAGGACTACCAGGCGCTCAGGCAGACGGTGGCCGGCGTGGGCCGGGTGGATCCGGTGCTGCTCGATGGCTTCGTGGGGCTCTTCTTCGAGCGTCACCTGCTCCATGACGCGCGGCGCGCGGAGCTGGTGGCGATGAGCGGCGAGGAGCTGGTGCGGGCCGTGCGCCACCGCTTCAGGCAGGTGGTGGCGGGGGAGCGCGACAACCACCAGGCCTGGCACGCCCTATCCGCCCACGTCCGCGACGCGCTCCGGGTGTTGTCGGGGCCGGCGCGCGCGGGCTTTCCTTCGCGCCTCGAGGGGGTGAGCGGCTTCTCGGCCGTCGCGGTGGAGGAGGCGGTGGGCGCGGTGTGGGCCCAGCTCGGGCGCCGCCCGACGGTGAAAGAAGCCACCGGGGAGCTCTTCGACCGCTACCTGAATCACCCGGGCTTCGATCCGCGCACCACCTCCACCCGGGAGCTCCCCGCAGTCCTGATCGCCCACCTCGACGCCCAGCGCCTCGCCAGGGGCATGCTGGGGCTGCTGTCCCATGACGAGAGGTCGCTCCTGCGCGCCCAACTGGACGGGCAGCGCGTCGAGGCCTGGGCGCAGGCCCACGGCGTCTCGCGCGCCACCGCGTACCGCCTGCTGTCCCGGGTGAAGACGTTGTGCCGGCTGAGCTTCGACGACCGCACCAGCCGCACCCAGTTGGCCGTGCTCGACGCGCTGCGCGGCCAGCTCTGATCAGGCGGCGGACCAGCTCAGCATGGCGTGCAGCGGGACGAAGAGCTCTTCGCCCGGCTCGCCGAGGAGCACGTCGAACGGCCCGACCGCCAGCAGCGCCTCGGTGACGGTAATGCCGTTGCGCAGGTTGAAGGTGAGCCGCTGCCCGACGAAATCGAGGAAGGTGCGGGGATCGTTCACCGGGCGGCGCGCCGGTTGCCGGGCCACCGCGGCGGGCTTCTGCGACAGCTTCGGATCCCGAGTCACGGTGGGGAGGTGGGCGTCCCAGGTGGCCTTGCGGGCGATCACCACCACGTTCAGCTTCTCCACCCGGCCGGCGCGCTCCAGCACGAAGGCCACGGGCTGGATCTCGGCGATCACGTCCAGCGCGGTGCGCTCGCCCATCACCACCGCCAGCTCGGCCTTCTGCGTCTGCCAGCCGGCCACCAGCTCGTCCACCGTCGCTCCGGCCACCGTGGCGCGGGCGGCCTTGACCTCCTCCCGCTTCTTCGCGCGGGCGCGGCGGGCCACGAAGTCGGCCACCGGCAGCCCGCTCTGCACCACGCCGAAGGCGTCGGCCAGCTCGAGGCCCGGGTTCGCCTCCATGACGTTGAAGGCCTGGTCGAAGCGCCTGGCCTCCTCGGCGTGCAGCTTCTTCCAGATCCGGCACTTCATCTTCCCTTCGAGCTCACCCTTGGCGATCCGGTTGGGGACGCGCTCCTTCTTCGCCAGCGCGACGATCTGCTCGGCGGTGGGCGGAGGCCGCGGCGGGCCCCGCGGCGCACGAAACGGGGGCTTGCCTCCGGCCGGGCGCGCGCCTGCGGGTGCCGGGCGCGGGCCGGAGGGGTGTGGAGACGCCGGACGGGGCTGGGCGGGGGTGGCGGTGCGCGGCGCCACGGGCCTGGGCGCGGGGGCCGGCTGGGTGGGCTTCACCGTGGAAGCGGCCTGCGCCGGCCGGCGAATGACTTCGATCTGCGGCCCTGGTTTCTTCAAGCGATCGCTCACGGGGTCCCCTGGTTCCTCGTGTACAGGTCGGTGAGATCTACCACCCACCTGCCGCCGTCCTCTTTGATCATCTTCACCCGGGTGCCCGCCACGTCCAACACCGCCGTGGAAGGAGTTTCCTCCACCACCTTGACCTCGCCCAAGGGCGCAGGGCGGGTGCCGGACTGGAAGAGCATCAGCGCCGGCTCGTCCTTGATGAGGCCCTGGGAGGCGGCCACCAGCGCCTTCGAGCGCGCCTCGACTGCGTCGCGGGTGGGCCTGGACAGCGACGCGTAGGCGCTGCGGGTGTCCCCCTTCCGGAGCGCCAGGGCGAAGGCCTGGTAGGCGGCCTGGGGCGTGTTGGCCGGCGGCGACTGACAGGCCAGCAGGAGCAGCCCGGTGAGGAAAAGGGAGACGGGGCGCATTCGGTGACTTCATAGCTGATGAACGTACGCGGCGCTCAAGGACTCGCGCGCCCGGGGCCCGCTGATTCGTCAGGCCTCTCCGGACTGCCGCACCTGGTTCCTGCCGCTCTGCTTGGCGACGTACAGGCACTCGTCCGCGGCCTGCACCAGGGTCTCGGCGGTGTCGATCCCCTCGCCGGGGAAGGTGGCGACGCCGATCGACGCCGTGCAGCGCACCACCGCCGGCTCGGGCCTGGAGCGGTTGGTGAGGCGCATCGCCTCCACGCCTAGCCGCACCCGCTCGGCCGCGCGCCACGCCTCCTCGGGGGTCGTCTCGGGCAACAGCGCGATCAGCTCCTCGCCGCCGTAGCGGGCCAGCACGTCCACGTCGCGCAGCGCCCGCCGCGCCACGCCGGCAACTTCCTTGAGCACCACGTCGCCGAAGGGGTGGCCCCAGGTGTCGTTGACCTTCTTGAAGTGATCGATGTCCAGCAGGAAGCACGAGAGCGGAGCGCGGTAGCGCGCCGCGCGGGCGAACTCGGCGGCCAGGCGCTCCTCGAAGTGGCGCCGGTTGATCAGCTGGGTGAGGCCGTCGGTGCGCGACAGCAGGAGCAGCTCCTGGCGCTTCTCCTCCAGCTCCTTGTTGGCGCGGTCGAGCTCCTTGTTCTTGTCCACCAGCGCGTCCTGCAGGGCCTTGAGGCGCAGCATCGATCGGACGCGCGCGGCGAGCTCCAGCATGTCGAAGGGCTTGGTCAGGTAGTCGTCCGCGCCCAGCTCCAGGCCCTCCACCTTCCCCGTGGTGCGCCGGGCGGTCATCAGGATCACCGGGATGAAGCCGAAGCCGCTGGTGCTCTGGTTCGCCTTGACGATGCGGGTGATCTCCACGCCGCCCAGGCCGGGCATCTCCACGTCCATCAGGAGCAGGTCCGGCTGGGCCTTGCGCAGGGCGGTCAGCACCTCGGTGCCGTCGTGGGCCTCGACGAAGGCGTAGCCGAAGCCCTCCAGCCCGGCGCGGATCTGCGAGAGCACCGCGCGATCGTCGTCGGCGATCAGCAGGGTGCGGCCCCAAAGGCGGACCGCGGGCTCGTCCTGGCGGCGGGTCGCTTCCAGGGTCTTTCGGCGGGGCGCCGGCATGGCCTTCGGCTCGGGAGGGTATGGGAAGGGGAGGCAGGCTGGCGAATTTCAGCGCTTCTGGAGGCGCGCGCGGAACACCGGCTGGCCCGTCACCAGGTAGCGGCGCTCGCGGGTGGACGGCACCTCGTCGGGATCGAAGGGGTGGAAGGCGCCCGGGCCCAAGGGGTTGACGAAGCCTGCCTCCTCCAGCACCGCCAGGCCCTGCCGCGCGCGCTCCTCCACGTCGGTGCGGAAGTCGAAGCGGCCGGTGGCCTTGAGGCGCGTGCGGAGGAAGGCGGCGAAGTCGGGCTGGAGGATGGCGCGCTTCTGGTGCGCGCGCTTCCACCAGGGATCGGGAAACTGGAGGTGGAGCTGGTCCAGGCTGCCTTCCGCGAACAGCCGCGGCACTGCGAAGCGCGCGTCCCCTTCGATCACCCTGAGGTTCTTGATCCCGTGCTTGTCGGCGCGGTGCTGCACCTCGCGGGCGAATTTCTTCCGCCACTCGAAGGCCACGTACCGCACCTGCGGGTTGCGCCGGCAGTACTCGAGCGCGAAGCCGCCGGCGCCGCAGCCGATCTCCAGCTCCAGCGGGCCGTCGAAGCCGAACACCGCCGTCCAGTCGGGCGGGGCCTCGAGCCGGTAGAGCGCTTCACCGACGGGCTGGGGGCGCAGCGGGATGCGGGACATGAGGGCCGCCGCCTACCCAATTCGCCCGCCGTGGGGAAGGCGATCCGCCGCGCGGAAGAGAAGCCCGGGCGCTAAGAAGCACCGGGCATGAAGGTGTTCACCTCACTGGAGGCCGCGGCCGACGAGAGCCTCACGGGCAGCGCGCTGTGCCTGGGGAACTTCGACGGCGTGCACCAGGGTCACCGCGCGCTCTTCGACGCAGCCCGAAGCCACGGGGTGGTGGTGGCGGTCACCTTCTCGCCGCACCCGGGCAAGGTGCTCAAGCCGGATCTCGCGCCCCGCTGCATCACCACCTCGGCGCGCAAGCTGGAGCTGCTCGAGGAAGCGGGGGTGACGGCGGCCATCGTGCAGCCCTTCTCCCTGGAGTACGCGAAGACGCCGCCGGCGGCCTTCGAGGCCGCGCTCTTCGACGGGGTGAAGGCCGGCTGGGTGGTGGTGGGCTACGACTTCACCTACGGCGCGGGGCGCGCGGGCACGGTGCAGACGCTGGAGGAGGCGGCGCGCGCGCGGGGAGCCGGGGTGTCGGTGGTGCCGGCCGTCACGGTGGACGGCGTGGTCGTCTCGTCCAGCAAGGTGCGCGAGTACATCCTCGAGGGGCGGGTCGAGGCGGCGGCGCTGCTGCTCGGGCGGCCCTTCGATCTCGACGGCGTGGTGGTCCCCGGCGCCGGCCGCGGGCGCACCATCGGCTTCCCCACCGCCAACATCGACACGCCCAACGAGCTCCGCCCCGCCGCCGGGGTGTACGCCGTGCGCGTTCGAGAAGGACAGGGGCGCTGGTACGGCGCCGCGGCGAACATCGGTGTCAAACCCACATTCGGGGGCACCGAGGTGACGATCGAGGCGCACCTGTTCGACTACCAGGGCGACCTCTACGGGAAGAAGGTGCGGGTGCAGTTCCTCGAGCGGCTGCGGGCCGAGAAGCGCTTTGCGTCTGCCAGCGAGCTCGCGGGGCAGATCGCGAGGGATCTGGAGGCGGCGCGGGCCGCGGTGGCGCGAGCCGGTTGAGGGCGGGCCCTCGAATTCGCGCTTTGACACCTCGAAGTCGGCCGACCAAGATGGCGCGGCCTTTTTTCACCAACGATTCCCCGCTTCGGGAGAGGCGCACACCACATGTCCGGTCGTCTGGGTGAACTGCTCGTTCGGGAAAACCTCATCTCGGTTCAGCAACTGCGGAAGGCGCAGGAAGAGCAGCAGAAGACCGGCACGCGCATCGGCACCGCGCTGATCAAGACCGGCGCGATCGAGGAGTCGAAGCTGACCGACTTCCTCTCGAAGCAGTACGGCGTGCCGGCGATCAACCTCAAAGAGTTCGACATCGATCAGGAGATCATCAAGCTGGTGCCCAAGGACGTGGCCACCAAGCACCTGGTGCTCCCGGTGAACCGCGCGGGCAGCTCGCTGATCGTCGCCATGTGCGATCCGTCGAACATCTACGCGGTGGACGATCTGAAGTTCCTCACCAGCTACAACATCGAGCCGGTGGTGGCGTCGGAGCCGGCCATTCGCGAGGCCATCGAGCGCTACTACGCCGAGAAGGGTCCCAGCCTCGACGACATCGTCAACAACATGGACGAGGACGACGTCGAGCTGGCCGACGACTCCGACGCCGGCAACGTGGAGGAGGCGGCCAAGGCTGCGGACGACGCGCCGGTGGTGAAGCTGGTGAACCTGATCCTGAAGGACGCCATCGGCAAGCGGGCCTCGGACATCCACGTGGAGCCGTACGAGAAGGACTTCCGGGTCCGCTTCCGCATCGACGGCGTGATGTACGAGGTGATGAAGCCGCCGATGAAGCTGCGCAACGCGATCACCTCGCGCCTCAAGATCATGGCGCAGCTCGACATCTCCGAGCGGCGCCTGCCGCAGGACGGCCGCATCAAGATCAAGATGGGCGGCGGCAAAGAGATGGACTTCCGCGTCAGCGTGTGCCCCACGCTGTTCGGCGAGAAGATCGTCATGCGCCTGCTGGACAAGTCGAACCTCCAGCTGGACATGACCAAGCTGGGCTTCGATCCCGAGCCGCTCAAGTGGTTCAAGGACGCGATCGATCGCCCGTACGGCATGGTGCTGGTGACCGGCCCCACGGGCTCGGGCAAGACGACGACACTGTACTCGGCGCTCAGCTCGCTCAACGATCCCACGGTGAACGTCAGCACCGCGGAGGATCCGGTGGAGTTCAACTTCGCCGGCATCAACCAGGTGCAGATGCACGAAGACATCGGGCTCAACTTCGCCGCGGCGCTGCGCAGCTTCCTCCGGCAGGACCCCGACATCATCATGATCGGCGAGATCCGCGACTTCGAGACGGCGGAGATCGGCGTGAAGGCCGCGCTCACCGGCCACCTGGTGCTGTCCACGCTGCACACCAACGACGCGCCGGGCACGGTGAGCCGCCTGCTGAACATGGGCATCGAGCCCTTCATGGTGACCGCGTCGCTCAACCTGATCCTCGCCCAGCGCCTCGCCCGCCGCCTCTGCGCGTCCTGCAAGAAGCCGGCGGAGACGGTGGACGAGCAGGCGCTGATCGACGCCGGCATTCCCCCCGACAAGATCGGCAGCTTCACCCTGTACGACAAGGGCGGCTGCCGCGAGTGCAACGATCGCGGCTACCGCGGCCGCGTCGCCGTGTACGAGGTGATGCCCTTCTGGGACGGCCTCAAGGAGATCGTCATCAACGGCGCGTCGGCGGCGGAGCTGAAGCAGGAGGCGATTCGCCTGGGCATGCAGACGCTGCGCATGGCCGCGCTGGCCAAGGTGATGGCCGGCCAGACCACCATCGAGGAAGCGGTCAGCAACACCGCCCCCGACCGCTTCTAGGCGATCGTCACCTCCACGGACGAAGGGACACGACGTTGGCGAACCTGAACCTGCACCAGCTGCTCAAGGCCATGGTGGACCGTGGCGCGTCTGACCTCCACATCACCACCGGCTCGCCGCCCCAACTGCGCATCGACGGAGAGCTGGTGCCGCTCAAGGTGAACCCGCTGTCGCCGGTCGAGACCAAGCAGCTGTGCTACTCGATCCTCACCGACGCCCAGAAGCACAAGTTCGAGGAGGACAACGAGCTGGACCTGTCCTTCGGGGTGAAGGGGCTGTCGCGCTTCCGCGCGAACATCTTCATGCAGCGCGGGGCGGTGGCCGGGGCGTTCCGGACCATTCCCTTCAAGATCCTCACCTTCCAGGAGCTGGGCCTGCCGCCGATCGTGCAGGACCTGTCGAAGAAGCCTCGCGGCCTGATCCTGGTCACCGGCCCCACCGGCTCGGGCAAGTCGACCACGCTGGCGTCGATCATCGACAAGATCAACACCGACCGTCACGAGCACATCATGACGATCGAGGATCCGATCGAGTACCTGCACCCGCACAAGAACTGCCTGGTGAACCAGCGGGAGGTGGGCGCGGACACCAAGAGCTTCAAGACGGCGCTCAAGTACATCCTCCGGCAGGATCCCGACGTGGTGCTGGTCGGTGAGATGCGCGACCTCGAGACGATCGAGTCGGCGCTGGTGATCGCCGAGACCGGCCACATCGCCTTCGCGACGCTGCACACCAACAGCGCGGTGCAGACGATCAACCGGATCCTCGACGTCTTCCCGCCGTACCAGCAGCCGCAGGTGCGGGCGCAGATGTCCTTCGTGCTCGAAGGCATCATGTCCCAGTCGCTGCTGGCCAAGGCCACCGGCGGCGGGCGGATCCTGGCGCTGGAGGTCATGATCCCCAACCCCGCGATCCGGAACTTGATCCGCGAGGACAAGGTGCACCAGATCTACTCGCAGATGCAGGTCGGCCAGTCCAAGTTCGGCATGCAGACCTTCAACCAGTCGCTGGCGGCGCTGCTCAGCCGCAAGCTGATCTCGATGGAAGAGGCGTTCGGCCGCACGTCTGATCCGGACGAGCTGAAGAACATCATCGCCTCGGGCGGCGGCGCCGCGTTGCCAGGCCACCAGGCGCAGAATTCGATGGGCGGGCTGGGCGCCCAACGACCCCCGGGCCGGTGAGAACGGCTCACCGGGTGGGTAGTCAGGGGTAGGCCGCGGTCAGTCATTTTGATCCCGCCTGAAGCCGAGTACGCTTCGCCGGCGATTCTCTCAACTTCCAGCGAGGTCAGATTCCACATGGCGAGCCCCGCCGCGACCGTCAAGTCCGCGCAGCGCAGCAAGAGCAAGGCGCCGGTCTTCCTCTGGGAAGCGAAGACCCGCGCCGGCGAAGTGAAGAAGGGCGAGATGGAGGCCACCGACCCGAAGGCGGTGGAAGCGCGCCTCGTCTCGCTGGGCCTCTCGCCCACCAAGGTCAAAAAGAAGGGCCTGCTGGACGCGAACCTCTCCCTGCCGGGCTCGGTGAGCGGCAAGGACATCCTCATCTTCACGCGGCAGTTCGCGACGATGATCGACGCCGGTCTGCCGCTGGTGCAGTGCCTCGACATCCTCGGCAGCCAGACTGAGAACGCCGCCTTCCGGAAGGTGATCTTCGCGATCAAGGGCCGCGTGGAGGCGGGCTCCACCTTCTCCGACGCGCTGAAGGATCACCCCAAGGTGTTCGACGAGCTGTTCATTCAGCTCTGCGCCGCAGGTGAGGTCGGCGGCATTCTCGACACGATCTTGAACCGCCTCGCGCAGTACCGCGAGAAGTCTGAGAAGCTGAAGCGCAAGGTGAAGGGCGCGATGACGTATCCGACGATCGTCATCCTCGTCGCGATCGGGGTGACGGCGCTCCTGCTGCTCAAGGTCACGCCGACCTTCGAGAAGATGTTTGCGGACTTCGGCTCCTCGCTTCCCGGGCCGACGCAGGTGGTCGTCGACCTCTCCAGGTGGCTCCAGTCCTACATCATCCACCTGCTGCTGGGCATTGGCGCCTTCGTGGTGGCGTGCATCCTCTTCTACCGGAACTCACGCGGTCGCGAGATCTTCGACAAGGTGATTCTCCACATGCCGATCATCGGAGAGATCATCCGGAAGGTCGCGGTGGCCCGCTTTACCCGCACGCTCGGTACGATGATCAGCTCAGGCGTGCCGATCCTCGACGCGCTCGACGTCACCGCGAAGACCGCGGGCAACCGGACGATCGAGCATGGCATTCAGTACGTCCGCACGAAGATCTCCGAAGGCAAGAACATCGCCGGTCCGCTGGCGGACACGAAGGTGTTCCCGTCGATGGTGGTGCAGATGATCGGGGTCGGCGAAGCGACCGGCGCGATGGATCAGATGCTCAACAAGATCGCCGACTTCTACGACGACGAGGTGGACACCGCGGTGGCCGGCCTCACCGCGCTGATCGAGCCTATCCTCATGGTGTTCCTCGGCGGCGTGGTCGGTGGCTTCCTCATTGCCATGTACCTCCCCATCTTCAGCATCGCCGGTGCCATCAAATAGCGGTGCCGCGGAGCCGGGCGACCTGCGTGGACGCCTGCTCTGGCTGACGCTGTTCCGGACGGTCGCCACCTCGCTCCTGCTGGTGGTATTGGCGCTGCGATACGGCGCGCGCGAGCTGGGGGCCGTGGAGGTCGCGTCCTTCGCGATCATCGGTACCGTCTATCTGCTCACGCTGGGCACCGGCCTGGTGCTGAGGATGGGCCTCGGGACTCGTCTGCTGGCGTGGGCGCAGATCGCCTTTGACCTCGCGCTCGCTGCCAGCGTCGTGGTGCTCAGTGGCGGCACCGAGTCACCCTTTGCCGTGCTGTTCCTCCTCGCCATCGTCGGGGCGTCGGTGCTCCTGGGCCGCCGCGGTGCCGCCCTGGCGGCAGTCGGTTCGGCGCTCATCTATTCCCTGGTGACCGTCGCGGCCGTGATGAGTTCGGGCCGTTCGTCGTCGCAGCTCGCCCTCGAGGCGGCCACCCACCTGATCGCGCAGCTCCTCATCGGCTTCCTGAGCGGCTACCTCGCCGAGCAACTCTCGAGGGCCGGAGGCCGGCTCTCGGCGAGTGAGCGCGACCTGCGGCAGTTGACCGCGTTGCAGAACCGAATCGTGGGCGCGATGCCGTCGGGCCTGGTCACCTGCGAGCAGGGCGGGCGCGTCACCTTCGTCAACCCCGCGGCCCAGGCGATCCTCGGCCTTGGGGCGGTGCCGGCGGGCCTCATGATCGATCAGCTGATGCCGGGAGCCCTGCGGCTTCAGGGGGCTCGCCGGGCTGAGCTGACCGTCCCCACCGCGCGGGGAGAGCGGACGCTGGGGTTGTCGCTGACGCCGCTGGAGGGAGAGGGGAAGAGCTGGCTCATCGTCTTTCAGGATCTGACGGAGCTGCAGAGGCTACAGGGCGAGCTCGATCGCCTCGACCAGCTCGCCGCGCTAGGCCGGCTGTCCGCGCAACTGGCACACGAGGTGCGAAACCCGCTGGCCTCGATGCGCGGGGCGGCGCAGTTGCTGGCGGGCGACACGCTGGGCACTCCCCAGGAGCGCATGGCGCGGCTGATCGTCATCGAGGCCGATCGCCTCTCGGGTCTGGTGGACGGGTACTTGCGCCTTGCCCGGCCCGCTCCCCCGCGCCGGATCCTGGCCCGCGTCGACCAGGTGGCGAGCCAGACCGTGCAGATGCTCCGGGCGGATCCCGCGGCGGGAGGCATCGTCATCGAGGAGTCGCTGGCCGAGGTCGAGGCCTGGGTCGACGTCGACCAGCTCAAGCAGGTCCTGCTCAACCTCCTGCGCAACGCGGTGGCCGAGGTGCGGCCCTCGGGCCGAGTGCGCGTCAGCGCCCGGTGTGACGCGCAGCACGTGGTGCTCGAGGTGTGGGACAGCGCAGGTTCGATCGATGCGGACGATCTCCATCGCCTGTTCGAGCCCTTCTTCAGCCGCCGCCCGGGCGGCACGGGCCTGGGGCTGTCGACGGTAAAGACGATCGTGCACGAGCATGAGGGCACCATCTCGGTAGCCTCGACTCCCTCAGCCGGGACCACCTTCTCCCTGCGCCTTCCCCGGCAGATCGGAAAGTGAAAGAGCGATGCCGCGCGTCCTCGTCGTTGACGACCAGCAGTCCATTCGGGAGTTCCTCGAGGTGCTGCTGACGCGCGCCGGCCACCAGGTGGCGACGGCCGACTCGTTGAAGGCCTACCTCGCCGCGCAGGCCGCCTCGCGGGCCGACCTCGTGCTCACCGACTTCCGCCTCGGCGTGGATTCGGGCATGGACGTGCTGGCCCACGCCCGCAGCTTGCCGGCTCCACCGGAGGTCATCCTCTTCACCGCTTACGGCACGCCGGCCTCGGCGGTGGAGGCGATGCGCCGCGGCGCCTACGATTACATCACCAAGCCCTTCGACAACGACGAGCTGCTGCTGTTGATCGAGCGCGCGCTCGAGAAGGCGCGGCTGCGCGAGGAGAACCGCGCTCTCCGCGCCAACCTGCTGCCGCGGACTTCGGCGCTCCTCGGGGCGAGCAAGGCCATGGCGGGGGTGTGGGCGATCGTCGATAAGGTGGCGGCAGGGCGCTCTACGGTTTTGATCTCGGGTGAGAGCGGCGTTGGGAAAGAGGTGGTGGCCCGCGCTATTCACGCTCGCGGGCTGCGCCCGACGGCACCCTTCGTCGCGGTCAACTGCGGGGCGCTCGCGGAAGGCGTGCTGGAAAGCGAGCTGTTCGGCCACGTGAAAGGCTCGTTCACCGGCGCGACGACGGATCGGGAAGGCATCCTCGTCTCGGCTGGCCTCGGCACCGTGCTGCTCGACGAGATCGGCGAGATTCCGCAGAGCATGCAGGTGAAGCTCCTGCGCGTGCTTCAGGAGCGCAAGGTGAAGCCCGTCGGCAGCAGCCGGGACGTGCCGTTCGAGGCCCGTGTGCTGGCCGCTACCAACCGGCGGTTGGAGGACGAGGTGAAGGCGGGGCGCTTCCGTGAGGATCTGCTGTTCCGCCTCAACGTCATCACCATCGAGGTCCCGCCGCTGCGCGAGCGCCGAGAGGACATCGTGCCCATGGCTCAGGCCTTCCTCTCGCGGGTCTCCGAGGAGCTGGGCCGGCCGTCGCTCCAGTTCGCGCCCGAGACGCTGGCGCTGCTCGAGCGGTACGCATACTCGGGCAACGTGAGGCAGTTACAGAACATCGTCGAGCGCGCCGCGACGCTGTCGGACTCCGATCTGCTCGAGCCCATGACGCTGCCGCCCGCGGTTCGCGGCGAGCCGGTGGGGCTGCCTGCGGCGGCGGTCACCGCCACCGTGGGGCCCGGCTTCTCGCTGAACCGCGCCCTCGATGAATTGGAGCGCGCGCTGCTCCTCGACGCGCTCAAGCAGGCTGACGGCATGAAGGCGAGGGCGGCACAGTTGCTGGGCCTCACCTTCCGCTCGTTCCGTTACCGCCTCGCCAAACACGGGCTTGGCGAGAACGAGTAGGTCCGTTGTGGGGCTGCATCGCACACGACGCTTTTCGTCTGCGCGAGTGACGGTTTCTGTCAGGCGAAAGAAATTGACCCCCCGGTCCCACGCGCTTTCAATGGCTTCGCCTTCCAGACCCGGTTGGCGTGCTCGTTGCTGAGGGCGCAGGCAGCCCGAAGGCGGGCTCGGCAATTCCCCATACCCAGGAGCATCAAGTGATCAAGCGCTTCAAGAAAGGCTTCACGCTCGTCGAGCTGATGATCGTCGTCGCCATCATCGGCATTCTCGCGGCCATCGCCATTCCCAACTTCATCCGCTTCCAGGCGCGCTCGAAGCAGGCTGAGGCAAAGACCAACCTCAAGGCGATCTTCACGGGTCAGAAGTCGTTCTATGCCGAGAAGGACCGCTACGCCGGGTTCAACGGTGAGATTGGCTTCGCGCCGGAGCGCGGCAATCGCTATGGATACACCCTCGCTGCTGGCGTGGCCGCCGCTGCCTGTGAGGACCGGTCCACAGCGACCCCGGTTTTCCCGGCAGGTGGCGCGACCTGCGTCACCTCTGACCTCTACCGGTATCCATCCGCCGCCCTGCTCGAGGCGATCCCCGGCGCTCCCGGCGTCACCGCCTGGGCTGCTGCGTCCACTGGTGTGACGGTGCCCACCGCTGCCGAAGGTGGGAACTTCGGCGTCTGCCCTGCCACATGCTCCTTCCAGGCCTCGGCGCGCGGCAACCTCGACAACGATCCGGCGATCGACTACCAGTCCGTATCCTCTGAGTTCATGACGATCGCCGTCGGCGCCTGCAACGAGCAGCAGGACAACGTGCAGCCCGGCGCGTCGGCTCAGCTTTACAACGACGTGTCCTGCGACACGAACTGAGCCTGAAGCGCGAGGGTGCCTTTCCCGCCGGCGAGGCTGATGCGGCCTCGCTGGCTTCTTCATTTCCAGGGTTCGATGCGCTTTCGAGTTCTGCCGGCTCTCGCGGTCCTGTGCGCGGTGGGGCTGGGCTTGTTGGTCGAGGCACCTGAGCGCCGGCGCCGTGCCGAGGCCTTCATGGTGCCCGTTCGTCCCGAGGTGGTGCGGCGGCTCGCTGCCCCTGCGCTGCCGCTGGTGACCGAGCTGTTCTGGCTGCGCACGGTGAACGCGGTCGGCGCGGCACAGTCCGAGTCGGAGCACCGCGCGCTGTACGATCTGGGCCGCTTCGTCACGGAGCTCGATCCCCGCCTCGAGGGCGCCTACTGGTTCGTGGCCATCGTGCTGCCGTTCCAGAAGAGCCGGAACCAGTGGCTGTTCGGGGACCTCTCGAACGACCTCATCACTCGCGGCCTCGAGGCGTTCCCCACCAACCTCAAGCTGAAGCTGTTGCGGGCCTACAACACGTATTTCTACCTGCACCGACCGGCCGAGGCGGGGCACCTGTTCTCCGAGGCCGCGCGTGATCCCGCCGCACCCCCATACGTGGGGCTGCTCGCCACACGTCTCCTCGGGGAAGGCGGCGACGTCGACCAGGGGCTGCTGGTGGCGCAGACGCTGCTCGAGAGCGCCGAGTCGGATGAGGAGCGCGTGGCCTTCAAATTCCGCATTCGCCAGTTGCAGACCGAGCGCGTGTTGCAGCGGATCGACGCCGCGCTCGCTCGCTTCCGTGTGGCGAAGGGCCGCGAGCCTCTTTCCCTGTACGAAATAGTCAGTGAGGGGCTGCTGTCTCCCGACGCGCTGGAAGATCCGTCCGGCGGGCACCTGTACGTCGACGGCGAGGGGAACGCGCAGTCCGACGCGTACCTCGATCGTCTCCGCGCATATATGGCTGGCGAGCAGGTGCCAGGAGCCGCTCCGGGCCTCGACGAGGACCATGACGACTGACTTCGCGATTGAGACCCGTGGGTTGTCGAAGCACTACCGGGTGGGAAGACGCGCCATCATCGCGCTCGAGGGGCTGACGCTCAGCGTGGCTCGCGGTGAGGTCTTCGGGCTGCTGGGACCCAACGGCGCGGGTAAGTCGACCACCATCAAGCTGCTCCTGGATCTGATCAAGCCGACCGCGGGTGAGGCGCT
This sequence comes from Myxococcales bacterium, assembly GCA_020846875.1. Taxonomy (GTDB): domain Bacteria; phylum Myxococcota; class Myxococcia; order Myxococcales; family Myxococcaceae; genus JADLDB01. The sequence continues at coordinate 97,263 of JADLDB010000086.1, read as the reverse complement.
CGTCTTCGGGCGCTCGCCTCGCGACAGTGAGGGCCGGCGGACCATCGGGTTTCTTCCGGAGAACCCGGCTCCATACGAGTACCTGACGGGCGAGGAGTTCTTGTCTCTCGCGGCGCGCCTGTCGGGCCTGAGCGCCGCGGAGTCGAAGACGCGGGTCGGCGAGCTGCTGGTCCGGGTGGGGATGGCGAAGGCTTCGAACATCATCATTCGCCGCTACTCGAAGGGCATGGTGCAGCGCATCGCCCTGGCGTGGGCTCTGGTCGGCAAGCCCAGCCTGCTGATCCTCGATGAGCCGACCAGCGGGCTGGACGTGCTGGGCCGGCAACTGGTGCGCGAGCTGATCCTCGAGGAGCGGCAGCGGGGCACCACGATCCTCTTCTGCAGCCACATCATCCCCGACGTAGAGCGCTTGTGCGATCGCGTGGCGCTGCTGGTGGGAGGGAAGCTGATCAAGCAAGGGCAGGTGAGCGAGCTGCTCGTCTCGGAAGGCGCGTTGATGGAGGCGACCGTGGAGTCGATCACCCTGGAAGCCCTGAAGGCCCTGGGCCTCGAGGCGCGCGCAGCGGGAAGCCGCGTGGTGGTGTGCTTCGACCCTGCGAAGACGCAGGAGGTACTGACGCAGATGATGGGCGCCGGCGCGCGGGTATGTGAGCTGACCCCGGCGCGCTACTCGCTCGAGCAGCTCTTTGTGGATGCCGTCACCCACACCGGCGTGGAGGAACGGCCGTGAGGGCCCTCTTCTTCATCGCGCTCAACGGCTTCCGGGAGTCTCGCCGCAACCGGGTGACGGTGGTGGTGGGCCTGTTCGCGCTCCTGCTGGTCTTCTTCACGACGTTCTCCTTCGAGCTGGCGGTCAACACGCTCGACCGCGCGATGACCAGCGTCGGCATCGGCTTCATCTCCCTCATCTCGGAGGTGCTGGCCATTTTCCTCGCGTGCGGCATGCTGCCCCGCGAGGTGGAGCGGCGGACCGTCTTCCTCGTGGTGAGCAAGCCGGTGAGCCGCACCATATTCCTGGTGGGCCGCTACCTGGGCAACCTGGCTACCGTCCTCTTCGTCTTCTCGTTGATGACCGGCCTCTTCTTCCTGCAGTTCGTCGTGCTGCGGGGGACGGTTACCCAGGCGCACCTGGTGGCGCTGGTGGGGATCGTCGCCGAGGTGGTGCTGCTGTCGGCGGTGGGACTGCTCTTCTCCAGTTTCAGCTCGCAGTTCATCTCGGTGACGACCACCGTGGGGCTCTTCTTCGTCGGCCACATGGCGTCGGATCTGTACCGCCTGGCGTCGGCCAGCAAGGCGCCGGCGGTGAAGGTGGTGGGGCTGGCGCTGTACTACCTGTTGCCGAACCTCGAGCGCCTGGACTTCAAGCTGCGGGCGACCCATTCCCTGCCCACGCCGCCAGGAGAGCTGGGGGCGGCGCTGGCGTACTCCGGGCTCTACGCCACGTTGCTGGTGGCGGTGGCGGCGTGGATCTTCGAGCGACGCGACTTCCGGTGAGCCGGTCCCCGGGCGCGCTAGAGTCCGGGCGGGCCCATGAAGCTGCGCATCGCGCTCACCTCTCTGGCCATCGTCCTGCTGGTGTCGGGCACGGCGTGGCTGCTGTTCGGGCCGCTGCTGAACATGGTGCGCCATTCGTTGGCGGCGATGCCGGCGCCGATGACGGAGCTGGTGGCGCGGTGGGAGTCGATGGCGGGCCAGATCGCGGGGCTGTACCTGGTGATCAGCGTGGGGTTGGTGTTCCTCTTGTTGTACGTCCTGATCGGGCTGCCGCTGTCTCGCGCCGAAGCGACCGTCGAGAGGATCGCCGACGAGTACACCGAGATGGACGTGCGCGGAGGGGCCCTGCTCCGACGGCTCGACCAGTCGCTGCGCCGGCTCGCAGCGGCCCTGCGCGAGGAGCGCGAGCGAAACACCGCTCAGCTCGACTCGTTGAGGGCCTCGAACGAGCAGCTCGCAAAGCTGCAGGCCGAGCTGGTGGCGGCCGATCGGCTGGCCACGGTGGGGAAGCTGGCGTCGGGCGTCGCACACGAGGTGGGCAATCCGCTGGCGGGGATCCTCGGCTACCTGTCGGTGATCCGCATGCGCGCGAAGGGCAACGCCGAGCTCAACGACGTGGTGGATCGGACCGAGAAGGAGGTGCAGCGCATCGATCAGATCGTCCGCTCGCTGCTGGAGCTCGGCAGACCGTCTCGAGGGAAGGCCCAGCCGGTCGACGTCCGGCCTCTGCTGGACACCTGCGTGCAACTCCTGTCGGCCGGGCAGGAGTTCCGGGGAGTCGAGGTGAGGGTGGACGCGCCCCAGAGCCTGTGGCTTCGCGCGGAGCCCGGGCCCCTGTCCCAGGTGCTCGTCAACCTGCTGATCAACGCAGCGCAGGCGATGGGCGGGAAGGGCAGAGTGACGCTGAGCGCGCGCGAGGACGGGGCCACCGGGCGGCTATGCGTCGCGGACGAAGGCCCGGGGATCCCCGCCGCGGTGCTGGCTCGGCTGTTCGAGCCGTTCTTCACCACCAGGCCAGCGGGGCAGGGCACGGGCCTCGGTCTGGCTGTGTCTCGTCACCTGCTGGCCCAGTTTGAAGGCACGCTGGAGGCTGCCAACCGGCCGGGCGGGGGCGCAGAGTTCACCATCCGCCTCCCGCGGCCTTGAAGTCGCGCTCGGTGCGCAGGCGGGGTAGACACGCTCGAGATGGCGACGTTCCGCGCGGTGCTGGTGGCAGACGACGAGGCGTCGATTCGTCACGTCCTCTCCCTGGTGTTGTCCGAGCACGGCTACGAGGTGCGGGCGGTGGCCGACGGGGAAGAGGCGCTCAAGGAGCTCGGCGCGCGCCACTACGACGTGGTGATCTCCGACGTGCGGATGCCGAAGGTGGACGGGCTCAACCTGCTCAAGACCGCCCTCGCTTCCCACCCCGATCTCACCTTCCTGGTGATGAGCGCCTACGGGTCCAAGGACCAGGCGCTGGAAGCGGTCGCCGCGGGCGCGTACGACTTCATCCAGAAGCCCTTCAAGCCGGAAGAGATCGTCTTCGTCCTCAAGAAGGCCGAGGAGCGGCAGCGGCTGGTGCGCGAGAACCGGCGCCTGCGTGGCCAGCCGGAGACGGCCAGCCCCCTCGACCGGCTGCTGGGTGAGAGCGAGGCGATGGCGTCGCTGAAGCGGCAATTGACGCGCGTGGCACCGGTGAGCACCACGGTGCTGGTGGCCGGCGAGTCGGGTACCGGCAAGGAGCTGGTGGCCCGGGCCATTCACGAGCTGTCACTTCGGGCGCAGGAGCCCTTCATCACCGTCAACTGCGGGGCAATCCCCGCGGGGCTGATCGAGTCTGAGCTGTTCGGCCACGCGAGGGGTGCCTTCACCGACGCGCGCCAGGCCCGGCGGGGCCTCTTCTCCGAAGCGGACGGGGGCACGATCTTCCTCGACGAGGTGGGCGAGCTGCCGATGGCCGCGCAGGTGAAGTTGCTGCGCGTGCTGCAGGAAGGCGAGGTGCGGCCGGTGGGCGAGTCCCGCGCCGAGAAGGTGGACGTGCGGGTGGTGGCGGCCACCCTGCGGGATCTCTCGCGCCTGGTGGAGAAGGGAGAGTTCCGCGAGGATCTCTACTTCCGCTTGAATGTGGTGCAGCTGAAGGTGCCGCCGCTGCGCGAGCGCAAGGGCGACGTGCTGCCCCTGGCGACGGCCTTCCTCGAGCGCTTCAACCGCGAGTTCAACCGCGAGCCGCCGCTGGAGCGCTTCGGCCCGGAGGCCGAGGCCCTGCTCACCGCCTACGCCTGGCCGGGCAACGTGCGGGAATTGGAGAACGCCGTCGAGCGCGCGGTGCTGTTGGCCGACGGCCGGGTGGTGGTGCCGGAGAACCTGCCCGAGAAGCTGTGGAGCGCCCGGCTGTCTGCCACGGCGCAGCCTCAGCCCGCGGGCCTCGAGCTGCCGCGACCGGAGGCGGTGCAGTTCTCTCTGAAGCGGGCGATCCACGAAGTGGAGGAGCGCTTCATTCGCGCGGCGCTGCGCCGGACCCGCGGCAACCGCACCCGCGCCGCCGAGCTGCTGGAGATCAGCCACCGCGCGCTGCTCTACAAGCTGAAGGACTACGGCATCGACGCCGACGCCGAGGGCGAAAAGGGCCCGGGCGAAGGCTGAGCCGAACCGAACAAGCCGCGGGTCCTGATCCACTACCGGTGGGGGTGCGCCCGGGCCCACCCACCGGCAGTCGTATAACTACATATCTTTGACATATAATTATGTGCTCAAAGAGTGATCAGTCGTGTTGACAGGGGTCCCTCGGCGAGGGACGCTTGCGATCCGATGAGCGGGGACGAGAGAAAGAATCGGGTGCAGCGGCTGCGGGAGGAGAGGCTGCTGTCGAAGGCGGAGCTGGCGCGGCGATCGGGCTTGTCGGTGTTGACGATCGATCGGGTGGAGCGCGGGGGCCCCTGCCGGTTGGACACCAAGCGCAAGATCATCCTCGCGCTGGGGCTCAAGGTCTCAGAGAAGGATCAGGTCTTCGACGAGTGACCGGGGCCAAATTTTTCGTACTTGGGCGGAAGGGCCATAGGCTTCCCGCTCGCGAGGGAAGGAGCAGCACGCGATGGCGAAGGGGAAACTGGCGCTGGGGCTCGACATCGGCTCGTCCGGCGTGAAGCTCATTCAGCTCAAGGAGGCGCGGCGGCGCGGTGAGGTCGTCTACTCGCTGCAGAGCTTCGGCATGAAGCCGCTGCCCCCGGAGGCGATCGTCGACGGCGCGCTGATGAACTCGACCGCCATCGTCCAGGCCATCCAGGAGCTCCTCGGTGAGCTGCGGATCAAGCAAAAGGAAGTGGCGATCGGCGTGAGCGGCCACTCGGTGATCATCAAGAAGATCGCCATGCCCCGCATGTCACCCGACGAGCTGGACGAGGCGATCCAGTGGGAGGCGGAGCAGCACATCCCCTTCGACATCAAGGACGTGAACCTCGACACCCAGATCCTCAAACCCGACGCGAACGACGCCACCGGGCAGATGGACGTGCTGCTGGTCGCGGCCAAGAAGGACATGATCAACGACTACACCACGGTCGTCTCCGAGGCGGGACTCTTGCCGGTAGTGGTCGACGTGGACGCCTTCGCGGTCCAGAACTGCTTCACCGCCAACTACGAGCTGCCCGAGTCCGAGACGGTGGTGCTGATCAACGCCGGGGCGGCGGTGGTGAACATCAACATCGTGTCGGGCGGCGCGACCACCTTCACCCGCGACGTGACCATCGGCGGCAACCAGTTCACCGAAGAAATCCAGAAGCAGCTCTCGGTGTCCTACGAGGAAGCGGAGGCGCTCAAGGTGGGCGGCGGACGCGGCGACGCCGACGCGGTGGTGCCCCAGGAAGTGGAGAAGGTGATGGGGCAGGTCGCTGAGCAGGTGGCCGGCGAGATCCAGAGATCGCTGGACTTCTACGCGGGCACCGCCGCCGACGCGAACTTCTCCAAGGTGTTCCTCTCGGGGGGGACTGCCAAGGTCCCGGCGCTCTTCAAGACCATCGAGTCGCGCGTCGGCGTGCCGGTAGAGATCCTGAACCCCTTCAAGCGCATCGAGATCGACAACCGGAAGTTCGACCCCGCGTTCATCATGGACGTGGCGCCCCAGGCCGCGGTGGCCGTGGGGCTCGCGCTTCGCAAACCCGGCGACAAGCTCGGCTAGGAGGAATCGGACGCCATGATGATCCGCATCAACCTCCTGCCGGTCCGGCAGGTGCAGAAGCGAGAGGCCGGGCGCCAGTTCATCGTCCTGATGGTGGGCGTGCTGGCGATCTCCTTCCTGGGCAACGGGTACTGGTATTTCTCTCTGGACAGCGACCGGGCGGACAAGCAGCGCCGGCTGGACGACACCAATGCCCGCATCGCCCAGCTGGAGAAGGTGATCGGCGAGGTGAACAACCTCAACAAGCGCAAGAAGGAGGTCGAGGACAAGCTCGCGGTGCTCGACAAGCTGCGCAAGCAGCGCGGTGGCCCGGTCAAGCTGCTCGACGCGTTGACCCTGTGCATCCCCAAGAAGGTGTGGGTAACGAACTTCGAGGAGAAGAGCGGGGCGGTGAAGCTGACCGGCGCAGCCGAGAGCTTCGAAGATGTGTCTGAGTTCATGAAGGGGCTCAACAACGTGGTGTGGACGCCCAAGGGCATGGGCCGCGTGGTGGAAATGAAGCGGGACGGCTCAGCGGCGCGCGTCGAGCTGGTGTCGGAGGACAGCGCCATCGAGGACTTCACGGGCGCGGAGATCGCCCACTTCTTCAACAACGTCGAACTCAAGGCCAGCGAGTCCCAGGCCCCGAGCGGGCCGGCCGCGACGCAGTCAGCGCGGCAGCGCACGGTCAAGTTCGAGATGTCCTTGTCGGTCAACTACGCGATCTAGAGGCTTGCGATGGAGCAATTGATCGATCGAATCAACAAGCTCGCGACGCCGATGAAGGCGGCGATCGTGCTCGGCATCGCCGTGTTGATCACAGGTACGTGCTACTTCCTGCTGGTCACCGACGTCGAGGCGCGGATCGAGACCATCAAGTCACAGCAGGCGGCCGCCGACCGGACCCTCGCGGAGAAGCAGGCGATCGCGGACAACCTGAACGAGCGCCGCAAGGAAATGGACGCGCTCGAGCAGCGGCTGGCCGAGGCGCTCACCGAGCTGCCCGAGAAGAAGGACATCGAGGAGCTGCTCGCGCAGCTCAATGACGTAGGCAAGAAGTCGGGCCTCGAGATCGCCAAGGTCACGCCCGGCCTTGAAGCCCCAGAAGGCTTCTACGCGCGGATCCCCATCACCATCATTGTCTCGGGGAACTACCACGAGATCGCCATGTTCCTGCAGGAGATCGCCAACATGCGGCGCATCGTCAACGTCAACAACATCAAGCTGGCGAACCCGACGTTGAAGAACGACAAGGTGATCCTCAACTCCGAGTTCCTGGCCACCACCTTCCGCTTCAACGAGCAGCAGCAGAAGAAGAGCGAGCCGAAGAAGGGAGGGATGGGGAAGTGATCCGTGCCATTCACCCTGCGGCGCTGCTCACTCTTGCGCTCACGGCCATGGGCTGTGGGGGCGCGCCGCCCGCAGCTTCAACTGCGTCTGCAAAGCGCCCTCAGGCGGCAGCCAAGGTGGGACCCGCGGCGCCGGCAGGGTCTTCGGCCGCGGTGGCATACATGTACAACCCGGTTGGCAAGCGCGACCCCTTCCGCGGGCTGTTCATGGAGACGGGCGGCGGGGCAAGAAGCGAGGAGAGCTCCGCGCCCGAGGTCTGCGCCGAGCCTCTTTGCCGCTTCGACCTGGGGGACCTGACGGTGGTCGCCGTAGTGAGCGGCGATGCCAATCCCCTGGCCATGGTGGAAGACAAGACAGGTGTCGGCCACCTCGTGCGGCGCAACACCAAGATCGGCCGCCAGGGTGGCAAGGTCACGCAGATCCTTCGCGACTGCATCGTGGTCACGTCCTTCGTGTCCGGGCCCGACGGCAAGGCCCAGCCGAACAAAGAGAACATGTGCGTGAAGTCAGACGTCCGATCGGCCCCGGTGCTCGATCTGCTCGGAGGGAAGGACTTTCAATGAGGCGCGAGCTCGAGGGAACGATGAGGAAGGAGAAGCAAACCATGAAGGCCGCCCTGCTCCTCTGCGGGTTGTCGTGCGCCACGGCCTGGGCCGGCGCCAGCAATGAGCTCAAAGCCGTCGCGGTGACCGCCCGCAGCGGCGGCGTGGACGTGAGGGTCACGTGCGCTCAGCCGCCGGTCTTCAATGTCTTTCGGTTGAACGATCCGGATCGACTCATCGTCGACGTCACCCAGGCCTCGATCGCGGGGATCAAGGGTCACCACGATGGAGCGGGGCCGGTGACAGGGGTGGTGGCGTCTCAATTCTCCGACGAGAGATCGGAGGTGGGCCGGCTGCTCCTCGGGCTGGCGGGGGCTCGCAAGTACGACGTGAAAGCGGTGGGCAACGAGCTGGTGATCTCTATCGAAGGGGGCGCGACCCCACCGCCGCCCGTCGCCCAGGTCCCGGCGGCGCCTGACCCCGTCGTTGCAACTCAGGCAGATGGTGCGGTCCCCGCGGCGGAGGCTCCACCTCAGACGTCGCAGGTTCCCGGGGAGACGATCATCGCCTCGCGCGTCGACGAGAAGGCGGTGAAGAGCCCGGCGCGGCGGCTCAAAGCGGTCACCTTCAACCACGGAGGCCTCAAGCTGGCGACGGACGGGGAAGTGGCACGGTTCGAGGTGATCGAGCTGGCGGATCCTCCGCGCCTGGCAATCGATCTGAGCGGGCTCAAGGGCACCCCCAAAGCACCTAGAGGGCAACTGGCCAACGTGAAGGATGTGCGCCTGGGCGCTCACGAAGACAAGGTGCGCGTGGTCGTCGAGTTCGAGCGGCTGGCCCCGTTCAACGTGCGGCGACGCGCGGACGGTCTGGAGGTGTGGTTCCAGAAGCCGACGGCTGCGGCGAAGGCCGAGCCCGCGGCGGAAGAGGAGACGGTGGAAATCGACGGCCAGGCGGTGGCGACCGAGACGCAGCCGCTGGTGGCCCAGGCGTCGATGGCCGAAGTGACGGACGTGACGTTCCGCGAGGCGGAGGGCGGCGGCACGGTGGAGCTCAAGATCAAGGGGAGCCCGCGCTACGCGGTGGAGCGGCCCGACACGAAGAGCGCGGTGCTGAACCTCGAGGGGACGCGCATCGAGCACAAGCTGGAGAAGAGCTTCGACACCAGCGCGCTGGAGACGCCGGTGAAGATGATCAGCGTCTTCTCGGTGCCGGGTGCGGCTCCGCGGGTGCGCCTGGTCGTCGCGGGCGGTGAGGCGCTGGACCAGGTGGTGAGCCGGCGCCCGGGTGTGCTGGCCTGGCGCTTCACCAGGAAGGGCCAGGTTGAGACGACGGTCACCGAGAACGAGGCCGCGGGGTTCTCCACCGAGGCGAGCGAGCTGGCGGAAGAGGGCGCTCCGCAGCAGCGCCGGGGCTACGTGGGCAAGCGGGTTTCCTTCGAGTTCAAGGACATCGACATCCACAACCTGCTCCGGATCATCGCGGAGATCTCCAAGAAGAACATCGTCGTCGCGGACGACGTGATCGGGAAGATCACCATCCGCTTGAGGAACGTGCCCTGGGACCAGGCGCTGGACCTGATCCTGCGGTCCAAGAGCCTGGGCAAGGAGGAGTTCGGCAACATCATCCGGGTGGCGCCCCTCACCAAGTTGGAAGAGGAGTCGAAGAGCCGCGCGGAGCGCAAGAAGAACCAGCGCCTCCTGCGGGACCTTACGGTCGCGCTAATTCCGGTCAACTACGCCACCGCGACGGCCATGTCGACGCGGGTCAAGGAGGTGCTGACCGAGCGCGGCAACGTGGCGGTGGATGAGCGGACCAACACGCTGATCGTCCGCGACCTGCCAGAAAACATGGGGAAGGTGCGATCGCTGGTGACGAGCCTGGATCTCCAGACGCCGCAGGTGTTGATCGAGAGCCGGATCGTCGAGGCCAGCACTCGGTACGCTCGCGAAATCGGTATTCAGTGGGGTGGTCAGGGCATCATGTCGGCTGCGACGGGCAACCCGACGGGCCTCGTCTTCCCCAACTCACTGGCGGTGACCGGTGGCGTCGTGAGTACCGCCACAGCGGGCACGGGAGTTCCGGCGAACTACGCTGTCAGCCTCCCGGTGGGTGCCGGCGAAGGACAGGGTGGCATCCTCGGCATGGCGTTCGGCTCGGCCGGAGGCGCCGTGCAGTTGAACCTGCGCCTCTCGGCGCTCGAGAGCCAAGGCGCGATCAAGACCATTTCAGCGCCGCGCATCACGACGCTGGACAACGCGTCGGCTCGTATCAGCCAGGGCGTGTCGATCCCCTTCAGCCAGGTGTCGGCTGCTGGCGCCAACACGCAGTTCATCGAAGCGCGGCTCTCACTCGACGTGACGCCGCACATCACGCAGGACGGCAGCGTCTTGATGGACATTCGTGCGCAGAACAACCAGCCCGACCCGTCGAACACCGGCTCCAACGGCCAGCCCGGCATCGCCCGCAAGGAAGCCAGCACCAACGTGCTGGTGAAGGACGGAGAGACGACGGTCATCGGCGGCATCTACGTCCGCTCTGGTTCTACCAACCAGAACGGTCTGCCGATCCTGAGCAAGATCCCCGTGCTGGGCTTCTTCTTCCGGAACTACCGGGAGCTCGAGACCAAGAATGAGTTGCTGATCTTCATCACGCCGCGGATCCTCAACAGGTCGGCCGTGGCACAGAACCCGTGAGGCCCGCCATGACACGAACGCACTTTCTGCTTGCCCTGGCGCCCCTGGTCGTGGCTTGTGCTCCCAGCCCTACCCAGTTGCGCATCGAGGGCTTCCTTTCGGTGGACTCGGACTGCAAACCGATCGATGATGACTTCTCCAATGGCGGGACGCTGGATATCGCCCCGGGCGCGCCATTCTTCCAGCTCAGCCTTTTGATCACGGGTAACGAGAGCTTCGTTCAGAATGAGGTCGTGGTGGGCTCACACGTCCTCGAGCCAGAGAATCGGAACCGCCCAATCCTCGATCGGATCGTGCTGTCCTACAAGACCTCGCTTGGGCGGCTCGACCCGGTCCAGTACGCCAGGGCCCTGCATTTCGACTCTGGAGCGGCGAAGACGAACGTCAACCTGATCTCTCCACAGGTGGCGGACCGGCTGATGGCGGACGTGGCGCCCGGTGACGACGTGGAGCTGCAGGTGTCTGTAGAGGCTCGGGGCTACATGTCGGGCGACCGCGCGGCGGTCACCACGGGCGCGCTGGTGTACCCGATCCGGGTGATCGCCAGCGACCCGGCCAATTGCATGACCGGCTTCCAGCAGCCGGTGGTAGGCGAGTGCAACTACCCCGGACAGTCGACGCATTCTGTCTCCAAGAGCCTTTGCTGCGACAACCTGGTCGGCGCGCCCGGCTGCCCCTGAGCGGTCCATGGCCTTCTCCGATCACCTCAGAGCCATCGTCACGCAGGTCGACGGCGCCATCGCCTGCAGCGTGATGGGCTTCGACGGCATCGCGGTAGAGACGTTTCAGTCCGACGCCACCGCCGCCGCGGCCGCCAGCCTGGAGCTGACCAACGCCTGGGTGGAGTACGCCAACCTGCTCATGCAGCTGAAGAACACGGCCGAGACGCTCAAGACGGGCAAGGTGGCTGAGCTGAGCGTGAACAGCGAGAAGGTGATCACCCTGATGCGCATGGTGAACGCCGACTACTTCCTCGTCCTGGGCATGCTGCCGTCCGGCAACTACGGCAAGGGCCGCTACGTCCTGCGGATCAAGGCGGGCGACGTGGGCAAAGAGCTGTAGCCCTTCGGCCAGCCCGTCCTTCGTCACTCCTGACGCGCCGCGACAGCCGGGCTGGGTGCCGGCTTTCCGTCCTTGCCCCGGCGGGGACCGGCAGGTAGACAGCGCGCCACTTTCCTCCAAAGGCGAAGGACCCAAGCGATGGCTGGTGTGTACGACACGTCTGAATTCCGGAAGGGCCTCAAGATCGAATATGACGGGGATCCCTACGAGATCCTCGACTTCCAGCACGTCAAGCCGGGCAAGGGCTCGGCCTTCGTGCGCACGTCGATCAAGAACCTGCTCAACGGCCGCGTGCTGCAGCCGACCTTGAAGTCGGGCGAGAAGGTGGGGCGCCCGGACATCGAGGAGAAGGACATGCAGTTCCTCTACGTCCAGGGCGACGAGTTCCACTTCATGGAGAAGAAGACCTTCGAGCAGACCTTCGTGAACGAGGGCGTGCTGGGAGAGGCGAAGAACTTCCTCAAGGAGAACATCGACGTCGCGGTGATGTTCTACAACGGCAAGGCGATCGGCGTGACGCTGCCCAACTCGGTCGAGCTCGCGGTGACCAAGTGCGATCCGGGCGTGCGCGGCGACACCGTGTCCGGCGCCACCAAGCCGGCCACCCTGGAGACCGGGTACACGGTGAACGTGCCCTTGTTCATCAACGAAGGTGACGTGCTCAAGATCGACACGCGCGACGGGAAGTACCTGACCCGCGTCGCCGTCGGAGGCTAGACAAGCGCATGGCCGGCAAGTCGGAGGGGAAGAAGCCCGGCGCGGAAGGCTCGAGCCTGGACGTCGAGGCGCTGCGGCAGATCGTCGAGCTGCTCGAGGCCAGCGAGGTCACCCGGCTGGTGTGGACCAACGGCAAGGAGCGGCTGTCGATCCGCCGGGGTCCGCCCGCCACCCATGTGGTGCACCAGGTCTCTGCGGGGTTGCCGCTGGGGCCGCCGGCCGTGGCCGTGGCGCCGGTGCTGCCCGCGGTGACACCCACCGAGACCCGCCCGCGCCCGTCGACGCCGACGCGCGCCCCAGTAGCCGAAGCCGGCGGCGACAAGAAGGGCCACCTGATCACCTCGCCCTTCGTGGGGACCTTCTACCGGTCGCCCTCGCCCGAGTCGCCGGCCTTCGTCGAGGTGGGATCGCCGGTTCGCAAGGGCCAGGTGCTGTGCATCGTCGAGGCGATGAAGCTGATGAACGAGATCGAGTCGGAGGTCGCCGGCAAGGTGGCCGAGTGTCTCGTCCAGAACGCCCAGCCCGTCGAGTTCGGCCAGCCGCTGTTCCGCATCGAGCCGGCCTGACGCTCACCCAGGCAGCTTTCGGGAGGCAAGCGCTTGTTCAAGAAGGTGCTCATCGCGAACCGCGGGGAAATCGCGCTGCGGGTGATCCGCGCCTGCAAGGAGCTCGACATCGCCACCGTGGCGGTGCACTCCACCGCCGACGCCAACGCCCTGCACGTGCGCTTCGCCGACGAGGCGGTGTGCATCGGGCCGCCGCCGTCGCGCGAGAGCTATTTGAACGTGCCGGCGCTGTTGTCCGCCGCAGAGATCACTCGGGCCGACGCGATCCACCCCGGCTACGGCTTCCTCTCGGAGAACGCGGAGTTCGCCGAGGTCTGCCGGAAGTGCCAGATCACCTTCATCGGCCCCAAGCCCGAGCTGATCCGGCTGATGGGGAACAAGGTGCGGGCGCGCGAGGCGGCCAAGGCGGCGGGGCTGCCGCTGCTGCCGGGATCTCCTGGCGTGCTGAAGGGCGCCGACGAAGCCGAGGCGGTGGCCCGGGAGGTCGGCTTTCCGGTGATCCTCAAGGCGGCGGCGGGCGGCGGCGGCCGGGGGATGAAGATCGTCCGTGAGCCGCGGGCGCTGGCCCAGGCCTTCGCCACCGCGTCCGCCGAGGCGGTGAACGCGTTCTCCAACGGGGACATGTACCTCGAGCGGTACGTGGAGAAGCCCAGGCACATCGAGATCCAGATCGTCGGCGACGAGCACGGGAACATCGTCCACCTCTTCGAGCGCGAGTGCAGCGTGCAGCGCCGTCACCAGAAGCTGATCGAAGAGAGCCCGTCGGCCGGCGTCAGCCCCGAGCTGCGCGAGGAGATGGGCCGCGTGTCCCTCGAGGCGATGCAGAAGATCGGCTACACCAACCTCGGCACCATCGAGTACCTGATGGACGAGAAGGGCCGCTTCTACTTCATGGAGATGAACACCCGCGTGCAGGTCGAGCACCCGGTGACGGAGCAGGTGACCGGCATCGATCTGTTGCGCACGCAGCTCCGCCTCGCCGCCGGCGAGAAGCTCTGGTTCACCCAGGCGGACGTCCGCCTCAAGGGCGCCGCCATCGAGTGCCGGGTCAACGCCGAGGATCCGGTCACCTTCGCCCCCTGGCCGGGGAAGATCACCGGCTACAACCCGCCCGGCGGCCTGGGCGTGCGCGTCGACTCCGCTGCCTACGAGAACTACACCATCCCACCTCACTACGACTCGCTGGTGGCCAAGCTGATCGTCACCGCCGACGACCGGGCTCAGGCGATCAAGCGGATGCGGCGGGCCCTGGGGGAGTACGTGATCCAGGGGATCCGCACGAACATCGCTTTTCACCGCGCGGCCCTGCAGGAAGACAGCTTTCTGCGAGGGGACTACGACACCCGCTTCGTCGAGCGCATGCACGCCTCCGAGACGGGCAGCCAGCGGCTGAAGAAGGCCATCGAAGAGACCCCCTAGCGCTCGGGGGACACTCCACCTTCGGGGAGCGCACCGGGCCTGCAAGCTTCTTGGACCGCTGCACTCGACCTGCTAGCGTCGGCGGGCTGTCGTTGTTGTTTCGCCACGCAAAACCCGAGTCGTTCCGGTTCCTTGGACAAGAACAAGATCATCGAGGCCGCCGCGAAGCTGGTCGCCAAGGGGGCCTACGACAAGGCGATCAAGGAGTACCAGAAGATCCTGGAGATCGATCCGAAGGACGTTCGGATCCTCCAGAAGATGGGGGAGCTGTACCAGAAGAAGAACGACTCGTCGCAGGCGGCGCAGTTCTTCACGCGGGTCGCAGAGAGCTACACCACCGACGGCTTCTTCCTGAAGGCGGTGGCGCTCTACAAGCAGGTCCTCAAGCTCGATCCGTCGCTCATCGACATCAACATCAAGCTGGCCGAGCTGCACCAGCACCTGCAGCTGCTCGGCGAGGCGATGGCGTACTACCAGATCGTCGCCAACCACCACGACAAGCTGGGCGACACGCGCGCGAGCCTCGACGTCCTCAAGAAGATGGTGGATCTCGACCCGGACAACGTGGCGTCGCGGGTGAAGCTGGCCGACCTCTACGTGCGCGAGGGGATGAACGGCGAGGCCATGGGCGAGTTCCAGCGCGCCGCCGAGCACTTGAAGCGCAGCAACCGCATCGACGACTACCTGCGGGTGGCCGAGCGCTTGTCGGCGATGGATCCCAACAACCTGGGCCTGGCCCGGGAGCTGGCCGAGCTGTACCTCCAGCGGAACGATCAGAAGCGCGCCCTGGCCAAGCTGCAGATCTGCTTCAAGGCCGACAGCCGCGACATCGAGACCCTGCGGCTCCTGGCCGTGGCCTTCCAGGGGCTGGGGCAGACGTCCAAGACGATCAGCGTCTACAAGGAGCTGGCGCGCGCCTACGAAGATCGCGGCCAGCAGAGCGAGGCCGAGCAGGTCTGGCTGCAGGTGAGCCAGCTCGATCCCAACGATCCCGACGTGCAGGCCCGGGAAGCCGCGCTCGCGCCCCCGCCGTCCGCACCGCCCATGCCGGTGGCCAGCGCCGTCGTCACCGCCGCGGCCCCCGTCTACCAGCCGGCCCAGCCCGCGCAGCAGGCCACCGCCGCCCAGGCCGCCTACGCCGCCCCCGCGGGCAGGCCGAAGACAGACAACATCAGCAAGCTGCTCACGGAGACCGACGTCTACGTGAAGTACGGGCTGCACGACAAAGCGCTGGAGCACCTGCGGAAGGTGTTCTCCGTCGAGCCTGAGAACATCGACGCGCACGAGAAGGCCTACGCCATCTACGTGGCGTCCAACAACCACGCGCAGGCCTTCGAGCAGTTGCTCAACGTGCTGCGGCTGCACACCCGCTCCGGGGACGGGGCGCGCGCGCAGCCCTACCTGGCGGCGATCCTCCAGCAGAACCCGGGGCACCCCGAGGTGCCGGTGTTCCTCTCGGCGCTGCGGGTGGCGGGCGGCGCGACCGGCACGCAGCAGGAAGCGGAGCAGGACGGCGGGCACGACGACGCGATCCTCGTAGACTCGAGCGACGACGACGTGATCGTCGCCGACGAGCCGGACGAGGTGATCTCGGCCGAGGTGGCGGTCACCGGCGACGAGGTGGTCGAGGAAGCGGCGCTGGCGGACGAGCCGCTCACCAGCAACGAAGAGCTGCTGATGACGCCTGCCGACGCAGCGGCGGCGGCGCGGGTGGACGTCGAGCCTCCGCCGGTGGCCGGCTACGGAGACGACGGCGGCGCCTCGGATCAGGTCGTCTCGGACTTCGACCAGGAATACGCCGCGCCCCAACTGGACGAGCCCGAGCCCTCGACCGGCGAGTTCCCCGTGGCCGATTTGGAAGAGCAGGACGAGCCCACCGGCGGCACGGGCATTCCGGTGATGAGCATCCCGGCGACCACCGCCCCGGGCTACGACTTCGACGCGCCGCCGGGGCTGGGGGACGACGAGCACGAAGCGCCCACCCGCGTGGCGCCGCGCCTCGATCCGTCGCTGCTCAAGACGACCGTCGGGGTGAAGTCGTCCGCGGTGGCGCACGGTCGCAGGGCTCCCGTCGAGGAGACGTCCTTCGAGGACCTCGACGCCGAGCCCCCGACCGGCGTGGGGATCGTGCCCGACGAGGCCTTCGAGCAGCCCACCCCGGCGCAGCCCATCGAGGAAGCCGTCGAGGCGCCGCCAGAGGAGGAGACGGCTTCGGAGGAGTGCGACGAGGCCACCTTCTTCATCGAGCAGGGCCTGTACGACGAGGCGCGGGAGATCCTGGACACGATCCTCATCGCCTACCCCGATCACCCGCGCGCCACGCAGTTGATGGCGCAGATGGAGCAGGCGGCGGCGGGCGGCGCGCCGGCCCCGGAGGCGCCTGACGCGGGCAGCAACGGCGCGGCGGGGCGCGACGCGTTCGATCTCGCCGCCGAGCTGGCCAGCGAGCTGGGCGACTTCTCGCAGGAGCAGGCGGCTCCCGAGGTAGGCAGCGCGGGGGGCGACGACTACCAGGTGTCGGTGGAGGAGGTGTTCGCCGAGTTCAAGAAAGGGCTGGAGAAGGTTGTCAAGCCCGAGGACGTGGACACCCACTACGATCTGGGCGTGGCCTACAAGGAGATGGGCCTCATCGACGACGCGGTGAGCGAGTTCTCCATCGCGCGCAAGGGCTGTGTGGGCAAGCGCAAGGAGATCGACTGCCTGTCGATGATCGGCCTCCTGCAGACGATGAAGGGGGACTTCGCGCAGTCGGTGGAGGCCTTCCTGCAGGCGTTGCAGACCGAGCTCGCGAAGGGAGACGTGGAGAAGGCGCTCCGCTACGACCTGGCCAGCGCCTACGAGGGCGCCGGGCAGACGGGCAGGGCCCTGGGGCAGTACCTGCGGGTGCAGGGCCTCGACGGGGCCTTCCGCGACGTGGCCGCGCACGTCGAGCGCTTGTCCGCGGTGGCCACGCCGGAGGACGACGAGGCCCCCCCGCCCCAACCTCCCGCTGGTGGAGGCCGCCCGCCGTCTGGAGGAGGCCGACCCGCGCGCAAGGTCGGCTACGTGTAACGCGCCATGAGCTACCTGGAGTACTTCGGACTCACCTCGGAGCCGTTCAGCAACGCGCCGGTGAGCCGCTTCTATTACAACGCCCCGCAGCACCAGCAGGCGTTGACGCGGCTGTTGTACGCGGCCAGCTCGATGAAGGGGCTGGCGGTGCTGGTGGGCGACATCGGCGCGGGGAAGACGACGCTGGCCCGGCGGCTGCTCGATTCGCTGCCCGAGGAGGAGTACGAGGCGGCGCTGCTGGTGATCATCCACTCGGGGATCACCGCCGGCTGGCTGCTCAAGCGGATCGCCCTGCAGTTGGGCGTGGAGAACCCCGCGCAGGAGAAGCTGGCGCTGCTCTCGCAGCTCTACCAGCGGCTCCTGCAGATCTACGAGCAGGGCCGCAAGGCGGTGGTGCTGATCGACGAGGCGCAGATGCTGGAGACCCGCGAGCTGATGGAGGAGTTCCGCGGGCTGCTCAACCTCGAGGTGCCGGAGCGGAAGTTGATCAGCTTCGTCTTCTTCGGGCTGCCGGAGATCGAGCAGAACCTGAGGCTCGACCCGCCGCTGGCCCAGCGGGTGGCGATGCGCTACCGGCTGGAGCCCTTCAGCGCCGACTCCACGGAGGCGTACATCAAGCACCGGCTGCGGCTGGCCGGCAGCGCGAAGATGCCGTTCGGCGGGGAGGCGATCCAGGCGGTGCACCGGCGCTCGGGCGGCACGCCGCGGGTGATCAACACCATCTGCGACAACGCGCTGTTCGAAGGCTTCCTCTCGCGCAGCGCGGAGATCTCCGGCGAGCTGATCGAGCAGATCGCCGAGAACCTGGGGCTGGAGGCGAACCGGACCAACGCAGCCGCGGCCCAGCCGGAGGCCCCCTCGGCGGCGCCCGCGCAAGCGCCGGTCGCCGATGCGAGCGCGGCGGTTCCCCCGCCGGCGATCACTCCGGTGATGGCACCGTCCAGCGCCGCGGCCCCGCCTCCCGGGGCGGCGCCCAGGCCCGCGGTGCCCTCGGCGGTGCCGTCTTCGGCCTCGTCTGCAGCGGTGGCCCTGAAGCCTGCCGTCCTCCCCGCTGCGCCCCCGGCGCCGCCGGCGCCCGCGGGGTCTCCGGTGAAGGCGCCGTACCGCCCGCCGGCGAGCGCGGCGGCGGTGGCGTCCAGGCGCGAGCCGGTGGCCGTGGGGCCGGAGCCTGTCCCCGCCGGGACGCCCGCCGGCGGCGAGGCCGGTGTCGCGAAGGAGGGGGCCAGCGCCCCCATGCCGCCGCCTCTTCCTCCGCCCGCGCCGTCGGCTCCGGGAGCGGGTGGGGCAGCAAGGCCCAAGGGTGCAGTGGATCTGGCGGAGATCGACCGCTACCTCGAGGGCCTGGGGAAGCTGTAGCGCGAAGGCGCGGTTTGAAGACTCGGAGGACACGCCGTGATCGAGCCGCGGCGCAGGTGGCGTAGAGCGCTAGGCCTGATGGCGCTGGGCGTCGTCGGGCTCGTGTTCCTTCTGCGCACCGAGCGCGCGGGTGAGCTGGTGTGCGGTGAGTTGCGGGAGCGGCTCCCAGGCCTCCTGGGCCTGGACGTGGCCATCGGCCGGTGTGAGCTCCAGCCGCTGACCATGGGCGTGCGCCTCGAGGCGGTGGCGGTCTCGCAGCCCGGGGCGGCCGCACCGCTAGCGTCGGCGGACTCGGCGGAGGTGTCCCTGCGCGGGCTGTTCCCCGGCTACGTGTCGCTGCACGAGGTGGCGCTGGTGCGGCCCCGGGTGGACCTCACGCTGCCGCAGGGCGATGAGTCGAAGGAGCCCGCCGGCTGCCCGCTGGACGCGCTGCGCCGCCTGCGGGTGGGGGCGCTCAAGGTGGAGCAGGGGAGCGTGCGCCTCGCGCTGCCCTCCGGACAGGCGGTGGCGCTGGAGGGCCTGGACGTGGCAGCGTCGCTGGGCCGCCGCTCGGCCGACCTCGACGCGCAGGCGCGCTCGGGCAGCGCGACGGTGCAGGGACGGCTGCTCACCCTGGGCCAGTTTCAGGTGAGCGCGGCCGTCGATCTGGAGGACCGGGAGCTCGAGCTGCGGCGCCTGGAGGCCAACGTGGAAGGCGTGTCCCTCACCGCCGCGGGCCGCGTGGAGTCGCTGTGCGACGCGCTGCCGGTGTTGGCGCTGGGCGCGCAGGCCTGGGTGCCGCTGGAGAGCCTGCCGCGCCTGGGGGTGCCCCTGCCTGAGCCTTCGGGGCAGGTGGTGAGCCGGGTGACGATCTCCGGGCGGGTAGACGCGCCGGTGGTGCGAGCGGAGCTGCAGGCCACCCAGGTCGTGCTGGGGCACTTCCGCCCGGGGGACTTCTCGGCGAAGGGCACCTGGTCCGGGCAGACGGTGGCGATGGAGGAGTTCCTCACCACCTCCGGCGAGGGGACGGTCCGCGTCTCGGGCGAGCTGTCGCTCAAGGAAGGCCTGCCGGTGAAGGTGCAGGTGGAGACGCGCGACGCGTCCTTCGCGCGGATCATGGAGCGCGCCGGGGTGCCGGGGGCCTGGGTGGAGTTTTCCGCCTCGACGAAGGGCGCGCTGGCGGGCCGGCTGTTGCCCGCGCCGGCGCTGTCCGGTGACATCGACTTCTCCACCGGGCCCTTCGTGCTGGCGGCGCGCGCCTGGGACGAGCCGGCCGAGGGGGGGCCGACCATCCTCCGCTTCAAGCAGTCGAGCGGCGCCTTCCGCCTGGGCGTGTCGGGTGAAGGGGTCACCTTCGACGACGTGCGGATCCGCGTGGGGCCGCAGGAGGCGACGCGGTTGGCCGGGCGGGTGGCGCTCTTTTACGACGCCCGCCGCGGTCTGGACATCGACGTCACCGGCGAGCAGATCGATTTAGCGGACTTCGGGGCGATCGCCGAGCTGCCCTGGTCCGGCGTGGGGAGCGCGAAGGCGCGCATCGCCGGGCCGATGACCGGGGACGCGATCGTGGTGGACGCCCAGGTGACGCTGCGCGACTTCAAGCTGTGGGGCTACTCGCTGGGGGTGGTGCAGTCCCCGCTGGAGTTCCGCGGCGACACGCTGTCCTTGCCCGCGGTGGTGGCCCAGAAGGGGCAGACCCAGTACTTCGGCGACGTGGCGCTCAGCTTCCGGCCGGCCGGCCTCTACACCCGGGCCACCGTGCAGTTGCCCGACGGGCGCGTGGAGGACATGGTCGATCTGCTCGCCGACTTGAGCCCGATGATGCAGAGCCTCCAGGACGGCGTGCTGACCGGCCGCGTCTCGGGCCTGGCCGCAGTGGACAGCCCGGCCTCGCAGCTCACCGGGGTGATCGCCACCCACGTGCGCGACGTGCGCTACTTCGATCGCCATATGGGGGAGGCGAGCCTGATCACCCGCTTCGAGGACGGCAAGGCGTTGGTGCTGGAGCCGACGCGCTTCGCGGGGGTCCTGGGGCGCTACTCCGTCGGAGGCCGCTGGGAGTTCGCGGGTCCCCTGTCCTTCTCGATGGGGATCGAGGGCGGCAACCTGGCCGAGCTGATCGATCCCGGCGGGGCGGACCAGATCCCCGTCACCGGCGCCTTCGTCGCGGCAGCGAAGGTGGGTGGCACCACCGACGAGCTGCTGGTGGACGGGTCGATGGACTCGGCGGACGCGCACTGGAGGGGCAAGGCGCTGGGCCCCGGACACCTGGACGCGAAGGTGGTGGGCCTGGCCGCGGACGTGAAGGGCACCGTCTTCCGAGGCCTCGGCGCCGGGCTGCACTTCACGATGAAGAACGACTGGCCGTACACCGCGGATCTGAAGGTGGATCTGGGCGATCTTTCGCCCTTCCTCCCGGCGTCGGCTGCGCAGCTCTCCGCCGCCGTGGCAGGAGACGTCACGCTGAGCGGCCCCTTGCTGGCCGTCGCGCAGTCCCAGGCGCAGGTGCGGCTGGACAAGCTGGCCGCCTCGCGCGGCGAGTTCCAGGCTTCCAACGTGGGGCCGGTGGAGCTCACCTGGAGCACCGGGGCCTTCGCGGTGCGCGCCCTGCACATGAAGGGGCCCACCTCCGAGCTGCTGGCCGAGGGCACCTGGGGGCCTCAGACGGTGGATCTGAAGGCCCGGGGAGCGCTGGACCTGTCCATCCTCTCCAGCTTCGTGGGCACGCTCGATCGCACGCAGGGGCAGCTGGGCTTCACCGCGGCCTTCTCGGGGCCCGCCAGGGATCCGACCCTGGTGGGCAACGCCGACTTTGGCGACGTGCGCTTCGCGGTGAAGGGGCAGGACGTGCAGGTGCGCTCCCTGTCCGGCCGGGCCAACTTCTCGGAGTCGCGCATCCTGCTGCAGGACGTGCAGGGCTTCGTCAACGACGGCAGCGTGCGGGTGCGCGGCGACGCCCGGCTGGACGGGCTGGACGTGGCGTCGCTGGGGCTGCAGTTCGACCTCTCGGACGTGACCTTGCGCGTGCAGCCGGAGGTGCCGGTGACGCTCAGCGGCAGCCTGCTGTTGGCCTCGCGCAAGCAGGGCGCCTACCAGTTGTCGGGGGCGCTGGAGGTCGATCGCTTTCGCTACACCCGCCAACTGTCGCTGGACGATCTGCTGGCGGCGGCGCGCGATCGCGGCGTGCCGTCGGAGGACAAGCCGGTGGAGTGGCTGCGCCTGGACGTGGACGTGAGCGCGGGGCCCGACGTGCGCCTGGACAACAACCTGGTGCGCTCCAGGCTGCTGGGTAAGGTGCGGCTGACCGGGACCAACGTGAAGCCGGTGCTGATCGGCGCGATCGAGGCGGGCGAGGGCGCGCAGGCCTACTTCCGCAACAACACCTACCGGATCAGCCGCGGCCTGCTGCAGTTCAACGGGCTGTGGCCCACCTTCGATCTCTCGGCGCAGACGACGGTGCGCGACTACGTAGTGAACGTGAAGGCCTTCGGGCGGCTGGACGATCCGAAGATCAGCTTCACCAGCGAGCCCAACCTGGCGGAGTCCGACATCGTCGCGCTGCTCACCATCGGCGTCACCTCGCGCGAGAGCCTGTCCAGCCAGACCGGCGCCAGCCTGGCGGCCGAGGCCCTGCTGTCCGCGTCCGGCCTCGATCAACAGGTGCAGCGCTTCCTGTCCGAGAGCGTAGGTCTCAAGGATCAGCAGGTGCGCTTCACCACCAGCTTCAACGAGAGCACCGGCACCTCCGAGCCCGCGGTGCAGTGGGAGGCGAAGGTGCTGGATCAGAACCTCAAGGTGGGCGTCACCCAGCCGGTGACGGGCCGGGGCACCAAGGCCCAGGCGGAGTACCGCATCAACCAGCGCGTGTCCGCGCGCGCGCAGTGGGACAACCAGAACCAGAACACCAGCGTCGGCAACCCGGGGCTCGATCTGCGGTTCCTGTTCGAATGGGAATAGCGCTCTGTGTGGCGGCGGCGCTGCTCGCTCAGGCGCCGGCGAACGAGGGGGACAGCAGGCCGCTCGCGGTGAGCTCGGTGGAGGTGCGCCTGCCGGCGGGCGCGGATCCGAAGCTGCTGGACCGCGTGCCCAGCCTGGTGGCGGTGCGGCAGGGGCAGGCCTTCTCGCGCCGGGCGGTGCAGCGGACCATCGAGAACCTCTACGCCACCGGGCGCTTCGCCGACGTGGAGGTGACGGGCGTGGAAGGGGAAGGTGGCCTGGCGCTGACCATCGAGCTGACGCCGCGCCGCTCGGTGATGGACGTGTACGCGGAAGGGAACGTGGCGCTGACCTCGGCCGAGGTCGTGGAGGCGTCGCGGCTGGCGCGAGGCGCCGAGTACTGGCCCGAGCGCGTCGTCCGCGCGGTGGAGAAGGTGGTGGAGCGCTACCACCGGCGCGGCTACCGGGAGGTGGAGGTCGAGCCGAGGATCGAAGATCTGGTGGAGGGCGAGGAGGAAGGCGTGACGGTGGGCTTCGTGGTGCGCGAAGGACCGCCCCTGCGGGTGTCGGGCATCTCGTGGGTGGGCGAGCCGGGCCTGGAGCTGTCGCGGCTGCGGGAGGTGCTGGGCGTCGGCCCAGGTGAGGTGCTGGACCTGGAGCTGGTGGAGCAGGGCCTGGGGCGCGTCCGCACCCTGTTCCAGAAGGAGCGGTTCTACCGGGCGAGGGTGGGCACCCCGGCGGTGCAGGGCGACGGCCGCCTGATCTTGCCGGTGATCTCCGGGCCCCGCTTCGAGCTGGCCTTCTCGGGCAATCGCCACTTCGCGGACATCACCCTCACCAGCGTGCTGGCCTACACCGGCGAGGAGCTGCTCGACGGGATGATGGCGGAGCGCCTCGCGGCGAAGCTGGAGCAGTTCTACCGGTACCGCGGCTTCCACGACGTGCGGATCCGCACCAGCGAGGTGATCCGCCCAGGGACCAGAGCGGCCGCGCTGGGCTTCGTGATCGAAGAGGGCACGCCCTTGCGCGTGGCGTCGCTGGACTTCGACGGGAACACCGCGGTGAGCGACTCGGAGCTACGCGAGGTGCTGCTGAAGGTGATGGAGGCCACCGCCCCCCAGGTCAGCTTCGACGTGCACGCGCTGGGCGATCCGCTGGAGCTCGAGGGCCGGACCCGCCAGCCGCTGCAGAGCGAGCTGGCCAGCCCGGCGCTGGACACCGTGCTGGTCGAGGAGGCCTGGGCAGAGGCCACTCGGGCGATGACGGCGCTGTACCGCCAGCGCGGCTACCTGTCGGGCACGGTGGCGCTGGACGAGGTGCTGATCGACGGGCGCCTCGCCAGGGCGCGCTTCGCGGTGGTGGAGGGGCCGCAGGCACACTTCAGCGTGCTGGACGCGAAGGGGCTGCCGGAAGGCTTCACCTCCGACGTGGTGGGCCGGGTGGAGAAGGGCGCCCCCTTCAGCCTCCAGGCGCTGGAGGGCGTGCGGCAGGCGCTGGCGAAGGAACTGGGCCGCAGCGGCTACCTCTTCGCGCAGGTGGCGGCCACCTACCGGCTGTCCGACGACGGGAAGAGCGCCGACGCGGTGCTGGCGGTGGATCCCGGGCCGCTGGTGCGGGTGCGGGCGATCCTCCCGGTGGGGAACGACCGCACCTACGACGAGGTGCTGCTGCGCCAGGCGACGATGGTGGAAGACCAGCCGCTGGACTCCGAGGCCCTGGCGAAGACGCAGTCCAACCTGATGGGCCTGGGGATCTTCCGCAGCGTGGAGGTTGAGATGCTGGCGCCCGAGCGCCCCGAGCCGCTCAAGACGGTGCTGCTCAAGGCGCGCGAGCGGGCGCGGATGTCGGGCGAGTTCGGCCTCGGCTACTTCCTCGCCGACGGTCCCCGCGTGGTGGTGGATCTGAGCGCCCCCAACCTGGGGGGGCGGGCGATCAACCTGAACGCCCACCTCCAGGTGAACTTCTTCGCCCTGTCCGCGCCGGCCTTGAGCAAGCAGGTCGACGTGAGCGATCTGGCGGCCTACGAGCAGATCGGCGGCCGGGGCAACATCTCGGTGTCCAGCCGCAGCGTGCTGCCCAAGGGCTTCGGCCTGCGCTTCGACGTGATCGGCGAGCGCGTGTTCCGCCAGCAGTTCCGCTTCACCCGCTTCGCCGGGGTGCCCACCCTGGACTGGCAGAAGATCTTCGAGATTCCGCGGATCGACTGGCTCAAGCCCAAGCTGACGCTGGCCCTGCAGTACGAGCTGGACTGGTCGCGCGTGCTGCCTACCGGCTCGTCGGTCGATCCGACCAAGACGACCAACGTGCTGGACCAGGAGCGGCTGCGCTTCCTCTTCGGCGAGTTCCTCCTGCACACGGTCCGCTTCAGCCCCACGCTCGACCTGCGGGACAGCGCCGCCAACCCGCGCAAGGGGCTGCTGCTGCAGGGCGCCGCGGATCTGACCGGCGCCTTGAGCGCGGTGGACGAAAACGGCAACCCGGTGGTGGTGAATTTCATGAAGTTCTCCGGGCTGGCCACGGGCTACGTGCCGCTGGGCAGCCGCTTCGTGCTGGCGGTGTCGGCGCGGGCCGGGCGGATCGTGCCGCTCTCCAGCGGGTCCACCACGCCGCCGGTGAAGCGCTTCTTCCTGGGCGGCGCCACCTCGATGCGCGGCTTCAACGAAGATCAGCTCCTGGCCGAGGATCTACGGGCGAAGTACCGGGCCGAGGTGCGCGAGTGCGAGGTGTTGGCGAGCAAGGACGGCTGCTCCGACGCGGCGCTCACCATTCGCGACGGTCGGCAGGTGCCGTCGGAAGGAGGGGAGCTCTTCCTGCTGCTCAAGACGGAGGTGCGCTTCCCCGCCTTCGGGGCCCTGGACCTGGGCGTCTTCTTCGAGACCGGGAACCTGTGGCTGGCGGTGCCGGACAGCCTGTGGCCGTTCCGCGCCATCGCCGGCTCGGGGCTGCGCTACCAGACGCCGGTGGGTCCGTTGGCGCTGGACATCGGCTTCAACCTGTCTCCGGATCGGGTGATCAACGAGCCCAGCTTCGTGATCCACTTCAACATCGGCGTCTTCTAGTCTCGGAGCACGGTGCTCTACCGGCTCGTCCGCGCCATCGTTGCCTTCGCCCTCGGCCTCTTCTACCGGGTGGAGGTGGTGCGCCACGTCAGCGATCTGTCCGGCCCGGTGATGTTCGTGGGGAACCACCCCAACAGCCTGATCGATCCCGCGTTGGTCTTCGTGATCACCGATCGCCAGGTGACCTTCCTCGCGCGCGAGCCGCTGTTCCGCGCGCCGGTGCTGGGCTGGCTGCTCAAGGGCCTGGGGGCGCTGCCGGTGTACCGCAAGCAGGATCACCCGGGGCTGATGGAGAAGAACGACGGGACGCTGGAGGCGGCGGCGTCGGCGCTGGCACAGGGGAAGGCGATCACCATCTTCCCCGAAGGCAAGTCGCACTCCGCGCCCCAGATGTCGGACATCAAGACCGGCTGCGCGCGCATCGCCCTGCGGGTGGCGAAGAAGGGCACCGCGCTGCGGATCGTCCCCATCGGGCTGACCTACGCACAGAAGCACCGCTTCCGCAGCAAGGTGCACATCGAGGTGGGGGAGCCGATCCTGGTGCCGGCGCTGGCCACGCCACCGGAAGGGAAGAAGGAGCAGGAGTGGGTGCAGGCGTTGACCCGGCAGGTGGGCGACGCGCTGCGGGGCCTGACCATCAACCTGGAGACCTGGGAAGACCTGGGGCTCATCGAGACGGCCGACCAGTTGTTCGCCTTGCGCAACGGCTACCGGGAGAACGATCCCGAGCGGCTGCGGCTGATGGCGAAGGGCGCCGGCATCCTCCGCAGCGTCGATCCGGAGCGCTTCGACGAGGTGAAGGAGGACGTGCTGTCCTACCGCGCGCGGTTGGAGATGCTGCGGGCCGATCCGAAGGATCTGTCCTTGAGCTACGAGCGGGGCAGCATCTTCGCTTTCGTGGTGCGCAACCTGGCCGCGCTGCTCTTCGGCTTCCCCCTCTTCGTGCTGGGCATGGCGCTCTTCGTCGTCCCCTTCATGATCCTGCGCCTGCTCTCGATGGTCGCGCCGGTGTCCAGAGATCGAAGGGCGACCCTGAAGTTCGTCTCGGCGCTGGTGATGGTGCCGGCGTGGTGGGCGCTGCTCACCGCGGGCGGGTGGGCCCTTTGGGGCACACCGGGCCTGGTGACGGTGCTGCTCGCCGCGCTGCCGCTGGCCTTGTACACCCGGTACTTCTACGAGCGGCGCAAGGCGGCGCTAGGCGATCTGATCGCCTTCTTCCGGCTGGGCAGCCGCTCCCGGCTGCGCGTGCACCTGATCGCCGAGGGGGAGCGACTGCAGGAGGAGATCCAGCGGCTGGCGGACGAGTTCCGCCCGAAGCTGGAGGCGGAGCGCTCGATGTCGTCGGGCGGGTGAGTCAGGCCTTCACCTCGGGCAGCCTGCGCCACCCCACCAGCCACACCAGCCCGCCCAGCAGCACCGCCACCGGCACCATCACCAGCGCCAGCTCCAGGTTCCCGGTGCGATCGCTCACCAGGCCGATCAGCGGCGGGGACAGCACGTCGCCCAGCAGGTGGATACAGAGGATGGAGAGGCCGAAGGCGCGCGCGCGCAGGCCGGGATCCACGCTGTTCACCAGCAGCGCGTTGACGGGCGCGTTGTAGGCCCAGAGGAAGATCTGCGCCGTCAGCACCGCGGCGACGATGGCCAGCGGCGCCCGGAGGAAGAAGAGCGCCACCACGGTGAGGAGGGTGGCGGGGATCATCGCCAGCCCGGAGATGGCCAGGTACGGCTGCCGGGTCACCTTCCCCAGGCGGTCGGCCGCGGCGCCTCCGAGGGCAGTGCCGAGCAGCCCGCCCACCACCGCGGACACGCCGATCGCCAGATCCGCCTGGGACAGGGGCATGCCGCGGACCCGCGAGAGGAAGGTGGGGAACCAGTCCGCGATGCCCCCGGTGGCGAAGGTGACGGCGGTGTAGCCGAGCACGGTGGTGACGTAGACGGGATTCCTCGCCAGCGTGAGGATCGCCTGGCCCCACGAGACGCTCCGAGGCGGCGCCTCGTCGAAGCCGCCCCGCGCCGGCTCCTTCATCAGCAGCGCCAGGGCCGCCACCAGCAGGCCCGGGAGGCCGACGGCGAGGAAGGCGGTGCGCCAGCCGAAGTGCTCGCCGAGGAAGCCGCCCAGCACGAAGCCGATCGCCGAGCCCACCGGCGTGGCCACGTAGAAGTAGGTGAAGATGCGGTTCCGGCGCTCGGGCGGGAAGAAGTCGGCGAGGACGGCGGGTGCGAGCGTGGCGTACGCAGCCTCGCCGATGCCCACCGCGGCGCGCGCGAGCAGCAGCGATCCAAAGCCCTGGGCGAAGGCGGCGGCGGCGGTGGCCAGCGACCAGGCGGCGACGCCGAAGGCGATCAACACCCGTCGGCTGCGCGTCTCAGCCAGCGCGCCGAAGACGGGGCTGGCCAGCATGTAGACGATGATGAAGGCGGACAGCGGCCAACTCGTCTGCGCGTCGGTCAGGTGCAGGTCGTGCTTGAACAGGTCCTTCACCGCCGACGGCACCCAGCGGTCGACGTAGTTCAGCATGTTCATCAAGGTGAGGACGACGAGCGCGAAGACGGCGCCGGGGGCGGGGGGCCGCGCGGGCTTCGACTCGCCGGTGCTGCCGGACGCAGGGGGAGGACCGCTCATGCCCGCGTCCCGAAGCGATCGACCAGCAGGCCCCAGCGCAGCCCGCGATCGCTGATCGTCACCTCGGCCGCATCGACGGCGTCCATCGCGGCCTCGAGCACCAGCCCTCCGGCGACGATCACGTCCGCGCGCCTGGGGGGCAGCCCGGGCACGGTACGGCGGAGGACGACCGGCAGCGCCGCCAGCCGCTCGACGGAGTGCACCACCTCCTGCCGCGAGAGGACCGCGCCGTGCACGAGCGCCGCGTCGTAGGGCTCGATCGCCCGCGCCACGGTGCAGATCGTCGTCGCCGTCCCGGCCACGGCCACCAGGTGCGCTCCCGAGGGAGGAGGGGGAAGGGCAGAGAAGGTGTCTTTGAGGCCAACCGAGAGGCGGGCCAGCTCCTCGGCGGTCGGGGGATCGGCGTGCAGGTGCCGCTCGGTGAGGCGCACGCTGCCCACGTCGAAGCTGCGGCGAAAGTCGAGCTGACCCGTCGCGCCGCCGAAGATGAGCTCGGTGCTGCCGCCGCCGATGTCCAGCACCACCAGGGGGCCCTTGCCGCCGAAGTCGGCCCAGGCGGACGCGAAGGACAGGCGGGCCTCCTCGTCGCCGGTGATGATCTCCACGGTGAGCCCCGCGCGTTGCTGGGCTCCGGCGAGGAACTCGGGGCCATTCTGCGCGTCGCGCGCGGCGCTGGTGGCGGACACGACGATGTCGGTTGCCCCCAGCTCGCGGGCCTCCTTCGCGTAGGACTCCAGCACGGCGAGCGTGTCTGCGATCGCCTCGGGAGCGAGCCGCTTCGTCTGGTCCACGCCACGACCGAGGCGGGTGATCTCTGTGCGCTCCTGCACGGCCGCGAAGCGGCCAGCCGCGCCCCGCTCGGCGACCAGGAGCAGCACCGAGTTGGTGCCCACGTCGATGGCGGCGTAGCGGCTCATGGAGGGGCGGACGCTAGCCGAGCCGCGGCAGAACGCGAGCCAGCTTCTCGACGTCCGCCAGGGTGGTGTGCACCTGCATCGACACGCGCACCAGCGTCTTCCCCTCGAAGGGGATGACGGGCACCTCGATCCGGTGCTCGAGGAAGAGGCGATCGTGCAGGCCGCCGGGCCTCCCCGGCACCTCCACGCTGACCATGGACGCCCCGGGCAGGCTCCTCGCGCCGCGGAAGGGGCGCAGGGCGTCGGCGAGCAGCTCCCCGGCTTGCGTCGCGGCGTCGCGGTTGGCGCGCATCAGCCCGGGCCAGCCTTCGGGGTGCAGCGAAGCCATCACGTCGAGCGCACCGGGCACGCACAGGTACGGGGTGGGATCGCTGGTGCCGGTCCAGTCGAACTCCAGGTGGAAGCGTGACTTGTCGGTGCGAGGGGAGTTCGCGCCATGGCTGATCACCGCGGGGCGCACGCCGGGCTGTCGATCTTCGCGCACGTGGAGAAACGCGGCCCCCTTGGGGGCACACACCCACTTGTGCAGGTTGCCGGCGGTGTAGCTGGCGCCGGTCTGATCGAGGTGCAGCGGGACCATGCCGGGGGCGTGGGCGGCGTCCACCAGCACCTGGACTCCGGCGGCCTCGAGCTCCTGCACCAGAGCGTCGACGGGGAAGACGAGCGCGGTGGGGCTGGTCACCTGGTCGAGGAGGACGAGGCGGGTGCGGGGCGTCACCGCGCGACGGACGGCGTCCATCACCTGCTGCGGGGCCTCGAGGGGGAAGGGGACCTGCGCCAGCACGACGCGGGCGCCGGTGCGCTCGGCGACGAAGCGCAGGGCGTTGGTGCACGCGTTGTAGCCGTGGGTGGTGGTGACCAGCTCGTCGCCGGGCTGAAGCAGAAGGCTGCGGAGGACGGAGTTGATCCCGGTGGTGGCGTTGGGGACGAAGGCGAGATCTGGGGGCTGTGCGCCGAGGAAGTCCGAGAGCCGCACCCGCGCTGCGTCGAGCAGCGGCTCGAGTTCGCGCGTCATGAAGCGCACCGGCTCGGACTCCAGTTGCGCGCGCAGGTGAGCCTGCTGCTCCTGCACGGGGCGCGGGCAGGCGCCGTAGCTGCCGTGGTTCAAGAAGGTGATGGACGGATCGAGGGTGAAGGCGTCGTGCACGGCGCGGCAGTCTCGCCGCTCACAACTCCAGATCCAACGCCACGTGCGTGTCGTCGAAGCCCAGCGCGCGGAAGAAGCCGGCGGTCACGTCGTCCGTCCTGGGCAACCGCACCCGCAGCCGCTGGCACCCGGCGCGCCGCGCTCGCGCTTCCATCTCCCTCACCAACTGCCGGCCGATCCCCCGGTGCCGGTGGCTGGGCTCCGTCACCAGGCCCACCACCTCCGCGTCCACGCCGGCGATCCGCAGCACGCCCACGCCCAGCACCTCATCGTCGCGCACGACGATCAACACCTGCCCCGCGTCGGCCCTCACGCCGCACAGCCCCAACAGCGAGTCCACCTGCGCGCTCACGGATCCCTCCCGCGTGTCTTCCCGCACCGTGGTCGCGCGACCACGTCGCAGCGTCATGCCGGTGTGCCATTGCAAGCCACGCGCACACCTTCCGTGCGAAGGCGCCTTCGCACCCCATGACGCGACGTGTCGGTCGCGACAACTTGTCGGGCTGGGCCTCGACGGGTAAGGCAGGTGCGGATTTCTCTGCGAGGAGAGGCACATGACGCAGGCGTATTCCCGCATCTACGGCAGCGGCTTCGTGACGGGGGAGACGCTCGTCCCCAACGAGCGCATGCAGCTGGTCTGCGACACTACGGACGAGTGGATCCGTGAGCGCTCCGGCATTCAGCAGCGGTACTTCGTCAACGAAGGCACGGCCACCAGCGATCTCGGGGTGGGCGCGGCGAAGAAGGCGCTCGACGACGCGGGCTGGAAGGCGGAAGACGTCGACTACATCGTCGTGGCCACCATGACGCCGGACTACTACTTCCCCGGCGTGGGCAGCCTGCTGCAGGCCAAGCTGGGGATCGGCAACATCCCGGCGCTCGACATCCGCCAGCAGTGCTCGGGCTTCATCTACGGCCTGCAGGTGTGCGACGCGCTGATCCGCGCGGGCATGGCGAAGAAGCTCCTCTTCGTGGGCGCAGAGATCCACTCGGGCTTCATGCCCTTCTCGAAGCACGGGTGGGACGTGGTGATGGGCCGCTCCAACGAGCCCGTCACCCAGGCGGAGCGCGAGTGGAACTCGAAGTTCCGACACCTGTTCGTGCTCTTCGGCGATGCGGCGGGAGCGGTGTGCATGGGGCCCACGGACGATCCCCGACGCGGGCTGCTCGGCTACTCGCTGCACGCGGCGGGCAAGGACGTGGAAGCGCTCTATGTGCCTTCGGCCGGCTTCGCCTACCGCCCCTACTTCAGCGAGGAGCACGTCAGGGAAGGGCGCTTCGTCCCGGTGATGGAAGGCCGCCAGGTCTTCAAGATGGCCGTCACCAAGATGCCCGAGGTGGTGCTGGAGACCTGCCAGAAGGTGGAGGTCACCCTCGACGACGTCAACCTGCTCATCCCGCACCAGGCGAACCTGCGCATCAGCGAGGGCGTGCAGAAGGCGCTCAAGCTGCCGGACGACCGCGTCTACAACAACATCCAGCGCTACGGGAACACCACGGCCGCCACCATCCCCATCGCCTACGACGAGTGCAAGAAGTCGGGGAAGTTGAAGCCGGGCGACCTGGTCGCCTTCGTGGGCCTGGGCGCCGGCTTCCATTGGGGCGCCGCCCTGATGCGCGAGTGACGCTGGCTTTCGAAGGACTGCGCCATGGACGGGGCGGCTACTCGGCCCAGTCCGGCGTGGCGTAGTCGCCCTTGTCCACCGGGAGCGCGAGCTGGTTGTTCCCGTCCACCGTCATCACGTGCAGTTGCCGCGCGCCGGTGCGGGTGGAGGTGAACAGGATCAACCGGCCCGACGGAGAGAAGGCGGGCTCCTCGTTGTTGGCGGCGTCCTGGGTGAGGCGGACGATCTTCCCCGAGTCCACGTTGACGGTGAACAGGTCGAAGGCGTTGCGCTCGTCGCGCGCGGTGAAGGCGATCACGTCCCCTCGCGGGCTCCAGGCCGGGGTGGTGTTGTAGTTGCCCTGGAAGGTGAGGCGCTTCACCCCCAAGCCGTCCGCCCCCATCACGTAGATCTGCGGGTTGCCGGCGCGGTTGGACACGAAGGCCAGCTTCTTCCCGTCGGGCGACCAGGTGGGGCTGGTGTTGAGGAAGAACTTCGTGTCCGTCACCTTCTTCGCATCCGAGCCGTCGGCGTTGGCCACGAAGATCTCCGCGTTCTCGCCTTCCGAGACGGACACCGCCAGCCGCTTCCCGTCGTGCGAAAAGGCGGCGCCGGTCACCATCGCCCCTTTGGCCAACAGCAGCGTGGGCTCGCCGCCACCGCGCGAGACGAAGAGGAACGGCTTCTTCTGCCGGTACGACGTGAAGGCCACGCCGCCGGGGAGCAGCGCGGGCAGCACGTTGACGCTGTCGCTGGTGATCCGCTGGGCGTTCTTCCCGTCCCAGTCCGCCACGTAGACGTCGCGGCCCTGCTGCGACTTGCGCGACCAGGCGATCCGCGTCTCGAAGGGGCCCGTCTCGCGCGTGTAGAAGCGGTACACCGCGTTGGCCAGCTTGTGGGCGAGCCGCCGCAGGTTCTTCGCCGGGGCCACCTCACTCACCTTGAGCTCCTCCCGGCCGGCGCCCACCGCGAACAACCTCAGGTCCGCGCGGATGGTGTCGCCTTCCGTGGACAACTGCGTCTTCACCAGCGCCTCGGCGCCCACGTCGCTCCAGCGGTTGAAGGCGATCGAGCCAGCGGTGACGCCTTCCTTCGCGTCGGCCAGGTAGCCCTTGCGCTCGAGCACCTGGAAGAGCCCGCAGGCGGAGAAGTCGTAGACGAGCGCGCTGTCGAACTCGGCCGCCACCTTCTTCGCGGCGTCGTCCTGCGTCATCGGTGCCGCGACCGCCAAGGGCATGGGGCGAAAGTTGGCGCCCGAGATCTCAATCACCTTCTGCTGGGCCAGGGCGAAAGACGGGAAGGCGAGGACGACGAAGGCGAGGCGGGACATGATCGTTGGCTCCTGGCGGCTTCTTTTCACGGGGTGAAGACGAAGGACACCCCGTCCCGCTTCAGCTCGTCGGCGAGGTGCGGCGGGGGTGGGGCAAAGGGAGACGCCTTCTTCACGGCGGCCAGCACCGCGGCGTCGAACAGGTCGTTCCCCGAGGCCTTCGCCAGCCGCACGTCGAGGACCTCTCCGTGAGCGTCGATCCGCATCGACACCTGAGCGCGCAGGGTGCGGCGCTCGGCCTCGGGGATGGTGTCGGACACGTCGTAGTTGCGCTTCACCACCGCCTGCAGCAGCCCGTGGTAGCGCTCGCCTTCCTGCACCGCCGAGTCACCCAGCGGATCGCCGTCCGCCGCGCCTTCCAGCTCGGCCGGCTTGCTCGCCTTGCTGAAGGCGTCGAACAGGGACTTCTTCAGGTCCGGCGCCTTCTCGGGCTTCGCGTCCTTCGAGGGGATCTTCACCGCGCTGGAGGGCGGCGCGGGCGCCTGCACCGCGACCTCGGCGGGCTTGGGCGGCGCGGGCGGCGGCTCCGGCTCCTTGCGGGGCAGCAGCTTCTCGTCGCGCGGCTTGCCCAGGCGCACCAGGGAGGCCTTGATCGGCTTCTGCTCGAGATCGATGGGCGGCCCAGCGAAGGCCCAGGACAGCCCCAGCGCGCCCGCGGTGAGCAGCACGTGCCCGGCGATCGACAGCACCAGGAAGGGCCCGAGGCCCGACGGGCGGGGTCGCAGGAGGCTGTGGGCGGCCTGGGCGCTCATGTCGTCGGGTAACCCTACTTCTTCTTCTTGTCTTCCTTCGACGTCCGGCCCGCCCCCATCGGGTCCGTGATCATGCCGACGTTGGTGACGCCGGCGCGCTGGGCGGCGGCCATCACGTCCACCACGATGCCGTACGGCAGGTCGCGATCAGCGTGCAGGTAGAGCTCCTTGTCCTTCTGCGCCTTGGCGTTGGCCTTCAGCTTCTCCTCCAGGTCGGCCAACTGCACCTCGGCCTCGCCGATGAAGACCTTCTTGTTGGCGTCGATGGACACCACCAGCTTCTTGTCGGTGGACTCCACCGGCGCGGCCTTCGTCTCGGGAAGGTTCACCTTCACGCCCTGCTGGATGAGGGGCGCCGTCACCATGAAGATGATGAGCAGCACGAGCATCACGTCCACCATCGGGGTGACGTTGATCTCGCTCATCGTGGTGCGGCCGGGAGCGCCGCGTCCGGTGGACATGCCCATGGCGCGCCTACTTGAAGAAGTGCCGCTTCACGATGTTGAGGAAGTCGTGGCTGAAGCTGGACATCTCGGTGTCGAACACCTTGATGCGTGAGACGAAGGAGTTGTAGGCGATCACCGCGGGGATCGCCGCGAACAGCCCGGCGGCGGTGGCCAACAGCGCGTTGCCGATCGGCGCGGCCACGGTGGCGATGGTGGCGTTGCCCTTCTCGGCGATCTCGTTGAAGGCCCCCAGAATGCCCATCACCGTCCCGAACAACCCCACGAAGGGGGCGGTGCTTCCCACCGTGCCCAGGAAGGGGATGTGGGCCTCCAGGGTGGTGATCTCCGCCAGGGCCGCCCGGTTGAGCGCGCGCTCGACGTTCTCGATCCCCCCCAGCTTGTCGCTCATCGCCCCCTCGGGGCCGCTCTTCGACTGGGCCAGCTTGGACAGCTCCTCGTAGCCGGCGCGGAAGACGCGGGAGATGGGGGACGACTCGAGCTTCTGCGCCGCGTTGTAGATCGCGTCCAGCCGGCTGGCCTTCCAGAAGGTGTCGAGGAAGGTGACCGACTCGCCGCGCGCCTTGCGCAGCTGCAGCGTCTTCATCGCGATGAGGGCCCACGAGTACGCCGAGGCCGCGGCCAGCAGCACCAGCACCGCGAGCTCGATCCCCGACGCGCTCTTCAGCACGTCGACGTAGTTGATGGCGGCGAGCATGGAGGCCCCGCAAGTAACACCCGCGCCCCCGGCCATCAAGGAACGTCCCTGTGGAATCAGAGTGTTGGCGGGCTCGCTCTGAATAGGGAAGACTTGGCGCCGTCTGTGCCGGCAACTTCCTTCGAGGAGCGCGAATGAACGCCCGAGTCCGGTTCCTGTCGTTGGCCGTCGCCGCCGCCGCAGTGATGAGCGGCAGCGGGTGCGTCTGTGTGAGCGGGGTGCGGGGTGACGTCAGCTTCCTGTGGACCTTCAACGGGAAGACGTGCGCGCAGTCGCCGGAGGTGGCGAGCGTCACCTTGCGGATCCCCGGCCAGACGCTGATGAACGACGGCGTCTACTCCTGCACCAACGGCGGCGCGGACGGGATCAAGCTGCTCAACTTCCGGCCCGGCGCCTACAGCTATGAGATCGAGGGCCGCAGCAACCAGGGCGCGGTGCTGTACGCGACCAGCGGCACCTTCACGGTGGACGGAGACGTGCTGGTGAACGCGGCGCTGCGCTCCTCGGGCGGCGACGTGACCTTCTTCTGGACTTTCAACGGCCAGTCCTGCGCGATGGTGCCCAGCGTGACGCAGGTCACCATTCAGATCCCCGGCCAGACGCTGCCGAGCAGCGGCACCTTCCCCTGCCTCAACGGGGGCGTGAACGGGATCGTCCTGGTCGGCATTCGGGACGGCGCGTACACCTACGCGATCCAGGGCCGCAACAGCGCCGGCGCCATCCTCTACCAGCTCACGGGCAACCTGACGGTCAACGGCAACGTGACGGTGAACGCAGATCTCGCGGTGGCCCCGGGCGCACCGGGGGACGCGCAGTTCACCTGGCGCTTCCCGGCCACGGCCACCGTGGCGATGCCCACCTGCGCCCAGGCCGAGGGGCCGATCGTCAAGGTGCTGATCCGCATCGACGGCGACGCGGTGGGCCAGGAATTCGACTGCTCGGCGGGCGACGTCCGCGCCAGCCCGACCGCGACCGGCGTGATCTTCCCGGGCCTCACCGCCGGTAACCACACCATCGACCTGGCCGCGCGCGACGCGAACAACTTCTATTACTACCGCAAGCTATCCAACTTCACGGTGGTGGCGGGCAGCACCACGGCCAACGAGTACACCTTCGACTGGGGCGTGGGCGCGCTGCCCATCAAGTGGACCTTCAACAACGGTACCACCCAGGTGGACTGCGCGCAGGCCGGCATCTCCACGGTGACGGTGCAGCTGCGCGACTCGCAGGATCAGGATCTCTACCCGGGCTCCGGCGTGCAGGTGCCCTGCCTGTCCAGCGCGGTCCAGGGGACTCGCTTCCCCTTCCTCTACCCGGACACCTACAAGATCTACCTGCAGGCCACGGGCACCGCGGGCGTGCTGTACACCACCAACTTCACCACCCCGCCCACGGGCATGGTGGCGGCCGGGCAGTTCCCGCTGCTGGACAGCACCGCGCCGACGTTCGTGCTGATCCCCTAGGCGCGGCTCGCCAGACACGGGCTCGACCGGCCCGCGGTGTGCTAGGGGACCAGATGCATGCGGCGGGAGAGACACGCAGCCATCGGCGTCTTCGACTCGGGCGTGGGCGGCCTCACGGTGCTCAAGGCGCTGATGGAGCGCCTGCCCCTGGAGTCCACCGTCTACCTGGGTGACACCGCGCGCGTGCCGTACGGCACCAAGTCCGGCGAGGTGGTGACGCAGTACTCGCTGGCCAACGCCCACGCCCTGGCTGAGTACGACGTCAAGCTGCTGGTGGTGGCGTGCAACACGGCGTCGGCGGTGGCGTTGCCGGCCCTGCGCGCGAAGCTGCCCATTCCCGTGGTGGGGGTGATTGAGCCCGGCGCGAAGGTGGCAGCGGAGTCCTCGCGCACGGGGAAGGTGGCCGTCATCGGCACGCCGGGCACCATCGCGTCCGGGGCGTACCAGAAGGCGCTGCACGCGCTGCGCCCCTCGCTGGAGGTGCACGCCCAGGCCTGCCCCCTCTTCGTGCCGCTGGCGGAGGAAGGCTGGGTGGACGGCGACGTGCCTCGCCTGGTGGCGGAGGAGTACCTGGGGCGGGAGCTGCTCACCGGAGGCGTAGACACCCTGGTGCTGGGCTGCACCCACTACCCGCTGCTCTCGCAGGTGATCCACAAGGTGGTGGGGCCGAGGGTGACGCTGGTGGACTCGGCGCACGCCACCGCGGACGAGGTGACGCGGGTGCTGCGCGACGAGGAGCTCAACCGCACCGACGTCCGCGCCAGCGTGGAGCGCCACTTCCTGGTGACGGACACGCCCAACCGTTTCCTCGAGGTGGGGGCGCGCTTCCTGGGCCGGCCCCTCTCGGGCGCGCGGCAGATCGACTTGAAGTTGGCGTGACTGAGGTCAGGTCGTCGCCTTCTGCGGCTGCG
This sequence comes from Myxococcales bacterium, assembly GCA_020846875.1. Classification (GTDB taxonomy): domain Bacteria; phylum Myxococcota; class Myxococcia; order Myxococcales; family Myxococcaceae; genus JADLDB01. The sequence continues at coordinate 59,990 of JADLDB010000086.1, read as the reverse complement.
GCTTCTCAGCCGGGGCCGGGGCGATCTTCAGCGCCGCGTCGAGGCCGATGTCGTCCTTGCGCGGGATGAGCCCGGTGAGGGCGGTGATGAGCCGCTCCAGGTGCCGGTAGAACCCCAGCTTCGCCAGCGGCCAGTTCAGCCACCCGGTGGTGATGCAGTAGTACGTGTCGAAGGGCGCGGTGTGGTGGGTCTTGTGGTGCTCCGGCGGCAGCACCAGGTGCAGGCGCTGGAGCAGCTTGAGCAGCGCGGGGGCCTTGTCCTCGTCCAGGTGCGACCACTTGTGGATCTGGTTGGTCATCATCACCCAGAAGATCATCGAGCCCAGGCTGGCCACGAGGAACAGGGCAGGGGCGGTCCAGCCTTCGACGTCCAGCGGCACGAAGAGGACGGCGGCGGCCACCGGGACGGCCACCAGGCAGTTGGAGCCGTTGGTCTCGATGTAGTCGTGGCGGGTGATGGCCTTCTCGTCGACGTGGTGCTCGCGGAAGGGGCGGATCAGCGCCTTGCCGAGGATCGGCATCTCGGTGGAGCCCCAGGTGTCGCCCATCCAGTGCACCAGGCCGCCCACGAAGTCCGCCAGGATGAAGCCGAAGGACAGGGCCGCCAGGAGCAGCCAGCCGTAGCTCTTCGCGTACGGCCACAGCTTGTACGCGATGGCGAAGGACAGGCTCCAGAAGGCGACGATGCTGGCGATCTCCACCATCCGGAACGTCCGGCTGTACCCGGCAGCGAGCGCCTTCGCGTCCTGCATCTTGAGGTCGAGGTTGCTCATGGCCTGAATGCCCCTGTGAAGGGTGCTCCCTACCATGGCTGGGGGATGTCATGAACCCGTCAGCAGCGCCTTCGACGCGAGTCAACCGGTGACGAGGCCGGCCCCGGCGTAGAGCTGGGCGGCGCCTCCGCGGGCGAAGGACGCCAGCACCAGGCCGGTGCGGGTGGCGAGGTCGATGGCCAGGCTGCTGGCAGCCGACACGGACACCACGGCGGCGAGGCGGGCGACGGCGGCCTTCTGGACGATCTCGAAGCTGGCGCGGCCGCTGACGACGAGGACCTCGGGCCCGCCGGGGGTGCGCTGCGCGGGGATCTGCCCGGCGCGCAACAGCATGCCCACCGCTTTGTCCACGGCGTTGTGGCGCCCCACGTCCTCGGCGCTGGCGAGGATCGCGCCGCGTCGATCGAGGACGGCGGCGGCGTGGATCCCCCCGGTGACGTCGAAGGCGGGCTGGACGCCGCGCAGCGCCAGGGGCCCGTGGGCGAGCAGCTCGTGGGGCAGGGGCGCGAAGGCAGGCACCGGCCCGCACTGGGCGATCAGATCGTCGATGCTCTGCCGGCCGCAGATGCCACAGGCGGCGGTGGTGAGCGTGCCCCGCCGCGCCGCGTCGACCCGCCGCAGCACCACGTGCGCCCCCGGCGCCGGAGTCACCTCGATGGAGTTGCCGTAGCCCTCTTCGTCGGCTCGGCCGCAGTAGAAGACCGAGCCTACGTCCTCCAGACCGTGCAGCACGCCCTCGGAGAAGAGGAAGCCCAGGGCCAGCTCGTGATCCGCGCCGGGGGTGCGCATGGTGACGGCGACGGTCTCCCCCGCGACGCGGATGTCCAGCGGCTCCTCCACGGCCACCGAGTCGTCCGCTTCAGCGCCGGCGCGGCTCACCCTGCGCTGGGCGACGGCCTTCCGCTCGAGTCTCATGGGGGCGGGGCCGTGGGATCTTCGAGGAGCTCCTTCACCAGCTCGAGCCCCTTCGCGCAGTACAGGCCGTCTTCGATCCGCTCGTCGAAGGAGTACTTGATGCTGCACATGCGGCGCTTCCCCTCGGGGGTGGCGACGTCGCGGGTGCGGCCCACCACGGCGAAGAAGGGGCAGTTCCCCCACTCGTAGAGGTGGTGGTACGCGGAGTCGAGCCGCACGCTGCCTAAGTTCGCGATGAACATGCTCGCGTACATCGGATCGGGATGGATGAAGCTGCCGGGGAGCAGGTTCCAGCGATCGAGCCACCGGAGCAGGCCCACGCCGAGGCGCAGGAGCGGGCCGGGCAGGGAGAGGAACAGCTTCAGCTCCTTGTCCACGTGGGACAGCTTGTCGCTGCGGCCCTCCTTGACGTCGCCGTAGATCAGATCGACGCAGTCCGAGAAGGAGATGGCCGGCTCGAAGCGCCGCTTGAGCACGATCAGCGGCGCGCCGTCCTCGAGCTTCTTCTTGGCGCTGAAGCTGATCCAGATCCCGTCGCGCTGCCAGAGCTTGCTGCCCATGACGAAGCGGTTGAGGCGGGGCCGCTGGGCGATGGCGCGCACCACGGCCCAGAGGAAGAGGTGGAAGACGGTGATCTTCTTGTCCGGCTTCGCGGCGTTCCAGGTGTCGATGAAGGGCAGCGCCTTGGTGAGGTCGATGTGCTGCTCGAAGTACACGGCGGACTCGTTCCGCGTCTTCATGATGAACGGCATGATCCGCCGCGGAGCGTTGGCGTCCTTCACCCGGGTGCCGTCGGGGCGCGAAAAGAGCATGAGCGCCTTTCAGTACTTCTCGTACGCCGACTTCTTCTTCTTGACGGGGTTGGACAGCTTTCCGTCCTTGAAGATCTCCACGCGGTTGGCGCCGGGCGCGGACAGGCCTTTGGCCATGCCCACCAGGGGCTTCGAATCGGGCGGGTGGTAGACGACGCGCAGCTTCTGGCCCGACGGCAGGTTCCCGATGTTGGCGTCGAGCAGCAGGTACACGCTGGTGCCCTCGGCCAGCACGCGCTCGGTGTCGACCTTGGGATCGAGCTCGGCGAGCGACATGCCCTGCTCGACGGTGGTGGCGTCTTCGGCGTACTGGACGACCTTCACCTTGAGCGTGGGCAGCCGCACGCCGCCGTGGAGGTCCTTGGTGCCCTGGATGGTGAGGGCGATGTCGGCGCCGGTCTCGGGGGCCTTGGGGTCGGACAGCTTGAGGCCGGTGGACTTGTTGTTGTCGGTGTCGAGGAAGAGGGTGGCGTTGGCGCAGCGGGTGCCGCACTCCTCGCCCCAGGGGGCCTTGTTGAACTCCAGCTTGAAGGCGTAGTCGCTGCCCTGGGGCCCGACGACGATCTCGGTCATCACCGGGCGCTCTTCGTCGCCGGCCGGCGGGTTCTTGTAGACGATGGTGGGCTTCTCTCCCGCGAGCGCGGGGGCCGCCAACAGGGTACAGAGGAGGACAGAGGGGACTCTCATGGCCGGGACGATCGCAAAGTCGCTGTACGTGCGCCAGATGACGTTGGGGCCGATGAAGAATTTCGTCTACCTGGTGGGGCCCGCGGACGGGGACGAGGTGGCGGTGGTGGATCCGGCGTGGGACGTGCAGGCGATCCGCAAGGCCGCGGAGGAGGACGGGAAGCGGATCGTCGCGGCGCTGGTGTCGCACCACCACTTCGATCACATCAACGGGCTGGCGCCGCTGCTGGCTGAGCTCGACGTGCCCCTCTACGCGCAGAAGGCCGAGGTGGACTTCGCGGAGGCGCTGAAGCCCTTCGCAGGCGCGGTGAGGCCCGTCGGCCCGGGTGAGGTGATCCACGTCGGCAAGCTGCCCATCACCTGCATCCACACGCCGGGGCACACGCCGGGCTCGCAGTGCCTGCTGTGCGGCGGCGCGCTGGTCTCGGGAGACACGGTGTTCGTCAACGCGTGCGGGCGGTGCGACCTCTCCGGAGGCAACGCGGAGCAGATGTTCGACTCGCTCCACCGGGTGCTGGGCGGGCTGCCGGGGAACACGGTGCTCTACCCGGGGCACGACTACGGGGACGTGCAGGTCTCCAGCCTGGAGCGGGAGCGCAAGCAGAACCCGTACTTCCAGCTCACGGCGTTGCCGGACTTTGTGAGACACCGGATGCGCCCGCGGACGTGATCCGGCCAGGGCGGGGCTCAGGGAGAGAGCGAGGCGGTCGCGAACGAGCGCGACACCCCCGGGGAACACGCGGTAGTCGCCGAACGGGCCGGCACCGTCGGTCGAGAGCTCACCGGGAAGCCTGGTCTCGACCCGCTGCGCGCTGCGGCTCGCGCCAGCAAACACGGTGACCACCAGCTCCGTCGGCACGGCGAAGCGCATCTCGGGCAACCGGCAGTTCGAGGGTGGCCATTGACCCTCGTGACGCAGCTCGAAGCGATCGGTCGCCCCATTCGCGAAGAAGCGGGGAGCGTCGACCGCGAACCCGAACGTGACTTCACGGCGCGTCGAGCGACACGCGCGGTATCGCAGGACTCGCCGCGGGCTTCGGCTTGTCCCGCAGCGCCACCCACGCGCCGAACAGCACCACCGCCACCGACACCAGCGTCCAGATCGTCGCCCAGACGATCGCCGGCACGATGGTGACGTCGGCCAGCAACTGGGCGTCGGACTGGCTGCGCACCGCGCGATTCCACAGGTCGTCCTTCAAGTCGACCAGCGCGTAGAGGGCGGTGAAGCCGGCGATGAACAGGTTGAGCAGCCCCGCCGCGCCCTCCGGCAGCCACTTCGCCGCCGCCGCGAAGGCCGCCCCCATCACCACGCAGAAGGCGAAGGTGAAGGCGTCCCGCGCGTAGAAGATCCCCATCAGCACCAGCCAGGCGCACGCCAGCGCCAGCATCTTCCGCCGCGCGTTGAACCGGTACGTCAACACCAGCAGCGCTACCGCGATGATCGCGCTGCCCACGTAGCCGCCCGAGTACACCAGCACCTTCGCGAAGAAGGACTCGGGGATCTTCGACAGGCACTGCCCCGACTCGTTGGGCCGCAGCGTCACTGAGTCGACCGATCCCCCGGCGACGAGCGACGCCACCGCGTGCCCCGTCTCGTGCCCCATCACCGAGAGCAGCTTGAACGGGAGCAGCACCGGCGAGTCCCAGAAGAAGAGCCCGGCCGCGAGAATGCCCACCAGCAGCGCCGCACGGCCAGGATGGAGCTCGGACCGGCTCATGACTTGCCAACGCGCCGAGACGGCCCGCTGTTCCTCAGAGGCCCGGGACGCCCGTGGTTCCGCAGAAGACGTCGCGATCGAGCTGGTTGGCCACCTGCGGCAGCCGCGCCGGCAGGTTCCGCAGCGCCGGGTAATCGCGCAAGAGCTCGTGCAGATCCTTGTGCGGCAGCACCGACAGCGTGGCGAAGCCTGGGGCGAACACCCGCATCTTCGACGGCAGGCCGCTCATCGCGCAGGTCATCGCGAGAAACTGCCCCTGCGTCACCTCGAAGTGGCGCGGCGGCTGGCCGGCCTTCGCGCGCTCCTCGAGCACCACCGAGCCGTGCGTGACGACGGCGAGCAGGTTCCCCACCTCGCCCGGGTGGAGCAGCGTCTGGCCGGACTCGATCTCCTGGTGCACGAAGCGGCCGATCAGCCGCGCCCGCGCGATGGAGTCGATGTCCGAGAACAGCTTCGAGGCCAAGAAGCCCTCGACCAGCCGCTCCCGGTAGAACTCGAGCAGCCGCTCGTGCAGCACGTCGTCCGACTCGAGCAGGGACTGCAGCCTCTCGCCGGAGATCTCCAGCACCGTGCAGTCGCCGATCGCCCGCACCGACGCCGCCCGCAGCTGCGCCGAGAACAGGCCGAACAGCCCGAAGGCCTCACCGCGCGCCACGTGCCGCAGCCGCACCTCGCGCCCGTCCTTCACCCGCTGCAGCTCCAGCGTCCCGTCCACCACCACGAAGAAGCTGACCGCGTCGTCGCCCTCGTTGAAGAGCAGCTCGCCGTCCGGAACCTCGAGCTGCACCGCGTCCTTCGCCAGCGCCTCCAGCGAGGCGGTGGGCAGCTCCTTGAACAGGTTCACCTGCGAGAGCGCGAAGAGCGCCACCTCGAGGTCCGCCTCCACCGTGCCGATGATCGGCACCTCGTCGGCCACCGGCACGGGCGCGGTGCGGATGATCTCCGAGTCGAACACCTCTTCCGGTGCCGGCTGGGCCTCGCGCTTCACGTCCTGCATCACGTCGTGGGGGATCAGCGACGGGCGCAGCACCGGGGGAGGCATCGGCACCGCCACGCGGGTGCGCAGCGCTTGAGGCACGATCGGAGGGAGGTTGTCTTCCATGTCGTCCTTGAAAAAGCCCGCCAGAAACGTGTGAACCGCAGGGAACAGTGCGAGAACGTCCGACACGGTGTACGGAAATCACACGGTTCCCGTCAAGGACACCCCCGGGATCACCTTCGTGGTCCAGGCCGGGGGGAAGGGCACCCGCCTCGGTGGCGTGCCCAAGGGCCTGATCCGCCTGGGGAATGATCGCGCCATCGATCGCCTCCTGAGGCTGGCCGAGGAGCGCCGCTGGCCGGCGTGGATCGTCGCCAACGTGCCAGAGCCCTACGCGGAGCTGGACGCGCCGATCGCCGCCGACGTGGTCCCGGGACGAGGCGCCCCAGGCGGGGTGGTGACTGCGCTGTCGGTGGCGCGCACCGAGTGGGTCCTCACCGTGGGGTGCGACATGCCCTTCGTGACGCAGGAAGCCATCGACGCGCTGCTGGCGGAACGGGCACCGGAAGTGGACGTGGTGTGCTTTCAGCGGGGAGGCCGCCTGGAGCCCTTGCTGGGGCTGTACCGGCGCTCGCTCCTCACGGCGTTCGCGGCGCGGCTGGAGGCGCAGCCGTCGCTGCAGTCGCTCATCCGCGGCGCGCGGTGCCGGGTCCTCGAGCCCGACGATCCGTCCGTACTGGACAGCCTCAACACTCCGGAGGATCTGCAGCGCGCCAGAGCCTCGATCCGCTGAAAGATTCGGTGAAGTCCGCGCGCTTTGCTACGGTTGCACTCTCAAAGCCCAGGTCCGCGACAGTCCATGGCCAAGACGTTCGAGAAAGCCGTCACCGGCTTCAACCACAACATCAAGCACAAGGGGAAGGTCTACCACGTCCAGACCGAGGACTCGGGCGTGTCGAACCCCCACATCATCACCCACCTCTTCGTGGGCGGGAACATCCTCGCCACCAAGAAGTCGTCGTACGGCGACATCGTCAAGAGCGAGAACCTCCCCGAGCTGGTCCGCGAGCTGATGGAGGAGCAGCACAAAGAGATGCTGCGGAACCTGATCAACGGCTCCTACGACAACGTGGACAAGAGCGCGCAGTCGTACCAGCCCGGCCAGCTCGGGCCCGACGCGGCCAAGGCGCCCCGGCCGTCGCAGCCGCAGCCGTTGCCGCTGACCCAGCTCGCGCCGCCGCCCGCGGTCGTGGCGTTGCCTCCCGAGGTGCTCGCCGCGCGCCAGCTCCCCGAAGCTCCGAAGGAGAACAACGTCGGGGTGGAGACGCTGTTCGGTGAGGATCTGATCAGCGAGAAGAGCCTGGACGAGGTGATCCTGAGCTACCTCGCCGGCGACGGCAGCTGATCAGCGGATCCGCCTTGGGTGCGGGGGGTGGGTGGAGTATCTCCCCGCGTCATGACCGCTGCCACCGGCCTCGACTTCCGCTGCATCAACACGCTGCGCACGCTGGCCATCGACGTGATCCAGAAGGCCGACTCGGGGCACCCGGGCCTGCCGCTGGGCGCCGCGCCGATGGCGTACGTGCTGTGGGACCGGCACCTGAGGCACTGCCCGACGGATCCGACCTGGGCGGACCGCGATCGCTTCGTGCTGTCCGCCGGCCACGGCTCGATGCTGCTCTACGGGCTGCTCCACCTCACCGGCTACGCGCTGTCGAAGGACGAGGTGCTGAACTTCCGCCAGTGGGGCTCGAAGACGCCCGGCCACCCCGAGTACCACCTGACGCCCGGCGTGGAGGCCACCACGGGGCCGCTGGGCCAGGGGCACGCCAACGCGGTGGGCATGGCCATGGCGGAGCGCGCGCTGGCCGCCCGCTTCAACAAGCCGGGGCACGAGCTGTTCAACCACTTCACCTACACCCTGGTGGGCGACGGCGACGTGATGGAAGGCGTGGCGCAGGAGGCCGCGTCGCTGGCCGGACACCTCAAGCTGGGCAAGCTGATCGCCCTGTATGACGCCAACGACGTGACGCTCGACGGGCCGGCGTCGCTGTCCTTCAGCGAGGACGTGGGCAAGCGCTACGGGGCGTACGGCTGGCACGTGCAGACGGTGAAGGACGGCAACACGGACCTGCAGGCGATCGACGCGGCCGTCACGGCGGCGAAGGCGGAGACGGGCAAGCCGTCGCTCATCATCGTGAAGACGACCATCGGCTTCGGCTCGCCCAACAAGGCCGGCAAGTCGGCGGCGCACGGCAGCCCGCTGGGCAACGACGAGATCGCGCTGACCAAGAAGGCGCTCGGCTGGACGTATGAGGAGAAGTTCTTCCTCCCCGACGACGCGGTGGCGCACTTCCGCCAGGCGGTGAAGCGGGGCGAGGCCGCGCGCGACGAGTGGAAGGCGAAGCTGGCGGCGTACGCGAAGGAGTTCCCGGCCGAGGCGAAGGAGCTGGAGCGGGCCCTGAAGGGTGAGCTGCCGGCCGACTTGTCCAGCGTGCTGCCGGCCTTCGCCGCGGGCCAGGGGGTGGAGACGCGCACGGCGTCGGGGCAGGCCTTGAACGCGCTGGCGAAGAAGCTGCCGGAGATCATCGGCGGTGACGCGGATCTCGGCGGCTCGACGAAGACGGTGCTCAAGGACGCGGGCAGCTTCAACGGCCAGACGGGGCAGGGGCGCAACATCCACTTCGGGGTGCGCGAGCACGCGATGGCGGCGATCGCCAACGGCATCGCCTACCACGGTGGCCTGCGGCCCTTCACCGCCACGTTCTTCTGCTTCGTCGACTACATGCGGCCGGCGGTGCGGCTGGCGGCGATGAACCACCTGCCGGTGATCCACGTATGGACGCACGACTCCATCGGGCTGGGTGAGGACGGGCCGACGCACCAGCCGGTCGAGCACCTGATGGCGGTGCGCACCATTCCCAACCTGTGCACGGTGCGGCCGGCGGACGCGGCGGAGGCGGCGGAGGCGTGGCGTTTCGCGCTCGAGCGGCGGACCGGTCCGACGGGCCTGGTGCTGACGCGGCAGAAGGTGCCGGTGCTCGATCGCACCACGCTGGCGGCTGCGGACGGGCTGCACAGAGGCGCCTACGTGCTGGCGGACGCGACGGGGGGCGCGCCGAAGGCGATCGTCATCGCCACGGGCTCCGAGGTGGCGCTGGCGCTCGGCGCGCGGGATGAATTGGAAAAGCACGGCGTGCCCACCCGCGTGGTGTCGATGCCCTGCATGGAGGTCTTCCGCGCCCAGGACGCGGCGTACCGCGAGGCCGTCCTGCCCAAGGCGGTGAGGGCGCGCGTCTCGGTGGAGGCCGGCGTCACCTTCGGCTGGGCCGAGTGGGTGGGCGACGGCGGCGCGTCGGTGGGCGTGGACAAGTTCGGCGCGTCGGCGCCGGACAAGATCCTCTTCGAGCAGTACGGGCTCACCGTGCCGGCGGTCGTCGCCGCGGTGAAGCGCGTCGCTGGGAAGTAGTCCGCTCGGTCGGCTGGCCTCCTCTGAGTCATTGCGCGCCGCTCGGCTGGCGCGAGGCCCTGGGCGGCCGCCCCGGAGCTGTGCTGGCTCGGCCAGACTGGCCGTGATACATGGGATTCCATGCAATCAGGAGCTGGGCGCGACGACGACGCGGCGCGAGTCCTTGACAGCCTGCGGCGCCTCGTCCGTGCCATCCGGGTCTCTGCCCACTCCGTCGAGCATGAGCTGCAGATCGGCGGCGCTCAGTTGTTTGTGCTTCGCGAGCTCGCGGCTGAGCCGGGGTGCTCGATCCGGCGCCTCTCGGCCCGCACGCTCACCGATCCGAGCTCCGTCTCGGTCGTCGTGGCTCGACTGGTGAGGCGCGGGCTGATCTCCCGCCGCCAGGCCTCGACGGACGCGCGGCGGACCGAGCTGTCGCTGACGGCGCGCGGCGAGCGGCTCCTGGCGCGCGCGGGTGAGCCGTTCCAGGTGCAGTTGGTTCGCACGCTCCGAGCGCTCCCCCGGGCTCGGCTGCGCAGGCTCGCGGCAGACCTGGCGACCGTGGTGCGCGAAGTGGGGGCCCACGAAGGAGCCGCGCTGATGTTCTTCGACGACGAGCCGAAGGGGAGAAACCGTCATGGGCGCTGAACCAGCAAGCGAGGCGGCCGAGCGCCAGGATCCCGCGGTCGAGCCGATGGAGCTCGGCGACTTCACCGCCACGCCACGCATGCTCTTCATCGCCGCCGCGGCCATAGCGATCGGCGCGCTGGCCACGTGGGTGGCGTGGGCGCTGCTGCGCCTCATCGCGCTCTTCACCAACGTCTTCTACTTCCAGCGCTTCTCGTTTCAGGACGCCTCCCCCGCGACGCATTCGCTGGGCGTCTTGAGCGTGGCGATCCCCGTCGTGGGCGCGCTGCTGATCGGCCTCATGGCGCGGTTTGGTTCGGAGCGGATCCGCGGCCACGGGATCCCTGAGGCGCTCGAGGCGATCCTCACCCGCGGCAGCCGTGTGGAGCCAAAGGTCGCCCTGTTGAAGCCCCTGTCGTCGGCCATCTCCATCGGGTCGGGTGGGCCGTTCGGCGCCGAGGGGCCGATCATCATGACCGGCGGCGCGGTCGGCTCCATCGTCGCGCAGCTCTTCTCGCTCACCGCGGCCGAGCGCAAGACGCTCCTCGTCGCGGGTGCCGCCGCCGGCATGTCGGCGACGTTCGCGACACCCCTCGCCGCGATCCTGCTCGCGGTCGAGCTGTTGTTGTTCGAGTGGAAGCCGCGCAGCTTCGTGCCGGTGGCGCTGGCCAGCGCGACCGCCGCCGCCGCGAGGCACTTCGTGCTCGGACCAGGGCCGTTGTTCCCGATGGCGCCACACCCGGCGTTCGCGGGCAGCGCCACGCTGGCCTGCTGTGTCCTGGCGGGAGTGGGCGCCGGGCTGTTGTCCGCGACACTCACGGGGGCGGTGTACGTGTTCGAGGATCTGTTCAAGCGGCTCCGGCTCCACTGGATGTGGTGGCCGGCGATCGGCGGGCTGGTGATCGGCGTGGGCGGCCTGTTCTCCCCGCAGGCCCTCGGGGTCGGGTACGACGTGATCGGCGGCATCCTCACCGACCACTTCGCCGTGCGGGCGATGCTGGTGCTGGTGCTGGTCAAGGCGATCATCTGGTCGGTCTCGCTTGGCTCAGGGACCTCGGGCGGTGTGCTCGCGCCGCTGCTCATGATGGGCGGCGCCCTCGGCGGGCTGGAGGCGCACGTGTTCCCGGCTGCCGGCGTGGGCTTCTGGCCGCTGGTGGGGATGGGCGCGATCCTGGGGGGCACGATGCGCTCGCCTCTCACGGGGATCATCTTCGCGATCGAGCTGACCCACGAGCTGAACATGTTGCTGCCGCTGGTGATCGCGGTCTCGGTCGCGCACGGCTTCACGGTGCTGGTGCTGCGCCGCTCCATCCTCACGGAGAAGGTCGCCCGCCGCGGCTTTCATGTCAGCCGTGAGTACGCCATCGACGTGCTCGAGGTCCTCTTCGTCCGCGACGCCATGAAGAAGGACATCGTGGTGCTCAAGGCGGAGGCGCCGATCCGAGAGGCGCTCGCCCAGGTCGACGCGCCACGCGACGAGCGCAGCCAGCACCTCTACCCTGTGCTCGACGGGGAGGGGCGGCTGGTGGGCGCCACCTCGTTCGCCGAGCTGGTCGCGCTGCGGCAGGGCGCGGCCGATCTCGAGCTGCCGCTGGGTGGCGTGGTCAAGGCGCCACCGGTCACCATCTTCGCCAACGAGACGCTGCGCACGGCGGTGCAGCGCATGGCTGAGCACGGCGTCACGCGGCTGCTGGTGGTGAACCCCGCGGACTCACGGCACCTGGTCGGGAAGTTCGCACTCCACGATCTTCTCGCCGCCAGGATGCGCCACCTCGACGAGGAACGTCGGCGAGAGCGTGTCCTGCCCTGGGAGTACATCTTGCCCAAGCCGCTCCGAACGTCAGGGGCAGGAAAGTAGCGATCACGTTCAGCGCGCTCGCCGCTGGCGTGATGGGGGCGCTGGCCCAGGTCCTCTCCCGCTACCCGGGAGCTCTCGACGCCCAGGCCCTCTCCCTGGACGAGTGGGGGCGGGGGGCGTCGGATGGCGGTGGGCGGCGCGGGGGTCCTCGGCGCTTGCGAGGTGGGCGCGATGGTCCGTCGCGGCCGGGCTGGTGCTGGCGGGTAGTCTGGTCGTCCTCTTCGTCGCCGGCCGCGGTGTGCTGGGCTTCAGCCGAGACTTCGCGATCCTCCAGGCGCGCTACCTCGCAGGCGCCGGCGGCTGTGGGGCCTGGCTGATGGGAGGGCTGGCGGCCTCACGGGGCAGCGCCGGAAAGTAACAAACACGTCGCGGAGGCCCGTACACTCTCCCGGGCTTTGGGCGAACCACGGGGAGCCGTGAGCATCTGGTGGTGGGCGCTCGGCTACTTCGCCGCGTACGCGCCGTACAGCGCGCTGACCAAGGCCCTGTCCGACGGGAAGCTGGGCGAGGCGGTGCCCGGCAACACCATTCTGCCGCTGAGCACCTTCACCTCGCTGGTGGTGATGGTGCTCTTCCTGTGGGGCACCGGCTGGTGGAGGAGCGCCACCCAGCGCGAGCTCTTCGGCCGGAAGCTCCCCACGCCGACGCGGTGGACCGCGCTGTCCGGGCTGTGCGGCGCCACCATCCTCACCACCACCACGCTGGCGTACACCATCAGCGGCGTCAGCATCGTCTTCATGATGCTGCTGATGCGCGGCGGCATGCTGATGATGGCGCCCGTCGTCGACGCCATCTCCGGGCGGCACGTGCGCTGGTTCTCCTGGGTGGCGCTGGGGCTCACCCTGTCGTCGCTGGTGGTGGCCATTCTCGGGAAGCGCGGCGACTTTCGGCTGCCCTTCGTGGCCGTGGTGGACGTCACCGCCTACCTCGCCGCGTACTTCGTGCGCCTGCGCTTCATGTCCAGGCTGGCCAAGAGCGACTCGGTGGAGGTGACCCGCCGCTACTTCGTCGAAGAGCAGCTCGTGTCCACCCCGGCGGCGCTGCTGGCGCTCGGTCTGCTGGCGCTCTTCGGCGTCGAGGAGGTCCGCGCCGGCTTCACCCAGCTCGTCTTCACCGGCCAGTGGCCGTGGGCCGTCCTCATCGGCGCGCTCTCACAGGGGACGGGCATCTTCGGAGCGCTGGTGCTGCTGGACAAGTCGGAGAACTCCTTCTCTGTGCCCGTCAACCGCGCCTCCAGCGTGCTCGCCGGCGTGCTGGCCACCCTGGCCCTCTGGGCGCTGGGGCTGGGCCGCGCCCTGGAGTTGCAGGAGGGCATCGGCGCCAGCCTCGTCATCGCCGCCATCGTGGTGCTGAGCGTCCCCGGGCTGCTCAAGAAGCCCGCCTCGGCCCGGTGACGTTTTCCATTGCTTCGATCGCGCCAGGCCTTGAACTTTGCTAGGCGTTCGTCCGTTGAAAGTGTGTCCCGCGACTCCTTGGGTGAGGTGAGCCATGCGGAAGGTCCTGATTTCCCTCGTGGTGGTGTGGTCGCTGGTGGCGGTCGCGGCGGTGACTCCGTCGCCTGCGGCCAAGGCGGCGTTCGACAAAGGTGAGAAGGCGCTCGAAGCGCAGAAGTACGACGAGGCGGTCGCCGCGTACCAGGACGCGCTCAAGGCCACGCCCCACTACGCGGCCGCGCTCAACGGCATGGGCAGCGCGCTCTTCAAGCAGAAGAAGGCGGACGAGGCGATCACCCAGTTCAAGGCGGCCACCGCGGCGGATCCGTCCTTCAAGCTGGCGTGGTTCAACCTGGGCTACGCGACGCGCAAGACGCAGGACTTCGCCACCGCGGCGACGGCCTACGAGAAGTACACCGCGCTCGAACCGAACGATCCGGACGGCTTCTACGGCCTGGGCGAGTCGTACAAGCAGCTCGGGCAGAACGAGAAGGCGATCAAGGCGTACGAGGCGTACCTCGCCAAGGAGAAGCGGCCGTCGGAGCAGAAGTGGATCGATCGCGCGAAGGAGTCGATCGCCCAGCTCAAGGCGGCTCCGACTCCCGCGCCTGTTGCCGCGGCGGCGGCTCCGGTCGCGGCGGCTGCGGCTCCGGCTCCAGCTCCCGCGGCGGCGCCTCCCACCGGCGCGATGGCCCCGGCGGCGGCGCAGAAGATGGCGGAAGGCGACAAGCATTGGGCCGAGAAGAAGTACCGCGAGGCCTCCTTCGCCTACCAGGACGCGGTCAACGCCGATCCCAACAACGTGGAGGCGCTGTTCAAGCTGGGCAACGCCTACGCGGTGCTGGGCTACTACTCGCAGGCCATCGATCGCTGGGCGAAGGTGCAGCAGGTGTCGCCGGATCCGTCGGTGCGCAAGAGCGCAGCCGACAACATCGCCCGGGCGCAGCAGAAGATGGCGCAGGCCGGCGGCGCCACGCCGCAGGAAGCGAACAAGCCGCCTGGCTCGGGCCCGGTGGCCGACTCCACCCGCACCCAGGCCCGCCAGCACTACGAGACCGGCGTGCAGCTGATCGGCCAGCGGCGCTATGGAGAGGCGCTCGCGTCGTTGAACGAGTGCCTGCGTCTCGAGCCCGCGCTCACCGTCGGCTACATCGCCCGCGGCTCCACGCTGATCGGCCTGCGCCGCTTCGCCGAGGCGGCGGTGGACTACCAGTACGCGCTCAAGCTCGATCCCTCGCTGTCCTCGCCGCTCTATGGGCTGGCCGAGGCGTACCGCGGGATGAACCGGGTCGACGACGCGCGCGGCTACTACCAGAAGTACGTGGCCTCCAGCGCGCCGGACGTGCGGCCCGAGCTGCAGACCGACGCCCGCACCAAGCTGGACTCGCTGCGCTGACACTCACGCCATGAACACCGACATCAAGGCCATCACCGAGGCGGTCCAGAGGGAGTCCGCCTTCGTCGAGCCGCTGTTCCTCGAGACCTCCAAGGTGATCGTCGGCCAGAAGCCGATGCTGGAGCGGGTGCTGATCGGCCTGCTCTGCAACGGCCACGTGCTGCTGGAAGGCGTGCCCGGCCTGGCCAAGACGCTCACCGTACGCACCTTCGCGGACTCGATCGCCGCGGCGTTCCAGCGCATCCAGTTCACGCCGGATCTGCTGCCGGCGGATCTGATCGGCACCGTCATCTACAACCAGCAGACGGCCAGCTTCGCGGTGCGCAAGGGGCCGATCTTCGCCAACGTGATCCTCGCGGACGAGATCAACCGCGCGCCCGCCAAGGTGCAGTCGGCCCTGCTGGAAGGGATGCAGGAGCGACAGGTCACGATCGGCAACCAGACCTTCCCCTTGCCCTCGCCCTTCATCGTGCTGGCCACGCAGAACCCCATCGAGCAGGAAGGCACCTACCCCTTGCCCGAGGCGCAGGTGGACCGCTTCATGCTGAAGGTGAAGGTGGGCTACCCGACGCGCGAAGAAGAGAAGGAGATCATGAACCGCATGGCGGGGGACTCGATGCCCAGGGCGTCGAAGGTCATCTCGCCGGAGCACATCGCCAACGCGCGCGCGGTGCTGCACCAGATCTACGTGGACGAGAAGGTGAAGGACTACATCCTCAACGTCGTGTTCGCCACGCGCGAGCCCTTGAAGTACGGGCTCAAGGATCTGCCCGACCTCATCCAGTACGGGGCCAGCCCGCGCGCCACCATCGCGCTGACCCAGGCCGCCCGCGCCCACGCCTTCCTGCGGCACCGCGGCTTCGTCACCCCGGAGGACGTGAAGGCGATCGGCCTCGACGTGCTGCGGCACCGGGTGGCGATCACCTACGAGGCCGAGGCCGAGGAGCTCACTCCGGAGCGGATCATCCAGCGCGTCTTCGAGCGGGTGGAAGTGCCGTAAGGGAGGCCGCCTTTTCGCCGTGTTGCCCCGAGAGCTGATCAAGCGGATCCGCAAGCTGGAGATCGCCACCCGCAAGGTGGTGTCCACGGTGCTGTCCGGCCAGTACCACTCGGTCTTCAAGGGCCGCGGCATGGCCTTCTCCGAGGTGCGGCAGTACCACCCCGGCGACGAGGTGCGCACCATCGACTGGAACGTGACGGCGCGGATGAACGACGCCTACGTGAAGGTCTTCACGGAAGAGCGCGAGCTGACCGTGGTGCTGCTGGTGGACGTGTCCGCCTCGGGGCTGTTCGGCAGCAAGGAGCGCAGCAAGGCTGAGATCGCCGCCGAGGTCGCCGCGCAGATCGCCTTCTCTGCGATCGCCAACAACGATCGGGTGGGGCTGATCCTCTTCTCCGATCGGGTGGAGAAGGCGGTGCCCCCGCGCAAGGGGCGCTCGCACGTGCTGCGCCTCATCACCGACATCCTCACCACGACGCCGGTGGGGCAGGGGACCAGCCTCGACGCGGGGCTCACCTACCTCTCGCACGTGGCCAAGCGGAAGACGGTCACCTTCCTCATCTCGGACTTCCTGGTGAAGGACTTCGAGAAGCCCCTGCGGATCGTCGCCCGCAAGCACGACCTGGTGCCGGTGGTGGTGATCGATCCGTTCGAAGAGAAGTTCCCTGCCCTGGGGATCGTCGACGTGGAGGATCCGGAGACGGGCGAGCGCTTCACGGTGGACACCTCCGATCCGCGCATCCGCGGGCGCTACAGCCGCTTCATGGCCGCCCGGCGCGAGGAGCGGAACCGGCTGTTCAAGAAGCTGCAGCTCGACTCGGTGGAGCTGAAGGCCGACGGCGACTACGCCATGGCCCTGCAGAAGTTCTTCCGGCTGCGCGCGCGCCGCATGGCCGCGTGACGATCAGGCCTGGGGCAGCTTCACCTTCACCTCGTAGGTGATGGACTGCTCGCCCACGGTGACCGACATCAACGTCGCCTCGACGTGGCCAGCCCTGAGGAACGCCACCAGCCCCGCGCCCAGGCAGTGGCCGGCGATGGCGGTGGCGTAGGGGAACTCGGTGAGGTGGGCCACCAGCCGCTCGTCCTTCAGCTCGAAGCGCATCTTCCCGCGCGAGTAGAACTGGCTGAAGGCGCGCTCGGTGGAGACCAGCGCCGTCTTCAGATCCTCCAGGCGATCGAAGCTCTTGAAGGTGGTGGACACGTTGCGGCTGGCGAGATCGTGACCGACCTCCTGCGCGCCCTCCAGCTTGTGGTGGTGGCGGTGATCGACCAGCCAGTGAATGGCGCCCAGGTGCAGCGAGCCCGGCACCCAGCCGATCGGCAGTACGTGCGCGGCGTCGAAGTACTGCGCGTGCTGAGGGAAGGCGTGCTTGAGCTCCAGCGCGGTGCCCTCGCCGTGGCGCTCCTTCACGTAGGCCAGCAGGTTGAGCCACGCGAAGCCCTTCACCTGCAGATCGGCGCTCATGGGGAGGTCATAGCGCTGCTGTGCGCGCGTGGGGAGCAGACTCAGCCGTGCACCGCCTGCCCGAAGCGGCGCATCCAGGCGTCCTCCTCGGCGGACAGCGCAGCGCCTGGAAGTTCTCGTCCAGCTGGGCCTGGCTGGCCGGTCCGCTCAGCACCACGTCGATGGGCCCGGGAGCCATCTGCGCGTGCAGGGGCCGCGTCCATTCCAGCCATCTGCCGTCGATGGTAGGGTTCCGTACCGCATATGGGGGACTTCGAGTTCGTCGTCAGCGACGGCCCAGGAAAGGGTCAATCGCACGCTTTCCCTGGAAACCACTTCTATGTGGGCTCGGGAGAGGACTGTCACCTGCGCTTCGATGCGTCGGTGGTGCAGCCCCGCCACGCAGAGGTGATGCTGGACGGGCGCGGGCAGCCGTGGGTGCGGGATCTGACCGGCGCGAGGCAGGTGTGGGTCAACGGCGAGGCGACCGAGAAGGCCCAGGTGCCGGCCGGGTGTTTCCTGCGGCTGGGGCGGCTGGAGTTGGTGGTGCGCCAGCGGGGCCGAAGCGGGCCTTCCGGCACCATGGCCACGCCCACGCCCATCCGCACCGGCGCCTCGGGGAGCGTTCGGGCGACCGGCCCCAACGCGGCGGCGCGTACCAGCGGCGTGGGACAGTCCGGCGCCGTCCGCAACGCCACCTCGCCGCGCGGGCCGGCCCCCGAAGGCGCGCTGGACAGCACCGCCAAGCGGCCCACGCCCTTCCGCCAGCCGGGCCTCGATCCCCTGGCCGGCTACGTCCACGACGATGGCCTGGAGCCGCCCGTCGAGGCCACGGTGATGAGCAGCGTGCTGCCGCCGGGCACGGTGATCGACGGCCGCTACCACGTGGTGGCCAAGCTGGCCGCCGGTGGCATGGGCGAGGTGTACCGCGCCGAGCATGTCGAGCTGGGCAAGTCGATGGCGCTCAAGGTGATGCTGCCCGAGCTCTCGCGCGACCCGGAGTTCGTCGCCCGCTTCAAGCGCGAGGCGATCGCCGCCAGCCGCATCGGGCAGCAGAACATCGTCGACATCTCCGACTTCGGCCGCACCGTCGACGGGCGCTTCTACTTCGTCATGGAGTACCTGGACGGGATGACCCTGGCCTCGCTCATCCACCGGGAGGGCGCCCTGGCCCCCGAGCGGGCCGTGTCCATCTCGCTGCAGGTGGCCCGCGCGCTGGCCGCGGCCCATCACCAGAGCATCGTCCACCGGGACCTGAAGCCCGAGAACGTGATGCTGCTGCAGCGGCCCGGTCAGGCCGACTTCGTCAAGGTGCTGGACTTCGGCGTGGCCAAGGTGTCCCACGGGCAGGGGCAGGGCGGCCACACCGCGGTGGGCATGGTGGTGGGCACGCCCCAGTACATGTCCCCGGAGCAGGCCAAGGCGATCCCCGTGGACGCGCGCAGCGACATCTACTCGCTGGGGCTGATCGTCTACGAGCTCGTCACCGGCCGGCCCACCTTCACCGCCGAGACGCCGTCGATGCTGATGGTGAAGCACGTCACCGAGGCCCCGCCACCCTTCCAGCCCGGGCCGCTGACCGACGTGCCGGCTGACCTCGAGGGGCTCGTCTTCCAGATGCTGCAGAAGGAGCCCGAGGGCCGCCCGCAGACGATGGACCTGGTGGTGCAGACGCTCGACACGTTGCTGGCGCGGATCAAGACGAACGATCCCAACCTGCGCCGCGCGTCCGGCTCCTTCGCCGCCGCGCAGACTCAGCCGCAGAACCGGTCCGGTGTCGCGGTGCGCGTGTCGGGAGGTCACAGGAGCGTCGTCTCCTCCAGCGCGGGGCAGGTGCCCGGCGTGCCCGGCGACCTGGTGGCTCCGAAGCGCTCGCCCTTACCCTTCATTCTCGGTGGCGCGGTGCTGGTGCTGGCCGGCGTGGGCGCCGCGTACGTCGCCATCAAGCCCGAGCCCGCCCCGGCGCCGCCGGTAGTCGTGGCGCCGCCGAAGGTCGATCCGCCGCCGAAGGTGGAGCCGAAGCCCGCCGATCCGCCGCCTGTCCCCGCGGCCGCGAAGATCGCGCTCACCTTCTCTTCCGTGCCCGAGAAGGTGGAGGTGTACGAGGGCGACGTGCTGGTCGGCACCACGCCCTTCAAGCTGGAGCGCGCCCCGTCCTCCGTCGTAGCGCTGACCTTCTCCGCCAGGGGCTACAAGTCGCTCACCCAGAAGGTGCGCTTCGAGTCTGCGCAGACCATCGCCATCGAGCTCGAGAAGGAAAAGAAGGCCGGCCCCGGCCCGAAGAAGCCCCCCACGCCCGGCCTGGCCGAAGATCCGTACACGCAGGAAGAGGACTTGAAGGACAGTCCCTTCTAGGCCTCTTCAAGGGAAACCACTCCATGACCACTGCCGCGCTGCTCGTCTCGCTGTTGCTCGCCGCCCCGGCGGCTCCCAAGGCCAAGGCGCCGCCCAAGGCCACCAAGGCGGCCCCTGCGCCCAAGGCCGAGGAAGGCGGCGACGTGAAGAAGGCGAAGGACCTCTTTCAGCGGGCGCAGGCGCTCTACAAGCAGGCCCGCTACGCCGAGGCGATCGAGAAGTTCGAAGAGGCCTACGCGGTGCGGCCGCACCCGGTCATCTACTTCAACATCGGCAAGTGCTACGAGCAGCTCAACGAGACGCCCAAGGCGCTGCGCGCGTACCGCGACTACCTGCGGCTCATGCCCGACGCGAAGGACCGGGACACGGTCACCGATGCGATCGCCAACCTCGAACGGCGGCTCAAGGAGCGGGGGGTGCAGCAGCTCTTGGTGTTCGCCGATCCACCGAACGCCCACATCTCCGTGGACGGCAAGGAGCTGGGCACGTCGCCGGCGTCGGTCGAGCTGACCGCGGGCAACCACACGCTCACCGTGAAGGCGGACGGCTTCGAGCCGGTGGAGCGCTCCTTCGTGATGAACACCACGCGCTCCACCGAGATGACCATCAACCTGCGGCCTGCGGTGAAGGAGGCGCCGCCCCCGCCGCCGCCGCTGGTGGTGGACGCGCCGAAGAAGGAAGAGCCGAAGACGGCGTCGCTGACGCCAGCGCCGAAGGACACGCCGATCCTCACCCAGCCGGAGCCCGCGAAGAAGAAGGGCCGGGTGTGGACGTGGGTGGCGGGTGGGGTGGCGGTGGCCAGCGCGGGTGCCGCGGTGGGCATGGGGGTGGCGGCCAACGGGGCGTCTGCCGAGCTGCGGGGCAGCGAGCACACACAGGCTGAAGCGCAGGCGCTCCATGACAAGGCCCAGGGCCTGGCCACGGGCGCGAACGTCGCGTGGGGCGTGGCCGCGGCCGCGGCGGTCAGCGCGGCCATTCTCTTTTTCGTCGAGTAGCGCATCCTCTTCGGGCCGAGCCTCGGGAACCACACCATGAGCAAGAGACTGTCGGCAGTCGTCGTGTCGTCGCTGTTCGTCGTCGGGTGTTTCCCGCAGTTGACGGGAGCGCCGTGCACGTCGGACTCGAATTGTCCGTCGGGGCAGGTGTGCGGCGCCGAAGGCGTGTGCGCGCGGCCCGATGGGACGGGTGGGGGCACCGGCGGGGGAACGGGAGGTGGAGGTGGCGATGACGGCGGCGTGGGCGGAGGCACCGGCGGCGGTGGTGACGATGGTGGCGTGGGTGGTGGGACGGGCGGCGGGGGATCAGCCGATGACGGAGGGATGGGGGACGCCGGCACCACCGCGCTGACGCTCGATCGCTCGACCCACGACTTCGGGGATGTGACGGTCGCCACGAACAGCGTGGCCGCCACCTTCACCGTGACCAACTCTGGGCCCCTCACCAGTGGTCCGGTGGTGGTCTCCTTGTCCGGCACGGATCGGGCTTCGTTTCGGCTCGATGTTGGTACGTGTACGGGCGCCTTGTCCTCCATGGGCACATGCCGGGCGTCGGTCATCTTCAATCCGTCAGCGGCCGGCGCGGCGTTCGCGAGCTTCGACGTCTCCGGCACGCCCGGCGGCATGATCTCGGCGGCGCTGACGGGCACGGGCGTGTCCGATGCCGCCCTCACCATCACGCCGACTGGGCACGACTTCGGGACGATCAACATCGGTGGCAGTTCGACCTCGCAGGACTTCACCGTGCGGAACTCCGGTGGCACGGCCTCCGGCGTACCGGGGATCCCGAGCATCTCCGGGCCCGACGGCTACGCGTTCACCATCGATTCTCACACCTGCACTGCTTCGCTTCCGCCGATGGGTACGTGCAGGGTGACGGCGATCTTCGAACCGACGAGCGCGGGCACGAAGGCGGGTACGCTTGAAGTCTCGGCCAGCCCCGGCGGCACAGCGGCAGCCACGCTGTCGGGCATCGGGCAGGCACCCGCGAGTCTCTCCGTCATGCCCAGCGTGGGCGCCTTCGGTGATGGGGTGGTCGGCAGCACCGGTGCGTCCGTCACCTTCACGTTCACCAACACCGGTGGAGCGACGACGGCCAGCCTTACTACCACCGTAAACGGAGCCGACTTCTTCAAGTCGGCAGACACCTGCAGTGGTCAGATGGTCGCGGCTGGCAACCCCTGCGCGGTGACGCTCCAGTTCCGCGCGACCGCGGCCGGTCCTCGCACGGGGACCTTGTCGGTTTCAGGCAGCGGGCTGGTGTCGGTGGACGTCAACCTGGCGGGCAATGGCTTGGCCGCCGCTCAACTGGCGCTGTCTCCGATGACGCAGAACTTCGGCAACGTAGCGACCAACGGGTCCGGCACCGCGGTGTTCGGCGTGACGAACACGGGCGGCGTCTCCACGGGCATGCCCAGCTTCTCCACAGGATCGTCCGAGTTTACCGTGGAGTCCAACACGTGCGGGGGCGTGGTCTCCCCAGGGCCCGGATGTTCGGTCACGGTTCGCTTCGCCCCGGCCATGCTGGGGGCGCGCATGGCGACGCTAACGGCGAGCGCCAGCCCCGGAGGCATGTCGACGGCATCGCTCAGCGGTACGGGCGTGCCGCCGGGCACGCTGTCCATCAACCCCACTGCGAATGACTTCGGCCGCGTGGTGATCGGTCAGCCGGGCGGCAGCCAGGACTTCGTCGTCACCAACACCGGCGGTGTGTCGACGTCGACGCTCACGGCGAGCGTCGTAGGTGCGTCGGCCAGCAGCTTCACCTTGAGCAACGACATGTGCACAGGCAATAGCTTGGCCGCTGGTAACGCGTGCACCCTGCGGATCTCTTTCCTTCCGCAGGCGAGGAACGCCCTGGCGGCGTTCCTCCAGGTGACCGCGACCGCGGGCGGCACCGTGCAGGCGCAGCTGTCGGGAACGGGTCTACGTCCGGCAACCCTGACCGTCTCACCCACCATGTCGACGTGGCCGCAGGCGGTGGTTGGCTCGGCGGGAACGAGCCAGGACTTCGTCGTCACCAACGACGGCGACGTCTCCAGCGGTACACCGAACGCCGCCATCTCGGGTGCGGCCTTCAGCATCAGGTCGAGCGCCTGCTCCGCGATCCTGGCGCCCAGCGATACGTGCACCGTTTCGGTGCTGTTTTCGCCTCCGTCGGGCGGGACACACTCAGGGGCGTTGGTGGTCTCGGCGACGCCCGGTGGCAGCGCGACGGCCACTCTCACGGGCAGTGCCATCACCCCGGCGAACCTCACCCTGGTGCCCCAAGCGGGGAGTTCGGTGGACTACGGCGACGTGTTGCTCAACGGCACGCGCACGATGACCTTTGTGGTGACCAACACGGGCCAGCAGACCGCAGGGCCCTTGAGCCTCAGCCTGTCCGGTACCAACGCTTCGATGTTCCAGTTGACCTCCAGCTCGTCTTCGTGCACCGCTGGGCAGTTACTCGCATCGGGTCAATCGTGCACGACTTCGGTGCGCTTCACCTCAACCACTTCAGCAGGCAACGGCGTCAAGACTGCTACGCTCACCGCGTCGGCCAGCCCCGGTGGGTCTCCGTTTCTGAACCTGACCGTCAACGTGCAGAACCCCGCGAAGCTGGCCAGCACGTTGAGCACAAACGACTTCGGAGGCCAGGAGGTCGCAACAACTTCAGGGGCGATCGTCTGGACCCTCTCGAACTCAGGCGACGTGACCACCGGCGTGATGGCGATCAACAACCCGGATCCGGCCAACTACACGGTGTTGATGGACACGTGCACCGGGCAGACGCTGACGTCTGTTCAGACTTGTAGCCTGCGCGTCGCCTTTGCTCCGGGGACCCCCGGTGTCAAGTCGACGACGCTGAGCGTCTCTGAGGCGCTCGGAAGCGCCGTGTCCCTGGGCGTGACGGGCAAGGGCCAGTGGCGGCTGACCGTGACGAAGGCCGGCACCGGAACAGGGATGCTCTCTACCCTCGATGGCAACATCAGATGCGGGTCGACTTGCTCGGCCCTCTATGACAACGCGATCGCCACGACGGTGCAGGCGCGGACAGCCAATGGCACGAACTCGCACTTCATGAACTGGGCGTCGCCTGCCACGTGCAGCCCTACGGGCAATGGAGACGACTGCCCTGTCAGCATGCTCGGGTCCATGACGGTGACGGCCACGCTCGGAAGCAACGCCAGCTACAATCTGGCCTTCACCTCCTCGTCCACCGTGGCTGCGAACCTGGGCGCCTTCACCCCCTTCGGCGTCGCCTCGTACGACGCGATCTGCAACTCCCTGGCGACAGCGGCGGGCATCAATACGTCGGGAAACAACGACTTCGTGGCGTGGATCTCGACGTCGGCCAGCTCGGCGGTGTCCAGACTGACGGCGGTCGGTGGCTACCGGCGACTCGACGGCACCATCTTCGCGGTCAGCCGCGGGGCCCTGACGGGCGGAGCCGTTTTGACACAGCTCGATCTCGATGAGCGAGGCAGGCGCATTCCCGCCGTCACGGCGTCGACCTGGACCGGCACCGCGAAGAACGGGACGCATCGGCCGGGCCAGGACTGCGTGGGGTGGACCGTGAACGACGCCACTGGGCTTGAGCGCGGGCGCACCGCGGGCGGTCCTGGATTATGGACGGAGGGGACCGGCGGACACACCTGCAACAATTCGGGTACACGCATCTCCTGCTTGCAGAAGTCGCGGACCAATGTGCTGACACCGCCTGCACCCCCGAGCGGGGCGCGGTTCATCTACCTGGCGCCCCCTTCGACCTTCACAGGGGGGCGCGTGGCCATGGACGTCTACTGCAACGTGAACAAGCCTTCGAGCCCGGCGGCCGCAGCGTCGGCGACCTACGTCGCGCTGGTCGCGACCTCCACCGAATCAGCGGGCAGCCGGATCGTCGCCGGCACCTACTACCGTCCCGACGGGGCCCTCGTCGGGACCGACGCGCAGCTCAAGGCGGGCACGCTGGAGTCCGGGATCTGGCAGTTGTCCACCGGCGGCTACGTGAACCCTGCCAGCGCCTACGATCCCAACATTCTTGCGTGGACCGGCGCGGCGAACCTGAACGTCGCCGCGGCCGGCTATAACTGCAATAACTGGATGACCAGCACCGGCTCAGCGCTCGTGGGGCGGGTGACCAGCGCGGCGGGGGACTACTTCAATGGAAATGGCTCGGGCAACGTCTGCAGCGTCGCGCGTCCGGTTTACTGTGTTCAGCAGGTGCCGTAAGAGCACGTCGGTCAACTGAGGGAGGCTTGATGCGGCAGCAGATCCTGGTGTCAGTGTTCGCGTGCGCCATGCTCGCGGCGTGTCCGGCGAGCGAAGGACCGAAAGGCGATCCTGGGCCGAAGGGTGATCCCGGCGCGAAGGGCGACCCAGGGCCGAAGGGTGATCCAGGCGCACAGGGCGACCCGGGCCAGCAGGGGGCTACCGGAGAACAAGGACCGATGGGGCTTCCCGGTGCAGCGGGTGAGACCGGTGCCTCAGTCCGCGTGGCGCCCGTGGACGCAGGGCATCCTTCGTGTGCGGCTGGAGGGGCGCAGCTCCTCGAGGCGGACGGCGGATCGGTGTTCGTCTGCAACGGTGTAGATGGGCTGCCTGGCGTGCCGGGTGCGCCCGGCGTCGATGGCCTGACGGGGCCGCAGGGTCCTCCGGGGGATCCGGGCGCGACAGGGCTGCAGGGGCCCGCGGGTGAGCAGGGCCCTATGGGTGCGACGGGAGCAGAAGGGCCTGCGGGTGCACAGGGTCCAATGGGGGCGACGGGGCCGCAGGGGCCTGCGGGTGCGCAGGGTCCAATGGGTGCGACAGGGCCGCAGGGGCCTGCGGGGGCCGCGGGCGTCAATGGCGCGACTGGCACCATCCTCAATGCGTCGGACTTCGTCGAAGGCTGGTTGACGCCGGCTCCGCTGTTGAGGCGCGTCGCGGTGGGCAACTCCTTCATGATCTTCCAGATGTGGGAAGTGGCGCCGGGAACAGGTGAGCTGGTCACGAGCCTGGTAGTCCCTGCGGGCGCCGGTGGCTCCGTCGACTTCCGCATGAATGTGTACTCACAGAATGGCGGTAACTCGCAGCTCACCTTGCTTGTGGGCCACCACCGGCTGGGGCAACAGGTCGCGACGAGCAGTTGGCAGCTCAGCGCGCCTCTCCAGGTGATCCCCGCGGGCAACTTCGCAAGCTTCACGTTCTCCTGGGCGCCGACGGTTCCGCTGCAGCCGGGAGACACGCTCCATTTGCGCGTGGTCAACATGGCGACGGGCGGCAACGTGACGTGGCTGCTCACCGGGGCGACGGTTCACTTCAACCCCTGATCAACCGTCATCCGGCGGTCGAAAACTTGATCCCGCTTCAGGCGGCCACAGACTTGTAGCACTTCGGTCCTTCCTTCCCCGAGGTGCTCACGATGATCGACGTCGCCCCCAGCCCTGTCCTGCAGGAGCGCTCTTCGCGCTCGGCCTTCAAGTACCCCGTCCGCGTCACCATCGCCGGCGAGCGGGTGGTGCGGCTGCTCTCGGGCGACCTGTCGCCCAACGGCATGTTCCTGCAGATGAACGAGCCGCCGGAGGCGGGCACCGTGGTGGTGCTGGCCTTCGAGGTGCGGGGCCAGGTGCTGCCCTTCGCCGAAGGCGAGGTAGCGTGGCGGCGTGGCAGCCAGCGCGGCGGCTTCGGCGTGCGCTTCACCCGCTTCCTCCACCCACGGGCCCAGGCGTTGATCGAGTACCTGGCCGCGAACGTGGAGAGCGGCGCGCCGCTCAAGCCCTTCACGCCGCCGGCGCGACGGTGGCGGTGGGCGTCACGGCTAGCGACGGCGGCGGCGCTCGCCACGTTCCTCCTGGCGGTGAACGCCCCGGAGCCGGGCCCGGTGATGTCCCTGGATCCCTCCCTGGCCTGCGCAGGGGCCGAGACGGTGGAGACCGCTGGCCCGGCCTTCTCGGCAGGCCCGGCGGTGTCCGTGACGCCGGCGGTGAAGCTCCAGCCACCCAGGAAGCGGGCGCGCGTGCGGCTGCCCCAGGGGCCGAAGCAGGAGGCGCCCACCCTGGCGAGGACGGCGCCGGCCACGGCGCTGCCCGGACGCTTCTCCAGCACGCCTCTGCCGTCGGGGGCGGCGCGGCTGGTCAACGTGTCTCGGGTAGGCGGCGCGCTGCGGGTGGCCATCGATCCCGTCGCCGGTGGCCGGGTTACCGCGGTCACGGCCATCCAGAGTCCCCCGCGGCTGGTGATCGACGTCGCGGGCACGTCGCCCACTGGCCGTCACGCGGTGGCGCTGGCCGATCCCGAGCTTGAGCGGATCTCCGTGTCGCGCAACGGCGCGGGGACGAGGTTGATCTTCTCGCTCAAGCGTGCTCCGGGCCAGGTGGCGCAGCACGGCGACTCCGCGCTCGTCACTTACTGAGCTCCTCAGGCGGGCCCGTCCCCACGAGCTCTACGCGCACCACCTGCGGGCGGCACAGGAAGCGCACCTGCGGAAAGCCCGGCTCGAAGCCCACGCCGCGGCTCACCACCAGGGTGGTGCCGTCCACCTCGTAGCGGCCCGCCTCGTACTTCTTGTCGTGCCGCGAGAAGGTGAGGAGCGCCCCGTAGAAGGGCAGGCGCACCTGGCCCCCGTGGGTGTGCCCGGCCAGGTAGAGATCGGGCCGGTGCTGGAGGTCCTCGATCAGATCCGGCGAGTGGTAGGCGAACAGGGTGAAGGCACCCTTCGGCGCGGCAGAGAGGCAGCTCTCCACCAATTCCGCGGAGCCGTACGGCGCGCCGCACAGCGCGAGGTGATTGTCGAGGACCAGCGGGCGATCGCTGAGCAGCTCGGTGGCCACGCCGCTGAAGAGCTCCACGTCCCGCCAGCGGACCACGTCGTGGTTGCCCTTCACCGCGGCTCGCCCCAGCCGTCCCCCCAGAGCCACCATCGTCGCCCGGAAGAGCGTCACCGCGTCCTTCCGGTTGATGGCGTCGCCGGTGAAGACGACCAGGTCCACCGGGTGGCTGGTCAGCTCGTCCCGCAGCGCGATGAGCGCCCGCGTGTCGCGCTCGACGTGGAGATCGCTCACCAGCGCGATCGTCAGGCGCGTCCCCACGGGCAGCTTCGCCGACTCCACCCGCAGGGGCGTGACCTCCAGCCAGTCGGCCTCGATGAAGAGCGCGTACAGCAGGCACAGGACTCCCGCGGCCAGGAGCGCGATCGCCGCCCGGGAGGCCCGCTGGATCCACCGCGCGGCTCCCTCCAGGCCCCTTCGCCGCAGGGGCGGAGCGAGCACTCCGGCGATCGCCACCGCGATGACGAAGGCGATGCACGAGAGGAGGAAGGCGACGCGCTCCAGGCCCGGCATCAGCGCCGCCTCGGCGCGGGAGGCGAAGCCGTCTTTGGATCCTCCGGCCAGGAGTGCCTGGGGTATTGGCGCATCAGCTCCTTGCGGATCGCCGGGTAGTGGCGCTCCCAGAAGCCGGAGAGATCGGTCGTCACCTGCACCGCGCGCATGTTGGGCGCCAGCAGGTGCAGCACCAGCGGCACGCGACCGATGGCCGGGCCCTTCGTCAGTCCGAAGAAGTCCTGCAGCCGCGACTCGATCCACGGCGGACGACCGGGCTCGTAGTTCACCTTCACCTGGCGGCCCCCGGGCAAGGTGATGCGCTCCGGCGTCTCGCGGGCGAGGAGCCCCGCCTGCTGCGGGGTGAGCCGGCCCTGGAGCGCGTCGAGCAACGAGGCCTCGGCGAGCTCCTTGAAGCTGCGCAGGCCGTCGCAGGAGGACTTCAGGGTGTCTCGCACGAAGGCGTCGTCGGCTGCTGGAAACTGGGCCTCGGGGAACGCGGCGCGCAGGGCGTCCACGCGGCATTGCCAGGCGGTGAGGCGCTCCGGCTCGACGAAGGCGCCGACGCCGGCGGCCAGCGCGTGCTCGGCGAGCAGGGCCGACACCTCCGGTGAGGCGGGCGCGGGCTGGCGCGTCTCCTCCAGCGAGATCGCGCCCCAGGTCAGCTTCGTCACCCGGTCCACGCGGCGGGCGTCCTGGTTCCACTCCAGCGCGTCCACCTCGCCCAGGTCGTCGGACGCGGACTCCAGCAGCCACTCAGGCTCGATGGCGCTGGCGAGGCGCACCACCACGCCGCCCCGGCGCTCCTCCGCGTCCACCGCCACCATCAGCTCGGCGTCGTGCACCACCGAGGACGGATCCAGCGTCCCCGAGCCGCCGGCGGCGAACACCAGCTCCGGCGCCTTGGGCCGGCGCCGCCTCGCCACGCGA
Organism: Myxococcales bacterium; assembly: GCA_020846875.1. GTDB lineage: Bacteria > Myxococcota > Myxococcia > Myxococcales > Myxococcaceae > JADLDB01. The sequence goes on along the minus strand of JADLDB010000086.1, from coordinate 31,335 downwards.
TCGGGGTAGCCGGCCAGCACCGCGCGCGACAGCGCCACCTCGTGCTCCTGCTGCCCGCGAGGGGCCGTCGCCTGCCCGTCCAGCAGGCGCGAGAGCTGCCGCTCCACCCGCTCCACCGCGCTCATCGCACCGGCGTCGAGTCCGGCGCCCCGCGCGCCGCCCTTCTGGCCCCGCTGGTAGCGCTCGAGCAGCTCGAGGAGATCGGACGGGCCGGCGTGGACGTCGGGGCCCCGGCCGCCGGGCCCCAAGCGCGCGCGCGCCTCGAGGCGAATGTCCCGCTCGCCCAGCAGCGCCGCCAGGGTGGCGCCTTCACGTCCGACGCCCAGGCGCTCTGCTTCGACGATCAACCTCGCCTGCCGCGGGTGCAGGGGAAACCGGAGCAGCCGCCGGCCGATCTCCGTCAAGGCGCCGTCCTTCGAGATCGCCCCCAGCCGGCGGAGCAGCCCCTCGGCGGCCTCCAGCGCAGCGGAGGAGGGCGCCTCGAAGAAGGGGAAGGTGGCCACGTCGGTGACGCTCATCGCCCGCAGCGCGAGGGCCGACTCGGTGAAGTCGAGGCGGCGGATCTCTGGGGCGTCGGCGGCGGGCCGGCCCTCGAAGTCACCGCGGGTGTAGAGGCGCAGGCAGGTGCCCGCGCGGGTGCGGCCGGCGCGTCCGGCGCGCTGCGTGGCCGAGGCCTTCGACACCTTCGCTACCTTCAGGGTGGGCAGCCCGCTCCAGGGGGAGTGGGCGGCGACTCGCGCGAGGCCCGAGTCGATGACGGCGGCGATCCCGTCGATGGTGACCGACGTCTCGGCGACGTTGGTGGAGAGGATCACCTTGCGCCTGCCGCCAGGCTGGAGCGCCCGGTCCTGCTCGGCGGGGGGCAGATCGCCGTGCAGGGTGTGCAGCTCGAGGCCCTGGCGCTGCGCGAAGTCCTCGCAGGCCTCCTTCGCCCGGCGGATCTCTGCGGCGCCGGGGAGGAAGACGAGCACGTGCCCGTCGAGCTGCGCTTGCACCAGGCGCTTCAAGGCCGCCAACACCTGCTGCTCCAGCGGGCGCTCGTCCTCGCGCTCGAGGTACTCCAGCGCCACGTCGAAGCGGCGGCCCTCGCTGCGCACCCGGGGCGCGTCCCCCAGCCAGGCGGCGATGGGCGCTGCGTCGAGGGTGGCGGACATGACCACCAGCTTGAGCTCGGGGCGGCTCGTTCGCTGGAGGCGCCGAAGCATGGCCAGCGCGAGATCGCCGGCCAGGTGGCGCTCGTGGAACTCGTCGAGGACGACGACCCCGACGTCCTTGAGCTGCGGATCGCCGACGAGGCGGCGGGTGAGGATGCCTTCGGTGACGAAGCGGATCCGCGTCTTGGCCGAGGAGACGTCCTCGAAGCGCACCTGGTAGCCCACCGTCTGCCCCGGTCGCTCCCCGCGCTCGGAGGCCACGCGCACGGCGGCGAGGCGGGTGGCGAGGCGGCGCGGCTGGAGGACGACGATCTCCTTCTCCTTCGCGAGGCCCGCGTCCAGCAGCGCCGGGGGCACGCGCGTCGTCTTCCCGGCCCCGGGCGGCGCCTCCAGCACCAGGGCCTCGCGGCTGCGCAGGGCGGCGAGCACCTCCGGCAGGACGTCGTCGATGGGCAGCGGCGTCACGGCACCATCTCTTCTCTCTCACGGCGGGACAGTGGGCCAGGGTGAGGGGCAGAGCTGCGGCTCACTCGACGGAGGCTGGCTGGGCCTTCTCGGTCCTGCGCCCGCGAGGCTTCCTGGTGGAGGCCCCTCTTCCGGGCTCCGCAGGCGGCTCCTCGCGCTCCAGCTCCTCGGCGGCGGCCTGGGCCTCGGTCGCGTCGTCCTCGGCGGGCGTGGGCTGGGCCACCTCGGTGAGGGCGGGCTTCACCGCGCGCTTCTTCGGCTTCGCCGCCAGGCCAGAGGTCTCGAACAAGTCCTTCACCGGTGCGCAGGCAGCCTCGGCGAGGAGGCGCGCCTGGCGCAGGGGCAGCTCCAGCTTGCGGGCGGCGGCGTCCAGCTCCTCGCGCAGGGCCTTCGCCTGGGCCAGGGCAATGGGCTCGGGGGAGAAGGCGCCGCGCCAGGTGGCAAAGGCCGCGCGCAGCTCCGCGACGGCGGCGGCGACGGGCGCCATGGCCTCGTCGGCCAGCATGCGCTTGACGTAGGTGCCGCTGAGGCGCTTCTCGAAGTCGGCGCAGAAGCGCTCGAACTCCTCACGGTTCGCGCGGCGCAGCGTGGGCAGCTTCAGCTTGCCGTACAGCGTCTCGAGGACCGGGGCGCGGCTCCCGCCGTGGAAGGTGATGCCGGCCTGGAGGCGCTCCACCGCATCGACGGCGGCCTGCTGGAGGGTGCGGGCGAAGTCCTCTCGCATGGGGGCCAGCTCGTCGAGCTTCAGGGCGCGGGTGAGCAGATCGCCCAGCCCCTCGCGCGCGCTGCAGAGGCGCTCCACGGCGGTGTTCAGCCAGGCCTTCTCCTCCTTGAGGCCCTGCTTGCGGGACAGCTCGGCCTTCGCCGCCTTGAGGCGCGCGAGCAGCACGTCGGAGAAGGCGAGGGCGTCGAACGCATCGAGGGGGCTGTGCATTGACCGTGGCACATAGCACGCGAATCGGTACGCTTCGGCCACAATGAAGAGCGTCGTGGAGATCCTCGAAGCGCAGCACCGGGCGCTGGAGAGGGAAGTGGGCACGCTGGAAGGTGCCCTGAGCGGCGGCCGCACCGACGAGCTGAAGGCGGCGCTGGGCCGCCTCGAGGCGATGCTGATCGCGCACTTCGAGCTGGAGCAGTCGCAGTTCTACCCCGCGCTCCTCGAGCGGACCTTGGGCCAGGCCCAGCTGCACCAGACCGTCACGCTCTTCCACGCGAACCTGGGGCGGATCGCCGAGGGTGTGCTGGGCTTCTTCGAGAAGTGGGCGGCGCTCCGGCCGGAGCAGCTCACGGCCTTCCAGACGGAGTGGCGCTCGACGCTGCAGCTCCTCTCCCGGCGACTGCGCGACGAGGAGAAGGCGCTGCACCCCTTGCACCGGAGGGTCTTCGGCGCCTGACGGCTCAGCCGCCACGCTTTTGCCCACAGGCGCGCCGCGGCCGGTGCTAATTCGCCTGTCGATGGCCGTGGACGGCTACACCTTGCGCCGGGCCGAGCCGCGGGACGACGCCGCGGTGGGCGAGCTGTTGGTGCAGAGCTTCCTCGAGCAGTACGCGCGGAAGATGCCCGAGGTGGTGGTGAGCGAGGAGCGCAAGGACGAGTTGCGCGCCACCGCCGGGAAGCGCGCCGTGGCCCGGGTGTGGGTGGTGGAGCGCCGCGGAGAGGTCGTCGGCACGGTGGCGATGTGGCCGCCGGGGGCGCCGGGCAGCGAAGCGTGGATCTCCGGAGCGGTGGACCTACGTCACCTGGCCGTCCACGCGAAGCACCGGGGCGCGGGCGTGTCATCCCTGCTGCTCGACGCCGCGGAGGCGTGGGCACGCGAGCTGGGCGCGCCGGCGGTGTGCCTGCACGTCCGGCGGGGCGCGGCGGGCGTGCGCGGCCTCTACCTCAAGCGCGGCTACCAGCGGCGGGCCGAGGGCGATCTGGACTTCCTGCCCGAGGTCTTCCTCGAGGCCTTCGCGCTGGCCCTGCCGCCGGTTCGCCGGGACTGAAGTCAGCCGTCCAGCACCGTGTCGAGGGCCCCCTGCGCGGAGAGGTTGGGGAAGGCCCAGGTGGCCCCGGCGTCGAGCAGTTGCCGCACCGACCAGTTGCCGGTGGCTACGCCGAGGCTCTGCGCCCCCACCGCCTGCGCCGCCGCCACGTCCTTCGGGGTGTCGCCGATCACCACCACCCGCGCCTCGGCCAGCGTGACGCCCAGCCGCTCGGCGCCGCGCTGCGCGCCTCTGCGGATCAGCTCCGGCCGGGACTCGTGATCGTCCCCGAAGCCGCCGAAGGCGAAGTGCCGGTAGAGGCCGACCCGCTCCAGCTTCACCCGCGCCCCCTCGCGGATGTTCCCCGTCCCCAGCCCGACGGCCATTCCGGCAGACAGGCCCGCCAGCACCGCCTCCTCCATGCCGGGGTGCACGCGGTAGCGCGCCGCCTCCACGCGCGCGACCTCTTCCTGGAGCACGGCGAGGTAGCGGGCGAGCAGGTGGTCGATGACGGCCTCGGTGGGATCAACCCCGATCGCCGTGAGGCCCTGCCGGGCGATGGCGCGATCCGTCATGCCGTCGAAGGGGAAGTGCGAGCACGCATCCGCGCGGCCGTAGAAGCGCTCGAAGGCCTGCTCGAGCGCGCGCCGGCCCGCGCCGCCCGTCGTCACCAGCGTCCCGTCGATGTCGAAGAGGAGGACGGTCGGCCGCACGGTCACCCCTCGCTCCTCACCCTCGAGAGGCGTTGCGTCACGCGGGCCGCCCAGTCGGGCTCGAGCTCCATGCAGGCGGCCTCACGCGAGAGGCGGAGGGCGGCCGCGGGGATGGAGCCCGAGCCCGCGAAGCAGTCCAGCACCAGCTGTCCCGGCTTCGTCCACGTGCGCACCAGCGGCTCCAGCACCCCAAAGGGCTTGTGGTTGGGGTGATCGCCCCAGCGCTTCCCTTCGCCGTCGTCGTCGTAGCCCGCCACCGCCGCCCAGGGCACCGCCGGATCGGCCGGGGAGGGCGCCGGACCGGGTGTCTTCGTGAAGATCAGCGCCGTCTCCACCACGCGGAGCAGCTCCTCCCCGCTGTTCCCCTCGCGCGTCCTCTTTCCCCAGACGAACTCGCCGCGCAGGTGTCCCCAGCCCAGCTCCTTCGCCACCAGGCTGATCGGCTCGCGCCCCAGCAGGTTGGTCCACAGCACCAGCGGCGCATCCGCAGCCAGGTGCGTCACCGCCACTTCCAGCCACGCGCGGGTGAAGAGCCGGTAGTCACGCACCGACTCGAAGCGCCGGACCGGGCCGCGATCGATCTTCCGGTCCTTCGGATCGCGCAGGTCGCCGCGCTTCCTCCGCCGGGTCAACAGACAGTACGGAGGATCGGTCACCAACGCGTCCACCTTCCGTCCCCCGAGCGCACCCGTCCACGTCTCGGGCTTCGTCGCGTCGCCGGCGATGCAGTGCGGGGCCGCCATCTCTTGGGCTGCTCCTACCACGCCCCGCTTGTGGAATTTGGGTTACCGCGGCGCCATGAGTTCCCCCGCCACCCGCCCCATGACGAAGGCCGATCTCGGCGCGGTCGGCACGCTGGCCGCCGAGCTGGTCCGGCAGCGCTGGTGATGACCTCGAGCCGCTGACGTCAGCCGTTCTGCATGTACACGGTGTACGAGGTGCAGGTCGGCGCGGTGTTCGGCCGGCGGAAGATCTTGATGTAGTAGACCGCGCCGTCTTCCGCGCCCAGGTCGCCGTCATTCCGGTAGCTGCGGATGTTGCAGGTCTCGTTGTTCAGGTAGCACTCGTTGACGTTGTTCCCGGTGTCGTACCGGTACACGCACATCATGATGTTGGGATCGCCGCTGCTCATGTTGATCCGCACGTCGTAGTCGTCCGAGAGGAACTGCGAGTTGTCCTGCCCATAGAAGCGGATGAAGTCGATGTCGTTCTCGGAGTGGATGATGCCCGTGTGGCTGGTGGACGAGGACGACGAGTCGGACAGCGTGCCCTTGTTGAGGGCCGAGCTACAGAACTCGCCTGGATCGCTGCCGATCTCCTGGCACTCGCAGCCGGTGGCGGGAGAGACGTCGGTGTCGTACCAGCCCGTGTCACAGGCGCCGATCGAGCACGTCCCCGTCGAGCAGCTCGGAGTCCCGTGGGAGATGGGGCACCCCGCCGCGCACGTCCCGCCGGTGGCGCTCAAGGTGACCTCCTGGAAGGGCTCCACCGCGTCGTCCGTCTCGATCGACAGCGAGCCCATGAAGCTGGCGGCCGTCTCGGCGCGGAACTCCACCTCGAAGGCCAGGCGCCCCTCGCGCGGCAGCGTGGCGGGCAGCGCCGGCAGGTTCTTGAAGGAGTACAGGGTGCTGGTCCCGCCCACGAAGCTGATCCGCTTGATGGTCAGGGTGCCGTAGCCCACGTTGCGCAGCTCGATCGGCTTGGCCACCGCCCAGCCCATGGGCACCACGCCCCAGGAGATCGACGTCGGCGAGGCCTGCAGCCGCGGCTCGGTGACGGTGCCGATGATCGGCACCTCCAGCATCCCACGCATCGGATCGTTCGATTGGATCACCAGCGCCCCGTCGACGATGCCGGGGTTGGTGCCGTCGAGCTCCAGGTCCACGGTGAGCCGCTGCAGGGGCAGCAGGGTGGCGGTGGACATGCCGCCGGGCAGGGTGACCTTCAGGTTGCCGGACAGGTCGCGCACCGAGACGTTCGTCAGGTTGAGCGTCTGTCCGCCCACGTTGGCCAGCCGCACGCTGACCTGCTTGCTCATGGTGCGCGGCACTTCCCCGAAGTCGATCGCCCGCTCCTCGGGCTCCACCAGCAGCCGGGGGGTGGAGTAGCTGGTGGCCTCCACCTGCACGTACACCGGCTCGACGCCCGGCGTGGACGAGCCCAACTGCACCGCGTGCTTCACGTACACCTCGGAGGTGGGGGCGAAGCTGATCGGCACGTCCACCCCGGCGTCGGGCACGAGGGCGGCGTTCACCGGCAGGTTGACGATCAACGCGTCCGTGCCGGCGTCGGCGCGGTCCACCGCCAGCGCGATGTTCCCGAAGCCCCCGTTGGTCACCTTCACCGGCATCGACTTGCGGGCGTTGAGCGGCACCACGCCGAAGCTCAGCGTGGGCGGCGACACCTCCATCAAGGGCTCGCCCACCAGCCGGCGGACCAGGGGAATAGAGAGCTCGCCGGGCTCGATGCGATCCGGGCTCTCCTCGGCGCTGGCGTCGGTGTACGTCACCAGCAGGTTGAGGCGCTGGGACGTCGGCGCCGACTTTGGCGCGAAGCGCACGTCGACGGAGAAGTCGCTCGCCGCGCCCAGGATGAAGGGTGCCGCCTCGCTCGGGGTGACGGTGTACTCCGCGTTCTCCTCGGACAGGACGATGCGCTTGATGGCGACCCGGCGGTTGACGGTGGACGCGACCTTCACCTTGAGCGTGGTGTCGCAGCCGGGGATGACGCACGTCCAGGTGAGCTGCGGGGGCGTCGCCAGCAGGCCCCGGTACGCGGGGATCACCGGGCCGGGAGGATCGGGCGGCTTCGTTCCGCACGCGGCGAGCGTCACGGCCAGCACGGAAGCCCAGAGCAGTCGTCGCATGCCGAACCTCATTCAGCGGATGGTGAAGGTCCCGCCGGTCCGGACCAGATCGAGGGCGTAGGTGCTGTCGCCCTTGCGGGCCAGCGACGCCTGGCGCTCACCGATGAGCGTGCCGTTGACGTACGCCTTCACGTTGACGTTGGTGCCCTTGGTGGACAGGCAGATCTGGCTGATCAACTGCCCGATGTCCTGCCCGGGAATGTTCACCACCCCGCCCGTCAGGTAGTCGATGAGCAGGTCCACGCTGATGCCCAACAGCCCGGCCAACAACTGCGTGGGCAGCGAAGAGCAGTCGGCCTGGTAGCTGATCATCACTCGCCAGGTGCCGTCCTGCATCGCGTCGGCCAGGACGATCCGCTCCGGCTCCTCCTTGGGCGCGAAGGCCAGCCAGGTGGGCGTGCCATAGGCCCCCCAGTTGGTCGGGCTGGGCGTCTGCTTGTTGCAGACGTAGCCGAAGGGGTGCTCCAGGGTCATGTCCACGTTGCGCACGTCGTTGTCGAAGGCGGTGTCGCTGCCGTTCTCGTACGTCATCTCCAGCTTCACCACCGCGGGGCCGGGCCCGGGCACGCCGTTGGCGGTGACGGGGATGGTGACGGACGGCTTCTGCGGATCGTTGGTCTCGAGCAGGAGCAGCCCGCTGTAGGCGCCGGTCTGCGTGGCGGTGACGGCGACCTGCACCTCCACGTACATGCCGGGGGCGATCGCGGGCACCACCTGCGGCGTGGTGTAGAGATCGGTGGTGGGGTTCATCCCGCCCCAGCGCTGGGTGACGGTGAGCGGCGCGCCGCCTTCGTTGACGATGGTGAGCGTCTTGAACTTGCTGGTGCCCAGGGCCACGTCGCCCAGGTCGATCATCGCCGGGTTGGTGGTGATCTTCGGCGGCGTCGACGAGTTGCCCTTCATCGGGACGGTCACCGTGCCCCGCGAGGTGGTGATCACCAGGTCGGCGGTGTGCTCGGCGAGGCTGCGGGGGTGGTAGCGCACCTCCAGCGACTCCACCGCCCCGCGATCCGCGCCGACCGGCACCAGCGTGAGCGGCAGCGGCGAGCCCGGCACCAGCTCGAAGTCCATGGTGTCCGTCGGCGAGAGGGTGATGGCGGTGATGGTGATGGGCGCGGTGCCGGTGCCCTGGTTGGTGATCGACACCGTCTTGCGCACCAGCCGCCCTTCCGCCGTGTAGCCGAAGTCCACCGGGTTGGGCGTGACGGACACCTGCGGCGTGCCGACGTAGTTGGCGTGCACGGGGACGCGCAGCGTCGGGTACTCCTTGTCGTCGGACAGCAGGATGAGCTCGGTCGAGTCGGACTGCACCGCGGTGGGGGTGTAGGCGATCGACAGATCCATCGCGCGGCCGGGGAAGATTTCCTTGGGGAAGGCGGTGCCGCACACGTCACAGGAGAAGCCGGGCGGGGCGCCTTCCTTCAGGTTGGCCTCGAAGAGCGTCAGCGTGCAGTTGCCGATGTTGTGCAGCGTCACCGTCTGCAGCAGCGCGGCCTGCGCGTCCAGCGTGCCGAAGTCCACCACGTGCGGCGTCGGCTGGAGGATCGGGTTGCCGTCCAGCACGTTGGTGCACGCCTTCGCCTCGCGCGGCACGCACTCGTAATTCTCGCAGAGGAAGCCGGCTTCGCAGTCGTCGTCCGCGCGACAGAGCGCGGCGACCAGCTTCTCCTTGCCGCAGGAAGACGCACCCAGCACCACCAGGAGGGTCAGGACAGGAAGAGTACGCATCGGATCCCCGGGAACGGCTTGGGTTTTCTCAAAGGCCACCGCGCCACACAAGGGACCGGCGCCGAATCCGACCGCCTGGAATGTTCAGCGCCGCGCGGCGGCCACGTCCTGGTGCTTGACCAGGAAGTCGTCAAAACCGCCCGCGAAATCAATGAGTTCCTTGCCGATGCGGGGGGCCCAGATGCGGGTGGCGACCTCGGAGATGAGCTGTTGATCGTGGGTGACGATGATCACCGTGCCTTCGTAGCGGGACAGGCCTTCGGCGAGCGCGGCGATCGACTCGAGATCGAGGTGGTTGGTGGGCTCGTCGAGGATGAGCACGTTGTCTTTGCGCATCATCAGTTGGCAGAGCAGGGTGCGCACCGTCTCACCACCGGACAGCGTGTCGGTGGGCTTCATGCGCTCCTCGCCCGAGAAGAGCATGCGGCCCAACAGCCCGGACACCTCTTCGTTGCCCATCTTGATGTCGGCCAACTCTCGCAGGTAGCCGTAGACGGTGGTGCCCTTCTTGATGATGCCGTGGTGATCCTGCGGCATGTACCCGACGGCCGCGTTGTGGCCCCACTTGAAGGCGCCCGCGTCGGGCTGCTCCACCCCGGCCAGCATCTTCACCAGCGTGGACTTGCCGACGCCGTTCTTCCCGATGACGGCGATCTTCTCGCCCTTGGTCACCAGCGCGCGGAAGGGCGGGATGACGAGCTGACCGTCGTAGCTCTTGCTGATCCCCTCGATCTCGAGCGTCTGGCGGCCCGACGGGGCCTTCTGCTCGAACTTGATGAAGGGCCGGGCGATGTTGGAGCGCTTCAAGTCCTCCATCTTGAGCTTCTCGAGCTGGTTCTTCCGGCTCTGCACCTGGCTGGCGCGCGTGCCGGCGGAGAAGCGGGCGACGAACTCGTGGAGCTGGGCGATCTTCTTCTGCTTCTCGGCGTTCTCGCTCTCCACCCGGCTGCGGACCTGGGCCTTGTTGCGGACCATGTCGTCGTAGCCGCCGGGGTAGGTGATGATCGTCTCGTAGTCGATGTCGGCGATGTGCGTGCAGATCGAGTTGAGGAAGTGCCGGTCGTGCGAGATGGTGATCAGCACGCCCTCGTACTCGTGGAGGAAGTTCTCCAGCCAGCGGATGGAGTCGATGTCGAGGTGGTTGGTGGGCTCGTCGAGGAGCAGCCCTTCGGGCTTGCCGAACAGCGCCTGGGCCAGCAGCACGCGCAGCTTGTAGCCGCCGGTCAGTTCCTTGAGCTTCCCCTCGTGGAACTTCTCCTCGATGCCCAGGCCCATCAAGAGCGCGCCGGCGTCGGACTCGGCGGAGTAGCCGTCCTCCTCGGCGATCACCCCCTCCAGATCGCCGAGGCGGTGGCCGTCGGCCTCGGACAGCTCGGGCTTCTCCAGCAGCTTCTGCTTCTCGTCGAGCGCGGCCCACAGGGGCTTGTTGCCCATGATCACCACGTCCAGCACGCGCAGGTCTTCGTACTTGAAGTGATCCTGCCGGAGGATTCCCAGCTTCCGCGGGCGGAGGATGTCGCCGGTGTCCTGCTCCTCGTCGCCGGCGAGGATCTTCATGAACGTCGTCTTGCCCGCGCCGTTGGGCCCGGTGAGGCCGTAGCGGCGGCCGGCGCTGAACGCCACGTCGACGTTTTCGAACAGCTTCTTGGGGCCGTAGGCCTTGCTGACATTCTGGACGGAGAACGACGCCATGGCCGAGGCCTATACACGAGGCCCGTCGCCGGAAGAACAGCGTCTGCCTCCCGGGGAGGCAGCAAGTGCGTCAGGTCGAGCGGGAAGCTGACCGGCCGCACTCCGGCGTTCGTCCGGCGGAAGGCCGTTGCGTTGCGAGGCGCTGGGGGCCACCATGCGCGCCATGAAGCAGGTGATCGTCGCGGTGGACGGCTCCGAGCCCTCGCTCAAGGGCGCCCGCCTGGCGCTCGAGTACGCGAAGCCCTTCGGCGCGAAGGTGACGCTCGTCTACGTGGTGCCGCCGGTGGTGTTGCCGGGCGACGCCCCCTGGGCTCCGCTGGACGAGCTGCACCAGTCCGAGCTGGCGCGCGGGCAGAAGGTGCTGGCCGGCGTGGTGGAGGCGCTGGGCAGCCCGGCGGTGAGCTGCGTGGTGAAGCTGGGTCCTCCCGCGGAGCTGGTGGCCGAGCAGGCCGAGGTGATGGGCGCGGACCTGGTGGTGGTGGGCAGCCGCGGCCTGGGCGCGGTGAAGCGCCTGTTGGTGGGCAGCGTGGCGGATCGGCTGGTGCACATCTGCCAGCGCCCGGTGCTCGTCGTCCACTGAAGGGAGGCCCGCCGTGCGCGTCGAGCACCTCGGCACCGCGGACACCCCGGGCGAGTTCGTCAGCCGCGCGGTGGAGCTGCTCGAGCTCTCTTTCGGCGGCATCGCGGGCGATCGCCACTTCGGGCTGACCATGGAGGCGGGCGTACGCCAGAAGCACGTGCCCAGGGGGACGGTGCTGCGCAACACCCGGCAACTGTCGCTGGTCAGCCTGGAGGAGCTGGGCGACCTCGCCCGGGCCCTGGCCCTGCCGAGGCTGGACTACCGCTGGCTGGGGGCCAACGTGTGCGTGTCCGACGTCGACGACTTCACCGCGCTGCCCGCTTCGACGCGCCTGGTGTTCGACTCGGGGGCGATCGTGGTGGTGGACTCGGACAACAGGCCGTGCACCAAGGCAGGCCGGGCGATCGTCGCGGCCGCGCAGGCCCCGGAGAGCCTCGCGCAGGACTTCGTGACGGCCTCGCGGCACCGGCGAGGGCTGGTAGGTTGGGTGGAGCGCGAGGGGTTGATCCGCGTGGGCGATCGCGTGACGGTGGTGAGACGGCAAGCCTGAGGAGGCTGGTGATGAAGACGATCCTGGTGGCGGTGGACGGCAGCGAGCGGTCGCTCCAGGGCGTGCGGATGGCGGTGGACGTGGCGAAGGGGCTGGGGGCCCGCCTGACGCTGGTCTACGTGCTCAAGCCGATCCTGCTGCCACCGACGGCCTACGCCGAGGCGATCCAGAAGGTGGAGGAAGGCAACCGCCTCGTCGCCGAGGACGCGCTCAACGCCGGGGCGAAGCTGGTGAAGGACCTGGGCCTTCCCTGCGAGACGGTGATGCTGCACGGCGGGCCCGCGGAGGCGATCGCCGATCTCGCCGAAGACGACAACGTGTGGGGCGTGGTGATCGGCGCGAAGGGGCACAACGCCGTTTCCCGGGTGATGCTGGGCAGCATCGCCGACCGGCTGGTGCACGTGTGCAAGAAGCCGGTGCTGGTGGTGCGGTAGTCCGGGCAAGCCGATCGTCATCACGCAGAACGGCCTCGAGACCGCGGTGCTTCAGGACGCCACGTCGTATGCGGCGATGCCGCGCACGCTGGCGATGCTCGAGCTGGTCGCACAGGGCGAGCGCGACATCGAACGTGGCCGGCTGATTCCGCAGCGCGAAGTATTCAAGGCCCTGCGCAAGCGCCTCAGCCCGAAGTGAAGCGCTTCACCGCCTCACTTCCCCGGCTTCTTCTCCGGCGGCGGCGCGGGCGGATCCGGCTCCAGCCCCGCGAGCGTGACGAGGAAGCGGGGGTGGTACACGTTCCAGTGCGGGCCGCCCACGTACATCCCAGGGGACTCCATCAGCACCTCGGTCCACCGGTGGGGGATCGCTTCCTCCCCGTACACCGCCCCCAGAAGCGCGCCCGTCACCGCCGCGTTGGTGTCCGCGTCGCCGCCCCGGTTCACCACGTCGATGAGCCCCGCCTCGAGGTGCGGCGCGTGGAACAGCTCCCAGAAGGCCAGGCGGAAGGTGGTGCGCACCAGCGTCGGCACCGGGAAGAAGAGGTGCAGCTCCGGGCCGTACAGCATCGGGTCGTCGTCCTGCGCGAAGCGGAGATCTTCCCGCAGCCAGTCCGCCGAGTCCTTGACGATCGACACCCAGTCGCTCTCCCGCTTGCCCAGGGTGCTGGCCGCCAGCGACAGCTCGGCCTCGGCCGCCTTGAGCACGTCCGCCGTCTCCAGGCGCTCCTTCGGGGTGGTGATCGCCGCCGCGATGACGCCGTTGAGCGTCGCCGCCGCCAACTGGCAGAGCGGATCGAAGTGGCTGATGCACGCGTCCTCCAGCGACGCGACGATTCGCAGGTCCTGCCGCTTCGCGAAGAAGACCCCCACCGGCACGCTGCGCCCCAGGCACCCGTTGTCCCGCACCCGCTGGTGCCCTTCGATCCACACCCGCCGCCCCGTGTTCTCCGGGCTCCTCCACTCGCGCACCTGCTCCAGCGCCTGCTTGAGCGGCTCCGGGATTTCCCGCGCGTCCGGCTCGTACCGCGCGTACGCCTTCGCCACTTCGAAGACGTCGTAGCGCCGGTGCGTGCGCAGCACCTCGGCCACGCAGCAGGCCAGCTCGCTGCACCACCCCACCTGTCCCGCCTTCAATTCGAAGCGCCCGCCGCCCCGCAGCTCCACCACCGGCCCTTCGTTGAGCTGCGGGAACTGGCTCGACGGGACGTTCTTCCCTTCCATCGGGATCGCCAGCGCCTCTCCCGCCGCCAGCCCCAGGAGCGCGCCGCGCGCTCGCGACTTGAACACCGCTTCACTCACCGTCGCCGGCCCCGTCTTCTTCTTGAGCGGCTTCGCGGCGGGCCTCGGCGGCGGCATGTCTGGCACCCTAGCCGAAAACACCAGCGAGTTCAGTTGGTTGGAGGAATCGCGAGCGCGATCGGCCGGATGTGCGAAACTCGCTGCCTCGCTGTCCGACAATGTAGGCAAATTCGCACCTGTCGAAGGGGAGGCTACACATGTCCGTCGATTCGATTCGCTCGTCGCTCACCACCGCGCTGACCAACAACCGCATCACGCGGGACGAGGTGCGCAAGCTGTTCACCGCGGCGAAGGACGGGGGCGCCATCGACGCCACCGAGAAGGCGGAGCTGCAGAAGATCCTGCAGGCGAACGTCTCGAAGTTCACCGCGGCGGGGAAGAATGAGTTCGAGCGCCTCCTCGGCACGGGCAGCATCACGCCGCCGCCGCCTCCTCCACCCACGAATCAGCCGGAGAAGGTGACGATCGAGGCGACCCGCAAGCCGTGGACCACCACCTACTGGCCCATGGCGGGCTCGGGCGACGACGTCGGCTCCGCGTCCTCCAACTTGTGGGCGAAGGAAGGCCCGCTGGCGAAGTTCGACGCGCTGCTCAAGGCGCGCGGCATGCCGGAAGGCGCCCGCAACTTCGAGCTCCAGCCGAACCTCAACTGGCTCGTCAACAAGGAGGCGGGCCACTACATCCCCGACTCGTCGCTGTCCGAGAAGGACGCCGAGCGCACCACCGGCGTGGACTTCAACAAGAACGGGAAGATCGACGCCGACGTGGCGTGGGACTTCCTCGACGGCCGCGGCCACTTCGGCAAGGACGGCAAGACGACCGACACGATGAGCGTGGGCTGGTGGGGTAGCTGCGACAAGGTGGCGCGCGCCGGCATCCTCTTCGAGGAGCCCAAGCGCGACGTCGAGCTCAACGGCGTGAAGTTCACCACCCAGGACATCAAGGGCCTGCTCACCGTGCTGGCCGACAGCCAGGGCGGCGGCTCGGACTTCGTGGGCAATCGCTACGACGCCAACCTCGACGTGCTCGCGCTCAAGAACGGCCAGCAGGTGCAGGGCACCATCCTCACCGAGGGCATCGACTTCGAGACCGGCGTGCGCCGCCAGCAGGACTGGACCATCAACTCCACCAAACTGCCCGACGAGGTGAAGGTGCGGCTGCCGGACGGCACCGAGAAGACCTACAAGAAGGCGGAGCTGTCCTTCGTGGCCCGCGAGGATCGCCGCGATGATCCGGTCCTGATGCACGAGACGATCAGCGCGTGGCTCAAGTCGGGCCGGCCCGCCGTCATGGACAAGGACTCGGGCGACCACGTGTGGAACTACAACTTCTACAAGGCCGAGGACACGCTCTACAAGAATGGGCTCAAGCCGGGCTGGGCCTCCGACGAGCTGCTGAAGAAGGGCTTCAACGGCCCCGCCGGCGACGGGAAGATCATCTGGGTGGAGCGGCAAGTGTTCCTGGGCGGTGGCGGAGGCTTCGAGACGTACAAGTACTGGCTCGAGGAGAAGAACGGGAAGCTGGTCAACGGCGGCTACCACCCCAACAGCCCCAACCCGGACTTCCTGTGGCGGCCGCAGACCGATCCAGCCTTCGCCGGGAAGAACGAGCGCAACCCCTTCGTCGATCCCAAGCTGGTGAAGGAGATCTACGAGGCGTCTATCCGCTGATCGTCGCGCCGTGCTGATCTGCGCCCTTCGGGCCGGTGCTCCTCGCGGGGGCGCCGGCCCGAGTCGTCTTCCATCACCGCGTGGCGTCACTTCAGGGTGAACGCCACGTCGTGCCCGCCGCGCCGGACGGTGAGCTGCGCGACCTCGCCGCGCGGGCGCTTGAGGCGCTCGAAGGCGTCGAGCGTCCGGGTGATCGGCTCGCCGTCGATGCTGAGCAGCAGATCCCCCACCTGGAGGCCGGCCTTCTGGGCAGGACACTCGCTCATCAGGAAGCTGATCACGACTCCGCCCGGGCCAGTGTCGAAGCTGACGCCGCTGCCCAGCTCCGGGGCCATCACCGACTCGGGCACCTCGTTGGAGTCACCGGCAGCAACGGCCAGCGCCACCTCCGTCGTCTCACCCGCCCGAATGTCCACCTCCACGCCGCCCTCATGCTGCGCGAGGACCTGCGACGGGGAGCTCACCCGGACGATGTAGTGGCCCGGCAGCACCCACTCGTCGAAGCGGCCTTGATCATCGGTGGGGAAGGCGCGCCGGAACTGGGGCGGTCCGTCCGCCTGGTCGGGGAAGATCCAGAAGCGCCGGGGGCTGTCCGCCTGCACCAGGCCCTTGAGCCGGCCCCGGCGCACCAGCGTCAGGTTGGTGAGCACCGTCTGGCCCTCCGGGAGGTAGAGTTCCACGTCCTCGGACGACGCGTCGCCCAGCGTGGCGTGCGCGGTGATCACCCCCGGGAGCAGATCGTCCGCCCGAAATCGCCCCTCGGCGTCGGTGCGCGCGCGCACGGCTGGCTCGCCCAGCCCCTTGCTCCACTCCAGCTCGACGAGCGCGTTGGCCAGTGCTTGCCCCGTCGCGTTCACCACCTGGCCTTCGACGGAGGCGCTCCCCGAGAGGTGGAGCTCCACCGGACCCGCCAGCGGCAGCTCCAGCCCCACCTGCCGGGCGCGCGCCCCGTTGCCCGAGCGCGCGAAGAGGGCCGCCCGGGTCGCCGGCAGCTTCACCGCGGTGAAGGCGCCGCTTCCGTCCGTCTGCAGCGTGGCCAGCTCGACGAAGTCCGGCTCGGCCAGGACGCGCACCTCGACGCCCGCCACGCCCGCGCCCGAGGTGTCCACCACGCGCCCGGTCAGATCGCCCTGCGCGGCGACCACCAGCCGCACGTCCTTCAGGTGTTGCCCAGCCGCGGTCTGCACGCGGGTGAGCGCCTGCAGGCCGCCTGAACTCGCGGCGTGCAGCGAGGTGGCGCCGGGCCGCAGCGTCAGAGTGAAGCGGCCGTCGGCGCCTGTGACGAGCGGCGGCGCCTCGCGCGGCTCGCTGTCCACCGTCGCACCCGCGAGGGGCTGCCCGGAGGGGTCCACCACCAGGCCGTCCACCCTCGCCGCGCGCACCAGGGAGATCGTCATCTCGGTGTCCCCGGCGTCGACCTCGGTCCCACCGCGCGCGAAGCCGGGGGCCATCGCCTGCAGCTCCACGTCGAGGCCGTCAGGCAGCTCCAGCCGGAAGCGGCCCAGCCCGTCGGCCTGGGTGGTGACGTGTGTCTCGGCGGGGAAGCGCCACGGCTGCGTGTGAGCGCCCGAGGACTGCGCGGCGGCCGTGACGAGCGCTCCTGCGATGGGCGCGGTCGTCTCCTGGTCGATCACCCGCCCGGAGAGGACGCGCGCCGCGCCCAGCGTCACCTCCAGCGCCGTCGGCTCGTCGGCGATCACCACGTCCACCTCGGCCAGCGCGGTCCGCCCCGTGGCGGTGGCGCGCACGCCGTAGCGGCCCATCATCGCGGGGAAGCTGGCGGAGCCCTTCTCGTCGGTCCACTCCCGGCCCAGGGGCAGCCACCGCACGCCGCCCTTCGCCTCGTCGTGGAAGCGCCGCCACACCTCCACGCGCGCGCCAGAGACGAGTTGGCCATTGGCGCGGACGGTGATCCACAGGCCGGGGCGGGCGCGATCTTCTGCGCGCGGAAGGGCCACCGCCGTGGGTGCAGGCGCTTCGCCTGGAGCCGCAGGGGCTTCGAATGACGAGGCCGGATCCGGCGAGCGCTCGGACACGAAGGACCACGTTCCGGCCAGCCCCGCCGCGACTCCCAGCACCACCGCGATGACCACGCGCCGCATCGGAAGGGCCTCCCCGCGGGCATCATGCGCCAGGCCGCAGCCGAGTTTCACTCAGGCGAAGATCTCTTCGCTCTCGCCCCGCACCCCGTGCCAGCGGTGCAGGGACGCCCGCGGCCCGTCGGCCAGCCACTCGATGGCCCCGTAGTGCAGCTCGAGCCGCTGCCCCAGCCTCCCGAGGCCGAGATCGACCATGGGGATCCACGTCCCGGTGTTGACGTACACCTTCGTCACCCCGTGCGCCTTCCAGGTGCGCACCATCGGCACGTGGGTGTGGCCCATGAACACCGCGCGCAGATCCCGGTGGCTGGTGAGCTGCTTCTGCGCGAAGCGATCGAGCTGCTCGAAGAAGCCCAGGTCGTTGCGCAGGAACTTCGACACCTTCTCGAACGGCCGCTTCTGCCACCAGCTCGGGTTGAAGCGCGCCTTGAGGAAGGCCCACGCCGAGGTGGCCATCATCTTCGAGGTGAAGCGGGTGTCGAAGATCATCCCCCCCACGAAGAGCGGCCAGAAGGGGTGCACCTTGTCGAGGTACGGGCGCTCCCGCACCAGCTCGTTCACCACGTGGAGAATGAAGAGGCTGCCCCAGGGCAGGTTGAGGATCGGCTCCCGCCCCGGCCGCTGGAGGATGAGGCGCCCGAAGTCCATCGCGTGCAGCGCCTCGAACTGGTGCCCGTGGTGGAACTGCACGCCGTCCAGGGTGAAGAAGGTGTGGCCAAAGTCCACGAAGCGGATCCGCGGGTGCGCGTCGTCGCCGGTGATGAAGCGGCGGAACAGCGCCTGCGCGGCGGGGAACCACAGCTCCATGTCGTGGTTGCCCGGCTGATAGGTGATGACGTTCTCTTCGCGCTTCAGGAAGGCGGCCAGCGCCTCCACCACCCGCGGGTGTCCCTTGAGGCACTTGTACAGCTTGATGCAGGCGAGCCGCTCGCCGATCGCGTCGGGGAACTTGCCGAGGATCGGCACCTTCAGCAGATCGAAGATGTCCCCGTTGAGCACCAGGTGCGTCGCCGCGTCGGCCTGGGTGTGCTTCGCCAGCAACTGGACCAGCCGCTCGTCCTCCTTGAAGTCGTCGTAGACGTTGATCCGCCCCAACCGGTGACCGGTGCCGAGGTGCAGATCGGACAGGACGAGGCCGAGGCGTCTCACGGAGCACTCACCAGTCTAGGCCGACTGACAATTGTCAGCGAATGCGCGCTGTTGGCCGGCGTCCTCGACCGGTAAATGCCTGAACCGGTTCGCACCCTTTGGGAGACGTCACATGATTCGAAGCACCGTGGTGGCAGCGCTGTTGGTCTGGGGCCTGGCCCTCGCACAGGAGGACGCCTCCACGCCGGCGCCGCCGACGCCGCCTCCAGCCGCCGCACCCGCCGCCGCGCCGAAGCTGTCCCCGCAGGAGATCCTCGCGAAGATGGAGGCGCTCAACAACGGCTTCGCGGATCAGAAGATGGAGATCCGCATCACCGTCTTCGAGGTCGACGGCTCGAAGAAGTCCTACGACATGACCATGTTCCAGAAGGGCGACAAGAAGCGGCTGATCCAGTTCACCTCCGGCGAGATGAAGGGCATGTCCACGCTGGTGGAGGATCGCAACACCGTGCACGTGTACCTGCCCGGCTTCAAGAAGGTGCGCCGGGTGGCCGCGCACAACATGAACCAGTCGCTGGCCGGCTCGGATCTCTCCAGCGAGGACATGGCGCAGGTGAGCTGGGCGGCGGACTGGAACCTGTCCCTCGAGAAGGAAGACGACACCTCGTACTGGCTGCTGCTCACCCCGAAGTCGGCTGACAGCGCGTACTCGAAGGTGCAGCACCGCGTGGACAAGAAGACCTTTGCCCAGCAGGAGACGCACTACTTCAACAAGGCCGGTGAAGAGGTGAAGCGCTTCGTCAACACCAACTTCACCGACTTCCACGGGGTGATGCGCAACAAGAAGATCACCGTGTCGGACCCGCGCACCGGCCACCGCACGGAGATGGACATCCTCGACTTCGTGGTGAACCAGGGCCTCAAGGACGACCTGTTCACCGTGCGCAGCCTGCAGTGGGGCAAGTGATCGTTCGGGGGTGACCGCATGCTCCGCCGTGTTCTCTTCGCGCTCTGCGCGCTCTTCGTCCTGCTGCCGTCCGCCGCCCGCGCCGAGGGCTGGCTGGACATGATCTCCCTCTCGGGCCTGCTGGAGACCGACGTGCGCTTCAACGTCGAGGACTACCGCGGCCCGGTGGAAGGCGAGGGCTACAACTTCGCCATCAACCGCAACGACGCGATCCTCCACGCGGAGATCCGCCCCCACGACTCGCTGGTGGCGGTGTTCGACGGGCGGCTGCGCTTCTACGGCTTCAACACCGCCGACGATCTTCCCGGGCTCTCGAGGGACAGGAACCAGGTCGATCCCTTCAGCGTCCAGGTGGACCAGGCGTACGTGGCGACGCGCGGCCTGCCCTGGAGCTGGCTCGACCTGAAGGCCGGCCGCATGGTCCAGACCTGGGGCTCGGCCGACGTCTTCAACCAGGTCGACCTGCTCAACCCGCACGACTTCTACGATCCGATGGACTACGTGCGGAAGGTCCCCAACCAGATGTTCGAGGTGGACGTCTACCCGGCGGACTGGCTCACCCTGACCGCGGTGTGGATCCCCGTGTTCAAGCCGGCGCTGCTACCGCCGTCGGCGCCGCTGGGCTTCGCGGTGGAGACCGACGCCAACGGCTGTCTGTCGTCGTTCCCTGCGCCGCCGCTCTCCGTGGAGGACAACCAGGCGCTCGCCGATCTGTTCGCCTCGGTCGACCCCTGCTCGCTCAACTTCGCCACGCCGCAGGTGAACCTGTACATGCCGAAGTACACCTTCGCGGACTCGCAGGTGGGCGCCCGCGCGAAGTTCAGCTTCGAGACGATCGACTTCGCGCTCACCTACTACTACGGCCGCTTCCCGTACCCGATCGCCTACAACGCCGCGGCGGTCGCCAACCCGTCCACCACGCAGCCGGGGAAGGTGAACGTCGATTACGTGGCCGAGGTGATGTACCCGCGCATGCAGGTCGCCGGGCTGGACTTCAGCTACACCGCGCCGTGGCTGTTCGACGTGGGGATCGTCGGCGAGCTGGCGGTGATCTTCCCCGAGCAGGTCACCTTCGGGCTGCGCGCCTACCAGGGCGACGCGAAGATCTACGAGGCGACGAGCGTCAACGTTCCGTCCACGCCGTTCATCAAGGCCACCTTCGGCATGGACTACACGTTCACCAAGTGGCTCTACGTGAACGCGATGTACCTGCGCGGCTTCTTCGACGAGTTCAACGACGCCTACGGCGTGCACAACTACGTGGTGGCCACCGCCGAGCTCAAGTTCCGCTCCGACTCGCTCAAGCTGCGCCTGGCGGGGATCCTCAACGTCGACGATCTGTCCAACGTGGCCAACCCACAGCTCACCTGGGTGATCACCCCGGGCCTCGAGGCGCTGGTGGGCGCCTTCATCTTCGGCGGGAAGACCACGCCGTCGAATACCTACGACTACGCGGCGCGCGAGAAGTTCGGGCAGAAGGCCGCCGGTCGTTCCTTCGCGTACCTCAAGGTGCGCTTCACCTTCTAGGAGCCGCGCATGAACTTCAGAACGCTCGGCCTCATCTCGTCCCTGTCCCTCGCCGCCGCGGGCTGTGGCCTGCACTCCGACGGTCTGGCGCGCCTCGAAGAGCTGTACCCCACGCCGCAGCCGGTGGACGCGGGCACGGGAGGCCCCGTCGACATCGGCACGCCCATGTGCTCGGGCTACGGCGGGAAGTGGGCGGTGCGCCTGTACCAGGACACGTCCATCTCTCCCTTGGGCACGCCGTGGAAGATGACGTTGATCGACCTCTTCCTCGCGGAGAAGTCGGCGGCGGGCACGATGGATCTGCGCTTCTGCAACCAGGACGTCACCATCACCCCCGGGCCCGGCCAGTCGACCAACCTGGGGAAGGCGCAGGTGCCGGCGGGCCTCAAGGCGGCGCTGTTCCAGGCGCCCTTGAGCGTCCCGTTGCCCAGCGATGGGACGTTCCACGCCGCGGATCTGCCGTGGTTGTGGGCGCTGCAGAACCTGACCGATCCGCTCAACGATCCGCTGCCCAGCAAGGACAACTACATGGGCGATCCGCACGTCTTCGATCAGGACGGGGACACGCAGCCCGGGGTGACGCTGAACATCCTGAGCCCACTCGGAGACCGCTACATGGTCCGGCGGGCGGTGTTCAGCTTCGAGCTGGGCAAGCTGACGCTGGACAACCAGTGGCTGACGGGCGTCCTGAAGTCGCGCATTGACGAGAGCGCGCTCGGGGCGACCAACCAACTGCTGCTGACGCCCGCGCCCATCACGGTGAACGCCGCCGGAACGCTGTACCAGTTCCGCTGCGTGGGCCAGACGTACACCTGCGAGGCGCTGGCCAGGGATCACCAGGCCGTCTTCAAGGACGCACCGAAGTGAGCCACGCGTGAGCCTGGTCGCGGTCATCCAACGTCGCAGGGGGTTGGCGCTGATCGCGGGCGTGCTGCTCGTCCTGGGCGGCGCGGCGCTGTCCACGCGGATCGCCTTCAGCTCGGACGTCACCGAGCACATGCCGAAGGTGAGCCCGGCGGTGACGCAGTGGCTCGAGCTGTCGCGGCGGTTCGACGCGTTCAACTCGCTGATCATCGGCCTGGAGGAACCCGGCGCGCCGCTAACCGCTGAGGGGCTGGCGGCGGTGAAGAAGGTGACGGACGCGCTGGCGGCGCAGAAGGCGGGCGGCGTGCTGTCGGTGACCAGCGTCACCAACGTCGAGTCGATCCAGGAGGGGGTGGACGGCGCGCTGGAGACGTCGCTGCTGGTCTCCTCCGTGCCCGCCGACGCGCCGAGCCTGGAGGCGCTGGGCAGGAAGATCGCGGCGAACCCGCAGGTGTCGGGAGCGCTCATCAGTCGGGACGAACGCGGGTACATGGTGCTGGTGCGCGCGGATCCGCGGAAAGATCCGGCCGAGCTGGCGGCGCTGGTGCAGCGCACGGTCGAGGAGCACAAGGGCCCGCTCGTGCCGGCGTACTTCGGCGCGGCCTTCTTCTCCGACGTCATCACCCGCGGCGTGTACGCGAAGTTGCCCTGGCTGGTGCCGGCCTTCGTGGCGCTGCTCCTCATTGTGCTGGGCGTGATGGTGCGGCGGGTGCGGATCATCGCGGTGGTGCTCGGCTGTGCGGCGGCGTCCCTGGTGGTGTGGCTGGGGCTGGTGAGCGCGCTGGGGATCGTCTTGAGCTTCACCTCCCTGACGGCGTTGCTGGGCGTGCTGGTGCTGGCGGTGGCGGCGTACGCGCGCGGGCTCGAGGAGGGCTCGCCGAACCCGCTGCCCTGGCCGGTGGTGGCGTCGGTGCTCGCGGTCGGCGTCGCGGCGGCGCCGTTGCGCCTGTTGCCCTTCGCCTACGTGTCCAACTTCGGGCTGGGGCTGTCACTGGGCGCGATCGCCGTGCTCCTCGTTGGCGTGTTGCTCTTCGTGCCGCTGAGCGGCGCTTCCCTCTCCCCCATGGAGGGCGAGGGGCAGGGGAGAGGGGAGGCCCCGCCTTCCCGTGCGCTCGTGCTCGGCGCGCTGGTGGTCGCTCTGGCCGCTGCCGGGCTCGCGACGCGCGCACACTTCCGCGCCACGCCCCAATCGATGTTCACCCCCGACGACGAGATCGGCCGCTCGCTGGCCTTCTTCGATCGCCGCTTCGGCGGGCCGGACTTCATCCAGGTCGACTTCAGGGGCGATCTCCGCGATCCGAACGTCGCGGCGCGGCTGATGCGGCTCACCGATCTGCTCGAAGGCTCGCGCGCCTTCTCCGACGTGCGCTCGGTGTCGCAGATCCTCGGCTTCCTCAACAAGGGCTTCGGCGGCGTGCACCGGATTCCCCCGTCGCGCGACTCGCTGGCGAACCTGTGGTTCTTCCTCGAAGGCCGGCCGGACGTGAAGAACCTCGCCTCCGACGCGCGGGACGAGGCGATGGTGGTGCTGCGGGTGCCGACCGTGCCGGAGAAGCCGGTGCCGGAGCTGGTGGGCGTGGTGGAGGCGGCGGTGAAGGACTCGCTGTCGATGGGCGCGGCGGCTGCGAAGCAGCGGTTGCTGGCGCTGAGCTCGGTCTTCGCCGTGGCGCTGGCGCCCGGGCGGGTCGATGAAGTGGTGGCCGAGGCGACCGCGCCGCTGCCGGAAGAAGCGCAGGTGGCGCTGAGCCAGGAAAGCTACCGCCGCGTCCGGGCCTGGCTGGCGACGCCGGACTCTCCCTATTCCCCGACGGACGCGGAGTGGGCGCAGTTGGAGGTCGCGCTCGCGGTGGCCCCGGCTGAGCGCGCGGCGAAGGTGGAAGCAGTCGCGGCGTCCTTCCCCGACGTGGGCGAGCACGCGAAGGAGCTCACCGAGACCATCCTCACCCGCGAGCACGACTCACGCCTGGCGGTGCGGGCCGCGCAGTTGGTGGAGCGGCTGGCTCCGGGAGCGCCCGAGGCCTTCACTGTCCGCGCCGCGGGTGTGATCACCGATCTCCTCGATCCACACCCAGGCACGGGCGAGGCCGCCACGGTGACGGTGACGGGCCTGCCGGTGGTGGCCGCGCAGATCGAAGGCGATCTCCTGCGCGGGCTGTGGACGGCGCTGGGGTTGCTCCTCGGCGTGGGAGCGCTGGCGCTGCTGGTGTTGACGCGGCGGCTCCTCGACACGGCACTCACGGTGCTGGCGGCTGCGATGGCCGCGGCGGTGACGCTCGGCACGACCGGGACCTTCGGCT
This sequence comes from Myxococcales bacterium, assembly GCA_020846875.1. Taxonomy (GTDB): domain Bacteria; phylum Myxococcota; class Myxococcia; order Myxococcales; family Myxococcaceae; genus JADLDB01. The sequence continues at coordinate 7,373 of JADLDB010000086.1, read as the reverse complement.
TCGGCGTGGACTCGGGCTCCGCGGCGCTGTTCCTCGTTCCTCCCGTCGTCACGCTGGTGGCGGGCGGGGCCCCCGGCTCCACGCGCCGGCGAGCGGCCTTCCTCGTGGCGGTAGGGGCGGCCGGCCTTGCGCTGCTGTTGGTGGGCCTCGCGCCGGTTTCGCGCATCGGCCTCGCGCTGGCGGTGGGCCTGGGCGCGGCAGCGGCCTCAGCGCAGCTGGTCGGCACGCGTCGCTCCGGTGACGTGTCCGGCTAGCAGCGCCGATCAGGTTGGCGGACCGAGTGACGTCGGTGAGTTGCGAGCAGACCAAGGCGCGACGAGGGAAGCTGCTGGTGGGCAACTGACCGAGGAGCAACGACGGGATGCGACGCAAATCGCCGATGTCACGACGGGAGCCAACCTGTTCGGCGCTCTAGGGCCTGTCACTTCGGCGCCCCTCGCGGCGGCCGCTTCGTTCGACGCGGACGCCCGGCCCGTCTATTCTTCGAGGCACGATGTCGTCGTCGAAGCGCAGCCGCACCCAGTCCGAGTCCAGCGCGCTGCTCCCCCTCATCACGCCGCGCCTGCCGCAGGTGGGCGATCGCCGGGGCAGCTCGGGCGAGTCCACCTCGCAGCTCTTCGAGCGCATCCAGAAGGGCGAGAAGGAGCGCCGCAGCTTCCGCGACCGCCGCGCCACCCCCCGCGTGGCGGTGGGCATCACCCTGGAGACGGAGGACGCCGGCACCCGGGTGATGGCCCAGACGTACGACTTGTCCACCTTCGGCCTGTCCATCCGCGCCGGGCAGACGCCGGCCAGGGGCAAGGTGGTCAGCCTGCGCCTCTTCCTCCCCGATGACCTCGACGCGCCGCTCCAGCTCAAGGCCGAGGTGCTGGGCCCCTTCGACGAGGACGGCGGCGTGCGGATGCGCTTCGTCAAGCCCGACATCGACGCCGTCCGGCGCATCCACCGGTTGGTGTCGTAAGGCGCGAGGCGCGCGCGGGGTTTTTGGGTACATTCTCCCGGTCATGAGTGACTCGTCACTGGAGCGCCGGCAGGCGACCCGGGCCAACGTCGTCATCCCCATCGAGGTGCGGGACGAGCGCGGCTTCTCTCTGCACTCCACCCGCGACATCTCGTCGGGCGGCGTCTACTTCGACCGCGCCATCCCCCACCCGGTGGGCGAGACGGTGGCGCTGTCCTTCACCCTGCCCGGCGAAGAGAAGCCCATTCGCTGCCGCGGCGAGGTGGTGAACGTGCCGGACAAGAAGGGCTACGGCATGGGCATTCGCTTCCTCGACCTCGAGGGGCCCGACGCGGAGCGCCTCGACGCCTTCGCCCAACAGATGCTGGAGGGGGAGTGAGGGAACAGTCACGCCTCGCGGTGGGTTTGGTGCTGGTGATGGCCGCGTCCGCCTGCGTCACCGAGGAGCGCAGCTCGCGGGTGCGGGGCGCGTCCGGTTTTCTGGAGAACGTGCCCGAGTACCCGGCGCCGCCGGTGGACCGCTGCGCGAAGTTCAAGAAAGGGGGCGGCCCGGCCGCCGCGTGCGAGGAGGCCCGCTTCCTCGGCGAGACGTACGTGCGGCGCCTGTCCCCCGGTGACGAGGTGTGCCTGGAAGGCGGCTTCGGTGAGTCGCCCGGGCGCGCCTGCCTGTCACGGGGCGCGGTGGTGGACGTGGCGACCAACCGCATCCTCATCGAGGTGCGCGAGGCCCGGCCCGACTCGAAGTGGTTCCGCAAGGAGCAGAGCCAGTTCTGGTTCCAGGAAGGCGCCCTGGTGGACCTCTACCTGGCCGACGCCGGATACTGAGGGCCATGGGCTTCTTCGATCCCCTCAAGGAGCAGCTCAAGGCGGCGCGGCAGCTCTCTCCGCGCAACCTGCGCAGGCTGGCGAAGGAGCGCCTGTCCGACCTGGTCGACCGCGAGGCGGTGCGGGCGCGGGCGAAGGTGGACGAGCTCACCCAGCGCTTCCCTTCCGCGGGGCCCCGCGAGCTGGCGCAGCGCTGCGTCGACCAGAAGAAGCAGCTGGCGTCGATGGTGGGGGGCGTCACCGGCGTCTTCGGCGCCGTCACCGTGCCGGTCGACCTGCTGGGCATGGTGTACCTGCAGATTTCGCTGCTCGCCGAGGTGGCCACCGTCTTCAAGGTGTCGCTCAAGAGCGAGCGCGAGCGGCAGGAGCTGCTGGACTTGTTCGGCTACTCCAACGGCATCGGCCCGGTGCAGCGCTCCAGCCCCCGGGTGCTGGGCAGCCTGGCCGCCCTCATCCTCGCGCGCGGCGGCCTCACCACCCTGTCCCGCGCCATGCCCCTGGTGGCCGCGCCCATCAGCGCGTACTTGAACAACCAGCACATCCAGCAAATGGGCGACGCGGCGGTGCGCCACTACGACGGCTGGGTGCACGCCCACGAGAAGCAGAAGAAGGCGTCGGGCGGCTGACGGGCCGCGGGCCAGCGCGCCCCCTGCTATCCTCCTGGCATGAGGCCCGCGCGGCAGGTGCGCTACTCCTACGAGGACTACCTCCGGGCGCTGGAGGACAGCGAGCTCAAACTCGAGTACTGCGCCGGCGTCATCTACGCGATGGCGGGTGGGACCTTGGCGCACGCCGAGCTGAGCGTGGCTGTGACGACGCTTCTTCGGACGCGACTTGCTTCCGGGTGCAGCGTCTTCAGCTCGGACGCGAAGATCCGCGTCGAAGCGACCGACTTCGCCGGCTTCCCCGACGCGTCCGTGGTGCGTGGGGAGCGGCTCACCTCGGCCATCGACGCCAACGCGCTGATCAACCCGGTGCTGCTGGCGGAGGTCACCAGCCGCTCCACCGAGGACTACGACCGGGGAGAGAAGCTCGAGCACTACCAGCGGTTGCCGTCCCTTCAGGTGGTGCTGCTGGTGTCCCACCGGGAGCGCCGGGTGACGGTGGTGGAGCGCCGCGAGGGGCGCTGGGCGCAGCGGGACGTAGGGCCCGGTGAGCAGGTGAGCCTGGTGTCGCCCGAGGTCGGCTTCTCCGTCGACGAGCTGTACGGGGCCATCGCGCTCGACCCCTGAGTGGGGAAGGGCAGCCCGCCTTGCGGATTTGGGGCTAGGCTTCGGGTCATGCCGAAGGAGTCCACGTTCGTGGGCGGTCCTCCCAGCGACGACGACGTCCCGGAGCGCCCGAGGGCCTCGGGGCCACGCCCCGTCACCACCGCCATCCCCACCCGGCGCGGCACGGGCCAGCACTCGTCCGGCTTCGGAGGTGCGACGCCCGGCCGCACCCCCATGCCGCAGCCGCCGGCCTCGCCGGATCCCACCCCTCCGGCCCCGCCTCCTCCCGGCGCCCATGCTCCGCCCCCGCCCGCCGCGCGCCCGCCCGCCACCGGAAAGACGGGCGCCCGGCCCGCGCTCCAGCGGCAGGTGCAGCCCCGCTTCTTCCCGCCCCAGCCCCGCACGCTGGCCGAGACGGGCCTGTCCCAGACGATGGGAGAAGAGCTGGTGCTCAAGGCGCTCTTCTTCGCGGGCGAATTGCGCGGCGCCGACATCTCCCACCGCATCAAGCTGCCGCAGCTCATCGTCGACGACCTCATCGAGTCCTTGCGCAAGCAGAAGTTCATCGACCTGAAGGGCGGCGCGGGCCTCGGCGTGGGCAAGTCGACGATGATCTACACCCTCACCACGTTCGCCACCGACGTGCTGCGGCAGATCCTCGACCGCAACCGCTACAACGGGCCCGCGCCGGTGCGCATGGAGGACTACTTCGAGGCCGTGGCCGCCCAGACGGTGCGCGGCATGCGCATCACCAAGGCCAGGCTGCAGGCCAACTTCGGCGACCTGGTGGTGAAGGACCACGTCTTCGACAGCCTGGGGCCGGCGATGAACTCCGGCCGCTCGATGTTCTTCTACGGGCCGCCGGGCAACGGGAAGACGGCCCTCTGCCAGTCCCTGGTGCGCTGCTACGAGGGTGACATCTGGGTGCCGCACGCCCTGCTGGTGGACGACTTCATCATCCGCGTGTTCGATCACACCCTGCACGAGGCGGTGCCGGAGGATCCCAACGCCCCCGCGCAGGACCAGCGCTGGGTGCGGGTGAAGCGGCCCCTGGTGGTGGTGGGCGGCGAGCTGACCCTGCAGACGCTCGACCTCATCTACTCCCCCGACGTGCGCTTCTACGAGGCGCCGTTCCAACTGAAGGCGATGAACGGCATGCTGCTCATCGACGACTTCGGCCGGCAGAAGGTGGAGCCCAAGGACCTGCTCAACCGGTGGATCGTCCCCCTGGAGAACGACGTCGACTACCTCACCCTGCACACCGGCAAGAAGCTGCAGGTCCCCTTCGACGTCTTCGTGGCCTTCTCCACCAACCTGGACCCGGCCGACCTGGTCGACGACGCCTTCCTCCGCCGCGTCCGCTACAAGCTGGCGGTGGCCCCGCCCGACGAGCCGCAGTACCAGGCCATCTGGGAGGCGGTGTGCCGGAAGCTGAACGTGGCGTACGACGCCGACGCCATCGCCTGGCTCATCGAGGCCCACTACAAGCCGCACAACCGCCCGTTCGCCGCCTGCCAGCCGCGCGACCTCCTCGGGCAGGTCATCGACATCGCCCACTACCGGGGCGAGGCCCCGCAGCTCTCCGGCGACCTCCTCGACGCCGCGGCGAAGAACTACTTCGTGCGCTTCAGCAAGAAATAGCCCCCGCCCCGAGACTGACGCTGTGCGTCGTGGCGATTCGTGAGTAAATCCCCACCGCATGGCCAGCTCGGCCCTCCCGGACGCAAAGGACCTGCTGAAGCTCCTCCAGCGCGCCGCGGAGGAGCTCAAGGGCTCGCAGCAAAAGACGACCGCCGCGGAAGGCCGGGCGCGCTCCCTGGAGGCCGAGCTGGTGAAGGCCCGCGCCGAATTGGCCAGCGAGCGCGCGCGCGTCATCGAGCTCAAGCTGAGGCTGGACGAGTCGGGGAACACCACCCTGCCGCCGGTGAACGTCCGCGGCCCGGAGGTCACCAACCGGGGCATCCCCCTGAAGACGTCGCCGATGATGAAGTCCCCGGTGCGGGAAGACAGGACCAACATCTCCGGCGACGCGGAGCTGCTCGAGAAGCGGGTGAAGGGGCTGGAGGACGAGATTGGGTCGCTGGAGGGCGACCGGCGCGCGCAGCGGGACCGGGTGAAGGAGCTGGAAGGGCTGCTCACCCAGGCGCGCGACGAACTGCAGCAGCTCACCGACGAGACCGGCCGGCAGACGGAGCTGGGCAAGCGCCTGTCCCAGACGGAGCACGAGCTGGCCGCCGCGCGCGAGCAACTGCTGGCCGAGCAGGCGCACAACGCCGACGCCCTCACCCGGCTCCAGGCCTGGGAGGCGCGCGCCAACGAGCTGGAGGCGTCCCTGCAGGACGTCGACGCCACCCGCAAGCAGTCCGAGGAGCTGGTGGCGCAGAACGCCGAGCTCGACGCGCAGCTCACCACCGCCCACGCGCGGGTGCAGGCGCTGGAAGGGCAGCTCAAGTCCCTGGAGGAGGGCGCCACCACCGAGCAGCAGCGGCTCATCGAGGCCACCGCCCGCGTGGCCCAGCTGGAGACCGAGCTGACGGCGGTGAAGGTGCGCCGCGACGAGCTGAACGTGGAGCTGTCCCACGCCGAGCGGGCGCGCGACGACGCCCGCGTCCAGGTGGAGAAGCTGCAGCACGCCGCCGACGAGGTGCGCGCCGAAGAAGGCAAGCTGCGCGAGGCGCTGGAGAAGTCCGCCCGCGAGGCGATGGACGCCGAGGTGGCCCGCCGCGCCGAGGTGGAGTCGGCGGGCACCAAAGAGAAGGAGAAGCACCAGCTCACCGCCCAGCGGCTGTTGGAGGCGCGGCAGCGGTCCCGCGAGCTGGAAGGGCAGTTGGAGAAGATGACCGCCCGCGTGGCCACCCTCGAGGCCCAGGCCGAGGAGGCGCGCAAGGGGCACGAGCAGGCGCTCGAGGCCCAGGCCCTGGCCTACCAGCAGGCCTCCCACGAGCTGGCGGTGCGCGCGCAGACGCTGGAGCAGCAACTGGCCCACGCCACCAGCGAGTGGGGTCACGCGGACCGGCAGTACGAGCAGCTCCACAAGGAGATGATCGTCATCCTCGAGCAGCGCGACGAGGCGCGGGGCGAGCTGGAGCAGCTCAAGCAGCGGCTGGGGATTCGCAGTTGATGAGGGACGATGGCGATTCGCAAGGTGGGTGACTGCCGCATCCTCGGAGCCCTGGGCAAGGGCGGCATGGCCACGGTGTACCGGGCCATTCACGAGTCGCTGCAGCGGGAGGTGGCCGTCAAGGAGCTGCCGCCGGAAGGCTCCAAGTCCGCCGAGGCCCTGTCCCGCTTCAAGCGCGAGGCGATGGCCCTGGCCGGCTTCCGGCACCAGCACATCGTCACCCTGTACGATCTCATCGAGAAGAACGACGGCTGGTACATGGTGATGGAGCTGGTGGACGGGCCCACCCTGGCCGACCTCATCAAGGAAGCGCCGCTGCCTCCCGAGGCGGTGGCGGTGCTGGGCCTGCAACTGGCCAGCGCGCTGGAGCACGCCCACTTCCACCGGGTGGTGCACCGGGACCTCAAGCCGGGCAACGTCATGCTGTCCACCTGGGGCGACGCCAAGCTGATGGACTTCGGCATCGTCCAGACGGAAGAGCTGGACCGCCTCACCAAGACGGGCATGGCGGTGGGCACGCCGGCCTACATGTCCCCCGAGCAGGTGACGGGCGCGCCGGTGGATGCGCGCAGCGACATCTACTCCCTGGGGGTGGTGCTGTACGAGGCCTTGTCGGGCAAGCGGCCCTACACCGGCAGCAACCCGGGCGAGGTCTTCGCCAGGGTGACGACGGGCAAGCGCGACTCCCTGAAGAAGGCCGCGCCGAAGGCCCCCAGGGCGCTGCGCGAGGTCATCGAGAAGGCGATGGCGGTGAAGCTGGAGGAGCGCTACCTGGACGCGACGCAGCTGCGCCGCGCCTTCGAGAGCCTGTTGTCCGGGCTGGACTCCTCGCCGTCGGCGGTGCTGGTGAACTTCCTGCGCAAGCGCAACCGCCTCACCGAGTCCGAGGCGATGGCGCGGCTGTCGAGGACGCAGTTGACGCAGCTGTCCCAGCTGTCGCCGGCGGAGCTGGCCACGGTGCGGGGGCCGCGCTGGGGGCTGGGCATCTTCCTCGGGGTGGTGCTGGGCACGGTGGTGGCCACGCGCGAGCTGTGGTGGCCCTTCGTCACCCGGTGGCTGGTGAGCCTCGGCGTGCCAGTGGGTTGAGCTAGCAGGGTGCTGAGAAAGGCACTCCCGTCGCCAGACCGACGATCCGCGTCGCCGGGCATCGTCAGAGGCCCTTGAAATACCGACAAGTATTCCTGCGGGCCTCTTCCTTGCGCGGCTCGCGGCTCCTCGGTCGGGCTCGGTCCGGCCTTCCTCAGCACCCTGCTAG
>JADLDB010000085.1 GCA_020846875.1 Myxococcales bacterium | reverse complement strand
GTCGGCAACCGGACCATCGGCACCTCGGCGCTCGGGGGCATGCTGCTCGGCACCGCCTTTGGCCTGCTCGTGGTGCCGGGGCTGTACTTCGTCTTCGCGGCGCTCGCGGAGGACAGGCGCCTCATCCCGGACGAGGAAGATGAACCCTTGAGTGAGGACGCGTCACACCATGCCTGAGGCTATGGCTCCTACCGTTGGTCGGATCGCACCCAGGCTGGCGGCTTTCGGCCTCGCGTCACTGTTGTGCAGCGGCTGCATCGCCTCGCTCGAAGGCAACCAGCCGCGCGAGGTGAACCGGGAGGTGCCCAAGAGCTACGGCGAGGCCGCGTCCGCCGCCGCCGTGCCCCGGGCCCCCAGCCTCGCGCAGAAGACGTGGAACGAGTTCTTCACCAGCGCCGAGCTGCGCGAGCTGATCGCGGCCGCGCTGAAGAACAACCAGGAGCTGAACCTGCAGATGCAGGAGATCATCGTCGCGCGCAGCGAGGTGTCGGCCAGGCGCGGAGAGGTGTACCCGAAGGTGACCGCCGGGCTCGGCGTGGGGGTCGAGAAGGGCAGCACCTACACCAGCCAGGGCCAGGCCGACGAGGTGACGGGCGTGCCCGAGCACCTGCCGGACTTCGCCTTCGGGCTCAAGGCGTCCTGGGAGATCGACATCTGGAAGAAGCTGCGCAACGCCGCCCAGGCCGCGGATCTGCGCTACCTCGCGACCGTCGAGGGCCGGGACTTCATGGTGACCGAGATCGTCGCCGAGCTCGCCCGCTCGTACTACGAGCTCATCGCGCTCGACAGCCAGCTCGAGGTGCTCGAGCGTAACGTTCAGATCCAGGCGCAGGCGCTGGAGATCGTCCGGCTGCAGAAGGAGGCGGCGCGGGTCACCGAGCTGGCGGTGCAGCGCTTCGAGGCAGAGGTCCTCAAGAACAGGAGCCGCCGCTTCGACCTCCAGCAGAAGCGGATCCAGGCAGAGAACCGGATCAACTTCCTGGTCGGCCGCTACCCGCAGCCGGTGGCGCGCAACGCCGAGGAGCTCAAGGTCGCGCTGCCCCAGCGCCTCGAGACCGGGCTGCCGGTCGACCTGCTGGGGAACCGCCCGGACGTGCGCCAGGCGGAGCTCGAGCTCGAGGCCGCGAAGCTGGACGTGCAGGTGGCGAAGGCGGCGTATTACCCCTCGCTCAGCCTGGACACGGGGATCGGCTATCGATCTTTCGACTTCACGAAGCTGGTCGCCACGCCGGAGTCGCTCCTCTACAGCGTCGCCGCCGGCCTGACGGCGCCGCTCTTCAACTGGACCGGCATCACCGCCCAGTACCGGGCCGCGAACGCCAGGCAGATCCAGACGGTCACGCGCTACGAGCGGACCCTCTTGCAGGCGTACGTCGACGTGGCGAATCAGCTCTCGGCCGTCGACAACACGCGGCAGGCGTACGAGCTCCAGGCCCAGCAGGTGGAGACGCTCGCGAAGTCGGTCGAGGTGTCGAACGTCCTCTTTCAATCGGCCCGCGCCGACTACATGGAGGTGCTCCTCACCCGGCGGGACTCGCTCGAGGCCGAGATGGAGGCGATCGAGGCCCGCAAGGCCCAGTTCGACGCGATGATCGGCGTGTACCAGGCGCTGGGCGGGGGGTGGCGCTAGCGCGCAGGTGGCCCGGAAGGGTAGGTCAAGGGTGCCATGGCCTCGCCCGTCGACCTCGCCAGCCTGCCGCTCGACGAGCTGACCCGCTTCGTCACCCAGGCGCTCCAGGAGAAGCCGTTCCGCGCGAAGCAGCTCTTCCACTGGCTCCACCAGCGGGGGGCGACGTCCTTCGAGGAGATGAGCGATCTCTCCAAGGCCCTGCGGCAGAAGCTGGCCCAGGTCGCCGAGCTCGTCACGGTGACGAAGGATCTCGAGCAGCGCAGCGCCGACGGCACCATCAAGTACCGCTTCAGGACGGCCGACGGGAAGCTGATCGAGTCCGTCTACATGCCGTCGCCGGATCGCAAGACGCTGTGCGTGTCCACCCAGGTGGGCTGCGCCATGGGCTGCCGCTTCTGCGCCACTGCCACGCTGGGGCTGGTCCGGCACTTGAAACCGTCGGAGATCGTCGCCCAGGTGCACGCCGTCAATCGCGAGGTGCGCAGGAACGAGGGCCTGGACACGCTGCGCCCGCTCACCAACCTGGTCTTCATGGGCATGGGGGAGCCGCTCCACAACTTCGAGAACGTCAAGACGGCGCTGGAGCTGCTTGAGTCGGAGGAGGGGCCGAACTTCTCTTCCCGGCACATCACCGTCTCCACGGTCGGCCTGGTGCCGATGATCGAGCGCTTCGCCGCCGAGACGGACGTGAAGCTGGCGATCAGCTTGAACGCCTCCAACGACGAGACGCGCGAGCGGATCATGCCCGTCAACAAGCGCTGGAAGATCGCCGAGCTGCTCGACGCCGTGAGGCGCTTCCCGGTGAAGCAGGGCCGCCGCGTCACCTTCGAGTACGTGCTGATGGAAGGCGTCAACGACTCCGACGAGAACGCGCGCGAGCTGGCGGCGCTGCTGGGGGGCCTCCCCGTGAAGGTGAACTTGATCCAGTACAACGAGAACCCGGGGCTGGGCTTCGCCTCGACGCGGGACAACCGGGCGGCCGCCTTCCAGCGGATCCTCGAGGCCCAGGACGTGCCGGCCTTCATCCGCGCCAACCGGGGCCGGGACATCGCCGCAGCCTGCGGGCAGTTGGCCAACGTCGAGGTGGCGCCTTGACATTTCAAGGCCTTCGAGTCTAAGGGCCGCGCCTCACCTTTCTTCCACCGAGGTCTTCCGTATGGCCGTCGTCCTTCGTCTTGCTCGCGCTGGCGCCACCAAGCGCCCGTTTTACCACGTGGTTGCTGCCGACTCGCGGATGCCTCGCGACGGCCGCTTCATCGAGAACATCGGCACGTACGATCCGAACTACGAGCCGGTCCGCTTCCAGGTGAACGAGGAGCGCTGGGCGCACTGGACGAAGGTGGGCGCCAAGCCCTCCGACACCCTGTCGAACCTGTACAAGCGCGCCAAGAAGTCCGCTCCGAAGGCGTAACGCCTCGTGAAGCAGCTGGTCGAGACCATCGCGCGGGCGCTGGTGGACAAGCCCGAGGCGGTCGAGCTCAAGGTGACGCCCCAGGACGGCGGCGTGCTGTACGAGCTCAAGGTCGCTCCCGACGACATCGGCAAGGTGATCGGGCGCGACGGGCGGACGGTCAACGCCCTGCGCACGGTGCTCCAGCACGCGGCCCTGAAGAAGGGTGAGAAGGCCCGGCTGGAGATCGTCGACGATCGGCGCAACGGCGCGGCGCAGGGCGGTCAGCCTGTGACGCCCCCGGCGCCGTGAAGCCCCACCTGCAGTTCGGCTATGTGTCCCGCGCCCACGGCCTCGACGGCGAGGTGGTGGTGCGCTCCTTCGATCCCGGCTCCACCGTGCTGGAGGAGATCGATCGCGTCCTGTTGCGCACGCGGGCCGGCGAGGAGCGGGAGCTGGCGATCGACGCGGTGCGCGAGGGGCCCAAGGGCGAGGTGCTGGTCAGCTTCAAGGGCGTGCGGCGGCGCGAGGACTCGGCCGCGCTGACGGGCTCCGCGGTGTTCGCGTTTCGCGAGGATCTCGAGGCCCCCGCGGACGGCGAGGTGTTTCAGGGCGATCTGGTGGGGCTCGAGGCCTTCAGCCCGGACGGCGCGCGGCTGGGCCGGGTGGAAGGACTGTTCGAGGCGGGGGCCGCGCCGAACCTGGTGATCCGCGACGGCGAGCGGGAGCTCATGGTGCCCCTGGTGGACGACTTCGTCCGGGAGATCGACCTGAAGGCGGGGCGCGTGGTGGTGACGCCGCTGGACCTGGGGGAGTGATGGGCTTGTTGGCGCGAGTCCTGACGCTCTTCCCGGCGATGATCCGCGGCTACGCGGTGGAGTCGATCCTTGGCAAGGCGGTCGAGAAGGGCCTGGTCACCCTCGACGTCAGCGATCTGCGCGACTTCGCGCCGGGCAAGCACCGGAACGCCGATGACACGCCGTACGGCGGCGGCGCGGGCATGGTGATGAAGGTGGAGCCGCTGGTGGGCGCGGTGGAGGCGGCGAAGCAGGCCCTGCCGGGCGCGCCGGTGATCCTCTTGAGCCCTCGCGGGCCGGCCTTCACGCAAGGCAAGGCGCGGGCGCTCGCCGCCCACGGCTCGATGATCCTGGTGTGCGGGCGCTACGAGGGGGTGGACGAGCGCGCGATGAGCGTCATCGACGAGGAGCTGTCGGTGGGCGACTTCATCCTCACCGGGGGAGAGCTGGGCGCCCTGTGTGTGCTGGACGCGGTGGCGCGGCTGGTGCCCGGAGTCCTCGGCAACGCCGAGTCGCTGGCCACCGAGAGCTTCGAGGCGGGGCTGCTGGAGCACCCGCAGTACACCAGGCCGCCTGTGTTCCGCGGCCTGGCCGTGCCGGAGGTGCTGCAGAGCGGCGATCACGCGCGGATCGCCCGGTGGCGCCGGTGGCACGCGCTGCGGCTCACCCGCGAGCGCCGGCCCGATCTGTTCGAGAAGCTGGAGCTCGCGAGGGCGGACCTGAAGCTGTTGGAGAAGACCGAAGACGAGCTGTAGGCCGGTCAGACGAACAGGCTGGACAGGGACTCGGCGCGGTAGATGCGGGCGATCGCCTCGCCGAAGAGGCGCTCGGTGCCGATCTGGCGGATCTTCCTGCAGTCCTGCGCGCTCTTGGACAGCGGCACCGTGTCGGACACCACGAGCTCGGTGAGCGCCGACTCGGTGATGCGGGTGATCGCCGGCCCGGAGAGGATGGGGTGGACGATGTAGGCCAGCACCTCCTTCGCGCCCTTCTCCATCAGCGCCGCGGCGCCCTGGGCCAGCGTGCCGCCGGTGTCGATGATGTCGTCCACGATGATCGCCGACTTGCCCTTCACGTCGCCGATCAGGTTCATCACCTCGGACGCGTTGGGCCGCGGCCGCCGCTTGTCGATGATCGCCAACGGGCAGTTGAGCCGCTTGGAGTACGCCCGCGCGCGCTCCACGCCGCCCGCGTCCGGCGAGACGATCACCAGGTCGTCGGCCGACGGGAACTTCCTGCGCAGATCCTCGAGGAACACCGGCGAGGCGTAGAGGTGATCGGTGGGGATGTTGAAGAAGCCCTGGATCTGCCCGGCGTGCATGTCCATCGACACCACGCGCGTCGTGCCGGCGGTGGCCAGCAGATCCGCCACCAGCTTGGCGGTGATCGGCGTGCGCGCCGCCACCTTGCGATCCTGCCGGGAGTAGCCGTAGTAGGGGATCACCGCGGTGATCGACGCCGCGCTCGCCCGCTTGAGCGCGTCGCACATGATGAGCAACTCCATCAGGTGATCGTTCCCCGGCGGGCAGGTGGACTGGATCACGAAGACGTCGAAGCCGCGCACGTTCTCGCCGATCTCCACCTGGATCTCGCCGTCGGAGAAGCGCCCCACGTCGGCCTTCGAGACGGGCCGCTTCAAGTACTCACAGATCCGCTCGGCCAGCGCGCGATTGGAGTTCCCGGAGAAGACCTTGAAGTCGTGGCTGACGGACATGGGCTGCGAGGTACACCAACGCGGCCACCCGTTCAATGCGTGCCGGCGTGCGCGACGGGGTGAGGCGAGTACCGGTGGTCAACGAATTGGGAAATTGAATCACACTCTGCTGCTTGGTAAGCCCAGCGCTGTTTTGCGGTGCTGGCCGGTCAGGGGGCACGACAGTGGCCCACTCGCGTTGGGAGGACTCTCATGGTGAAGAACGTACTTCTGAGACTGGCGCTGCTGACTGGCGCAGCTGTCGGGGTGGGCTGCACAGCGAACGCGGTCCAGACGTGTTCCGAGAATGCAGATTGTGCGGCCTTCGCGTTCTGCCAGGACGGCTTGTGCGTCTACGACGCATGCAGCGAGACCAAGGCCTGCCCGGGCGGGAAGGCGTGCATCGACGACGTGTGCTGGCCGGCTGACAGTGGCCTGGGCGGAGGAATGGGCGGGGGAATGGGCGGGGGCATGGGCGGCGGAGTGGGCGGGGGCATGGGCGGCGGAGCGGGCGGGGGCATGGGCGGGGGCGTCGGTGGAGGCAGTGGAGGTGGCGCTCCGACGTGTGTCCCGGCATGCGGCAGTTGGCAGGAGTGCGTCGGGACGGCGTGCATCAGCCGCGTGTCTTCTCTGGTGTGGGTCGAGCCAGTCGACGGGGCTGCGGTGGGGCCGTCGCGGACGGTGCCGCTCCTGGTGAGAGCGTACAGCGACGGGGGCGCCGAGATTACGGGCGCGCCCCTGGTGTGGACTTCCACGGCCGGGGCGAGTGGAACCCTGGACGGAGGTGCCGGCCTGTGGATGTCGCCGGCCAGCGGGAGTTACTCGCTCAGCGCCAGGGTCACCGGGGCGACCGCCCAAAGCACGATTCAGGTGAACATCGACTCCACGGGGCCAACGCTCGTCGTCACGGCGACTGCCCCGCCCAACAACACGTACGGAACGAACGGCTCAGACTTCCTGCCGAACGATCCCGATGGGACGAGGTGGCGCCTCGACGAGAGCGTTGCAGTGCGCGTGACCTCTTCCTCGCTGGATGTGAATGAAGCCTCCGTTCAGTTGACGGCGCGCCAGGCGGTGGGCGCAGGCGCGCCGGTCACCGTCGGTGGCGGACAGGCGTGTGACGCCGGCGCCGGCCAGTTTTGCCGTGACTACCAGGCGAACCTGGGCAGTGTGCCGTTTCCAGCCTTCAGTGGGAGCGTGCAGTTCAGCGCGACCGGCGAGGATGCGTTTGGGAACACAGCCACCAGCAATGCGGGCAGCGTGGCCGTGACGCGCTGGCAGTGGGCCCGCCGCGTCGACTCCACCCAGTTCATCCGATCAGCTCCTCTGGTTGGCATGGGTGGCCGCGTCTTCGTTGCGACTGCAGGCACGACCACGGGCACCCTCCGTGCTTTCAACCCCGACGGTACCCCCGTCGGAGGCTTTGCGTCGGTGACTGACGGTCCGATCGTGGGCCCGATGGCCCTGGGACGCGCGGGCTCGTCCACGTTCGTCTACTACCAACCAGCGGACAACCTGGGCACGCTCAAAGCCGTCAGCGCAGCCGATGGCATGGCTCTCGGCTTGACCTGTCCGGGTGGCGGAGGGACGCCGGCCACCAACGCCGGTGGGGTCGCGCTTTTCGGCACGGCTGACGCAGGGGCAGTCAGTGTCGGGCTCCAGCGCGGGCCTTCACCCAGTCGAGGCATGGCGCTCTCGTCCGAGGCTGCTGCTTGCTATCCGTCTGCGAGTGGCGGGCTGAGCGCGATCGCGGCTCCCGCGAACATCGTGACGACCGACTCCACCGTTCCAGCGGGCGCGTACTTCATCGGCAACGACGGGGCTCTTCGTCGCCTCGACTACACGGCTGCCTCGCTGAGCATCAGCAGCGTCAGCACCGTCATCTCCGGCGCTGGCAATTTCAACGGCCTTGCTCTCGTGTCTGGCACGCGGCTTGTAGGCGGCGGCGGCGGCGGCCCGGGGGTTGGACGACTGTTCGCTTTTAGTCTGGCGCCCGCCGGTGGAGGGGTGACGAACGCGTGGCCTTCTGGCACGAACTTCGACTCTCCAGTCACTGTCCCCGTCGCCAGCGCCTCGCAGGTCTTCGCGATCGTCCGGAGCAGCGATGCGGGCGTGTCGAATGCAGCTGTGGCCAGTAGATTGAACATCGTTGACGGAATCGAGACAGCCCGCACCGCGGTGCTGAGCGCGGCCGGCGTCACTTCCAGCTTCAGCGGAAACAGCGTCGCCTCACCTCTCCTCGGGCAGGGCGGGAAGCTCTACGTTGCCGACGAGGCCGGGAATCTCTTCGTTCTTCCTCAGACTTTCGCAAGCCAATCAAATGCGGAGTGGGGCGCTCAGCTTCATCCGACGGTCGCTGGCTTGGTCTCTGCGTCGCCTACGCTCGACTGCAATCGCCGCAGACCGTCCAGCGGCAAGGGCGTCTTCTACCTCGCCACCGAATCGGGCTGGCTGGTGAGCTACCTCGTGGACTCTGCGACGCTGGATTCGTCGGCACCCTGGCCGAAGTACGCGGGGGACCTCCACAACTCGGGCGCCTCCAACTCAGCAGCGTCCGTGTGTCCCTGACGGCCCTCGTCTCGTGCTCGTCCAAGGCCTCCAGAAGGTGCTTCCTCAATCCGGGTCGGGATACGACTCGGGCGCGTCCTTGCGGCGCGGCGGTTCGCGGGCGACCTTCTCGTACTCGGCCAGCACCACCTTCTCGAGCTTCTCGCGCATCTCCGCGTTGAGCGGGTGGGCGATGTCCTTGTAGGTGCCGTCCTTTCGCTTCTTCGCCGGCATGGCCACGAACAGGCCGCTGGTGCCGTGGATCACCTTGAGGTCCCGCACCACGAAGCAGTTGTCGAGCGTGATGGTGACGTAGGCGCGCAGCTTGTCCTCATCCACCGGGAAGATCTTGACGTCGGTGATGTCCATTCGCGCCCCCGAAGCATCCGAATCCCGATGCGTGCGCTCTTTCAACCGGAGGATCCTCCCGCGAGGGTAGTCAACGCAAGGACTGCCCCCTTCATTTCTCCACCTGAACATCAGTGCCCGGAGCGCCTTGACACGGGGGGGCGGATCGCTATGGTGCGCCGCCGCTTTCAGGCTTCCTCTTCAAGGAGTTGTGTCATCGCACTCGCACGTGATCAAAGAACGGACCGCCGGATCAAGGCGCGCGAAGTCCGCGTCGTCGGCCCTGCCGGGGAACAGCTGGGCGTCCTCTCTATCGACCAGGCCCTCGCCAGGGCGCAGGAGTTCGGGCTCAACCTCGTCGAGGTCAACCCGATGTCGAAGCCGCCGGTCTGCAAGATCATGGACTACGGCCGCTTCAAGTACGAAGAGAAGAAGCGCGCCAACGAGGCCAAGAAGAAGCAGGTGGTGGTGAAGCTGAAGGAAGTGAAGCTGCGCCCCAAGACGGAGGAGCACGACTACGAGACCAAGGTCCGCCACGTGAAGGAGTTCCTCGAGGAGGGGAACAAGGCGAAGATCACCATCATGTTCCGCGGCCGGGAGATCACCCACCGGAACTTGGGCCAGGCGATCCTCGACGACGTGGTGAAGGACACCAGGGACATCGCCATCGTCGAGCAGCCGCCCCGCATGGAAGGGCGATCGCTGTTCATGATCATCGGGCCCAACCCCAAGGTGGCCCAGCGCGCCCGCGATCTGCAGCGCCAGGCGCTGGCCAGCGCCGAGAAAGAGAAACTGGAGCGCAAGGTGGCCGAGAAGACCGCTTCCCCGTCCTCCCCGCGCCCCGACGCCAGCCCGGCCCTCTCGCCCGCGCCCGCACCCGCCCCCCTCCCTCAGGCCAGCGCGGCGCCCAAGCACTGAAGGCGCCTCCCGCGGCCCCGGTTGACAGGCCTGCCCTGACACGGTACGTGCGCCGTCCTTTCACGTATTTCCACAGGTACCGTCATGCCCAAGTTGAAGACCCGCAGCAGCGCGAAGAAGCGCCTCCAGGTGAAGAAGACCGGCAAGGTGAAGCACGCCAAGGCCTTCGGCAAGCACCTCTTCACCCATGCCAAGAGCATGGACCGCCGTCGCCGCGCCCGCGGCACCGGCCACCTCGCCCCCATGGACGCGAAGAAGGTCGTTCGCGAAATGTTCCCCTACGGGGCCAACTGATTTTCGAAAGGCAGCCCAGTCATGCGCGTCAAGAAGGGTGTCAAGGCTCGTCGCCGTCGTAACTCGATCCTGAAGCTGGCCAAGGGTTTCCGCGGCCGCCGGAAGAATTGCTATAAGCGCGCCAACCAGGCGGTGGAGCGCGCGCTGGACTACGCCTCGCGCGATCGCGCGGCGAAGAAGCGCAACTTCCGCTCGCTGTGGATCGTCCGCATCAACGCCGCGGCTCGCGCGGTGGGGCTGTCCTACTCGCGCCTCATCTCCGGCCTGGCGAAGGCGAAGGTGGCCATCGACCGGAAGATCCTCGCGGACCTCGCGGTCCACGACCCGGCGGGCTTTGGCGCGGTCGCCCAGATTGCCAAGGCGGCCTGAGCCAGTCGAAGAAGCTTTCCTGCAGTCGACCGGGGTCGCCTCCACATGGGGCGGCCCCGTTTTCGTTTCGCAAGCGGTGCAACTCGTGCCATCCACGGACACGCCATGAAAGAGAGACTCAAGGCCCTGGCCCAGGCGGCGAAGACGGAGCTTCTGGCCGCGCGCGCGCCCGAGGCGGTCGAGGCGCTGCGGGTGAAGTACCTGGGCAAGAAGGGCGAGCTGTCGGCGGTGCTGGGCGGCATGGGGAAGCTGGCGCCCGACGAGCGGCGCGCCCTGGGTGAGACGGCCAACGCGGTGAAGGTGCAGCTCGAGGGGCTGCTCGCGGAGGCGGTGGGGCGGGTGGAGGAGCTCAAGCTCGAGGCCGAGCTGAAGGGCCCGAAGCTGGACGTGACGCTACCCGGGCGGGGCCGCCGGCCGGGGCGCAGGCACCCGGTGGCGCAGACGCTGGAGGACATCGTGGCTGTCTTCGCGCGGCTGGGCTTCTCGGTGGAGGCGGGGCCGGAGATCGAGCTCGACTGGTACAACTTCGAGGCGCTCAACGTGCCGGCGGATCACCCCGCGCGGGACATGCAGGACACCTTCTACGTGGAGGGCGGCACGCTGCACGCCGGCTTCTCACGCCAGCCGGTGGTGCTGCGCACGCACACCTCGCCGGTGCAGATCCGCACCATGCTGAAGCAGAAGCCGCCGGTGCGCGCGGTGATGCCGGGGCGGGTGTACAGGAAGGACAGCGATCAGACGCACACGCCGATGTTCCACCAGGTGGAGGGGCTGCTGGTGGACACGAAGGTGTCGCTGGCGGAGCTCAAGGGGACGCTGGACGCCTTCGCCAAGGCCTTCTTCGGCGCGAAGGTGAAGACGCGCGCGCGGCCCAGCTTCTTCCCCTTCACCGAGCCGTCGGCCGAGGTGGACGTGTCGTGCGTCTTCTGCGCGGGGCAGGGCTGCAGGGTGTGCAAGCAGACCGGCTGGCTGGAGGTGCTGGGCAGCGGCATGGTGCACCCCAACGTCTTCCGGCACGCGGGCTACGATCCGTCGCAGGTGACGGGCTTCGCCTTCGGCATGGGGGTGGAGCGCCTGGCCATGCTCCGTTACGGCATCGACGATCTGCGCACGATGTTCGAGAACGACTACCGCTTCGTCGCTCAATTCTAGGGGTGAGGGGAAGAACCTCATGAAAGTCTCGCTCAACTGGCTCAAGGACTACGTGGCGCTCCCTTCGGCGGACGAGGTGGCGCGCCGGCTCACCATGGCGGGGCTGGAGGTGGAAGCCATTCACCGTCCGGGGGCCGCGCTCGAAGGCGTCGTCGTCGGGCAGATCCTCTCCTCCGACAAGCACCCCAACGCGGACAAGCTGTCGGTGACGAAGGTGGCGCTGGGCGGGGCGGAGCCGCTGCAGGTGGTGTGCGGGGCGAAGAACTACCAGGTCGGGGACAAGGTCCCGCTGGCCACGGTGGGGACGAAGCTGCCCAACGGGGTGGAGATCAAGCAGGCGGCGCTGCGCGGGGTGGACAGCTCCGGCATGCTGTGCAGCGCGAAGGAATTGGGGCTGGCGGACGACGCGGCGGGGCTGCTGATCCTCGATCCCTCCCTTGCGCCGGGGACGCCGATCGCGAAGGCCCTGGGCCTGGACGACGTGACGCTGGAGCTGAACGTCACGCCGAACCGGGCGGACGCGCTGTCGATGCTGGGGGTGGCGCGGGAGCTGGCGACGCTGACCAACGCCGCGCTCACCAGGCCTTCGGTGGCGGTAACGGAGTCGTCCACGCCGGCCTCCTCGAAGATCCAGATCCGGATCGACGACGCCAACCGCTGCTGGCGCTACGCGGGGCGGGTGATCGAAGGGGTGAAGGTGCAGCCGTCGCCACGGTGGATGCAGGATCGCCTCAAGGCGGCGGGGGTGCGCGCGATCAACAACCTGGTCGACGTGACGAACTACGTGATGCTCGAGTACGGGCAGCCGCTGCACGCGTTCGATCTCGATCGGATCGGCGGGGCGCAGATCATCGTCCGGACGGCGAGGGGCGGGGAGCAGCTCACGACGCTGGACGAGAAGGTGCGCAGCCTCGACGCGGAGGATCTGCTGATCTGCGACGCGAAGGACCCGCTGGTGCTGGCGGGGGTGATGGGCGGCGCGTCGAGCGAGGTGACGGAGAAGACCACGCGAGTCCTGCTGGAGTGCGCGACCTTCCAGCCGAAGACGGTGCGCAGATCATCGAAGCGGCACGCGCTCAAGACGGAGTCCTCCCACCGCTTCGAGCGGGGCACGGACGTGTCGGTGGTGCCGGAGGTGATCGATCGCGCGGCGGCGCTGATCGCCGAGCTGGGAGGAGGCACGGTGCTGGCCGGCCGCGTCGACGCGTACCCCGAGGTGAAACAGCCGAAGGTGGTGACGCTGCGCTCGCAGAGGCTGAATGAGCTGCTCGGCGTGGTGGTGCCGGGGGGCGAGGCGGAGCGGATCCTCACCTCGCTGGGCTTCGAGAGGCTCGAGGGCGACGGGGCCGCGACGACGTGGAGGGTGCCGCTGGGGCGGGTGGACGTGTCCATCGAGGAGGATCTGATCGAAGAGATCGCGCGCATCCGCGGGTACGAGCAGATCCCGCTCTCGTTGCCGCGCGGGCTCTCCGAGCTGGAGCCGGAGCGCGTGGAGGCGATCGTCGAGCGGCGGATCCGCGCGGCGCTGGCGGGGGAGGGGCTGGACGAGGTGGTGAACTACTCCTTCGTGGCGCCGGCGGAGCTGGCCGCCTTCCAGGCAGAGGCGGGAGCGATCGCGCTCGCCAACCCCCTGTCGGTGGAGCAGTCGGTGATGCGGACGACGCTGTACGCGGGGCTGGTGCCCAACGTGGTGCGCAGCGCGCGGCACCAGGCTGCGGGCGTGCGCTTCTACGAGTGGGCCCGCACCTACCGGCCGCGGCCGAACGGCGGGGTGAACGGGGTGCCGGTGGCGGTGGAGACGCTGGAGGTGGCGGGCGTGCTGTGGGGCCTGCGGGACGGCGCGAAGCGCTGGACGTCGAAGGACGCGGCGGTGGACTTCTACGACGCGCGCGCGGCGGTGGAGGCGATCCTCGAGGCGCTGCACCTCGACGGCGTGGCCTTCGAGCCGGTGGAGTCGCCCTGGTACCACCCGCGGGCGGCCGCGGCGGCGAAGAAGGGCCAGGCGGTGCTGGGGACGGTGGGCGAGCTTCACCCCCGCGCGCAGAAGCGGCTCGACGCGCCCGCGGGCGTGTTCCTCTTCCAGTTGGACGTGGAGGCGCTGTCGGCGGCGGCGCAGGTGGTGCCGCAGGCCAGGCCCCTGTCGCGCTTCCCGGCGGTGTTTCGCGATCTGGCGGTGGTGGTGCCGCAGCCGATGGCCAGCGCGCAGGTGCGGGGAGTGATCCTGGAGGTCGGCCGGCCGCTGGTGGAGGACGCGCAGGTGTTCGACGTGTACGCCGGGCCGCAGGTGGGGGAAGGGAAGAAGAACCTGGCCTTCGCCCTGCGCTACCGCTCGCCCGAGCGCACCTTGACCGACACCGAGGTGAGCGAGGCGCACGCGAAGATCGTCGCGGAAGTCACGAAGCGGTTGGGCGGGGCGCTGCGCGCGTAAGAGGCCGATTTTCCGGGCCAGAAACCGTGTGGACCCCAAGCCTGCGACGGGTCGAAAAAACATAAGAATGTCGGCATGTTGACATGGCCTGCTGTGAGGCTAGGCTTTTGAGCCATGACCAAGGCGGACATCATCGAGAGCGTCTACGAGAAGGTGGGCTTCTCGAAGAAGGAGTCAGCGGAGCTCGTTGAGCTGGTGTTCGACACGCTCAAGGAGACGCTGGAGCGCGGGGACAAGGTGAAGATCTCGGGCTTCGGTAACTTCCAGCCGCGGTACAAGCGGGCGCGGCCGGGGCGGAACCCGCAGAGCGGCCAGCCCATCGAGATCACGGCGCGGCGGGTGGTGAAGTTCGTGCCCAGCCAGGTGCTGAAGGCGGACTTGAACGACGGCTACGTCTCTGAGGACGAGCTGTCCGCCGAGGACGAGGACGAGGGGCACGAGTCCAAGGACGACGACGGCGACGACGACGAGTGATCGTCGCTCCAAGCGCCTTGACCCTTCAGCGTCAGGCGGGCATAAGGCCCCGCGTCTCAACCCTGCCGTTTCCGGGGCGTAGCGCAGCCTGGTAGCGCACTTGCTTGGGGTGCAAGTGGTCGCTGGTTCAAATCCAGTCGCCCCGACCATTCTTGAAGGCCGTGAGATCGTCGTGAGATCTCACGGCCTTCGTCTTTGGTCGACTACGCTCCTGGGCGCTTGCGCGGCTACGTCGCCACCACGGACTTCGACTGGTTCAAGTTCCTCCGCGAGCGCCAGCCGCTGGACGAGGTCAACTTCTGGCAGCCGTCAGCCCACGGCTTCAGGTCGCTTCCGGGAACTCCGTTCTTCTTCAAGCTGAAGAGCCCGCACAACGCCATCGGCGGTTACGGGATCTTCGCCCGCTATGAGGCGGCGACACCCCGCCTGGCGTGGGAGGCCTTCGGGCAGAAGAACGGAGCGCCTGACTTCGAGGTGATGCGGGCTCGAATTGAGTCCTACGCGAAGAAGTCCGGAGCGCCCGCTCACCAGGTCGGCTGCATCATGGTGTCGCAACCCGTCTTCTTTTCCGACGGGGACTGGGTCGCTCAGCCCAGGGACTGGCGACCCAACATCGTCGCGGGGGCCGGCTACGATCTCGAGGCTGCCGAGGGCCGCAGGATCTGGCAGGAGTGCCTGGCGAGATCGGCCACGACACCGATTGCGGTTCCTGCGGGTGCCGACGGGCAAGTCCTTCCGGTTCCCGGGGCCGCCAGCAGGGCGCGTTTCGGAGCGGAGATGCTGCTGCAGCCGAGACTCGGCCAGGGCGCGTTCCGCGTCGCGGTGACCGCTGCATACGCAGGTGCCTGCGCGGTCACCGGTGAGCATTCGCTGCCGGTCCTCGACGCGGCACACATCAGGCCCTACGCCGACTTGGACAGCTCGCACGAAGTGTCTAACGGACTCCTCCTCCGCACGGACATCCATCGTCTCTTCGACGCCGGCTACGTGACCGTGACCCCTGACCTGCGATTCCTGGTCAGTCGGCGTCTGGCGGACGAGTTCGCCAACGGGAAGGCGTACTACAAGCGGAACGGGAAACAGCTCGTGTCGCTGCCCGAAGCTCCGGCGGATCGACCCAGCCCCGACGTGCTGCGTTGGCACAACGAGAACGTCTTCGAGCGGAAGGTCGCGTAGGAGATGGCCCTGCGCTGTTGAACGTACGTACGCATGGGCGTACGGTGGCCTCATGAAGATCACCGCCACCCGGCTGCGCGCCGAGCTGTACCAGATCCTCGATCGCGTCCTGAAGACCGGCGAGCCGGTCGAGGTCACCCGCGCGGAAGGGACCGTGGTGCTGAGGCCGCTGGTCTCCGAGCGGCGGTCGAAGCGCCTTGGCCGCCGCCCGAAGACGAACCCCGACCTGGTGGTGGGCGATCCCGACGAGCTGATCCACTTCGACTGGTCGAAGGCGTGGAAGCCCCGCCTGTGATCCACCTCGACACCCACGTGGCCGTCTGGCTCAGGGCGGGCGACACGAGGCGGCTCAGGCCCATTCGGGTGTTGCTCGATTCAGACGAGCTCTACCTGTCGCCCTTCGTGGTGCTCGAGCTTCAGGCGCTCTTCGAGCTCGGCCGGCTCCGCGAGACCGGACGCTGGATCGCGGAGGCGCTCGATGAGAGCCACGGCATCCGGGTCAGCTCGCACCACCTCGCCGAAGCCGCCAACCGCGCGCTCGATCTGTCCTTCACTCGTGATCCGTACGATCGCCTCATCGCCGGACATGCGCTGGCGTCCGGTGCCACCCTGATCACCGTCGACGGAACCCTTCGCGCGCACGTCTCCTGCGCGCGCTGGGGCTGAGCTTCAGCTCGTCATGGCGCCCACTACGAATCCGTTCGCAGCGCGCGCTTCCGCTCACCGCAAAGCCCTCAGTTCCAGTCGAAGTAGTACGCCAGCCCCAGACCCACGCCGTACTTGAAGCTCTTCGCCACGCCTTGCTGCGTCAGCGACGCCTGGTACCACGCCGAGATCGACAGCGACTTCTGCCGATCCGTGTACAGGCCGGCCAGCACCTTCAGTACGGGGATGAACAGCCCCGTCGCGAAGTCGATGCCGAAGCGCTGATCGAGGGCTACGAAGCTGCGCCCCGGCAGATTGAACACCACGATCGGCTCGATGATCAGCAGGTTGGTCACCGGGTACGCCGGGTTGCCGCTCACCGAGCGGAACCACACCACCTGCACCGTCAGCGACACCCAGCGCGCGAAGCCGATCGCGAACGCGTACGACGGCGCCACCGCCCAGGGCGCCCCAACGATGGGCCGCGTCGCCGTCTCCCACTGGAAGGCGAAGCCGACGTACTGCTTTGTCCTCCACCAGTTGAGGAAGTTCCACGCCACCGCCGTCTGCACCGCCCCCAGCCCGAACTGCGCCGACGCGCCCATCGCGTTGGGGAAGAGCGTCGTCAACGGCACCTTCAGCTGGAACGCGAACGCCCGCTTCGGCCCGAAGACGAACTGCGGGTTGAACAACAGCCGAATCCCGTTCGCCTGGTTCGCGATGTTCTCGTAGCCGTCCACCTGCAGCAGGATCTGGTTCCGCGAGAAGGCCACCGAGTCCAGCCCCTGCAACACCTGGAGCGCCTCCCGCACCCGCTCTTGCCGGGTCATGTCCTCCAGAAGACTGACGACGGCCGCCGCCTCGGTGGCCCGCGCGAAGTCCTCGATGTTGCACTCCGGCGACAGCCTCTCCGCATTCTCCCGCAGGCAGTCCACCAACGCCGCGGTGCTGCCCAGGTGCTCCCGGCACACCCGCTGGGCGTCCGCCGTGCAGGCCACCTTGACCCTTGCCACCAACTCCTTCGCCGCCCCGAAGCGCGTGATGACGCCGCTGCACGCGTCGGAGAGCTCCAGCTGGTGCTGCGCCAGGCACCCGTACAGCCGGCCGTCTCCCGGCTCGACGCCCGCGCAGTGGCGATCCACGTCCTCCTTGCAGGCGCGGCCGAACTCCTCGACCGTCTTCCTCGCGAACGCCGCATCGGCGTCCAGCTTGGCCCGGCAGCCCGGGGCCAGCCTGTCCTGATGCGCCTTCAGGCAGATCGCCGCGCGCCCCTCGCCGGGCTTCACGTCGCCACAGAGCTGCTTCGTGTCCTCGGCGCAGGGATCTTCGGCGCGGGCTGCGCCTCCCACCGCAGCTACGAGCAACACCCACCAGGCCCGACGCATCCTCATCGTCCCTCCCGGGAGGTGCTTATCCCGACGAGGCCTCAAGCGCTCGTCTGCGTCGCCTTCGTGCGGGGAGTGCACCGCCGCTGGTCTCTCAGTCGCGCCGAGCCTCGATCGGCACCGTCGCGGGGGATGGGGTCGCCTTCAGCCCCTCGAGCGCCCGCCGGGGCGGCCCCCGCATCACGCCTCGCCTCCTGGCGAAGGACCGCCACCACCACCGCGAACCCCGCCGCCGAAAGCGCGAGCAGTCCCGCGCCCAGCCCTCTGGGGCCCAGGAGCACCTTCCCTACGCCGAACAGCGCCGCGTAGACCGCCACCCCGGCCCGCCCGGTTGCACCCGCGTGACG
This sequence comes from Myxococcales bacterium, assembly GCA_020846875.1. Classification (GTDB taxonomy): domain Bacteria; phylum Myxococcota; class Myxococcia; order Myxococcales; family Myxococcaceae; genus JADLDB01. The sequence continues at coordinate 32,473 of JADLDB010000085.1, read as the reverse complement.
AAGGCCGTGAGCGTTGCCTGGGACTCCGGCTTCGTCAGCAGAGTCACCGACACCCAGGCCACCGTGGTGATCGCCGTGTTCGCCAGCATCAGGTACGCGCTGCCCAGCGAGTCGGACGGATCGAAGGAGCCCAGGCCCGTCAGCGCCGCGAAGGACAACAGGCTCACCGCCATCGCCGACAGCTCGCTCCACGCGTTGATCCGCCACCAGTACCACCGCAACAGGTACACCGGGCCCGTGCCCGCCCCGAGCGCGAGCAGCAGCTGCCACGCGCGGTCCACGCTGCCCAGCTTTGCCAGGAGCCACGTCGAGCCCGCCGACGCCACGAAGAGCAGCACCGTCGTCACCCGCGACGCCCGCACCACCTGGTGATTCGTCCTCGGCGTCCTGGCGAAGCGCACGTACAGATCGCCGGCCAGGTACGACGCGCCCCAGTTGAGCTGCGACGAGATGGTGGACATGTACGCCGCCGCGAACGCCGCCAGCATCAACCCCTTGAGCCCCGACGGCAGCAGCTCGAAGGCCTTCGCGTAGCCCACCCCCGGATCCGAAAGCTCGGGGTAGAGCAGCCCCGCCGCCAGCGCGGTGAGGATCCACGGCCACGGCCGAACCGCGTAGTGCGCCAGGGTGAACCACAACGTCGCCAACTGCCCATCGCGCTCCGTCTTCGAGGCGAAGATCCGCTGCGCCACGTAGCCGCCGCCGCCCGGCTCGCTCCCCGGGTACCACGTCGCCCACCACTGCACCGCCAGGAAGGTGAGGAACGCCGTCGCCGGCATCCACGCGTCGCCGGGCCACAGGGACAGCGCCGCGTCCGTGCTGCCCCAGCGCTCCGGCAGCCGCGCCAGCATCGCGTCCACCCCACCCACCGCGTCCACTGCCACCACCGCCAGGACGATGCAGCCCACCCTCGCCACCACGAACTGGAGCAGATCGGTCGTCACCACGCCCCACAGACCCGAGACCGCGCTGTAGAGCACCGTCACCACCAGCAGGAGCACCATCGCCTCCACCGGTCGGACGCCCAGCGTCGCCTCCAGCACCTTCACCATCACCAGGTTCACCCAGCCGAGGATGATCAAATTCACGGGGATCGCCAGGTACAGCGCCCGGAAGACGCGCAGCGCCGCCGCCGGTTTCCCTGCGTAGCGCAGCTCCGCCAGCTCCGCGTCCGTCTGCACTCCCGCCCGCCGCCACAGCCGCGCGTAGAAGAAGACCGTCAGCATGTTGCCGGCCACCAGGTTCCGCCACACCCAGTTGCCGGACAGGCCGTGCGCCGCCACCAGCCCGGTCACCGCCAATGGCGTGTCCGCCGCGAACGTCGTCGCCACCATCGACGTGCCCGCGAGCCACCAGGGCAGAGATCGTCCCGCCGTGAAGAACTCCGCCGACGACTTGCCCGCGCGCCGCCCGAAGGCCAGCCCCACCGCCGCCGAGGCGATGAAGTACGCGGCCACCACCGCCCAGTCGGCCCAGGTGAACTGCACGGCGCCGCGTCATTCCACAGGCGCGGAATGGGCGCCATCGGCGCGCACGGCCCGCTACAGTCCGCCGGCCATGATCGATCACCTGACCCTCTCCGTGACGGATCTCCCGAAGGCCGTGGCTTTCTATGAGAAGGCCCTCGCGCCGCTGGGCTACTCCCTGGTGATGGCCTTCGAGCAGTACCGGGCCTTCGGCCCGAAGGGGAAGCCGACCCTGTGGCTGAAGCACGCCGAAGTGCCGACGACTCCCATGCACCTCGCCTTCGTCGCGAAGGACCGGAAGGCCGTCGACGCCTTCCACCGGGCCGCCAGCGCCGCCGGCGCGCGAGACTCCGGCGCGCCTGGTCTGCGGCCGCACTACCACCAGAACTACTACGGGGCCTTCGTCACCGATCCCATGGGGCACCCCATCGAGGCGGTGTGCCACCACGCTCCCAACCGAAAGAGGGCTCCCGCGGGGAAGAAGGCGCCCGCCCGGGCCAGGAAGGCGAAGCGTTGATCGGTCCGCGAGCTGAGACTCAGGGGCACGTGGGCGGGCTGCCGCTGATGGCCGTGCACATCATCGAGCAGCACGCCCCCGCGTTCGGCGGATCGCAGTCCTCGGTCGACGGACCCTGCGCGTCGACGTAGCCGTCCCCACAGCTCGCCGGCCGGCACTGGCCGGACACGTCTACGCAGTCGTCGGTGTTGGAGGCGTTGCCGTCGTCGCAGGTGTCGGTGCGCGGGCCCACGGTGTCGGTGAAGCCGTCGCCGCAGACGTTCAGCACGCAGGTGTTGAGGCAGTTGTCCGTCTGCGTGGTGTTGCCGTCGTCGCAGGCCTCGGTCGAGGGCCCCTGTCCGTCCACGAAGCCGTCCCCGCAGGACGCCACCGCGCAGGTGTTGAGGCAGTCGTCGAAATTCGACGTGTTGCCGTCGTCACAGGCCTCGATCCCCGGCGCCTGCAGATCGATCGCCCCGTCCCCGCACGTGCTGCTCTGGCAGTTGCTGAGGCAGTTGTCGGTGTTGGACGAGTTGCCGTCGTCGCACTGCTCGCCCGCCTGGACCACGCCGTCGCCGCAGGAGGGCAGGGTGCAGTTGTTGCGACAGCCGTCGTTGTTCACCGCGTTCCCGTCGTCGCACTCCTCGATGGAAGGCAGGGTGGTGTCCACGTAGCCGTCACCACATGAGGCGGCCCGGCACTGCCCGGAGACGTCCACGCAGTTGTCGTTGTTGCTCAAGTTGCCGTCGTCGCAGGTGTCGGTGCGCGGGCCCACCGTGTCGTTGAAGCCGTCGCCGCACACGTTGTCCACGCACGCGTTGAGGCAGTTGTCCGTCTGCACGGCGTTGCCGTCGTCGCACTGCTCGAAGAGGCTCTGCGTCACCCCGTCGCCGCAGCCGCCCAGGCGGGTGCAGGTGGTGCTGCAGCCGTTGCCGTTGTCCACGGTGTTGCCGTCGTCGCAGTCCTCGAAGAGGGACTGGATCGTCCCGTCTCCGCAGGCGCCGGCGCGGGTGCAGGTGGCGCTGCAGCCGTTGCCGTTGTCCACGGTGTTTCCGTCGTCGCAGTCCTCGAAGGCGGACTGGCGCACCCCGTCGCCGCAGGTGCCGAGGCGGGTGCAGGTGGCGCTGCAGCCGTTGCCGTCGTTGGTGGTGTTTCCGTCGTCGCACTGCTCGCCCGACTGGAGGAAGCCGTCCCCGCAGGTGGCCATGCGGCAGGCGTTGGTGCAGTTGTCGGTGTTGCTGGTGTTGCCGTCGTCGCACTGCTCGAGGGCGTTGGGGTTGAGGAAGCCGTCGCCGCAGCGGGCGGGCGTGCAGTCCGAGTCGCAGAAGGACGAGTTGCCGGCGGTGTCGCACTGCTCGCCGCGCGCGGTGTTGAGGTAGCCGTCCCCGCAGGTGGCCGCCGTGCAGTTGGCGTTGCACAGGAGCGTGTTGCCTCCCTCGTCGCAGACCTCGCTGCGCGCCACGTTCCGGTGCGCGTCGCCGCAGAAGGCCACCGTGCAGTCGCTGTCACAGGTGGCGGTCTCGGTGGCGGTGGGCACCCCGAAGACGTCGCACTGCTCGCCTGAGGTGACGTTGACGACCCCGTCGCCGCAGCGGCGGATGGTGCAGTTCGAGTTGCAGGTGGCCGACTCGCCCGCCGTGTCGCACTGCTCCACGCCCGCGCGCACGAAGCCGTCTCCGCAGCGGGGCACCTGGCAGGTATTGAGGCAGGCGTCGGTGTTGTCCGCGTTGCCGTCGTCGCACTGCTCGGTGCCTGGATCGACCTGCGAGTTACCGCAGCTCTCGCCGGACAGGCAGTCGGCCGAGCACCCGTCGCCCGACAGGTTGTTGCCGTCGTCGCACACCTCGCCCTTGAGCGGATCGGTGACCGAGTTACCGCAGCGCTCGTCGGACTTGCAGTCCCCCCGGCACCCGTCGAGCGACACAACGTTGCCGTCGTCGCACGTCTCGCCCTTGACCGTGTCGACGATGGCGTTCCCGCACGTCTCGTTGGAGCGGCAGTCGGGGCTGCAGCCGTCCCCGGCGTCGCCGTTGCCGTCGTCGCAGGCCTCGCCGCGCGGGGTGTCCACGTAGCGGTTGCCGCAGAACTCGGTCGAGCGGCAGTCGAAGCTGCAGCCGTCGCCGCCGTCGCGGTTCCCGTCGTCGCACACCTCGCCCACCTCGACGTCGAGCACCTTGTTCCCGCACGTCTCGTCGGAGCGGCAGTCGAAGCTGCAGCCGTCGCCGCCGTCCAGGTTGCCGTCGTCGCACAGCTCGCCGCGCGGCGCGTCGACGTAGCGGTTGCCGCACACCTCGGCGGACAGGCAGTCGACGCTGCAGCCGTCCCCGCCGTCACGGTTGCCGTCGTCGCACACCTCGCCCACCACCACGTCCACCGTGCGGTTGCCGCACATCTCGCTGGAGCGGCAGTCGGCGCTGCAGCCGTCGCCGTCCGCCGCGGGCGAGAGCGTGTCGTCACACACCTCTCCTTTGGCCACGTCGACGATCCCGTTGCCGCAGATCTCGATGGAGCGGCAGGTGCTGCTGCAGCCGTCGCCGTCCAGCACGTTCCCGTCGTCGCACACCTCGCGCTCGTCGATCACCCCGTTGCCGCAGCGCTCGTCGGACCGGCAGTCGGCGCTGCAGCCGTCGCCCCCGTCCACGTTCCCGTCGTCGCAGAGCTCCAGCTTGAGCGGATCGACCGCACCGTTGCCGCATTGCTCGTTGGACTGGCAGTCGCCGCGGCAGCCGTCGTTGGAGAGGATGTTCCCGTCGTCGCACGCCTCTCCTTGATCCTGCGTCCCGTCGCCGCAGGTGCTGGCCGACGCCACGCAGGTGGTGCCGTCGTTGGAGCAGCGCGTGCCTTCAGGGCAGACGAGGCCGCTGCTGCACGGCTTGCTGGCCGGCTGGAAGCACGCCCACGTCGCGGCGAGGGCCAGGCCAGGGAGGAGGAGCTTGAGTGCGCGTCGCATGGCTCTTCTTTCAGAACTGGACGAACAGCGTGGCCCCGGCGCCGGCCGGGCCGAGGGACGGGACGAGCGTGACTTGTGGCCCGACGTTCACCGACTTCTGGAAGGGCTGCAGGCGGTTCAGGTAGACGAGCACCGCACCGGTGACGAGGGCTGCGCCGCCCACCGCGTAGCCGACGATCGCCACGGCCTGCAGCGAGTCCGCCGAGGACTTCTTCTGCGAGAGCTCGAGGGAAGGCGTGCACCCGCCGGTGACCGGATCCAGACACCCCTGGATGCCCTGATCATAGGACTGGTAGCCGCTGCGCGCCGCCAGGTGCAGGCCCACGCTGGTGCCGGTGACGATCGCCCCTCCCGCCACCACCGCCCAGGGGATCCACGCCGGCCACAGGCGTCGGTACTCCGTCAGATCCTCCGCGCGCATCAGCGTGACGTCGAAGACCTTGAGCTCCGCCCCCAGCAGCCGCACGCTCTGCTCGAAGGGCAGGTAGCCGTCCCGGGTGGCCGACACGCTGTGGGGCCCCGAGCGCACCACACCCTGCCAGCGGCCGGGCGCCGTGAAGACCGGCTTGCCGTCGAACTTCACCTCCGCGCCGTCCAGATCACACCGCACGTCCACTCGCGAGAGCTGCTTTTCGATCAGCGTCTTGTACCGCTGGGCCTGCTCGAACTTGTCCGCGTCCAGCGGGGCGGCGCCGTACTTGAGCGCGGCCTCGAGGTGCTCGAACGTCTCCACCGGCTGGTCCAGGTTCACCAGCGCGAGCGCCAGGTTGTAGTGAATGGCCGGGTGATCCCACAGCGCCAGGGCGTCGCGGTACACCTGCGCCGCCTTGACGAACAGGGACTCCTTGAGCGCGGCGTTGCCTTCCCGGAAGAGCTCCAACGCCCGCTTCTGCTTGTCGGCGCTCACCCCGCGCGCCCAGGGCCGCTCGGGCTCTGGTGCGGCTCTGCCCTGCGCCAGCGCAGCGGACGCCAGCACCAGCCCCGCGACCGCGATCAAACGTGCGTGCATGACTCTCCCCAGGTTCCGGTCCTCGTCCGGCTACTTCAACGTGTCGATGACCTCGCTGCCCAGTTGCTCCTCGAGGCGCTTGGCGCGCTCCTGCTCGGCGGCCAGCAGCTCCTGCACCTTCTTGCGGGCGACGTCGGCGCGGGACTTGGCCTCGTCGGACGCCTTGCGCGCCTGGAGCGCGGCCACCGCGTTCTTGAGCGCCTTGGACTCGGCCTGCTTCGCCACCTCCGCGGCGTCCTCGGCGTCCTTGAGCGCCTTGATCAGCTCCTGCTGCTTCTCGCGCAGCTCGGCGGCGGCCTTCTCCGCCTCGGCCTGCGCGGCGGCCCGCTCGCGCTCCTTCTTCTCTGCCGCCTCCAGGTTCTCCTTCGCCGCGGCCTCGGCCAGCTTCGCCGCGATGGCCTGCGTCTCGGCCTCGAACTGCGCGCGGCGGATCACCACCAGCGCCACCCCCGAGGCCACCAGCAGGGCGCAGAGGAACGCCACGGCCCCGATCGTCATGGCCCGCTTGCGGCGCGCCTCCCGCCGCGTCAGCGCCACCACCCCGTCCAGGAAGGCCTTCTGCGCCTCGGGCAGGGGCGCCTTGTAGCGGCGCTGGAAGCGGGCGGCCTCGTCGGCCAACTCCCCCCGCCAGAGCAGCTCATCGGGCCGGCTCTTCTGCGTCCACTGGCGCGCGGCGGTGCGCAGCTGCTCGAGGAAGGCGGCGTCTTCTCCCGACTCGTCCAGCCAGCGCTTGAGCATCGGCCAGCTGTGGAGCAGGGACTCGTGGACGATCTCAACCGTGGCGGCGCCGCCACCGCCGCCCGTCTGCACCACCAAGAGGCGCGCCTGCACCAGCTCGTCCAGCACCGTCTTGAGCTCTTTGGTGTTGGGGTGCAGCTCCTTGAGCTCATCCAGCGAGACGATGGCGCGGGTGCGCTCGGGGGTGATGAGGCGCAGGAAGACGGCCCGGGCCAGCGACTGCGCCGCGGTGGGCAGCTTCGACACCACGGCGTCGGCGTGACTGGCCAGCGCGCCCGCCACGCCGCCGATCGCCTGGTAGGAAGCCGTCGTCAAAAGGCGCTTCGCGGCGTCGCGGCTGTCCCATAGCCGGGTGGCGGCGAACTGGAGGAGCGGCAGGGCACCCTGGGTGTTGGCCAGGTGCTTGATCATGTCGTCGACGATTTCCTGAGACTCGAACTTGTACCCGGCGATGTCCGCGGGCTGCACCAGCGCGTCGCGCAGGCCGTCCACCCCCGGCGATCCGAGGAAGATCAGGCCCTGAGACAGCTCGGCCATGAAGCGCTGATCCTCGGGCACGCGATCGAGGAAGTCGCTGCGGATCGACAGCACCAGGCGGATCGGCGACGTCGCGTCGTCCGCCACTGCCGACAGCGACGCGGTGAAGGCCTTCCGCTCCGCCTCGTTGGCCACCAGCGTGTAGAGCTCCTCGAACTGGTCCACGAAGAGGAGGATGTTCTTCTTCTCCCGCCGCGCGCGCGCCCGCAGCACGGCGCCCACGAAGCCGGGCTCGTTGGCCAGCCGCTCGGCCAGCTTCTTCTGCTCGCTGAGCTCCTCGCCCACCGACGAGGACGTGGACACCAGCGGGCTGACCAGGCTGGCGAGGGCGGCCAGCGGCGCGCGGCCGGGGCGCAGCACCATCGACTCCCAGGCCTCTCCCGAGCGCTTCAGGGCGGGCACCAGGCCGGCGCGCACGAAGGACGACTTGCCCGCGCCCGACGGGCCCACCACCCCCAGCATCGGGCGCTCGCGCACGCGGTTGACGGTGGCGACGATCTCCTGGGTGCGGCCGAAGAAGCGCGCCGCGTCAGACTCCTGGAAGGCGGCGAGGCCGGCGTAGGGGCTCTCGTCGATCTTCAGCTCCACCGTGGAGTAGCGCCCGGGGAGGAAGGGCTCGAGCGCCCGCAGGAGGCTGACGGCGTCCGGCCAGCGCTGCTCCTTGCGCTTCAACAGACAGCGATCGACCACGTTGGCCAGCTCGGGCGGCACGTGATCCGGCGCCTTGGGCGCCAGCTTCGGCATGGGCGTGTCCAGCATGCCGGTCACCATCAACTGGTGACCCCGCAGCGGATCGAGCGGGTGCTTCCCGGCCAGCATCTTGAACAGCATGATCCCCACCGCCCAGATGTCGGCGCGGTGATCGATCGGCACCCCGATGCCCCACTGCTCGGGCGCCATGAAGGAAAGGGTGCCCATCATCGCGCCCTTCTGGGTGAGCTCGGCGGTGGTGGAGTCGTCGTCGAGGCCTTCCTTCGGAGGGCGCGGGCGCTGCACCTCGGCGGCCAGGTTCGGGGCGTGCTCCTCGTCCTGGAGCACCTTGGCGATCCCGAAGTCGAGCACCTTGGTGATGCCCGAGTCGGTGACGAAGATGTTGTCGGGCTTCAAGTCGCGGTGCACTACGCCCTGGCTGTGGGCGGCGGCCAGCGCCCGCACCACCGGGACGATCAGCTCCACCGCGCGCGCCGGAGGCAGGGGCTTGTCCTCGGGGATCAGCCTGGTGAGCGTCTTGCCCTGCAGGTACTCGAAGACCATGAAGGGGCTGCCCTGCCAGGCGTCCACCTCGTAGATGACGACGATGTTCTCGTGGCTGCAGGCGGCGGTGGTGCGCGCCTCGAGGATGAAGCGCCGGGTCAGCTCGGGCGACTGGGTGCGCAGGAACTTGATCGCCACGCGCCGGCCGAGCCGGTTGTCGCGCGCGAGGAAGACGGTGCCCATGCCGCCGCGGCCGAGCAGGCGGATGATCTCGTAGTGGTGGATGCGGGTGCCGATCGTCGGCTCCTGCACCGCGAACTCGGGGTTGGTGTAGTGGTCCTTCGACGGCGTGGCGCGAGACCTGGCGCTGCCGGAGTCGGAGCCTTCCGAAGACGCCGGCTTCCTTTCGGGTGGGCCGGACGCGGGCTGGACGGGCATCGGCCTCAAGCCGGAGGGCGAGTGCGAGCCGGAGGGTCCTCCGGCCACCGCCGGAGCCGGCGCGGCGACGATCCCCGAAGGGGAGTGGCCCATCGATCCGGCCTGGGGCAGTGGCACGGGCGCGGCCGGCATCGGGTGGAGCGAGTGCGTCGCCCGTGGCGGGAGCGCCTGCGGGGCAGAGACGGCCTTCCAGGCGTTGGCGTCGGCGGGCGGGTGCGGTGGCGGGGGAGGGCGAGGCGGTCCGCCGGGCAGGGGGACGGCCGCGCGGGGCGGCAGTGTGGGGCCGTCGAGGGCGCCGCTGGTGAGTTCCGCGAAGGACGGTGGGGCCGGGCTGGGGAGGGGGACGGGCGGAGGCCGCGGCGGGTTCAGCGTGGTGGCTTCCTCACCGGGGCCCGGGAGCGGCACCGATGCTGCGCTCATCCTGTATGCCGGCTGGGTGCCGGTGGGGCCGGCGAGGTCCACCGGCGCGGCGGGCGTGGCGCTGATGCGCGGCCGCAGGCCTTCCCCGCCGGGCTTGAGCACCGTCTCCTGGTCGGTCTGGGGATCCTTCGGGTCGGTGTCGCTCACGAGTGATCGCTCCGGTCTGCAGGAGGACGGACGAGGCAGGGGCGGGGAGTCCCTGAGGGACGGCACCCGGGAGGATCCTCCTCCCCCACGGGCAACGCAACGTCACTCTTCGCCTTTGAGGACGTCCTCGAGGCTCTTCTTCGGATCGAGGTACTCGGAGAACTTTCGCGTCAGGTACTTCTGGGCCTGGCCGCGCAGCAGCATGCCCGGGTCCGACGCCTCTCCGCTGATCTTCGCGCCCAGCACCTCGAGGTTGCCGTCGATCTTCACGCCCATCGCCTTGCCCTTCATCTGCGCCTTCTCCCCGGCCCACTCGCTGGTGACGCCGTACTTCCGCCCCCAGTAGGAGAGCAGCGCCTGCACGCGCTTCTTGGCGTCTTCGATCGACAGGGTGTTGGGGACCTCGAACTTCAGCATGCCCATGGTGTCCTCCTTTTGAGACGAGCTAGGTGCGGCGCGCGGTCTGGTGCAGCTCGAGCACGATGCTGCCTTCCTTGAACAGGCGCACCGCCCCGGACGTCTGGCTGACCACCAGCGCGATGCAGCCGGTGCTGGCGGTGATCGACGCGGCCGCCGCGTGCCGCGCGCCGAGCCCCAGGGGGATCTTCGCGTTCTCGTCCGACGCCGCCAGGTAGCGCCCCGCGGCCAGCACCACCCCGTCCTCGCGGATCACGAAGGCCCCGTCCAGCACCGAGAAGTTCTTGATCGCCTCGCGGATCTTCGGATCGAGCACGTTGCGCTCGGCCTCGGACAGGCCCTGGAAGGGGTTGATGGTGAGCTGCCGGCTCTTCTCCAGCACCGCGTTGTGATCGCCGATGGTGATGATGGTGCCGATCGGGTGGCCCTCGAAGCCTTCCTGGCCGATCTGCAGCGCCAACTGGATCAGCGCGTCCACCACCTGGCTGTTGAACTCCTCGCCCAGCTTCACGCCCTCGATCGCCACGCGATCATCCAGCGAGCCGCCGATGCGCATGGTCATCATGGTGTCGATGTTCCGCCCGATGCGCCCGGTCACGCACAGCACGTAGTCGCCTTCCTTGAAGGCCCCCTGCGACAGCGCGGACACCACCGCCATCTTCACCCGCTCGGTGCGCGAGTAGTCGTACGCGGGGATCACCACCACCCGCTCCTTCTTCTCGAGCAGCTCGGCCGCGACCTGATCGCTGGTGACCGCGTAGATGATCTTCTTGCGGCACTTCTTCCCGCGCAGCTCGTTGCCGGTCAGCGGCGTGTCCGAGATGAACAGCAGGTGATCGATCTCCGACTGGCTGGCCAGCGTGAGCGCGCTCTTCAAGAACTCCCGGTCGACCCGGTTCGTTTCCGACATGCCGGCGCGCAGTCTACGGGAGAATGAGTGATTTCATAGGCTTGTTTCTGTTTGCCTTGACAGGCGAGGGGGCGGTCCACATAGTGTTGCGCCTCATTTTTCCTCCTGCAGCGGGGTCGGCCATGTCGGAGCGCGGAGCACTGTCGGCGAAGGATCTCAAGCGGTTCAAGAAGACGCTGGAGGACAGCCGCAAGGCGATCCTCGAGAACGCCCGCAAGACGATGGAAGAAGAATCCAACTTCGACACGGACGATCTGCCGGATGAGATCGACCAGGCGTCGAGCGAGTACGCCCAGTCGATGAACTTCCGCCTGCGCGATCGCGAGAAGTTCCTGCTCAAGAAGATCGACAAGGCCCTGGCGCGGATCGAGGACGGCAGCTTCGGCACCTGCGAGCGCTGCGAGGAGCCGATCAACCTGAAGCGGCTGGAGGCGCGCCCGGTGACGACGCTCTGCATCCGCTGCAAGGAGGAGCAGGAGAAGAAGGAGAAGTCGTACGGCTGAAGGGCGCGCCTTCGCGGGCTGACTCCTTCAGTTCATCTCCACCCGGACCAGCTGGCGGCCGATGAGGAACTGGTCGCCGTTGTCCACGAAGGACGGCGCGGTGAGCCGCAGGAAGGTGCCGTTGGAGCTGCCCAGATCCCTCAGGAGGATCCGCTCCGGGCCGACGTGCAGCACCGCGTGGCGCCCGGACACGAAGCCGTCGGTGGGGAAGACGATGTCGCCGTTCTCGCGCCCCACCAGGTTGTCGCCGTCCTTGAGCGCGTAGGCCGAGCCGCGGGTGCCGCCTTCGAGCAGCTGCAGCAGGCGGTAGCGGTAGCCGGCGTCGGGCGAGCCCCAGGCGGTGGCCCCGTCGGGCGCGGGGTTGAGCGGAGGGACCGGCTCGACCACCAGCCGCTGGCGGCCGACGCGGATCTCTCCTCCCGGAGCCAGCTCGCGCTCGCTGCGCAGCCGGGTGAACACCCCGTTGCCGCCGCCCACGTCCTCCACCGCCAGGCGCGTGCCCGAGAAGAACAGCCGCATCTGCGTCTCGCCCACGAAGGGATCGTCGGGGATGGAGAGATCGCCGGAGCGCCCACACAGCATCACCTCCCCGGACATGGGGATCACCGACTCCGGCCCGCCGTCGGCGCGAACGACGCGGACCGCGACGCGGGGACGCATGTTGGGAGGCATACGAAGACGCTCTTTACCATGTGGCGCCGGGCGGCCAGAAATGAAACAGTAGCCCTCGCCCGTGCCACCGACGGACGACTACATCGGCAAGACGGTCGCCTCCAAGTACCGCGTTGAGCAGATGATCGGGGAAGGGGGCATGGGGAAGGTCTACAAGGCCACCCAGCTCGCCCTCGACAAGCAGGTCGTGCTGAAGGTGCTGCGGCAGGCGCTTCTGTCTGACGAGCGCACGGTGGCGCGCTTCGAGCGCGAGGCCAAGGCCGCCAGCCGGTTGAACCACCCCAACTCGATCAGCGTGCTGGACTTCGGCCGCTCCGACGACGGGGCCATGTACATCGCCATGGAATACGTGCAGGGCAAGGACCTGCACCAGATCCTCACGCGCGACTGGCCCCTGCCGGAGAACCGGGTGATCCGCGTGATGAGCCAGGTGCTGTCCGCGCTGGCTGACGCGCACTCCGCCGGGGTGATCCACCGGGACTTGAAGCCCGAGAACATCATGGTGGAGCAGCGCCGGGGCGAAGCCGACTTCGTCAAGGTGCTCGACTTCGGGATCGCCAAGATCGTCGATGGCTCCACCGACGACGGGCCCGCGCTCACCCGCGCCGGCTTCGTGTGCGGCACGCCCGAGTACATGTCCCCCGAGCAGGCCCGCGGCGCCCAGCTCGATCACCGCAGCGATCTCTACGCGGTGGGGGTGATCATCTACCAGCTGTGCGCGGGGCTGCTGCCCTTCGACTCGGACTCGGCGGTGGGCTTCGCCACCAAGCACCTCACCGAGATCCCCCCGGCGCCCTCGAAGCGCCGCCCCGACGCGAAGATCAGCCCCGCCATGGAGCGGCTGATCATGAAGGCCCTTGCGAAGAACCCCGACGATCGCCCGCAGACAGCCGAGCAGTTTCGCGCCGAGCTGATGGCCATCGAGAAGGAGCGCCGCGCCGGCGCGCCGCTGCGCCGCGGCCAGACCAGCGCGTCGGCCCTGGCGCCCGTGGCGCGGAAGGTGACGCCCATCGATCAGCAGGAGACGCGCGTCTCCGGTGAGGCCAGGGGGCCGTGGAGCGCCCGCGAGGACACGGTGCCCTCGTCGAACAACCTGGGCCCGGTGCCGGAGCCGGTCACCACGGTGCCCACCACGGCGCCCGATCGCGTCACCGGCGACAAGTGGGGCCTGGTCTTCAAGGTGGCGGTGGGGCTGCTGGTGCTGATCGCCCTGGGGCTGGGGGGCCTGTACGCCACGAAGTACTTCGAGCCGAAGAAGGACACCTACACCCCACCGAAGAACGCGCCGCTGCCGGGCACCGGCAACCCTTGGGACGACGACGTGTCCGACGACAAGCGCCGGCCGGCGGACAGGATGCGCAAGGAAGCCGAGGGCGACCGGTATTACCTGGCGCGGAACCTCTCCCTGGCGCGCACCAGCTACCTCGAGGCCTGGCAGGCAGATCCGCAGCCCGCGGTGGCGATGAAGCTGGGGCAGGTGGCCTTCGACCTGGACGAGCTCGACGAGGCGCGCGGCTGGTGGGGCAGGGTGAAGCGCGACGCCCGTGACTCGAAGTTCATCAGCCACATCGACCAGGTGCTCCCGCGGTAGCGCGGCTCCGGGCTAGCTGAGCGCCTCCACCTGCAGGGTCTGCTGGCCGATGCGGATCCGATCGCCCGCCTTGAGCGCGCGCTCTTCCCGAGCGCGGACGAAGGTGCCCAGCCCCCCAGAGAGATCGCGGATCATCACCCCGGTGGGCAGCGGCGCCAGCTCGCAGTGACGCGGCGCGAGGCCTTCGTCGTTGGGGTAGGCGAAGTCGCAGCGGCCCTGGCCGATCGTCATCACCGGGCCGGGGGTGATCAGGCACCGCCCGGGGCGATCGCCGAGGAGGATCTCTTCCACCGCGTAGTGCGGCTGGTTGTTGGGCAGCGGCGCGCCGTACACCACCACGTCCCGCCGGTTCCAGGGCGGGTTGGGCTCGATCGCCCCCACGTAGCGGAACAGGCGCAGGCCGGTGCAGAAGGTCGCGCCCGGCGGGATCGTCTCGGTGCCGCCGATGCTGGCGAACACACCCGAGGTGCTCTCCTCGTCGCGGACGTACAGCTTGCCGTCGCGGATCGTCAGGGTGGCGTGCACGGGGGAGATGAAGGGATCGTCGGGGAAGAGGATCGCCCCGCGCGACCGGCCGATCTGCGCGCCGTTGGCTCCCAGCTTGAAGCGCTGGCCGCGGGCGGGGCCGGCCATCACCGTGAGGCCGAAGCGTGGCCCTGCGCCCTGCTGGGGCTGGGGCGGTGCGGAGGAGGACTGGAAGGTGGGCCGGGCCGGGCCGCGCTGAGTGCCGCTGGGCCCGGGGGGCGCGCTGGCCAGCGACGGCGGCTGGGAGTGGGACGTGCTGGAGGTGCGCCGCAGGCCAGGCGGGGCAGGCTCTGGCGCGGGGTGGTGGGCGGGTGTGCCGGGCACCGTCGCCTCCGAAGCGCCGTCGCTGACGATCTGCACCGGCGCCGCCTGAAGCCTCGGCGTGTCCGCCTTGCCGGCGCCCTCCGTCGCCGATCCACAGGCCATGCACCGCACCGCCCCCACGACGTTCAAAAAGTCACAAGAGGGGCAGATCACCCCGAGCGTTCGGGAAAGCAGAGCAGGCATGGCCTTGGCGGCCATCGTCAGCCAAGCCGCGTCAATCCGCAACAATCACAATGCCCTGCGCGCGGGTACTTCGATCCATTCACGCGGCCACCTGCCGCGCTGCTGTGACGCATTGCGGCAGACCGGGCTGATGTTACGATTGACACCGCTTGATTCGGCTGAACGACATCCTCCAGCAGGTGGCCGCGTACCACCCTGATCCGGACCTGGACATCATCAAGAAGGCCTACGTGTACTCGGCCAAGGTGCACCAGGGCCAGGTGCGGAAGTCTGGGGAGCCCTACCTCATTCACCCCTTGGAGGTGGCGGGGATCCTCGCGCGGTTGCGGCTGGACGAGGCGACGATCGTCGCGGGGCTCTTGCACGACACGGTGGAAGACACGCTGGCCACCACCGAGGAGATCCGCGAGCTGTTCGGCGACGAGGTGTCGCTGATCGTCGACGGCGTCACCAAGCTGTCCAAGTTCAGCGCGTCGCAGTCGCTCTCGCAGGAAGAGAAGCAGGCGGAGAACTTCCGCAAGATGCTGGTGGCGATGGCGCAGGACATCCGCGTCATCCTGGTGAAGCTGGCCGATCGCACCCACAACATGCGCACGCTCGATCACATGAGCGAGGAGAAGCAGGCGCGGATCGCCCAGGAGACGCTGGACATCTACGCGCCGCTGGCCAACCGGCTCGGCATCAGCTGGGTGAAGACGGAGCTCGAGGATCTGTCCTTCCGGTACTTGAAGCCGAAGGACTTCAACGAGCTCGAGCAGCGCGTCGCGAAGAAGAAGCGGGAGCGCGAGAAGTACGTGGACGACGTGGTCAGCCTGATCCAGTCCAAGCTCAAGGACGCGGGCATCACCGCCTCGGTGGGCGGGCGCTTCAAGCACTACTACTCCATCTACAAGAAGATGCGGGCCCAGGAGATCGAGTTCGAGCAGGTGCCCGACGTGATCGCCTTCAGGATCATCACCGCCGATCTGCCGCAGTGCTACGGGGCGCTGGGGCTCATCCACCAGATGTGGAAGCCGGTGCCGGGGCGCTTCAAGGACTTCATCGCGATCCCCAAGCCGAACATGTACCAGTCGCTGCACACCACGGTGATCGGCCCCCTGTCGGAGCGGATCGAGATCCAGATCCGCACCGAGGAGATGCACCGGGTCGCCGAGGAAGGCATCGCCGCCCACTGGGCGTACAAGGAAGGCAAGAGCGAGCTCACCCGCGACGCCGAGAAGTTCGCCTGGCTGCGGCAGCTGCTCGAGTGGCAGCAGGATCTGAAAGATCCCAAGGAGTTCCTCGACACGGTGAAGGTCGATCTGTTCACCGACGAGGTGTTCGTCTTCACCCCCAAGGGGGACGTGCGCAGCCTGCCGCGCGGGGCCACCCCGGTGGACTTCGCCTTCGCCATCCACTCCGCCGTGGGCGAGAAGTGCGTGGGCGCCAAGGTGAACGGGAAGATCGTCCCCCTGCGCTACAAGCTGAAGAACGGCGACCAGGTGGAGGTGCTCACCAGCCCCCAGGCGCACCCGTCCAAGGACTGGCTCACCTTCGTCAAGACCAGCCGCGCGCAGCAGAAGATCCGCGGCTTCATCAAGCAGCAGCAGCGCGACAAGAGCCTGGTGCTGGGGCGCGAGCTGGCCGAGCGCGAGTTCAAGCGCTTCGGGCTGACGCTCAACAAGCTGATCAAGAGCGGGGAGCTCAAGCCGCACGCCGAGCAGCTCGGCTACCGCACCGAAGAGGACCTGATGGTGGCGGTGGGCTACGGCAAGGTGCAGCCCAGCCAGTTGATCGAGCGGCTGGTGCCGGCCGAGAAGCTGGAAGAGGCGAAGGAGAAGGCGCAGGCCCCGAAGGAGTCGTCGCCGTCGGGCCTGTTCAACGCGGTCACCGAGATCGCCCGCCGGGTGGTGGGTCGCAGGTCGTCCAACGGGATCACCATCGACGGGATCGACGACGTGCTGGTGCGCTTCGGCCGCTGCTGCAACCCGGTGCCCGGCGACGCGATCGTCGGCTTCATCACCCGCGGGCGCGGCGTCACCGTGCACACCGCGGCGTGCGACAAGGCCCTGGCCACCGATCCGGAGCGGCGGGTGGACGTCGCCTGGGACGTGCGCGGAGAGTACAAGCGGCCGGTCACTCTGCGGGTGCTGACCGCCGATCGCCCGGGCCTGCTGGCGGACATGTCCCAGGTCTTCTCGAAGAAGGGCGTCAACATCAGCCAGGCGAACTGCCGCGCCACCGGCGACGCTCGGGCCGTCAACACCTTCGAGGTGACCATCTCGGACTTGAAGCAGCTCACCGACGTGATGCGCAGCATCGAGAAGCTGACCGGCGTCTTCTCGGTCGAGCGGATTTGATCAACTTCGGGGACTGTGGCACCCAAGGGTGGCCAGCCCGTCTGACGTGGTAGGTTGGTCCACACCATGAACAGAGACGTCCTCAAGAGCAGCAGCGCGCCGGCCGCCATCGGGCCCTACTCGCAGGCGGTGTCCGTCGCGGGTGTAGAGAAGCTCGTGTTCCTGTCCGGGCAGATCCCCTTCGATCCCGCCACGGGCGCGATGGTGGAGGGAGACGTGGTGGCGCAGACCGAGCGGGTGATGAAGAACCTGGAGGCGGTGCTGGCCGCCGCCGGGCTGTCCTTCGCTCACGTGGTGCGCTGCGGCATCTTCCTCACCGATCTGGGAGACTTCGGGAAGGTGAACGAGGTGTACGGGCGTTACTTCCCCGTGAATCCACCGGCGCGCGCGACCGTTCAGGTGTCGGCGTTGCCGAAGGGAGCCCGCGTCGAGATCGACGCGATCGCAGTCGGGTAACGTGGTGGCCGGCGTCGCTTCGAAGGGAGACAAGGTGGTCAGGTCCTTGAAATCCGCCATGGTGATCGGCCTGGTGGTGGTGACCGGGACGTCGTTCGCCCAGACGGAGCCGGGCTGGACACCGCCGCCCATGGTGCCGGCCAACCAGCCGCCCACGCCCCCGCTGGAGACCCCGCCCAACAGCCAGCCGCCGCCGATGCCTCCGGCGAATCAGCCGGGCACGCCGCCTCCTCCGGCCACCGTGCCCCCGGTCGGGTACCAGCCCGGCTACTCGCCGTACGGCCAGCCCCCGGTGCCGGCCAAGCCCGGGCCCGAGATCGGCCTCATGGTCAGCGAGTCCTTGTTCGGCATGCTGACGGCCGGCGGCATCACCGTGCTGCCGTACTTCCTGCTCTTCGCCAACGGCGTCTTCTACGATCAGACGGTGTCGTCGATCATGCTGATCCTGATCTTCTCGGCGGTGCCGCTGGCGGTGGCGCAGACGCAGGTGTCGCTGGCCAACGGCAGCAAGTACTACGCGGCGGAGATGTGGCCGGCGGCGCTGGCGGGCCTCGCGGCCCAGGCGGGCGTGCTGGCGCTCTTCTACGCCACCGGCTGGCTGCCCACGCCCCAGGTGAGCGGTGGCGCGCCCACGGGGGGCAGCGTGCCGCTGCTGCTGATCGGCTCCATCGTCGCCGTCCCGTTGATCCAGATGGCGGTCCTCAACCTGACCAAGTCGCCGCGCTTCAAGCCGTACGCGCTGGGCTCCGACAAGCCCGGCCACCGGATCTCCCTCGGCATGCCCACGCCCGCGCCCATCGTGGCCGAGACGCGGCAGGGGCTGTCGGTGGGGGTGAACCTCTCCCTGCTCAACGGGACGTTCTGAATAGGTCCTGCGCCCGCATGAAGATGCCGCGGTGGCCGTTCTGCAGCGCCTTGAGCAGCAGGCCGGTTGCGAGGCCCGTCTTGCCCACGCCGGTGCCCCCGACGAAGACGATGTTCTCGGCCTTCGTCGGTCGACCGGCGCGACGAAGTACTCGATGGCGATGTTCCGGAGCACGATGCGCTCCAGTCGGTCCAAGTCGTAGAGCCCGTAGTGCGTGGCGCTGGTGAGCGCGTCGACGAAGGGCTTCTTGGGGTAGTCGCGCCACATCTGCAGCAGCCGCCGCAGCGCTGCGGGCCACTTCGCCGCACGCTGCCGGCGAGGAAGTTGTTCTCGACGTGGTCGAAGCTGCGCTCGACGTGGGCCGAGCGGTTGGCGTGGCCCTTCTCGTGAGCGATGAACTCGAAACCGTACCGCTCGCCGAACGCACGTGGCCGCTGACGGGCCGGCGGAGAAGCGCCAGCCGCTGTCGCAGGCGCGCGCGGACGCGGTGGAGAAGGTGCTGGCGGGGAAGGGCGTCACCGACGCGCGGCTCGTGGCGGTGGGACTGGGCGATACGAAGCCGGTGCAGCCCAACGACACGGCCGCCGGGCGCGAGGCAAACCAGCGGGTGGAGGTCGTGCTCGGGAAGTAGTGGGTCGTTCTTCGGGCGCAGCCGACGGTCGTGTCGGCGCTCACCGCGGACTCCGTGAGTTCGGCGTGGGTTGACCGCCCCAAACACTCTGTGCTGCAGAATTCGCATCTTGGATGCGAAGTGGGGCTTTCGAGAATGTAGCGGGAGGCGCTCGTGCGGAGTCTGGTCGGTGTGATCGTGGTGATGCCCGTGCAGTCGGCTCAGCTCGCGCGCTCGTACGAAGTCCTCACGGCGACGGCTACCGAGCTCTTCTTGCAGGCGCCTTCCGGTATCGCGCGGGTGACCTTTGACGAGCGGGGCCTCGCGCTTGCCGAAGCGGAGTTCACCAACCCGCTCGCCTACGAGGACCCCTACGGGCCTGGAGGGCTCGACGACCTGCGCCTGGTGCACGGCGTACAGGCTTCGAATGGGAAGCTGGCCAGCGTCTGGCTCTACCGCCGAGGAAGAGTACGCACGTGTCGTTGGTCCATCCCGGACGCTGGCGTGCCGGTGCTGAGTCCAGACGACTGCGTCGAAGAGTCTGCCGAACTCGCGGGCGTGGGCAGCGCCGGAGCCTGGGTGACCAGCGAAGGCCAACTCTCCGTCCGTGACTACACGACCCGTCCGCCCGCGGATCGCTTCTCGCGGCCGTCTGGCTACAGGCCAGGCCTGAGCGGCTACGAGGTCAATCGACGCTGGTTCGATGACGCCGCGCCTCACCCGAAGCCCGACGGCTCCATCGCCTTCGACGCCTGGGACATTCCCGAGGTGAACGTCTACGAGGAGGCCTGTCAGACGTGGCGCTGGGACGCAGAAGACGACCTGGCCTGGATCGCCTGCGGTTACCTCGATCCCCTTTACACCCTCGTCTGGCGGCGACCGACTGCCGCTCCGTAGCCACCGTCACGACACCTGGCGGCGCCGTCGCAGCGCGAGCGCCAGCGCTGCAATGGGCAAGAGGCCCGGCGCGCTGGTGCATCCACCCCGCATCGTCTCGTCGGCCGGATCCGCGGAGCCCCCACCCGTGCCGCCGGCCTGCTCCTCAGTGCTCCCCGCGTCTAAGTCCCTCAGAAGAGCCGGTAGCCCACGCCCAACCGCACGCCCCAGGCCGCGCGCGTCTGGGGTACGCCCAGCGGCTCCTTCACCACGTCCAGCCCGACGTGCACGGTGCCCGACACCGAGAAGCTGCCGCCCACCTGGAACTCCACGCCCGCGCCGAGCAGCGGGGTGAATTGAATCCCCTGCGCGGTGAGGGGGATCGTCAGCGGCACCTCGAGCTGGGCGACGCCCTCCATCAAGTCGGAGAAGGTGTAGGTGGCGTGGAAGCTGACCTTGGGCCGTAGCCCGAGGTAGCCGAAGTTCGCCGCGTCGAAGTACCGCGAGCCGCTGTTCAGCTTGAGGCCCATCGCCACCCCGGGCGCCAGCGCCAGCCGCTCCCCGCGGAAGATCGGCACCTTCACCCCGCCTTCGAAGAGCCCCGACACCTCGAAGATGTTGAAGAGCGCCTTCGCCTCCAGCTCCACCCCGCCGATGCCCTGCCGGTAGCCCGCGCCCAGATCCGGTGCGCCCATCAGGCCGTAGAGGGCCAGCGTGCCCGGAGGTAGAGCCGCAGGCGCCACCACCGCGCCCTGCCGCTTCTCCGCCACCGCTTCAGGATCCGCCGCCAGCACCAGGGACATGACCAGCGCAGTCACCATGCCTCGCACGCTACCTCGCCAGGACCATTATTGAAGCGGCGCATCACCGCGGAACGACTTTGGAACGACACCCTCCGACACGGCGGTTTTTTTGACCCGATCGCCGGGTGGCTACAGCCTTGTCGCATGGCTCGATCCACGCGCAGCACCGGACGGCGCGCCAGCGCCACCACCCGCCAGCATCCCCGCTTCGCCCTCGACGTCGACTGGTTCGTCGAGTCGGAAGGCGCGTCAGCGATGGGGCGGGGCCTGGAGATCTCCGTGCGGACCGCCAAGCTGCCGCTGGCCTGCACGAGCCCCTTCGCCGGCGACGTGACGCTGCACCTCTCGCTCCCTCTGCGCGAGCGCATGTTCAAGGCCCGCTGCCGGGCGGTGAGCTTCGGCGAGCGCGGCTGGTGCCTCGACTTCCTTGAGGTGGCCCCGGAAGATCTCCAACTGCTCGGCCACACCCTGCTGGTGGAGTTCGGCCCGGCGGCCCTGCCCAACCTCGAGCGCCGTCCCGCCCAGGACGTCGTGCTGGGGCAAGGCGAATGATTCCAATGGCTTGAAGCGGGGTGGGTGGGTCGACCCGGTGTCAGCACTCAGGTTATAGGGTGGGTGCCAGGTATCCGGAGGTCGTATGCCCGCCCCGTCGCTCGAGACTCGTCCCTCGTCGCAGCAGCCCGTCGCCGCTCCCCGCCGCCCGCTGGTGTTGGTGATCGATCCCGACATCACCGCGCGCTCGGTGCTGGAGGTGGCGCTGGCCCGCGACGGCTTCGACGTGTGGAGCGCGGACAGCAGCGAGCAGGGCCTCGAGCTGATGGCGGTGGAGCGGGTGCCGGACGTGGTGGTGCTGGAGTCGGATCTCGGCACGGAGGACGGCTTCTCCCTGGTCTCGCAGCTGAGGGGCGCGTCGAGGACGGCGTCCGTCAAGGTGCTGCTGCTGGCGCGCGCGGGCGAGGCGAACGCGGCGGCGGTGGGGGAGGTGGTGGGGGTGGACGACGTGATCCAGAAGCCGGCCTTCGCGCGCGACGTCTCTGCGCTGGTGCGGCTCGAGCTGGCGCGGCGCGATGGGGCGCCGATGACCTTTCAGGCGGGCAACCTCCCGCCGGCCCAACTCCTGCGCGCCGTCCTCACCACGCCGCGCTCCGGCCAGCTGATCCTCGCGGACGGGCGCGGGCAGGTGATCTTCCGCGGTGGGCGCGTCACCGACGTGCGCTTCGAAGGGAAAGACGATCTGGAGGCCCTCACCCGGGCGCTGGCCTTCACCCGCGGCCCCTACTCGGTGCAGCTGATGGACGTGCCGGCCAGCGACGACGTGGTGTGCGGGCTGAGGGACCTGGTGCAGCGGGTGATGCCGCGGCTGGGCCGGTGGTCGAAGGTGCTGGAGCGCAGCCTGCCGTTGGACGCGCGCCTCGGCGTGGACTTCGGGCGCCTGTCCACCTGGCTTGCGAACATGCCAGGCGAGGTGAACCGGATCGTCCGGCTCTTCGACGGGCATCGCTCCGTCGAGGACGTGGTGGCCGACAGCCCCTGCAACGAGACGCTGACGCTGGAGGTGGCCACCCGGCTGTACCTGATGGGGGTGATCGCCCCGGTGGAAAGCTCGCAGCCGGAGATCATCGTGCTGCGCCAGGCCCCGAAGCTGTTCGAGCCGCGGGCCACCGAGGTGGAGGAGCTGATGCAGCAGCTCTTCGAGGGCAAGGTGGAGATCCGTGGGGAAGAGCCAGGGGTGGGCCTCTCGGCCGACGACTGGTTCACCGCGCCGGAGGGCACCGGCCTCGAGCTCGTCGATCCCGCCGGTGGGTGGCAGGCGACGGCGCCCGCCGCGCTGACCCAGGACCTCGCGCCCGAGCTGAAGGCGCAGCTGAGCGCGTTCGAGATCCCCGTGCACGTGGAGGCGAAGGAGGCGCCGAAGGCCGATCGGGTGGTGACGGACTTCTTGAACCAGGCGCTGCCGGCGTCCGAGAGAGAGACCGAGACCATGGAGCAGGTGCTGCGGGCCGCCACCGGCGACCAGGACGCCAGGGTGCCTTCGCCGGCCACGGTGGCGCCGCGGCCCATGCCGGAGCTGACCGCGGCCGCCCACGGAGAGGCCGCCGAGCCGCGCGCCAGGCTGGAGGATGCCCAGGAGCGGATCATCACGCCGCTGCTCACGCCCGCCGTCACCGCCGCGGGCACCGACGCCCAGGCGCGGATCGTCACGCCCATCCTCCTGCAGCAACCGGCTGCGCCGTCCGCGCAGGGCCAGGCGGCCGAGCAGGCCTTCTTCAGCGAGGACGCCTTCGCGGAGGAGGGCGCGGTGGCTGCAGCGGAGGACGTGCTGCCGAAGCGCCCGAAGCGCGCCGTGTGGCCCTTCCTCGCGCTGGCGCTGGGGGTGCTGGGGGTGGCGGTGCTGTTCGACGCGCTGCGCACCGGCGCTCCGCCGGTGGAGGCGCCCCAGGTGGCCTTCCGTGGGCTGTTGCCTCCGCCGATCCCCGTGGCGCTCCCCGACATCGACGAGCCCGTCTTCTTCGACGACGCCCCGGTGGGCGAGGTGGCCGAGGTGGTGGACGTGAGCGAGAACCTCGCCGAGGCGCACCGCCTGTACGAGGCGGGCCGCTACCAGGCGGCGAAGAGCCTGTTGGAGCAGGTGCTGACCGATGATCCGAAGTCCGTCACCGCGTGGATCCTCCTCGGCCTGGTCAAGTACGACTCCAACGACGTCGCCGGCGCCCGCGCCGCGGCCGACCAGGTGCTGGCCCTGGAGCCCGAGAACGCCCGCGTGCAGGTGCTGCTGGCCACGCTGTACTTCGAGGAAGGCAAGTACCCCGAGGGCCGCACCGCGCTGAACAAGTACCTCCACCTCGAGCCCGAAGGCCCCTTCGCCGACGACGCCCGCGCGCTGCTGGCCCGCTGATTCTTCGACAGCGCAGCGGGTTGGGGGTAAACATCTGTTCACCCCCATGCGCGTGCTCGGCATCGATCCCGGCAGTCGTTACCTGGGCTTCGGCGTGGTCGAGCGGGCTGGCGGGAAGGTGTTGCACGTGGGCCACGGGGTGTTGCGACTGGACGGCAAGGCGCCCCTGGCGCGCCGGCTGGAGCAGATCTTCGTCGAGCTCAAGCTGGTGTTGGAAGGCTTCGCGCCGGACGTGGTGGCGGTGGAAGGCGTCTTCACCCATAAGAATGCCCGCAGCGCGTTGATCCTCGGGCACGCCCGCGGGGTGGCGCTCCTGTTGGCGGCGCAAGCCGGCAAGGACGTCTTCGAGTACGCGCCGGCGCGGGTGAAGAAGGCGGTGGGGGCGGGCGGCAACGACTCCAAGGACTCGGTGGCGCGGATGGTGAAGCTGCAGCTTGGGTTGACCGAGCCCATCGAGCGGGTGGACGCCTCCGACGCGCTGGCCGTCGCCCTCTGTCACCTCCACCGGGCCGGTGGCGTCAGGCCGAGGGCGGTGGCGGCCCAGGCGAAGGCGCGAGGGGGCGCTCCGCTGGACTTCTGTGCGCGCCTCAAGCCGTCGGTGGTGCCGGCGCGGAGCGCGTCGTGATCGCCGCGCTCGCCGGGGTGGTGGCAGAGAAGAACCTGACCGACGCGATCATCGACGTCCACGGCGTCGGCTACCGGGTGAACCTGTCCTTGCTCAGCATGGCCCAGCTGGCCGAGCCGGGCGCCAACGCCTCGCTGCGGATCCGCACCGTGGTGCGCGAAGACGCCTTCGATCTCTACGGCTTCCTCACCCGCGCGGAAGAGGAACTGTTTCTCCTGCTCACCTCGGTGAGCCACGTGGGGCCGAAGCTGGCGATGAGCATCCTCTCCGGGCTGGACGCCGACGCCCTGGTCCAGGTGATCGGCAAGGGGGACGTGGCGCGGCTCACGAAGATCCACGGCGTGGGGAAGAAGACCGCCGAGCGCGTGGTGCTGGAGCTCAAGGACAAGGTGAAGACGCTCAGCGTGGAAGGCGCCGCGCCTGGCAAGCGTCCGAAGGGCTTGGCGCCGGCCCCCAGCACCACCGGAGATCTCGTCTCCGCGCTGGTGAACCTGGGCTACCGCGAGCCGCAGGCCGACCTGGCCGCCCGCAACGCCACCGAGCGCCTCGGCGAGGACGCGGCCTTCGAGCTGCTCTTCCGCGAGGCCCTCAAGGGGCTGCGCAGCGGCTGAAGACCGTCAGCGCCCGGTGATCTTCCTGGCGACGAAGAGGGTGATGGTCGCGCCCATCAGCGCCACGCCGAAGCTGTAGAGGTTGAAGCCCGTCACCCCGTGGCCCCCGATGAAGCTCATCACCAGGCCGCCGACGAAGGCGCCGAGGATCCCCACGAGGATGTTGGCGATCATCCCCATGCGGGCGTTGGTCCCGGCGATCATGCTCGCCACCCAGCCGGCGAGGCCTCCCAGAATGATCCAGCTGCACGGTCCCATCGTGTGTGCCTCCTGACGACAGACCATACTCCTGTCTGCGGGCGCGATTGCAGGCTCAGAGCAGCAGCGACAGCTGTGGGGCAGGGCGGAAGGGCCGGCGGAAGGTGTCTGGCACCTCGGGGCGCGACAGCTCGAAGCCGAGCCGCCGGGTGGTGGCCTCGAAGGCGCCGGCGATGGCCTCGGCGTAGGGCCCTTCTCCCCGGCCGCGGATCCCGAAGCGGGCGTCGTACAGCTTGCCCTGCCGCGTCTCGCACACCCGGTGGAGGATCTTCTCGGCGCGCAGAGGCAGCGCTTCCTTGATCCGAGAGGTGAAGACGTCCTTCACCGCGCCTGGCAGCCGCAGCAGCACGTACGAGGCGAAGGAGGCGCCGGCCTCCCGCGCGGCCTCCAGCACCTCGGCGAGGCCCTCGTCGGACACCGCGGGGATGATCGGCGCCACCATCACGCCCACGGGGATCCCCGCGGAGGCGAGCGCGCGGATCGTCTGGATGCGCCGCTTCGGCGTCGCTACTCCGGGCTCGATGGCGCGGGCCAGCGCCTGGTCCCAGATGGGCACGGAGATCGCCACCGACACGAAGGCCTCGTCGCGCAGCCGCGCCAATACGCCCAGATCGCGCTCGATCAGCGGCCCCTTGGTGACGATGGAGACGGGGTTCCGGTACTCGGCGCACACCTCCAGGCAGGCGCGGGTCAGCCGCAGCGAGGCCTCGATGGGCTGGAAGCAGTCGGTGACGCCCGAGAACATCACCAGCTCGCCCTTCCAGGACGGCTTGTCGAAGGCCGTGCGCAACAGCCGCGCCGCGTCCCGCTTCACCAGCAGCTTGGTGTCGAAGTCGGTGCCCGCGCCCCAGGACAGGTACTCGTGCGAGGGCCGCGCAAAGCAGTAGGCGCAGCCGTGGTTGCAGCCGCGGTACGGGTTGACCGAGAAGCGGAAGCCCAGCTCCGGGCTGTCATTCCTCGCCAGGATGGACGAGGTGGCGTCGTCGTACAGCTCGACCCGCGCCGTGGGGATCTCCTCCAGGTACTCGACGGCCGTCGACGACCAGGGGTTGGGCGGGTTGGCGATGGGGCGGGGGCGCATGGCGCCCGTGATGGTGAGCTGAACCGGTGTTCAGGTCAAGCCAGGATGCGGCGGATGGAGTCGTCCAGCGAGCGATCGGCCTCGCGGCCCGCGCTGGTGAGGAACAGGAAGACGTCGTTCACCGAGAGGCGCCGGACGAAGAGGGTGCGATCTTCGAAGGGCACCTCGGCGCGCTGCTTCGAGGCGCCGACGTTGCCCATCCACTCCACGTCCAGGTCGACCGCGGCGGGAGCGCGCGCGCCGGCGATGAGGCGCCCGTCGTCGGTGGTGAGGGCCAGCGCGTCCAGCCCGAGGCGCCGGGCGGCGGTCTCGAAGAAGAGGGTGAGGGCTTCGTGGTGCTTCTGGCTGCGGCGGCGGCGGCGCTCCGTCGTCATGCCACAAGCCTGAAGCACCCTGAGGCGAGCGCAAGAAATCGGCCTCCCTGGCCTCTGGCGCGGCCCGTCAGTTGACGGGGGTGGTCGGGCGGACGATAAACGACGCGTGCGGTTCGCCCTCGCCATCGGCCTGGCTGCCTGGGTCCTCCTCGGCTCCGGCGAGGTGCCGCTCTTCTCGTCTGCCGGCTGCGTCGAGCGCTGCCCCGACGATGACGAGCAGGGGAACTGTGCCCCCGACTGCGCAGACTGCGCGGGGTGTTGCCACGTTCGCCTGGCGCTCACCACGCCGGGCTCGAAGCACCCGCCGCGGGTGAAGGCCACGCGCATCCCGGAGCGCCTGCAGGCGGCGCCCCTGTCGCCGGAGCCGGGCGACATCCTCCACGTCCCGATCGCCCTCGCGTAGTCCTGGATCCTGATCAGGCGTCGACCGGGCGTTGTCCCGGGCTGACGCACGTTCATCCCTCGTGCGAGGTGTCTTTGTGAGAATCCGTTTGTGGACTGCGGCCGGGGTGCTGGCCGTGGCGCTGTCGCCGCGCGCGGGCGTGGCGGAGGAGCCGACGTGTGAGCAGGTCGACCGCCGTACCGTGGTCCCCTGCGTGCTGGCGCGCAGCCCGGAGCTGCGGGAGGAGCTCGCCCTGCAGCGGGCCGGGCGGGGACGGCGTGAGGCCGCGCGACCGTTTCTGCCTTCCAATCCGGTGCTGAAGGGCGCCGTGGCGTCCCGGGCGTCGCCGTCCGACGGGGACTTCAACTGGTACCTCTCGCTCGACCAGGAGCTGGAGATCGGCGGGCAGAGTTGGCTGCGCGTCGGGGTGGCCAACGCCGAGCTGCGCGCCCAGGGCCAGCGGGTGGCGGCGGCGCGGAACTCGGTCGCCTCTCTGGCCTGGCTGGCGTGGTTCGGCGCCCTCGCCGCCCACGAGCGCTCGAAGCTGTCCGTCCGGCTGGAGGGCGCGACGGGCGCGGTGGCCGCGACGGTGAGGGCGATGGCCGCCAACGGCCTCGCGTCGGAGGTGGATGCGGAGATCGCCGAGGCGGCGGCCCTTCGCGCGGCGCAGCGGCGGCTCTTCCTCGAAGGGCTGGCCTTCGGCGCTCAAGCCCGGCTTCGGCTGTTGGCGGGCGGGGCGCCGGCTCTGGCCGCAGGGGTGCTCGAGCCGCTGTCCCAGGTGCTTGTCGAGGCGCCGCCCCGTCAGCGGCCCGAGCTGATCGCGCTCGAGGAGGTGCGAGGAGCCGTCCACCGGCGCGCCGAGCTGCTGGCGCGCGAGCGCGTCCCCAACCTCACCTTGTCCGTGATGGCGCAGCGGGACGGGTTTGGTGAGCGCGTCCTCGGAGGGGGCCTCAGCCTTCCCATCCCCCTGCCGCAGCCGGTGGGCCGCACGCTGGCGGGCGAGCTCGCGGAGGTGGCGGCGCTGGAGGAGAAGGTGGCGGCGGAGACGGAGCGTGTTCGGCGCGACCTCGAGCTCGAGCTGGTGTCGGCGAAGGCGGAGTACGGCGCCGCGGCCAGAGCGCGGGGGCTGTACCCGCCGGAGCGGGTCGCGCGGGCGATCGCCCGGCTCGAGGCGATCGGCGAGCAGGTGAAGGCTGGGCGGCTGGCGGTGCGCGACGCGATCCTCGCGCAGCAGGTCCTGGTGGAGCAACTGGAGGCGGAGATCGACGCGCGGGAGGCGCTGTGCGTGGCGTCGGTGCGCGTCGTGCGGGCAGCGGGGCTCCCGCTGGAAGGAGGCGAGCCGTGAAGCGCTGCGCGTGGTTGCTGGTGGTGCTGTTGCCCCTCGCCGGCTGCAAGAAGGGCGCGAGCGAGCCCACGGAGCCGCCGGGTGAGGCTGATCCCCATCACGACGAGACGGGGCACGGGGAGCTCCCCAGCCAGCTCGAGGTGTCGGCCGAGGTCGTCGAAGAGTCGGGGATCGAGACCGGGCCCGCGAAGCGGGGCGTGCTGGCCACCACCGTCGGACTCCCGGGTGAGATCGCCGCCGAGCCGGATCGCAGCGCGAAGCTCTCGACCGCGACAGGCGGGCGGCTGGAGCAGGTCACCTTCAACGAAGGCTCGGTGGTGAAGAAGGGCGATCTGATGGCGGTGCTGCGGGTGCCCGACGTGGGGCGGCTCCGGGGGGCGCTGGCGTCCGCCTCCGCCAGGGCCACGGCGGCCCGCGCCAACGCCGGTCGGCTGAGGAAGCTGAAGGAGATCGGGCTGGGCGCCGAGCAGGCGGCCATCGACGCCGAGGCCGAGGCGCGGGCCCAGGAGGCCGAAGCCCAGGCCTTGAGCGATCAGCTCGGCGCCATCGGGGTGAACGCGGCGGGAGGCATGGGCTACCTGGTGCCGCTGCGCGCCCCCATCTCCGGTGTCGTCGTCGCGCGCGACGCGGTGGTGGGCCAGCCTGTCGGGACCGAGCAGGTGCTGGCGACGGTGGTCGATCTTTCCCAGGTCTGGTTCCTGGGCCGCGTCTTCGAGAAGGATCTGGGCCGGCTGCGGGTGGGCGCGAGGAGCGAGGTGAAGCTCAACGCCTTCCCCGGCGAGGGCTTCGAGGGCGTGGTGGAGCACATCGGGCAGCAAACGGATCCGGTGGCCCGCACGCTGACGGCCCGCATCCGCCTGGACAACGTGCAAGGCCGGCTCCGGCTCGGGCTGTTCGGTACGGCGCAGGTCGAGGTGGCGGAGCAGAGCAAGGCCGAGGCGCGGGTGATCGTCCCGCGCAGCGCGGTGACGGAGGTGGGCGGCAAGCAGCTCGTCTTCGTGAAGGCGCCCGACGGGCACTTCGTCATCCACGTCGTCACCCTCGGCGAGGGCGCGCTCAGCCAGGTGCAGGTGCTCTCCGGGCTCGAGGACGGCGAGGAGGTCGTCACCCACGGCGTCTTCACGCTGAAGAGCCTGCTGCTCAAGTCCACCCTCTCCGAGGATCACCACTGATGTTGGCCGCCCTCTCGGCCATCGTCCGGTGGTCCCTTCAGAATCGCCCCATCGTCCTGGTCGCGACGGCGCTGTTCATCGCGTTCGGCCTGCGCGCCGCCACGCAGCTCCCCATCGACGCGGTGCCCGACGTCACCAACGTGCAGGTGCAGATCATCACGGCCGCGCCCGCGCTCTCCCCGGTGGAGGTCGAGCAGTACGTCACGGTGCCGGTGGAGCGCGCGATGGCCGGCATCCCGAAGTCCACGGAGGTGCGCTCCGTCTCCAAGTACGGGCTCTCGGTCGTCACGGTCAGCTTCGAGGACGGCACCGACATCTACTGGGCGCGGCAGCTCATCAACGAGCGGATGCGGGAGGCGCGCGACGCCGTGCCGGAGCAATACGGCGAGCCCGAGCTGGGGCCGATCTCTACCGGCCTCGGCGAGGTGTACCAGTTCGTCGTTCGCAACGAGAACCTCACCCTGATGCAGTTGGAGGAGCAGCTCGACTGGTACATCGCTCCGCAGCTCCGGATGGTGCCGGGCATCGTCGAGGTGAACAGCTTCGGCGGCGAGGATCGGCAGTACCAGGTGGTGCTCGATCCGGCCCGCCTGCAGGCGACCGGCGTCTCGATCGCCCAGGTGGTGGACGCGCTCGAGAAGTCGAACGCCAACGCGGGTGGCGGCTACATCGAGCACGAGCGCGAGCACTTCGTCATCGGCACCGACGGCCTGGTGACCAGCCTCGAGGATCTCCAGCGCGTCGTGATCGGGGCTACCCCCCAGGGCGTGCCCATCACCGTGGCGACGATCGGCGAGGTGCGCTTCGGTGCCCGGCTCCGGCGCGGCGCGGCCACGAAGGACGGCGAGGGAGAGGTCGTGGTCGGCGTAGCGCTGATGCTGATGGGGGAGAACTCGCGCACCGTCACCCGTGCGGTGAAGGAGAAGCTGGCGGCCATCGAGCCGACGCTCCCCAAGGGCACGCGCATCGAGCCCTTCTATGATCGCGCAGCCCTGGTGGATCGGACCATCAAGACGGTCGGGAGGAACCTGCTGGAAGGCGCCGCCCTGGTGATCCTGGTGTTGCTGCTCCTCCTCGGAGATCTCCGGGCGGGCCTGGTGGTGGCGGTCACCATCCCCCTCTCGTTGTTGTTCGCCGTGGTCGTGATGAACGCGACCGGCCTCTCAGGGAACCTGATGAGCCTGGGGGCCATCGACTTCGGGCTCCTCGTGGACGGCGCGGTCATCATCGTCGAGAACGCGGTGCGGCGGCTTGCCGAGAGGCAGCAGGGCTCGGCGAGCCCGCTGGCCGACGCGGAACGGACCCAGACCGTCGAGGCGGCGACGCTGGAGGTCCGGTCCGCCAGCGTCTTCGGCGAGGCGATCATCGCCATCGTCTACCTCCCCGTGCTCGCGCTCCACGGCCTCGAGGGGAAGCTCTTCAGGCCGATGGCGACGACGGTGCTGCTGGCGCTCCTGGGCGCCTTCATCCTCTCGCTGACCCTGGTGCCCGTGCTGACGAGCTACTTCGTGCGGCCACGGCCGGGCCACCGAGAGACGTGGATCCTGAGGAAGGCGCATCAGCTCTACGTCCCGCTCTTCCGGCGGGCGATGCGGCGCCGGGCGATCACGGTGAGCCTGGGGATGGCGGCGATCGTCGTGGCGGCGCTGCTCTTTGGGCGGCTCGGGGCGGAGTTCATTCCCCAGCTCGACGAAGGCGATCTTCTGGTCGAGGCGCGGCGCGTGCCGGGCGCGGCCCTGTCGGAGTCGGTGAGGACGGACAACAACCTCGCCCGCGCGGTGAAGAAGATCCCCGAGGTGGATCATGTCGTCTCCCGGATTGGCGCGCCCGAGGTGGCGACGGACCCGATGAGCATCGAGGCGTCGGACGTCTACGTGGCCTTGAAGCCGAGAGATCAATGGCGCGAGGGGGTGACCAAGGCCGACCTCGCCGAGGAGCTGGAGCGGGTGGTGGCGGCGTCGCCCGAGGTCGGCGGGGCCATTTCGCAGCCCATCCAGATGCGAACCAACGAGCTGGTCGCGGGGATCCGCTCCGATGTCGGCGTGCTCATCTACGGAGCGGATCTCGCGGAGCTCGCTCGGCTCGGGGACGCCGTCGCGGACGCGGTCCGTCGAGTGCCGGGGGCGGTCGACGTGCGGGTCGAGCAGTCGCAGGGGCTCAAGTACCTGCGCATCCGACCCGACCGGAACCGGCTCGCCCGCTACGGCCTGACCGTCCAAGACGTGAACCAGGTGACGGAGACGCTGGCGGTGGGTCACTCCGTCGGGGATGTGCTCGAGGGCGAGCGCCGGTTCGCGATCGTGGTCCTCGCCGCCCACGGCTTCGCAGGCGACCTGGAGCCGCTGAGGGCGCTCCCGCTTCGCTCGGTCAGCGGGCAGATGGTCCCGCTGGGTGACGTGGCCGACCTGGAGTTCGTCACCGGCCCGGCGCAGGTGTCTCGCGAAGGGCAGTCCCGGCGCCTCACCGTCGAGTTCAACGTGCGCGGGAGGGATCTGATCTCCGTCGTGAACGATGCGCGGGCGGCCGTAGAGAAGGACGTCGTCCGGCCGGTGGGCTACCGGGTGGAGTGGGGCGGCCAGTTCGAGCACTACCTCGAGGCGCGCGCCCGGCTGTGGGTGGCGGTGCCGCTCGCGCTCGCGTTGATCCTCTTCCTGCTGTGGCTCACCTTTCGCTCGATGCGGGCCGGGCTCCTCATCTTCTCCAACGTGCCGTTCGCCATCGTCGGCGGCGTCGTCGCGCTCTGGCTGCGCAGCATTCCGTTCTCCATCTCGGCGGGGGTCGGCTTCATCGCGCTGTTCGGCGTCGCGGTGCTCAACGGGCTGGTGCTGGTCTCGTTCGCCCGCCAGTCCGAGGCCTCAGGGCTGGGCCACGTCGAGGCCATCGAGCGCGCCGCCGAGCTGCGCCTGCGCCCCGTGCTGATGACGGCGCTGGTGGCGTCGCTGGGCTTCATTCCGATGGCGATCTCGACGGAGCCGGGCGCCGAGGTGCAGCGACCGCTCGCCACCGTGGTGATCGGCGGCCTCATCTCAGCGACCCTGCTCACCTTGTTCGTCTTGCCTGCGCTGTACAGCCGCTTCGGCGCGTCGCGCTCGTCGCGCCCTGAATGAGTTGGGGTTCATTGATGCGTATCGAACTCTGTGCCTGATACCTCCATCAAAGGTCAAGCAGGTGTTCGACGCAGCGAGGCGAATGTCACGGCTTGACTCCTCTGAGTTCCACCTTCCCGCCTTCAGCTCGAAGGTCGGCAGTAACTGACAAGG